>PMEM01000049.1 GCA_003155795.1 Gemmatimonadota bacterium
GGCTCCATGCTGACCGGGCCCAGAATCCTTTTCGCGATGGCGACAGACGGGCTTTTGTTCAAACAGTTGGGCAAGGTCCAGCCCCGCTTTCAGACGCCTGGCGCTGCGATTCTCCTCGCGACGGCTCTTGGCGTCGTATTTGTGATGCTTCGAACGTTCGAACAACTCGCTGACACGTTTGTGACAGCGATTATTCCCTTCTATGCGCTCGGGGTGGCGGCGATTTTCCCGCTCCGGAAGAAAAAGGCTGGCTACAACCCGGCTGTTAGAGCATTCGGCTACCCAATCGCCCCAATTATTTTTGTATTGGCGATCCTGTATCTCCTCGGGAGCGCACTAGCCGATGCCACGGCACGTAATCCGACCCTCGCGATATTCGCGGTGATCTTTTCGGGCTTGCTGTTTTATCCGTGGATAAATCGAACATCCGTTCGATAAGGTGTTGCAAAGCCGTTGCAATTTCCTACTGCCCAAAATCTCCGTTCACCTGTAGAATTTACATTTCCTTAATCAGAGAGACTGCATGTTCAAGCGTAGTTGGTCCCTCGCCTTCGCCGCACTGGTCACGCTTTTCACCGTGAGTGCCTCGCGTGCCACCGCGCAAGGCATCACGACAGGCGGCGTTTCGGGCGTAGTCACTAATGCGTCTGGCGTCGGCATTGAATCGGCCCAGGTTCAGATCATTAACACTGCAACTGGCGCCCGCGCCGGAAGCATAACCCGTACTAATGGGCTCTACACGATTTCCGGGCTGGAAGTCGGTGGACCATACACCATAACCGTGCGACGCATCGGCTTTCAGCCGGCGGAAAAGACTGGCGTAACGATCCAGCTTGGTCAGGTAAGACGAATTGACCTGAGCATGAATGAGCAGACCACGACGCTCACTGCGGTCAACGTATCGAGCCAGGCATCGGGTACGGTGATCACGCCTACTCATACCGGTGTTGTCACAACCATCTCCGACTCGTCGCTGCGCAGGCTGCCCAGCCTCGATCGTAACTTCACCGACTTCGTGACGCTGGTTCCGCAGGTTTCCACCACGCTCAAGAGCGGCACGGGCATCGCGGCCGGTCTCTCGGCCGGCGGCGTCAACAATCGCTACAACCAGATCCAGATCGACGGTACGGGTGAAACCGACCTCTTCGGACTGGGCTCTACGGGCCAGCCTGGCGGACAGGCAGGCGGCAAGTCGATCGGTATCGAGTCGGTGAAGGAATACCAGATTCTTCTCACACCGTTCGATGTTCGCCAGGGCAACTTCGTCGGTCTTCTCGTGAATGCCGTGACCAAGAGCGGCACGAATGATCTTCACGGTTCGGCGTACTATGTCGGCCGCAATCAGTCATTTACGCGCTCTCAGCCATACATCAACGACTACAGTCAGTCGCAGTATGGCTTCACGATGGGCGGACCGATCGTCAAGGACAAGGTCTTCTATTTCATCAACCCTGAGTGGCAGCAGCAGAGCACGCCAGCGACCGGTTTCTATCTCGGAGCTCCGGGAAGCAATCTTTCCCAGGCGACACTCGACCGTTTCTCGAACGATTTGAAGAATGTCGGAATCAACCCCGGCGGAGCGGGTCAGGTTACCAACAAGCACCCACTGACCAACTTCTTCGGTCGTCTCGACTTCCATCTCCCATGGAACTCGACACTCGTCCTTCGCGACAACTACGGCTCGGCGCAGTCTGACGCCTTCTCGCGTGGGTCGACCGGAAGTCTTCCGAGTTTCCCGCTGACTTCGTATCAGTATCAGTATCTGTCCACGAAGAACAATGTCGGCGGCCAGTTCAGAACCAACTTCGATAACGGTGCATACAACGAGTTCCTCGTCGGTATCACCAATATTCGCGACAACCGCCCTGGCGTCGGCGGACGTTTCCCAATGGTGACTGCGGTCGCGCCGGGTGAGGCCAGCCTCGTTGGCGGGACCGAGCGGTACTCGCAGGGCAACTCGCTGGATCAGAACATCACCGAATTGACGGATAACTTCACGTATCCAGTCGGCTCTCACAGCATCACATTCGGTGCGCAGGGAACGCTCTTCGAGGTGCGAAACCTCTACGCGCAGGCTTCGGCCGGTGTATGGACCTTCGGCAATCTCGATTCGCTCGAAGCAGGCAGGCCGAACGGCTACATCGTTGGCGTTCCGGTTACCGGAGACGGCGCGGTTCGCTTCAAGGCACAGAATTACTCTGCCTATGCTCAGGACAACTGGAATCTTACCGATCGTTTCAGCCTGACTTACGGCCTGCGTCTCGATGTCCCTCGCTTCACCGACACGCCGCCGACGAATCCAACGATTCTGACGCAGTTTGGCCGCAATACCGCCGATATTCCGTCGGGCAACATCCAGTACTCGCCGCGTATCGGCTTCAACTGGGACGTGACCGGAAATCAGCGCAATCAGCTCCGCGGTGGCATCGGCTCCTTTGTCGGACACCCGGCATATGTATGGCTCGGTAACGCCTTCCAGAACTCCGGCCTGACCGGCGTTGCGCTGCTCACGTGCACTTCCAAGGATGTGCTCCCAACGTTTAACGCCGCCACCGTCAAGACTCCGCCGACGTCGTGCGGTTCCAAGACGCCAGCACTTGGCGGCGAGATCGATCTCCTGCAGAAGGATCTCCGCTTCCCGCAGGATCTGCGTGCATCTCTCGGTTACGATCACGCAATCGGCGATGGCCTGATCGCAACGTTCGAGGGTCTTTACTCGCACGCGATCTACGCTCCGTTTTATCAGAACATCGCACTCGCCGGCCCGCAGGGGGTTGATGAACACGGCCGCGTCATGTACGGGCCGCAGCCATCCGCCCCGGTGCTCAAGGTGGCAGGCCGTAACGCAGTGTATGACGTGTCCAATCAGAACAAGGATCGTTCATACAGCCTCACCGCCGGACTCCAGCGTCGCTTCCTGACCAACTGGAGCGGCTCGATATTCTACACGTATACCAACGCGAAGGACGTCCAGGCGCTCACCTCGAGCACCGCGGCATCCAACTACGCGTACGGCCGTCGCTGGGCCGGCGACGAGTCCAGCACCGCGCTGTCGACGTCTGACTTCAACCAGCCGCACAGGATCGTCGCGCAGGGTTCGTACAGTTTCAGGACCAAAACGGATCTGTCGCTCACGTACATCGGTAGCTCGGGCTCTCCGTTCGACTACATCAACTACAGCGACATGAACGGCGATGGCAACTACAGCAACGATCCGATCTACATCCCCAAGGATGCAACGGATCCGAATGAGATTCAGTTCGCTGACATCAAGAGTGGGACCACGGTGAAGTACACCGCGGCCCAGGAAGCGCAGGCGTTCAACGATTTCATCAACAGCACGCCTTGCCTCAAGGATCAGCGCGGTTCGATCATGAAGCGCAACAGCTGCAGCGCTCCGTGGGCGAACGTGATGAACGTCTCACTGCGTCAGTCGCTGCCGACGTTCAATGGACAGCACGTCTCGCTCCAGCTCGACGTGTTCAACTTCCTCAACCTCGTTAACAAGAACTGGGGTCAGCAGGCCTTCACCTATTCCGACGTGACACTTCTCTACGGCGGAAACACGCTCGTCAACAAGACCGGATCTCTGATCAAGGGCAGCGCAAACGAGACGCAGCCTCTGTACCAGTTCACGCCAGGCGCACAGCCGAAGTTCAACTTCGCGAACATCGAGTCGAACTACCAGATGCAGCTTTCCCTCCGCTACAGCTTCTAAGTAGCGATCTGGTCAAGTAATGCAACAATGCGCCGGTACGGAACTCCGTACCGGCGCATTGTCGTTGATGGTGCGGTCAGCCCGCCATTCGGCGGGATGACCTGCCGCGCCGACTACCTCAGTCCTAGAACACCTTCACATTGATGTAACGTTTCGGATTCTTCTTGATATCCGCGACCAGACTGTCCATCCGGCCGAGCAGCGCATGCATGTCGTTGAACAGTGCGGGATCGTTGAGCAACTTCGCCGCCGATCCATTTCCACTGTCAACCTTCGCCACGATCTGATTCAGCGCGCGCCCTGTTGAATCCAGAGACCTCGTCAACGAAGTCATGTTGCCACTGGCTGTGCGAAGATTGGACAGCGTCGAATCGATCTTCACGGAATCGATCGACGAAGTCGCGCGGCGGAGCGACGTCATCGTTTCCGTGAGCTGCGTCGATTGCGTAGCCGCAATCGCGCTCAGCTGACCAATCAGCTTGTTGGTGCCCGCTAGTGTCATTCGCAGGTCCGCAAGGCCACCGCCAGCGACGAGTTCCTTGTTCATCGCACTTGTCAGCGCAGCGACAGACGTCGTTATCGAGTCCGCCTTGGCCGTTAGTTGCGCTATACCGGCTGATGCAGGCCCGCTCACCACGGTGTCACCCTCGACGTATTTCGCTCCCGTGGCCTTGGGCGTGAAATTCACCGCCACGTCGCCAAAGATTCCGTTCGGCACGACCGACGCCGGACTCTCCTTTGGAATCGGTTGACTGCTCGTGATTCTCAACTGTGTGAGAAGCGTGCCATCCGGTTCAAAGTTCACGTCAGCTACGTATCCAACGGCGGCGCCGCTCACCCACACTGGAGCACCTGTCTTGAGACCCGCACCCCACGCAAACTTGGCGTAAATCGGGTATCCTTTCGACAGGCCGCCACGCGCAAGCCACAGCGATCCGACTATGGCGGTCAGAAGTCCCAGTATGATTACCACACCGACAAGAATATCGTCGCGAGTTTTTCTCATGATCTCAGTTCAGCTCAGGCTTGCAGGTATGGCGCCAGAAGCAGCGCGGTAACAGCATCCAGGACCAGTATCGCTACTGATGTAATGACAACTGCGGTGGCGGTGCTCCGCCCAACACCCTCGGCGCCAGCACTCGCATTGTATCCCTCATAAGAGCAGAAGAACGCGATTGCAGCACCGAATACGGTCGCTTTGATAAGTGAGTACACAATCTGAAACGGCGCGAACGCGAGTTGGAGTCCGGCCATGAAATCCGACGGCAGGATGTCCGTTGCGACGATCGAAGTCAGAAATGCCATCCCAACACCAACCGCATCCGCAAATACCGTCAGAATCGGCAGCATTATGATCGCCGCCAATACTCGCGGCACGACCAGATACGCAATCGGATCATACGCCAACGTCTCAAGCGCGTCGATCTGCTCCGTCACTCGCATCGTGCCAAGCTCGGCAGTGATACGGGCGCCAACCCGTCCGGTAAGCACAAGCGCCGTCAGAAGCGGACCCAGTTCCAGAATTATGGACTGTCTGGAGATCAGTCCGACCACCGAAAGCTGCACGCCGCCAAACAGCTGATACCGCGTCTGGAACGCAGTTACGGCTCCGATGAATGCAGCGACAATTATTGTGAGCGGGACAGAATCCACGCCGACGTTCCGCATCTGCCGGACCGTCTCACGGCCATATGTTCGCCAATCCGGCAACGCGCGAACGATGTCGGCCGCGAAATAGCCACGCTCACCTATGCGCGAAAACGGCCCGGCAACCTTGTCTATTATCCGCACTCAGGTACGCACACGCGCGAATAGCGTCAATCCAATTACCCCAAATAGAATGCTCGGCAGCCATGCGGCTAGCTCCGGGGATATGAGACCCTTTCCCCCCACGGCCTTTGTCAGTTGAATCAGCATGAGAAAGACAACAGTAGTCGCCAGGCTTATGCCCACGCCATATGCAGTCCCACCCCGCTGAGTGCTGGTTGCAAGCGGCGCGCCGAAAAGCAGAATTACCAGGCTTGTGACTGGAATGGCGATCTTCAGCATCCGCTCGACCCGCCATTTATTGACATCGGTACCAGACCGTTCCATCGCCTTGATGAACCGTCCTAACTCGGCGTAGTCCATCTCCTGCGGAGACCTGGCCGACGCAGTCAACTCCTCAGGTTTCTCTATGAATTGCTTGTCGTATAACGAATCGAATGTAAACGTTATATCGGAGGCGTCGCCAGTAATGATGTGCATGGTGCCGCGACCCAGCACCCACCCTCTCGGCGTGTATGCCGCCGCGCCTGCTGTTGCGACATAGGAGGGATAATCCGGCCCGCTCCCCCTCCGCTCGATGTCTATCCCATCCGCCTTTTTGGTCGCAAGATGCAATCCGCCGATCTTGTAAACCCGACCCGCATCTCCGGCGTAAGCAAAATTGAACCTGTCGGAGTTGCTTGCAAAACGCTGCGTCTCCAGCAACTCCAGGCGACGCTTGTTGGTGTGTGGTGCCCACTCACCGAGCACCAATCCAAGCGCCACAGCGAAGATCGCCCCCGCAAAAATGGGAGCGATGAAACGATAGAATGAAATCCCCGACGCCTTCGCTGCGGTGATCTCGGAGTGTCGCGTCATCGAGCCGATCGAAAACACCGTTGCAAACAGAACCGCCGCCGGAAGAATCATGAACATCGAATCCGGCAGGAAGTACAGATAGCTGAGCGCAAGCTGAGACTTGGGGAGTCCGCGCTGCAGGTACGTGTTGAGATTGTCCGTGATGTCGATGACAATCAGGAGTACGGGAAATCCAAGTGCAGTCGTCAGGAATATGCGCCAGAACTCGCTGAACACATAGCGATCGAGTGGGTTGACTATCCGATTCAGATTCATGTTTCGCTTCTGCGCTCCGGCAACAGGTGCGCTCCACGCAACAGACCAGCCATCCATGATTTCAAATTCGACCAGGCTTCCGTCATGTTTCCACCACGCGCTGTACTCCCTTCCTTGCCCATGCGCAACAACATAATGATGGCGACAAGGGCAAAGATCACATTGGCGGCCCACATCGCGATATACGGTGGAAGCAATCCCGCCGACGCCGCCGCCGCCCCGGCAGTAAGGCCGATGTAATAGAGTGCAAACACGAAGAGACTTACGCCGAGCGTCAGGCCCACGCCACCCCGCGGAAAGCGCAGCGCTATGGGTGCTCCAAGCATCACGAACACGAAGCACGCAACAGCTAGTGCGAACTTCTTGTGAATCTCAATCTCATCCCCGTCGATCCGCATCCGTGCGTCCGCCAGACGAATCCGCGAAACTTCAAGCGTGGTCGGCGTCGTCAACGCCGATGGCGTCGCGTCACCAGCCGCGGTGATCCGGCCCGGTGCCGGCTTCTGCAGCGCTGGCGCTGGCGCTGGCGGCGCAGCCTGCGCACCAAGCTTCTGTACCTCAATTTTGCGTAGCAGCCCACAGTAAAGGCCGCCAAGTGACACTCTGGAGGGAAGTCTCGTGTCGGTGGTGTAGAGATCCGGCATCAACTTCACACCCTTTTCGCGTGCGGCCTGCAATCCGTGCAGGAAGTCGTTCCGCGCTGCCATGTATTCCGCACGGTTACGCATGACCTCGCGCTGCATCTCGCAGACCGACATCTCGCGGTTCCCCTTGGTCTGATCCTCACCCGATTTCTGAAATTGGTTCGCCACGCCTTTGACAGTTATCAGATCGACGTTGAAAAACAGCCGCTGCAACTGACCAGGATTCGTGACCGGCACATCCTGCATGCTCCCATGGTATAGCGTCATCAACAGGTCGCTTTGATTACGAGCGAGAGCCATGTTGCCGCTGTCCGCATAGATCGTTCTCTGCCGAGTCGGGTCGCTCATATCGTAAATCGTCACGCCACGCATGAGATTGGACTCTTCGTCCAGTCGGTTGGCACGGAGAAAAAGCTTTCCCGGACTCACTTCGTTGATTACCTGTTCGCGCAGCGCGAACGTGGGCTTCTTCTGTGCGATGTCGGACTGAAGCACCGCAAGCTGGTGATTCGTCCGGGGCAGTATCTGATCGTTGAAGATGATCATGAATACAGTGACACCCGCCGCGGCAATCAGGACCGGAGTCATCAACTTGCTAAGGCTGACTCCGCTCGCCTTTAGCGCCGTTATCTCATTCTCGGACGCCATTCGGCTGAAAGCGTGCAGCGTCGCCACAAGGACCGCCATCGGGAGCGTCAGAGCTACTGTGAAGGGAATCGAGAGAACAAAGAACTCCGCTACCGCAGACCATGGAATCCCCTTGCCCACCAGATTCGCAAATTGCTTCGCGATGTAGTTCAGAAGTAGCAGCGAAGTCAGGGCGGTGAGCGCGAATGTGAGAGGCCCCAGGTGCTCCTTGAGGACGTATCTGGAGAGTATCTTCACGAGGTGAAATTTACAGGGTGGGTCTCCCCCGGGCTCCATTCGCTTGAGCACCGGAGAGAGCACGCGTCCCCTGGGTCACGGGACGCGCGTCGGATCAGGGCATCGGCCCTGTTCCTCGCACGCGCTGCTGCCTTGCTTTTCGCACTGGCTTCCGCGTTTGCGACGCCGCTTAGCGCGCAAGTAAAAGACACAACGACGCGCAGTCCGTCACGCCTTCGCGTCCGGATCGGCACGGATACCCTCCCGCTTCGCCTACCGGCTCTCCAGACCCGCGCCGACGCAGCCCTGTATCGCGAAGCGGAGGCCCAGATTCAGGCCGCCCGTGCCACAGCCTTCCAACTGAACAGTCGTTCGATACTCGAATCCGTCTGGGGGCAGGTCGCCGCCCAGAGCTTTGCATCAGGCCTCCCCCAACCCCTCTCCGCCCAGGACGCGCAGCAGCGGAAGCCGCGAAGTCCGTCAACTGACCAAGGGCTGTTCGGGGATTATGCCGACCTGGGCATTCAGGTCGACTCCCGCCTCGAATTCAGGAACGAGAAGGATGAGACCAACCGCTGTCGAGGCGTCACGTATTTCCTGACCGCCAACACCTGCCGGTCCAATTTCGAGCCAACGCTCGACTTTCAGTACGCGCTCAGGTCCGCCGGTGTCGTAGCCGATCGCGTCCACGTGAACGTCGACTACGACTCCCAGCGCGAATTCGATGCTTCCAACACGATATCAATCGCGTTCGAAGGGAAGCCGAGCGAATTCCTGGAAAAACTGGAAGTCGGCAACGTCACGTTCCAACCGCCACCTTCGAGGTTCATTACCGCAGCAATTCCGAGCGGCAACTACGGCGTTCAGGCAATCGCCAATCTCGGTGAGGGAATCAAACTCCGCAGCATCATAGCACAGCAGAAGGGCAATGTCGTTCGCGATAGAGTCTTTACGGTTGGAGATCACGTACTGCAGGCGGTGGATCGCACGGTCGAGGATTATCAGTTCGAGCCGCGTCGCTTCTTCTTCACCGTCGATCCGAAGTTGTTCGCCGGATATCCGAACATCGACATTCTCAATCGGCAACAGATGAGTCGGCTTGCGGCTGCGCTTCCCGATACGCTTCGACCGGTCAAGCTGTTCGTGTATCGCCTGCTCATCGGTGGGCAACCTCCCAATCCAAATGGCCCCCAGTTCCGTATTCTTGGTGATCCGCGTTCTCAAAAGGGTCAGGTTTACGAATATCTTCGCGAAGGCGTGGATTACTACGCAGACCCGTCGCGCCTCTGGATCGCCCTGGTTAGACCGCTCTCGCTTAACAACGAACGACTCGTTGTAGCGTACAAGGTCCGCATCAACGGCGTCGAAACGACCTACGTCTCGACAGGTGGTACTCCGGATCTGGAGTATACTTCCAACCGCGATCAGTTCGCGAATCTCCTGTGGGATCCGAATGTGCAACCGACCGACCCCGCGTTTCGTCGAGAAATTCGATCGGTATATCGACTTGGTGGCAGTGACGTGGTGCGGCAGAGTGTATCAGTCAAGGTCGTAACAGGAAACGCTACGGATCAGGAGAAACCGGTCGCGGGCAACGCTGCGACATATCTCCAGCTGTTTGGCCTCGCCCAGCCGACCAACAGCTCGACTTTCGACGTCGAGAATCGCCTCTGGCCAAGACCAACGGACCCTGACTTCGCACTCGGCGTCGGTGCCTTCGGCACGTCGACCATCCGCGATCAATTTCTCATATTTCCATCCGTTAAACCATTCGCGAGCACCGGTCTTGCGGGCGCGGGCAATCCCCACAACGACACGGTCTACACGACTCCTGCGGACTATCTGATCACGTCGCAGCGACCGAGTGCGGTTTATCATCTGCGCCTGCGCTATCAGGCTCAGAGTAACGGTACGAACGGTACCCTTTCACTCGGCGCTGTTCAGGTGCGACCCAACTCCGAACGCATCCTGGTCGATAACGTGCTGCTCGCTCGGGGCAGCGACTATTCCGTTGATTACGATCTCGGTCGGGTCAACTTCGCGCGCCCCGATACACTCTTCCAGCGACCTCGACAGGTGACGGTCCAGTTCGAGGAAAATCCGCTGTTCGTCGAGACCCCGACGTCCATCATCGGATCGTCGCTTGAGATACCGCTCACCAATGGACAAATAAGCATTCTCGCGCTTTCGCAATCACAGAAAAGCACATACACCCGTCCTGCGCTCGGGCTCGAACCGCAATCGATGCTCATCGCCGGCATCAACACCACGATGAACTTCGATGCGGACCCGCTGACGCGACTGGTATCGCGCCTGCCTTATGGCCACACCGACGTTCCGTCGCACGTGTCGCTTGCTGGTGAATTCGCAGCCAGCAAACCGCAACCGAACCCGCGACAGCAGGCGTACCTGGAATCCTTCGAGGAAGCGGGCGGACTGGACGTACTTCTTGGCGACCAATACTGGTACTACAGCAGTCAGCCAGCCGCTGCCCACAATGTCCTGGCGCGGTTTGGCACCAATACTCTCGACCTGAATCGCGCGGCACAGATGGCGTATCAGACCAACGTGCGCGATTCGACCGGTCGACAGTTGCAATTCACCATCGATAAAATCGATCCTGAAGTTGAATTCGCGGGAGTCGGTGCCGCCGCACCAGAGCAGATACTCTGGATGACCATGTTCCCGCTCTCTCTCGGTTTGCGCAACGACCCGAATAGCAACGCCCACTGGAATACCGGCGAGACTACGACTGGCCGACGATGGCGTTCAATCCGGACGTCACTCAGTCCGTCCGGAGCAGATGTGTCACGGACAGAGAATCTTGAGTTTTGGGCGCTCGTTGACACGTCGTCTGCGAGGAGATCCAGAAACCCAACTCTCGTTTTCGACGTCGGTGAGATATCCGAGAACTCCGTAGCGCTCCAGCCCGATACGGTGCGAATCCAGGCGGTGAATCGCATCCTCCGAGATACAACGATGACCGGAAGACGGCTGGCTGGCTACGACCAGCTCAATGGCGAGCGCGACCCGTTCTCACGAACCTTCAACGCGAATGTCAACGACACCGGATTGCCAGGAGATAGAGACAGCGTCGTTGTCATAGCAGACACTATCGCGGGTCAGCTTCCGATACCACGCATCGTGCCCCGATTCGACATCTGTCGCAATCAATACGGAGCGCTCTATCAGCTCGGTGACACGCGGGCCAATTGTACAGTTGGCAATGGTCGCCTCGATGAAGAAGATCTGGACGGCGACAACGTCCTTAATCTGACAAGTTCTCAACGCGAACAGGAGCAGATTCGCCGCTTTGTCGTCGATCTGTCGGATCAGCGCAAGTACAACCGTGTCGGCAAGTGCATCACGCGTCCGGTGAGAAGCGGGGAAGTCGCAGGACCGCCGGTGTGCTGGGTCTTTGTGCGAGTACCTTTCCGGTCTCCCGATGACACTCTCAACGCGCCGCTCCTGAGTCGCGCACGCGCGCTACGAATCACCATGATATCCGGCGCCGGACTTCCCGATAGTGCGTTCAGTCAGGTCGCACTCGATCGGCTGCGTCTGAGTGGCGCGCCGTGGCTTAAACGAAACGATGCGCCAGTCCACGGAATCGCAGGTGAACAGCCGGGCGTCGGCTTTGTCACGGTTGGTACAGTCGGTACCGAGGATCGTGGCGTCTCAAGTGGTATCAACTACGACTCGCCACCAGGTGTTGGTAACCTACCGGATCTCAAGGCGACTGCGATCACTTCGTCGCGTGTGCTGATCAACGAACATTCGCTTCGAATCGTCGCAGGCGGGCTCAACACTTTCGACCGGGCGGAAGCGTACTACCGGTTCCCGGAGGGCCAGAAGAACTTCCTCGGCTACAAGGAACTGAGACTGTGGGCGCGCGGTGTGAGCGCCGGCTGGGGGAGCAACGGAGAACTGCAGTTCTACGTCAAGATTGGTCACGACGAAACCAACTTCTACATGTATCACACCACTCTGCCTGGAAGTGGAACGGGCCCCGCTGCATGGCAGCCAGAGATCGTCGTGGATTTCAGCAAACTCATCGCGCTGAGAGCACAAATTCAAAATGCGTACCTGCGCGGTTTACAGAGGAATACTTGTACTGGCGATGACTCCGCCATGATTGCCAGCACTCCGTTCCAGCCAACAACAGCGACCAGCGCGCTGTACGCGGCGTGCTCGGATGGTTATATGGTTTACACGACGGATCCTGGTGTTAATCCGCCAAATCTCGCGGCAATACAGGAAGTCGCTGTCGGCATGGTACGCGTTCCAGGTAGTGCCGCGGCGAGTCCGATTACACCTGCCGATACACTCGAGCTCTGGGTGGATGACATCCGTCTCGGCGGCGTAGTGGACGCAGCTGGATTTGCGGGCCAGGTCGCACTTGGAATAACCGCCAGCGATTTTGCGGATGTACGACTGAATGTCACTCGTCGCGATCCAAATTTCCGACAACTGGGCGATCAGCCAACGTATCTCACAGACAACACCATGGACCTCAGCGCGGCATTCAGGCTGGAGAAGCTGCTCCCGCGTTCAGTAGGATACTCGATCCCCGTGACAATCAACTACAGCGGCGCATCAAGCGACCCAACCTATTTGACGCAGTCAGACATTGATGCGAGTGCCGTTCCCGGGTTGCGAACACCGCGAAGTGCGGCGACATCGGTCACGTTCGGAGTGAAACGCGCCACTCCGGTCAAGGGCGGAACACTTGCACCAGTGCTGAATAATCTGAGTATGCAGGGAACATTCACGTCGGCCGCCGCAAGAAGTGAATATGAGGACGGTCACGCCCATGATCTTCGTGTCGGCCTTGAATACAACCTCATCCGCTCACTTTCACCATCGGTTGCGTCAATTCTGCCGACCGAAGTATACCTCACGTCGACGTACGAGAATGGAAACGATCGTCGTCTAACTTACCTCAAGCCGGCCGATGCGATCGACGACACGGCGCGCGTTGTCAATGGCGTGACGAACACCATTCGCAACGGTGGAGCGATTGCGTTTCATCCGCTGCGAAATGGAACGATAAGATTCAATCTCTCCTCGCTGCGGGATCTCAGGACATATTCGGATTTCCCAACACTCGGCCTGGTCGATGCGAGCGAACGGAATCGACTGGCAGGATTCGATACAGGACTGGAGCGTGAACGTAATGTCGGGACCCAGTTGAATTACAGCATTGCTCCCCTCCCCTGGCTGAAGGCTCGCTTCAATACCAGTTCCAATTACAACATGCTGCACGATCCGAACACGCTCGATTTCATCCGATCAGTAGACTCGCTCGGGTCGTTCCGCATACCACGACAGATCGGCAGTACTCAGAATACCAACTTCGGCTTCACGGTCGATTTCCGTTCACTCGCCAGCATGACACCACTTCCAGCTGGGATCGTGGGATTCCTTAAGGCATTCCAACCGTTGGATGTGTCTCTGGATCGCGATGTCCTCACCGCGTACAGCGGCGCCGCACAGGGAGCCCCGCTCCTGTATCAACTTGGATTTGGCGACATAGCACAGTTCCGACACATTGGATCTCAGCAGGCAACGAGTGCGGGGCTTAACAACCAGTTGTCCATGTCGCAGACTATCAATCTGCCGTTCGGCGCTACTCTGACCAACCATTTGCAGCGCGTCAGCATGCGCAACTGGACTCTGGCCTCCGACAACACGCAGGATATCGGCGATGTAACTCAGCTGGTGTTCCCGGATGTCGCGCTGCGCTGGACCACGCACACCACCGATTCGACCGCGCTAATAAAAGCCTTCACCGCCAGCGCGCGTGTCGCCGGGACGCGCCAGATGCTCACGAGCGCGGGTGAGTTGACCGCAGCCTCCAGTGACGGCGCTGATAACGGCGAAACAAGAATCCGGAGCTATCCAATCTCGCTCAGTGCGATCTGGGCTGGATCACATCCAACCACGACTTCGTTCGGCGCCAACCTGATTCAGCGATTGGATAATCGACCAGGTGCCGCGGGCAGCGGCAAATCCCTGGACATGAACGCCGACATATCGCGCGCATTCACGCTCCCGCCGCAGTGGCATCCGCATAGTGACCTGCGTGCCCGCATTTCCTTCCAGAATAGCAGGGGAGCCAGCTACGTCATCAACCCGCTCGCGGCACTTGGGCGCAGCAGGCTGACCGACAACGGCCGTCGATCTGCGTCATTCTCTGCTGACACCGATGTCTCCGATACAATGACATCGAGCTTCGTAATTTCCAGGGTTCAGAGCTTTGACAACAACCTGAGCAGGGAATTCACGCAGACTGTCCTGAGCGCCATCCTGCACTTGCAGTTCTACTCCGGTGAAATGCACTGATCCGCGCCACACGAGTTCAACAGCGACACTGTATCTTTCCCGACACACACAAGGTATGGGTATGAATCGATTACTTGCCGCACTAGCAATTGTATCATTAGCCGCCTGCACGCAGAAAACAAAAACGGGGTTTGATGGTCAGGCTGCCTACAACTACGCTGGTATACAAGTCTCCTTTGGGCCGAGAGTCCCCGGCTCCCCGGGTTGGCAGAAGGCCGGCGACTGGATCGTAGCTCAAATGCGAACCCGCGCAGACACTGTCATCGAGCAGCGATGGATGCACACGCTCGCCAACGGCGACAGCATTCCGATGCGTAACATCCTCGCACGCTTCCGGCCGACGGCGACGGACCGTGTCCTCTACGTCACGCATTGGGACACCCGACCAGTCGCCGACCAGGACCCGAATCCAGCCAATCGCACCAAGCCCATCCTCGGAGCCAACGACGGCGCGTCCGGTGTCGGCATGTTTGTCGCGCTCGGAGATCTGCTCAAGAAGACACCGCCAAACGTCGGCGTAGATCTGCTCTTCGTCGACGGCGAGGATTACGGCACATTCGGACCACCCGATGTCGACGTCCTGATCGGGTCCACCTACTTCGCATCGCATCTCCCGTCGCCGGGCTATCAGCCGATCTTTGGCGTCCTGTTCGATATGATAGGCGACAAGGACCTGGACATCTACCAGGAACAGAACTCTGTAGCCCGCGCACCGGAAGTGGTCTCACGTGTCTGGAATACTGCGGCAGACCTCGGTTATTCCAGGTATTTCATCCCCGAAGCGAAGTACGCTGTTACGGACGACCACATACCTCTGCTACAAGCGGGATTGCGGGTCATCGACGTGATTGACATTGACTACGAGTCCCCATCGGAGAACTATCATCACACGCTCGCCGATACCATGGACAAGATCTCGGCAAAATCACTCGGCATCGTCGGCGACGTTGCAGCGGCCCTCGTCACGAACCAGCCGTAGGACACACACACACACCGCGTCGCAGCCTCGCTTCCGGCGCCAGGCCTGACATACTTCCCGCGTTAATGATGCGGCGCGACGCTCCCTGATCCGTCGCGCCGCTCTTTTCTGGCGGAAGTTGGCCGTATGGCAACTCCGGCCGAGCGGAAGGCGCTCATCTTTTTCGGGCTCGTCGCGGTGCTTGGTGCATCCGTCAGGGTATGGCGCAGCCGCGCCCATGAGCCCGGAAAGTCCGCTTATGGCAGCTACATCACCGACCCCGCCGATAGGGCTGCAAAACCCGTCGCTAAGTCCCCCAAGGTTGGTCGAACGACTGTCCGGAAAACCACAGGCGCTTCAAGATCCGGTCAGATCAACCGAGACTCCAACGCTGTAGTCGATCTGGACCGCGCAACAGGAGCAGAGATCGATGCACTCGGGTTGCTGCCAGCGGGGATAGGTCGTCTTATAGTTGCAGATCGAGACTCGTTCGGCCCGTTCGGATCATTGAGCGAGCTGCGGCGGGTTCCATTTCTTACCNNTGCCGATCGAGATTCCTTCGGCCCGTTCGGCTCTGTCGACGAGTTGCGACGTGTTCCGTTCCTTTCAGCAAGTACCTTGAGAAAACTGGCGCCTAGAGTGACATTCTCCCGCGTTCCACGTCCGCGGAACACTGTGATCGACCCTCGCGCCATGTCGCCGAGGCGTGATCGATGACTACGACAGTCGCGCCCGTCGCGCAGAGCGGAGAGCGCATCGGTGACCTGCTCGTTTCTGAAGGGCTGATCAGCCGCGAACAGCTCGCGCAGGCGCTTCAGGAGCAGCGCGCAAATGGCGGCCGCCTCGGTTACATCCTTGTCAAGCTCGGGATGATAGAGGAGTTGGCGCTTACCCGCCTGCTTGCACGCCAGTACAAGATTCCGGCTGTCGATCTCACCAAGTCTGATATCGATCCAGCTCTCGTGCGGCTCGTTCCTGCGGAAATTGCGGTCAACCATCTTGTACTCCCGCTCAAGCGGGAGGGTCGAGTGCTGTACGTTGCGATGGCGGATCCCACTAACATCCGTGTCATAGACGATCTCAAGTTCCGCACGCGATCGGACATCTATCCCGTCATAGCTGGCGAATACACGCTCCGGACGATGATCGAGCGTGTGTATCCCGAAGGCGCAGTTCCAGACACGGGGATGGAAAACCTCCTCAACGACATCGACTTTGGCGCCGACGAAGACGTCGAGATGGTGGAGGAAGAGCAGGAAGAAATGACAGCTGCGGCGCTCACAGTCGCAGTCAACGAAGCCCCGGTCGTCAAGCTCATCAACGCAATTCTGACGGATGCCCTTCACAAGGGCGCATCCGACGTTCACTTCGAGTGCTTCGAGAAGGAATTGCGCGTCCGATATCGCGTTGACGGCGTCCTGCGCGAAGTCATGAAGCCGCCGTTCAAAATGCGTCCGGCGCTCATCTCGCGTTTCAAGATCATGGCTGGTCTGAACATCGCAGAACGTCGCGTGCCACAGGACGGTCGCATCAAGCTCAAGATCGGTCAAAAGGTCATCGATTTCCGTGTCTCGACCCTGCCGACACTGTTCGGTGAAAAGGTAGTGCTGCGTATTCTCGACAAGGGCAACCTGACGCTCGACCTCGAGACCTTCGGTATCGAGCCACGCGCCGAGCGCGAGTTGATGGAGGCTGTTCAGAATCCCTATGGGATGGTTCTCGTTACCGGCCCGACCGGATCTGGAAAGACAACGACTCTCTACTCGGCGTTGTCAAAGGTGAACACGGTCGACGTGAACATCATGACGGCCGAAGATCCCGTTGAGTACAACCTCTACGGAATCAATCAGGTGCAGGTACGCACCGAAGTTGGAATGAGTTTCGCCGCGGCACTCAAGGCATTCCTCCGTCAGGATCCGAACATCATCATGGTGGGTGAGGTGCGTGATCTGGAGACCGGTAGCATCGCGATCAAGGCGGCCCTGACAGGTCACCTTGTGATGAGCACCTTGCACACCAATTCCGCGCCGGAAACAGTTACCCGTCTGCTGGACATGGGCCTGGAGCCGTTCAACGTTGCGAGCGCGCTCAACCTGGTCCTCGCACAGCGTCTGGTTCGTCGAATCTGTCCGCATTGCGCTACGCGCTACGTCCCGGACGACCTCGAACTTAGCGGCGCCAAAGTGAAGGCGACGACGACGCTACGTGATTTGCGCTTTACAACGGAGTCGCTTGATGATGCGCGGTCCCGCGCCACTTCCGATGCAGCACCGCACCTGAAGGGCCTGTCGCTGGACACTACCATCGGCGAACTCCCGTTCTTTAAAGGAAAGGGCTGCGAGGCCTGCGCAGGAACCGGCCTCAAGGGTCGTCAGGGTCTGTACGAAGTCATGTTTGTGACTCAGGGGCTCCGCAAGATCATCATGAAGAACGGCGACGCCGACCAACTCCGCGAGGCCGCCATTACGGAAGGGATGTTGACGCTTCGCATGGACGGGTGGCTCAAGGTCCTGAAGGGGATTACGACACTTGAACAAGTGATCCGCGAGACCGCGGCGTGACGCAGTCAATGTCATCAACATCCCACCGGATGCCGATGGCCGGCTCTCCTGGCAACGCACTCAAACGCAAGATCAAATGACCGCACCTGCTTCGACATCGAACATCGCCGCACCGTCTGCGCCCCCACAAGCGCCTTCGATTGCGCGCGCAGCGGCGCACCCAGGGACCGCCGGAGACGCGGCGCACGCGCCGACTCCGGCAGCGGCAACGCGCCCCCAGGAATTGAGCTTGCGAAGTCTGCTCGAAGAGATGATCGAACGTGGTGCATCGGACCTGCACGTCGTCTGCAATACGCGACCCAAGCTGCGCATCAACGGCGATATCACCGATTCGCACTACCCCGCTGCGTTGACTCCAAAGGAAACGCTTCAGCTGGCGTATTCGGTTCTTACCGACCAGCAGAAAAAGCGCTTCGAAATAGAAAACGAACTCGACTTTTCGTTCGGGCTCGCGAGTCTCGCGCGCTTCCGTGGCAACGTATTCAAGCAACGTGGTTCGGTGTCGATCGTGTTCCGCCAGATTCCGTTCTCGGTGCGCAGCTTCGAGGATTTGAAGCTTCCTGCCGCGGTTGCGAAGATGGCGGAGCGGCCGCGAGGGCTTGTGCTCGTTACGGGCCCGACCGGATCCGGGAAATCGACGACCTTGGCAGCGATGATCGACAGAATCAATCGCGAGCGCCGTGGTCACATCATCACCGTCGAAGACCCGATCGAGTTCATCCATCGTCACGAGGGTTGCATCGTCAACCAGCGTGAGGTCGGCTCAGACACCAAATCGTTCGCGACGGCTCTCAAATATGCGCTGCGCGAAGATCCCGATGTCATCCTGATTGGTGAGATGCGCGATCTGGAGACAATTCAGGCTGCGCTCACGATTGCTGAAACCGGTCACCTCGCATTCGCAACGCTTCACACCAATTCGGCAGCTGAGGCCATCAACCGCATCATCGACGTATTTCCGAGCCACCAACAGCCTCAGGTTCGCGCGCAGCTCGCGTTCGTGCTCGAGGGTATCGTTTGCCAGACACTCGTTCAACGTGTCGGTGGCAGGACCCGCGCAATGGCCGCTGAGGTCCTCGTCATGAACCAGGCTGTCCGCGCGCTCATCCGTGACGACAAGGTTCACCAGATCTACTCAACGATGCAGTCCGGTAAGAAATACGGAATGCAAACATTGAACGATTCACTGTACGCCCTGTACATGGCACGCGAGGTCTCGGCTGAAGAGTGCCTGCGTGTTTCCGGCGACCCGGCGGAATTCATGCGCATGACAGGCGTGAATGCAGAAGGTGAGCCGACGAAGGATGGACCATCACGCGGTACGACACAAACGCCGTACGCGGCCAAGAGATAACCGATGCCCACATTTGCATACACCGCCCGTTCCGTCGGCGGAGAACTCAAGTCAGCAACAATCGAAGCGGCATCGAAAGATGACGTAATCGCCCAGCTGCGCCGTCAACGCCTGACACTCGTCAAGATTGAGGACGAGGCGAAGAAGAAGCGTAAACGGGTCGGGCGCATCAAGACACGCGATATCGTCATCTTCACTCGGCAGTTCTCGACCATGATCAACTCGGGACTTCCTCTTGTGCAGGCACTCGATATTCTGTCCAAACAAACCGACAACCCGTCACTTGCGTCGGTTACGCGCGAGGTCGTATTCGATGTTGAAAGCGGGCATACTCTTGCTGACGCCCTCCGGAAGCACCCCAAGGCGTTCAGTGAACTGTACGTGAACATGGTTGCTGCTGGCGAAGCTGGTGGTATTCTCGATACCATTCTCATGCGTCTGGCTACGTTTATGGAAAAGAACGATGCTTTGATACGCAAGGTGAAGGGCGCGATGATCTACCCCGGCGTCATCATGTCGGTCGCCTTCATCGCCGTTACGACACTGCTTCTCTTCGTTATCCCTGTCTTCCAGGACCTGTTCGGGTCGGTCGGCCTCGCGCTGCCTTTGCCCACACGTGTGGTCATTGGAGCATCAAAACTACTCAAGAGCTACTGGTGGCTCTTCGGAGCAATTATTGCCGGCTCCGTGACGGCGTTGATGAAGTATTACACGACCCCGGATGGCAAACTGCGGATCGACAGAATCCTGCTCAATGTCCCGATCCTTGGCGGCGTGCTCCGGAAAAGCGCCGTTTCGCGTTTCACCCGTACGCTCGGTACGCTGATAAGCTCCGGTGTGAGTATCCTCGACGGTCTCGAGATTACTGCAAAGACTGCGGGCAATCGCGTGATTCAGGACGCGATCATGGCAAGCCGCGCCAGCATCGCCGGCGGTGACACGATTGCACAGCCACTCGCCAGGAGCAAGGTGTTCCCGCCAATGGTGATCTCGATGATCTCCGTCGGTGAGCAGACGGGCGGACTGGATGAGATGTTGTCCAAGATCGCCGACTTCTATGATGAAGAAGTTGACGCCGCCGTCACCGGATTACTTGCGGCACTTGAGCCCCTCATGATCGTCTTCCTCGGCGTCATCGTCGGTGGAATGGTGGTGGCCATGTATCTGCCAATCTTCGACATGATCAACGCGGTGCACTGAGCCGCTGGCGTGGCAAGACAAAGGGCCCGACGGTCTCGCCGTCGGGCCCTTTGTGCACACCGTAACAGCGAATCACGCGAATCCCGGCGGCCGCTCTCCCACGATGCCGAGCGATCGTTCCAATGCGAGCCCGGCACGCGCAATCGTTCCTTCGTCGAACAGTCTCCCGATCAGAGTGACGCCATGCGGAACGCGCCGAGGCGGCGAGAACTTGGGGAGGGGGTGCGCAGGATCCGGCGCCCAATCGCTCCGGGCTTCGGATACGTGTACGAAGCCCGTGCGCAATGTCAGCGAAGGGTGGCCCGTGTTGTTCGATATCACCAGCATCTCGTCGCGCAGCGAGGGGACGAGCAACAGGTCCACCTGTGACATTACGCGCGCCATCTCGACTGCAACCTTGCGCCGCAGACGATCGGCCTGAACGAAATCGACCGCAGAAAGGAATCGTGCTTCACGAAATTGATTCGGCCACGCGTCGGGTACCTGTGCTTTGAGTTGGTCGGCGCGACCCGAGAGTGTGAGCTCCTCGAATGCTGCAGCGGCTTCTGCAAACAGCATCAGGTTGAGAGAGTCGTAAGGCCAGTTGGGAAGGGTTATCGGCGTGAGAGTCATGCCCAGCTTGCCCATCGAGTCGAGAGTTGCACGGTCCACATCGGTGGCTGGTGCCTCCTTCATCCATGCTGCCACATATCCAACGCGGAGTCCCTTGGCCGACGCAGCTGCGTCAAAGTCGAGATGACTCGGCACGCTGGCAACATCACCTGCGTCGGGACCTGTGATCGCGTTGAGCACTAGCATGGCGTCTTCCACGCTGCGAGTCATCGGGCCAAGCTTGTCGAGTGACCAGCACAGTGTCATCGCGCCGGTACGAGCGACTCGGCCGTACGTGGGCCGGAGCCCGGTTATTCCGCAGCGCATGGTTGGACTGATTATGCTGCCACCAGTCTCGCTTCCGACCGAGAACCCGACCAGCCCTGCGGCTGTTGCGGCGCCAGGACCGGCGCTTGACCCGGAGGCACCCTCTTCAAGCAGCCACGGGTTCATCGTCTGTCCACCAAACCAGATGTCGTTCAGCGCGAGTGCGCCCATACTGAGTTTCGCGACAAGAACTCCACCGGCATCTCGCAGCCGCTTTACCACGGCGGAATCGACCGTCGGCACGCGATCGCGAAAGGGCTCCGCACCGTACGTCGTTGGAATGCCGGCGGTGTCCAGCAGATCCTTCACGCCATACGGTATTCCGTGCAGCGGACCGCGATACTTGCCGGCCGCGATCTCCGCGTCTGCCTGCTTCGCTTGCGCGACCGCGGTGTCGCGCGTGAGCGTAATTACACAACGGAGCTTGGGATTGAACCGCGCCAGACGATCGAGATAGATCTGCGTCAGTCGCTGTGAGCTCAGCGCGCGACTCTCAATCCACCTTGAGAGTAGCGTTACTGGCGCAAAGGCAATGTCGGCGTCGCTACTCGGTAGCGGTGCATTATCTCCTTTCGTGCGAACGAACCGGTCGTGAGCCGGACCCATCGGTTGGCCGCCAATGTCCGGATTCCAGGTCGTAGCAGGCGCCAGCGTTGGTTCGAGCGCAAGCTTTCTTGGGCCGGTCCGCCGCTCGAGCAGAGGAGCCATTGAAGTGCGCCAGCTGGTCGACGCCATCTGGCGTTGGGCTTCAGTCAACTGGACCTGGACGAGCTTCTCTGCTTCCGCGAATGTCCCGGTGGTTACCTCCGGGCCGACAGGCGGTGCGGTGTTGAATGCAGGTGGTGCACCGGGCGTTGTCGAAGCTCCCGCCCCGGTTTGCGACATGTTCGGATTTTCCTCTACTCGGCACGCGGCCAGTGCGCCGATCAGGCCAAGCGGTGCCTGAATGAGAAATTTGCGTCGTGAGTTCACTGATAGTCCAGGGTACGAGAGCGGGACATTCGCAAAAGCTGCGATGCGATGTATACGGCGAGCGCCATGAGCTTGAATTAGCCCTGCAACCAGCGCGCGCGCCAGAGGCGGTCGCTGGCGCCGAGGTTAAAACCTGTCACGCACCTTACAGATTTGGTCGTCAGCCGCCCGACGGATTGTGTCGGAATCCGAACCCGGCTGAATCATTGGTCCTTTTGTCGCAACCCGTCGTGGCATCTGTACATTACTTGGGGCGGCGGTACCACGGCTGGTGCCCCACTCGAACGCATTTCACCATGGGATTTCTGCCGTATGCGATTTATTCACACCGCCGCTGTTGCGGTTGCTGCGCTTGCTGTGGCGACTGTCGCTGGCGCACAGAGCTCACACTATCACGTCGCTAATCGCTTCACAATTGGGGGTGACGGATCATGGGACTATCTCGCGATAGACACTGTCGGTCACCGACTTTTCATCGCACGCGAAAATCGCGTGACTGTCGTCGATCCTACCAACGGTCATGTACTCGGCGAAATCACGGGGCTCAATCGAGCACACGGTGTTGCGTTCGCATATTCGACCGGTCACGGTTTCGTAACGTCCGGCGGGGACAGTACTGTGGTCATGTTCGATCTCAAGACTCTCAAGGTGTTGCGTAAGACGACCGCCGCGGTTGACTGTGATGGGATTCTGTATGATCCCGGTTCGGGGCACGTCTTCACGTTCAACGGAGATGCAGGCTCCGCCTCCGTGATCGATGCAAAAACCGGTAAGCGCATAACTAACATCACGCTCCCGGGTAAACCGGAATTCGGCGTTACGAATGGCAAGGGCAGGGTATACGTCAACATTGAGGACAAGAGTCTCGTCGCCGAGATTGATTCCAGGACCAACCGTGTGACGCGACACTGGTCGATTGCGCCATGCACATCGCCGAGCGGCCTTGCGATTGATGTGGCGCACAGTCTGCTATTTAGCGGCTGCCACAGCAAGGTGATGGGAGTGTCAGACGCGGTCGCGGGCAAGCTCGTAACCACTGCGCCGATCGGCACCGGTGTTGATGCCGACCGGTTCGACGCCTCGACACAGTACGCGTTTGCGTCTACCGGCGACGGAAATATTACCGTTGTGCACGAAGACTCCCCGCGCAAATTCACAGTTGTGGACAACATCACGACAATGCCGGGGGCGCGTACCATGGCGCTGGATCCGCAGACGCATCGCCTCTACACAGTCTCGGCGAAATTTGGCCCCGCTCCGGTTGCGGTGGCTGGGCAGCGACGACGTCCGCCAGTTGTGCCTGGCAGCTTCACTCTTCTCGTTCTCGAACGCTGAGGCGCTGGTAGGAAAATCAACTGGGCCATCGCATTGCGGTGGCCCTTTTCTTACCCTCATCCTGGCGCGCAAGGGGCGCGAATTTGTGGATTGACCCGGTGCTTGCATTTTGTGGTGCCGTCGCGCAATTATCGCTGGACCGTCGTCACCGCATTGCGTGCTTTCTGAAATACGTCAACTTGGTATGAAACAATTGCCCATAATCTGGCATGCGAAGTCCAGATCCGTCCGTGAATCAGTTTTCAGAGGTCTGACCGCGCTGTTCATCGCTGCTATTGCGGCGCCGCCGCTCCACGGCCAGAGCAGTGTTGCTGAGCCGCCCAATGCCCCCGCGGTGTTGGATGCAAGCGGTGGACATGTGTCACTCATCTATGACGGCAAGTTGATTCTCGACGGTAAGGTCTCGCACTCTGGAGCAGCGGCGGACTTACGAGTTCGCGCAGACACTATTGATGGCGCGGTCAGTCAAGTCGTAAAATGGACAGCATTGGACGGTTCGCGCCTGACGCTGTCGGCAGTAATACATGCAAGCGATCAAGCTTTCCCTGGGGAAGTGGACCGTCGAGTTGACGCGATGCAGATCGTCCGCAACAGCGTTGGTTTAAGTCACAGCCTGCTCAACCGCGCGGTATACGATCGAGCGCAGGATTGGGTTGTCTCAATCGATTTCCCTGCCCAGACCACGGTGACACCGCTGAGGGAAACGTCGGACAGCAACACGTTCAACCTAGTTGCAACCGGTTCGGAGATCGAGCTGCGTTTCCGACCCCGCTACTACAGTCGTCATCGCGGTCTCTCCGAGTTCCGGCCGTGGACGTATCGCGTGAAACGGGAGTCTGTTGCGGGCTGGAGTTCCTGGTACGCATACCGGGATAGCATTACCCAGGATGACGTCGAACGGATGGCGGATATTCTTTCGGATTCGCTGGCGCCCTATGGCTATCGCGTATTACAGATAGACGATGGATTTCAACAGGCTCCGATCGGTGTGCCGGATCACTGGTTACATGCCAACGCGAAATTTCCGGCTGGTCTCGATAGACTCAGCAAGTACATCTCTTCGCGCGGGCTGACGCCGGGCCTCTGGACGAACGTGACATTCCACGATCCAGCGTGGGCGCGAGAGCATCCGCAGTATTTCGTGCGGGACTCGTCGGGCGCACCGTCGTATGGCAACTGGATTGGGTTCGTAATGGACGGTTCCAACGCAGCGACGCTTGACACGCTTGTACGTCCGGTGTACAAGGGTCTTAAGCAAGACGGCTGGCGCTATTTTAAAGTCGACGCGCTAAGGCATCTGCGCTATGAGGGCTACAACAGTCATGCAGCTTTTTTCGATAGCAAGGGACTGAATATCGTGCAAGCGTACAGGGATTTCGTGCGAGCGATAAGAGGCGAAATCGGCCCGGATTCCTATCTGCTTGCTTCCTGGGGCGTGCGTCCGGAGTTGATCGGCATAATCGACGCGACGCGCGTCGGTGACGACGGCTTTGGATACGGCGGTTTCGCGCAGTACAACTCGTTCAATAACGTCGTCTGGCGGAACGACCCCGATCACATCCAGCTGGCTCGTGCGGACGCGTATCGAGCAACATCGCTCACGTCGCTGACAGGATCGATACTGATGCTTACGGATCGAGCGCAAACCTACGCGAGCGCGCGTGTCGAGATCGCACGCAAGGCGGCGCCGATCCCCTTTACGTTGCCGCAGCAGCTGTACGACGTCGACCCGTCGCGATCGGCGGAGTTGCCGAGGACAGCTGTGGAGCTTAGCGGCGCCGGGCCGCGCCCGTTTGATGCGGGGCAGCGACCAGCCGCCTCCCTTTATCTCCTGGACATGAACAGGTCGTTCGGGCGTTGGACCGTTCTCGCCCGCATCCCGGGCGCCGATGCGAAAATACCGCTCGCCGAATTGGGCCTCCCGCCGGACAGCCAGTATGTTGCGTTCGAGTTCTGGTCCCACGCATTCCAAGGGCCGTTTTCGCGCACATTTGCACCGGGGCCGATCGATTCGACGTTCGGCATTCAGGTATTCTGTATTCACGCGCGCCAGTCCCATCCACAGTTCTTGTCGACATCTCGTCACGTAAGCTGCGGCGGCCCGAATTTGAGCGACGTGCGATGGAGCAATGGAGTATTGAGCGGGACAAGCTATATCGTGGCAAACGAGAATTACACGATATACGTTACCGAGCCGGTCGGCTGGAGTTTCGGCTCAGCTGAAGATGATCGAACATGGCCCGTTACGTCTTCACGCGAGGCTGCTGTGCGTGCGGTTCAGATTCACGCAACAAATTCTGGTTCTGTCAGCTGGAGGATAAGGTGGACACGTGCGAAGAAGGCCAGCAAGTGAATTGCTGGCCTTCCACGGTACTGTCGCTTCCTTCAGTTCAAATCTGCACTCAGAAGCGATCTCAGCTGGTTCTACGACGCCGGACGAGAGGAACGAGTCCGATGAAGCCAGTTGCCATGAGAGCCATCGAGCTGGGTTCGGGTACAGTGGACGGCGTTGTATATCCGTGGCCTGTTACAGCGACGGTTGCCATTCCAGTTGCATGGTCATCAAGTGATAGATCGTCAACTCCAAACGAGAGATTTGTTCCGTCGCTGAACGTGAAGTTGTGCGGCGTGTTGACGAAGTCAATGAAGACGTTCCCCGTGGTGGCGTTCGCCAGGTTGCCCGTCACAACCGCGCCGTAAGCGTTATTGCCAGCTACTCCGGCGGGGTTTGTGAAGTTCACAAACAATGCGAACTGCTTACCGGTGTAATCGTAGGTGCCATCATTCAGTGTGAAGGAACCCAGGTTGTTCACGTTTGGCGTTCCTGGTGCGCCGCCCACAGAGACCAGTCCGTCAGCCGGATTGCTGCTGACATTGAATGTGGAACCGGTGTAGGAGAGGCTGCCTACCGTTGAGTTCAATCCGGTGCAATTGGCGGGTGTCGTGGCTGCGGTGTAGAAGCAGCCGAACGTATTTCCCGAGAATGCCACCTGCGCGCCCGCAGTACCTGCGGCGACACCCATCGTGGCTGCCGCGATTGCGGTCAGTCGTATGCCATTCCAAAGTTGCTTCATGATGTGCTTCTCCGAGCTGAAGTGTTATTGCACCGCGGGCATCGCGCTAATCAAGCTTCCATTCTCGATTTTGCTCTATGCATAACCGTCGGTGTGTGGCGACACGAATGACTTAAGCAGAGACCGTGCCGCGCCGGTGAATCAACTGCGAATCTCTGATATTCCCGGCGCAGGCCGACCATAACGAGCCAAATTGACCCGTTATGGCGTCACCGCGATGGTTGCGATCGTCGTAACTCCCTCGCTCGCGAAGTTTATCGTCCCGGTTCCGGCAGAAACGCCGGTGACTTGGCCCCCAGATACGGTTATGATCGATGGCGAGTTATTGACGGCCGAGATCAGCCGGCCAGTCAGTGTATGCGCCTGGGCGTCGAGCAGTGTGACCGCTAGAGTTTCCGTGGCCCCAACCTTGATTGAGCTGCTCTGCGGAACAACCGTAAGCTGCGTCACGGGAGGCCGGACAACGGTGACAGCGGCCGTGCCAGCCTGACCTTCGACGGTCGCCGTAATCGTCGAAGCTCCAGCAGCAACTCCTTTCACCATCCCGGTGGAACTGACTGTTGCCACAGACGCCGTCCCCGAGGTCCATGCTACCGTTCGGCCACTCAACGTATGTCCACCGGCGTCCTTTGCCGTGGCGGTCAGCGTAGCGGTTCCAAGGTTGACGCTGTCCTGCACCCCGACGAGTAGATTCGCAGGCGCAGCGCTAACAGTCACCGTCGCTGTAGCGGGGCGGCTAACGGTGATCGTCACCTGTCCTGATTTCCCCTCGCTCGTCGCCACAATGTTAGTGGTACCCGCTCCGACAGCTGTGATGACGCCAGCCGAGCTCACGGTGGCAACACTGGTGGAATTGGACGACCACGTAACGGTTCGTCCGGTGAGCGAGCTACCGTTTGCGTCCATCGGAGTGGCCACAGCAGTTGCTGTTCCTAACGCGACGCTGTCAGTCACGCCGATGAGCAGATTGGTGGACGGCGATGTAACTGCGACGCTTGCAACCGCCGTCACTCCTGGCGGCGGGCCAGTAACGTCACTGCCACCGCCGCAGCCGATGGCGGCGATGGCGGCGATGGCGATTGCGCTCCGACGTGAAAATCCTTGCACGAAGTTCGTGAACCTGGCCACAGTGAGTTGTATTGGCATTGGACGGTTTGTACGGGTAATGAGCTGATCGAGCTCCTCACACGCCAATGGCAAAAATCGGCCCAGAAGGTTTTTGCCGCATGTTGCGGTCAAAAAGCCCGGTTTACCGATCCGACTCCCGGCCAGGTATCAAAAAGAGTCGCCGGCGAAAGGCGTCTGACCCTGTCGCCGGCGATTCGGCCCCCGCCCGCCCGCAAGATGCGTTGGGAGCCTACTTGTCGTCCAGCCTGCGACCCGCGTTCAGATTATCGAAATTCAGTATCGCGTTGAACACGAGCTGGTATGCTCCCAGCGTCTCGCCGCGATAGATCGGGTTGTTGGCGAACAACACAACGTGACCCTTCTGCACCGGTACATCCACAACAACGGGTTTCTGTGCAACGTCTCCGCCTCCGTCCAGCAATCCCGATACAAGCAGGTGTTGTTGATCAGTAAACCGAAGCGCCACACGCGGCCGTTGATCCGGTGGAATGATTGACAGTGGATTGCGCAATTGCTCATCCGTCACCGGCGTTGCCTGCCAAGGCTCTACAGTTGGTTGCACGGGCGCCATGTTCCGCTCCGCGAGCTTCGGCCGCCCCTGAACGACATCCGGGTCGTCCACAGATCCACGACCTGTCGCGCGTGTCGCTTCACCGCCACCAAACCGGCCGCCGCCTCGGCCACCACGAGTGTTGCTGACACTGAAGCTCTCGCCGTCCTCGCTGTACACTGCGAGACTGTCGGAGACGCCATAGACAAGCGGGCTCGCGTCATCAACGATACGCGTCCGGAGGAGACTTCCGACAATCTTTCCTCTCCCTGTGCTGTTCTTCGACACGCCGTCCGCAAGTCCATACGAAATGGCGAAGTCGGCCGTGCTCGAAACACCGACGAGCACTCCGCCTTTCGAAACAAAATTCTGGAGGTTCTGCACGCCATCAAGTCCGAGCCCCGGACGTATGTCGTCAGTCTGACCCCACACGCCGAGGTTTGGGGTAAGTGCGGTCTTCTTCCACGGCATCGGATTGCGCCACATCGGCATCCCCTGAACGATGGATTGCGTGTTACCTGAGGGTGGGAAAAGTATCACGTCGTACTTGGCGTTCAGGTTTGGATCCTTGGCGACATCCTGAACGCTGATATAACTGTACGGGATATGTGCAACATCAAACGCCTGGCGCCACCAACCCTCAGTCTGCGTACTCGTCCATGTGTGCAGGATAGCCACCCGAGCCGCGCGAGCTGGATGCATTTTGACGGACGGCGCGGACGCTACAGCGTAAGCCGTGACGCCCAATTCCTTCGTAGCGCTGTTCAGATCTCCCTGGCTCACGTTCCGAATAACGTATGACCCGCGCGCGAATGACTTGCCTGCCGCCTCGAATGGATCTTCGGCCGCCTGGAAGTCCGCCACCTTGAGTCGATACCGCAGCGTCGTCAATGCGTTGTCGCCATTGTTGTTGATCACGAATACGGTTCCCGAACCGGTGACGCCGCCGGGCGCTTTGATCTCGCCGGTCACGGGCTCCATCGGAACACTTAATACCGCTGGATCGACTACACGCACCGACTGCACGTCAAAGTTTTCCGGAAACGTCCATCCAGTGTCGTCGTACGGTGTCTTCTGCGGGTCGTTTGGACTCCAGTATTGGTAGTCCAGCAAGGCGTCGGCGATTCGTGAGTACGGCTGATCCATGCGCACGATGTAGCTGCCAGCCGGGAAGCTCCGTGTTTCCGACTTTGCCGGGGCGCTTCCCGTGTCAGCCGCAGCGCCACGCTTCGGCCTGCTCTTGCGCGAGGGGATCGTTACGCTGAACGGAGCTGTCGCGCGTGAAATCTCGACGTGCTGTAACTGCAATACGTGCAGCAGAGTCGCCTGAGTGCCAACTCGCGGATCAGCAGCGGAAAAGACATACGCCGCCGGTCCTTCGGTGTGCGCCTTGAGAATCGATCGCTTGCTCTTCTGATAGAAGTTCTCGAGGAACTGGTGCCGATTATTCGCGAAGTAGCTCAGCGATACCAGCAATCCCGTCTCTTCGTAGTTATTGTTGTCGCGCAGCGACCACATTACACGCGGCAGCGGGGGATTCTGCTTGTACCATGTGCGCGCCGTCTCACTTGGAGGTAGTGTCCGCTCCATCGTCTCGGCAGTACCGCCATTCCCGAACGTTTCGTAAAGCCGGCTGATTCCATTATGCGTCGCAGCCATGAACATCAGATAACCAGGCGACCACGTATCGAACTCACCGTGTGCAAACACACCCGGCATTCCCATGCGTGTCATTTCCTGAACGTTGTTCCAGCCGAACATCTGCCACTCGTTCGTAAGCAGCGGATCCAGCCATGCATTGTAAGGGCCGTCACCAATGGTGTTGTCATACAGGTACGCGACCGACTCATGCAGATCGTGAAGTACCATGGCGCGCCAGCCGATATACGTGTCCAGCACGTTGCGCGAGAGATCAAGCGTCAGTGCCATCGCATCACGATTGTTGTCGTGCGCGACGTAGTGGCCCCAGTAGAGTACGTTCGGAGCTGTCTCATTGGGATGCGCCATGTGCCAGTTGTACACATCCACCATCCGGTCACGCCCGTCCACCTCGACGATGGGCGTGATGAGGGTTATCACGTTGTTCCTGATGTTCTGGATATACGGGCTCTCATCGACGGCCAAGCGATATGCCATCTCCATAAGCGCCGTGGGTGCACCTGCCTCGGTAGAGTGAATCGTGCCGGTGATGTAGTAAACCGGCGCAACATTGTCGATTATCTTCGCGGCCTCGGCATCGTCCATGTTGATGGTACGCGGGTCGGCCAGTTTGCTCAGCTTCGCCTTGTTCTCGTCCAGCTTGGACAGCAGTGCTTCCGAAGCAACCGCAACGGCGATCATCTCGCGCCCTTCTTCAGTCTTGCCGATGCTGTACACCCTCACGCGAGGACTCGCTTTGGCGAGCATGCGCATGTACGCGTACACTTCCTTGGAGTATGGAAGATTGTTGCGTGCTCCAGCTATGTCACCGAGCACCGCCTTTGGTGTCGGAACAGTCTTTGATGCAGGCAGATAGTCCACGAGCGGCGAGAGAAAAAACGACTCCGTCGTATACTCGTGAATCTTCTTGGTGTACTCCACATCGATCGGCTGATCAGGATCGCGCCCCGGCGGAGCTGTTGATATTGTGGAGGTCTCCATGCTGCCCCGTGCGGTCCCGGACTGCGCGCTGGCTGCGACCGGAGCCACAGCCAGGGGAAGGAGCAACAAAAAAACGAGCGACCGACTAACCATGGCGTACCTCATAGATGTATAGCGTGACCACCGGCGACTGCCGCCTAATTTGCCTCTAATCGAGCGGAACGGGTAGGCGCTGCGTAAATGAAGCAGCCTGCAACTCCGTAGGGGCTGTTGTCCCCAACAATCTGAAGACTCGCCGAATGTCCAAATCCACCAATTTTCACCGCTTTTCCATTCTCGGTTTGTTCGCCGCCGCCGCTGCCATCACGGCGATCCCTTCGGCCGCTAGAAGCCAGGATCAGCTTAAGGAGATGCCGGAGTATGCGCGATACCGCCAGTTGGCCAGCGAGATATCCGGATCGGTTACGAGCGCGGCTATCGATCCGGTATGGGTGGATGGAGGCGCGGCCTTCAACTACGAGTTCGCCGGCAAGCACTACCATTACGACGTAGCGCATCAAACGAGTACGGTAACCGGCAACGTGGACGAGCAGGCTGAAATGGCCGCGCGCCGAGCCCGGTTCGCCGGCGGACCGGGGCGAGGTCGTCAGTTTGAGACCGCGGTCTCTCCGGACGGTAAGCTCAAGGCTACCTACCGCGATCGGAACGTGTGGCTGAGCGACGCCAACGGCGGTAACGAGGTTCAGCTCACAACCGACGGCAGCGTTACCGATCGCATCAAGAACGGAACAGCGAGCTGGGTTTATGGCGAGGAGCTCGAGCAACGCACGGCAATGTGGTGGTCACCAGACGGATCCAGGCTCGCGTATTATCGATTCGACGAAAGCAAGGTCCCCGACTATTACATAGCTCTCAACCAGACAAAGCTGCATACGACACTCGATGTCGAGGCCTTCCCGCAGCCAGGCGTTCCGAATCCTGTCGTTGACATCTTCGTATACGACGTCGCGAAAAAAACAACGACGCGCATCGACGTCCGTGATGGCAAACCATTCGACAATACGGTAGTGGGACAGTACGTGTACCACGTCAGTTGGAGTCCGGATGGTCGAGAGCTCACCTTCAATCGCACAAATCGGAAGCAGAATATTCTGGAGTTCACCGCGTGCGATCCATCCAGTGGCAAGTGCAGGGTCGTAGTACGCGACGAATGGCCCGCGAGTTGGGTTGCCAACATTCCCGAGATGCGCTATCTCGCCGACGGAAAGCGTTTCATCTGGGAATCCGAGCGTAATGGATTCAGGAATTACTATCTGTACGACATGAGCGGGAAGCTTCTCGCGACACTCACGGCAAACCGGTTCGACGCTCAGGAAATCGATCATGTGGACGAGAAGGGCGGTGCCATCTATTACATGGCACACGACGGCGACAACCCGATGAAGCTGCAACTGCATCGCGTGAGCCTCGCCGGTCGCAACGACCGTCGGCTTACCGATCCCGGCTTCAGCCACACCGTGAGTTTTGCCCCCGACGGTAAACACTTCGTCGATATCGCCCAGACGCATGATAAGGCACCCACCGCATCACTGATGACGGCAGACGGGAAGCTGGTGGCGAATATTGCGACCAGCAACTTGACGAAATTCGATCAGTTGGGTCTCAAACGTGTGGAACTGTTCAGTTACAAGGCCGCTGACGACACGACGGTTCTGTACGGCATGCTGAATTTCCCGTCCAACTTCGATCCACACAAACGCTACCCGCTCCTTGTGAGCGTGTACGGTGGCCCGAACACGAATGGTGCGCGCGAGACATTCTCGCTCCCAAGCCGATTGACGGAACTCGGTTTCCTCGTCGCGACCCTGGACTCGCGAAGCGCCGATGGTCGTGGCAAGCGCTTCCTCGATGCGATCTACGAAAAACTCGGCATCACTGAAATCGACGATCAGGCAGCTGGTGTGCGCGCTCTCGACTCGCGCCCGTACGTCGATAGCACTCGCGTCGGCATCTTCGGAACCTCGTACGGTGGCTACGCGTCACTGATGTCACTCCTCCGTTATCCAAAACTCTTCGCCGCAGCATCCAGTATGTCGCCGCCGACAGACTGGCGGAACTACGACACGATCTACACCGAGCGATACATGTGGATTCCGAAGGAAAACGAAGCTGGATACGACGCTGGGAGTGCCATGACATACGCAGGCGACCTCAAGGGCCGGCTGATGATCTACTACGGAACGGCCGATAACAACGTCCACAATTCCAACGCAATGCAGATGATCCAGGCGCTCCAGAAGGCCGGAAAGAACTTCGAGGTCCAGGTGGGCCCGGATCAGGGTCACTCGGCGCTCAATACTGACCGGATGATGGGGTTCTTTATCCAGAATCTGCCGGCTCAATCGGAAGGATCTGGCGCCGCCCACTAGACCAAATAGCGGTCGCCGTTTTTCTTCATTGGATCAATGGCGACCGCAATAGATACACCCTCGGACACTCCCGAGTCAGAAGCTCTAAATCCGTACCGCTGGATAATCCTGTTTGGCCTCATTACGGCCGCGGTAATGGAAGTCCTGGACACGACGATCGTAAACGTCGCGCTCCCGCAAATGGCCGGAAACCTGGGAGCCACGCTCCAGGAAATCGGCTGGGTCCTCACGGGCTACATCCTCTCGAACGTCGTCGTATTGCCACTGACGGCGTTTCTGACCGAGACCTTCGGGCGACGCAATTATCTGACGGCCTCGATCATCATCTTTGTCGTCGCCTCGTTCCTGTGCGGGACATCGACGAGCCTCTCGGAGATCGTCTTCTGGCGAATTGTTCAGGGCGCAGGCGGTGCTGCGCTCCTGTCCACCGCGCAGGCTACTATCCGCCAGATCTTCCCGCGCGATCAACAGGGACTGGTTCAGGCGATCTTTATTCTCGGAATTATTGTCGCGCCGACCTTGGGCCCGACACTCGGCGGATGGATCACCGATAACTACAGCTGGAATTGGTGCTTTTTCATCAATATCCCGATCGGAATCACCTCCGCCTTCCTTATAACGACATTTCTGCATGACCCGCCGGGCTCGAAGGGCAGGGAGGGCGGAATCGATTTCTTCGGGATCATCCTGCTCATGGTCGGCGTGGGATCGCTGCAGTACGTGCTCGAGGAAGGGAACCGGAACGATTGGTTTGACGATAATCTCATTCTGCGGCTTTCCATTCTGTCCGGCGTGTGCATCGTGACCATGCTCTGGTGGGAGCTATCGTCACGCAACAAGCATCCAGTCGTTGATTTTCGCGTCCTCAAGAACAAACAGCTTTCAGCGTCGATCTTCCTGTTCATCGCGCTGGGCTTCGGCCTGTACGGCGGGACGTTCATCTTTCCGTTGTTCACGCAGACCATACTCGGGCTGACGCCACTCGATACCGGTCTCGCACTACTTCCCGGTGGTATTGCGACTGCCATCGCCGCGATCGTGTGCGGCAAGCTGTTGAATGGCGCCAAGCCGATGGTGGATGGCAGGATACTGATCGTGATCGGCATCGCGATCTTCACGATCAGCATGTGGAAGCTGGGTCATCTGACTCCACAAGCCGGTGAGGCGGATGTGAGATACGCGCTCATCTACCGCGGTCTCGCACTCGGATTCCTGTTCACGCCGATCAACAACGTCGCGTACGGAGTGCTGGAGCCGAGCGAAGCGCAGCAGGCCTCGGGGCTGATCAACCTGTCGCGCCAGCTGGGCGGGTCCTTTGGAATCGCGATTTTGAGTACATACGTGACCACCCACACCGCGCTTCACCGCGCGGACCTTGTGTCGAATCTGTACTCCACAAACCCCTTGCTGATCGCCCGGCAACATGGCGTAATCAGCGGGTTGATCGGCCAGGGTATGCCGGCGGTCACTGCCGTGCAGACCTGGTACGCGATGCTCGATGGTGAAGTCACGCGCCAGGCCGCGATGTTGAGCTACAACGATGCGTGGATCATGATCATGCTGACATTTGTAGTGGTCTCACCCGCAATTCTGTTGCTCCGCGCGCCGGGGATTAGAAAGGGGCCCGCGCCGGAAATGCACTAAGCGGCGGCCATTGACTGGCCGTTAGTACGCCGAAAGGCATTGGCCCCTTGGGAGCCGAACGTGCGTTCGAAGTCAATAAGCGTACTCGCGTGCATTCGATCACGATTCCCGATTCCTCGCTAAGACTGCTCGCCTTGGTCCATTCGCGACAAGTGCATCACAATGCGGAGGCGGCACTCGATTCGAGTTGCCGCCTCTCGCGCCTGCCTACTCCGTCGGCTCACACAACCTCTGACCCACTTCCGCCGTCCAAGAAAAGACCATGACGGCACCCGTAACTGACATCACCTCCGAGAGATCAGAGCGAGATCTCATTTCCCGCGCAGCGGCGAGAGACTCTTCAGCTCAACGAGATCTCTACGACAAGCACGTTGATGCCATTTATCGGATCGCGTTTCGGTTTGCTGGCGACGAGGATACAGCCCGCGATATAACGCAGGAAACTTTTATTCGCGCCTTCGACAGGCTTGGAGAGTTTCGACATGAATCATCGTTGGGCACCTGGCTGCACAGCATCGCCGTTTCAATGGCGCTCGGGGCTCTTCGCAAGCAGGCCAAATCCGATAAGCGCCACGTACCACTCGAATCAGCCGCGAATCTCGGCCGAGTTGATAACAATGCGGATGTGGATCTTCGCGAAAGACTTCACGCCGCAATTGATGCACTTCCGCACGGCTATCGAACGGTGTTCGTGATGTACGAGATCGAGGGTTATTCGCATCAGGAAATAGCTCGAACACTTGGCGTCGCCGAGACGACATCGAAAGGGCAATTGTTTCGCGCTCGTGCAAAGCTGCGCGAATCGCTCAAGCACTTCAGGAGGGTTGAACAGTGAATGACGACATCAGGCATGAGGAGAACAACTCTCCGGAGCCCGTCACGGGCTCGTTGAGCGAGACGGAACTCGACATGTTGATCAATCGCTTTGGCGGCGATTATAACCGTGCGACTGGTTTCGTTCCTCGTGAAGAGATGTGGCACGAAATTCAGCGGCACGGTTCCCGGAAGCCAGTCAGAGCGTGGCCATCTATTTCGCTGATCGCTGCGGCAGTGGTCCTGCTCGCGGCGGGTATTGGAATCGGTTTCGAACTGCATTCGCGCGGTATTGCACGATCGACCAACGCCACCCTGGCGACTGGCGCGAGTCACACATCGATTCCACGTGTCGCGTCCACAACGTCTTCCGGCAACATCGTGGGCGATCGCGAGGGTGCGTCACCCATTACGCACGCTCCGGTCGAACCAGTAACACCCGTGTTACGTCCACCGGCTAGCGGCGCCTTCGCGAGCAGCAACGTTGGTGCCCCGCCGAGCGCCGCCGCGCGCTCGACCGCTTACTCGCTCGCAACGGTTCGTCACTTCACCGCCGTTGAAGCACTTCTGACCTCGTACCAATCCGCCCAGCACGACGCGGCCAACGATGCCCAGCTGGCAGCCTGGGCTCGCTCGCTTCTGTCGCAGACCAGACTGCTGCTCGACTCTCCCGCTGCGACAGATCCCATGCGTAACAAGCTGCTTCAGGATCTGGAATTGATCCTCGTGCAGATGACTCAATTATCTCCCGCAAACACTTCGATCGATCGAGAAAGTCTCGATGGATCAATGAATCATAGCGCTGTGATTACCCGACTCCGGACCGCTGTGCCGGCCGGCGCTTCTACGACACTCTAACCGGACTGATCGATATGAAATTCCAACTTTCCAGCGTTGCCATCGCATCTGCGATAATGGTCACGATTCCATTCCCCAAGGCTCACGCATCGCCCGAACCAGTACTGTCGATGATTTCGTCGACGGTCATTCCCGCGGAAGCGGGAAGACTTTCTGTTCAGCGGCCAGTCGTTGCGGATCCCGCGGACTCGCTCTATCGCGCCGGACGTCAAGCGCTGACGAACGGTGACTATGAGAACGCGGCTCGATTATTTCACGACGTCGGCGTCCGCTATCCCAAATCGGCGCTCATTCCAGATGCGATGTACTACGAGGCCTTCGCCCAGTATCGCTCCGGAAATTCCGAATCAATGCGCTCGGCGCACGCCACGCTCGCATCGCTGCAGAAGCGATTTCCCAACTTCGGCAATCGCAGCGACGCCGCAACTCTGTCTACGCGCATCTGCGGCGAGCTCGCGAAGCAGGGCGACGCGTCGTGCGCCGCGACCATCGCCGCACAGGCATCCAGTACTGCGGTCAGTACCAGGAATGAGCGCTCAGCCTCGGGCGCGTGTCCGACCGATGACAATGATGAACGCGTGGCCGCGCTGAACGCGCTCCTTCAGATGGATGGTGATCGTGCGGAACCTATTCTCGAGAAGGTGCTCGCACGCCGAGACGAGTGCTCCGCATCGCTGCGTCGCAAGGCCGTCTTTCTGGTCGCGCAGAAACAGTCACCCCAAGCCGCCGATGTGCTCCTCAATGTGGCTCAGAGCGACCCAGACGCCGAAGTGCGATCGCAGGCGGTGTTCTGGCTGTCCCAGGTGCCCGGCAATCGCGCAGAGACTGTCCTGTCGCAAATCCTTGAAAAATCAACCGATACGGAGTTGCGCAAGAAGGCGCTCTTCGCGCTCTCGCAGTCCAACAGTGCTCAGGGGTCCGCCCTTCTACACACTTTTGCAGCCGATGCGTCGCAGCCTGCAGCATTGCGCGAGACCGCAATATTCTGGCTTGGTCAGCAGAAGGACGGATTGCAGAACGCGACTTTCCTTCGTGAACTCTACGCCAAGCTCAATAACGATGCGCTCAAGGACAAGATTCTCTTCAGTGTGTCGCAGAGCAAGCAGTCCGATCGCGCAGCGTGGCTGTTGCAGATAGCCCAGCGCTCCGGCGAAAGCATGAACCTGCGTAAGAAGGCGCTCTTCTACGCGGGCCAGGCAGGAGCATCCATGAGCGAACTCTCGAAGATGTACGATCAATTGCCTTCGGGTGAACTGAGAGAACAGATGATCTTCGTCTTCTCCCAGAGCAGCGACCCCGTCGCGCTCGACAAATTGATCTCCATTGCGAAAACCGACAAGGATGCTGCTAGCCGCAAGAAGGCTCTATTCTGGCTCGGACAGTCGCACGACCCCCGTGCGATGAAGGCTCTCACTGAGGTAATCGACAGGTGACCAACGCACAGCTTCGCTTCAATCTTCGCGGTATCGCTGCCGCGGTAGTCCTGTTGCTCGCGCCATTTGCTGTCAGTGGACAGAGTGCGCAGTCGATCGCCGATCGCGTTCATTCTGCTCCAGATGGCACGGTTCGCTTCAGCTTCACCGCACGACTGGACGTCTGCGGCTCCGGGAATTCAGTCTACGTCGGCAACGGTTCCTCAAATCGCAATGCCGGCAGCAACGCCGATGTGGAATGGGATGCTGACTGTGGCCATGGCCCGGTCCGAGTCGTGATTGATGTACGTAATCACACAGAGACCGGTCTGCGATCCTACGTCGGCGGTCGCTGGCGACCCGCGAATGCAGTTACCGATCTCGGAACCATCTCATCGCAGTCTGCGGCGACATATCTGGTGTCACTCGCCAAGCGGGCACCGGCCTCAATTGGCCACAAAGCGATATTCCCGGCCACCCTGGGCGACAGCGTCACCATCTGGCCTTCGCTCATGCAGATTGCTCGCGATGCCGCAGTGCCGAGTGAAACTCGTCGCGACGCAGTATTCTGGCTCGGCCAGATGGCCGGCGATGCCGTGACGGCAAACCTCGCGAATCTCGTCGCGGAGGACACAGTGGACCGCGCTATTCGCGAGAGCGCGGTCTTTGCCCTCTCCCAGCGTCCCAAGGACGAAGGAGTTCCTGCACTCATCCACGTCGCCCAGACCAACCGGGACCCGTCTGTACGAAAGAAGGCACTCTTCTGGCTCGGTCAGTCCAACGATCCCAGAGCTCTAAGCTTGTTCGAATCCATCCTGGCCGGCCCCGCAAAGTCGTAGCAAAAGAGAACCGTTTCGCGCGTCCTGGCGTACAACTTGTAGAACCCAAGTGCGGAGCTGATAGCGCCGCCCAACCATGCTACAGGACACACCTAATGTTCAAACTCAATCGCTACGCGCTCGGCGTCACTTTCGGTCTTGTTGCTACGGTACTTGGCGTACCGGCCGCCTATGCGCAGAGATACTCGAGTGCAACAATGGCTAACTACACCAAACCTTCCGACGCGCAGCTGAAGTCCCGACTGACGCCGGAACAGTTCGAAGTCACGCAGAAGGCCGCTACTGAAACCCCGTTTCATAACCAATACTGGGACAACCACGAGGCCGGCATTTATGTCGATGTCGTCTCTGGCGAGCCGCTTTTCAGTTCGGCTGACAAGTTCAACTCCGGTACCGGCTGGCCGAGCTTCACCAAGCCGCTCGTTCCGGCAAACATCAAGACGGACACCGATCATCTACTTGGCTACGCACGAACCGAAGTCCGATCGGCCCACGCCAACTCGCATCTGGGTCATCTCTTCGACGATGGACCAAAGCCCACCGGCAACCGCTACTGCATGAACTCGGCGTCGCTGCGTTTTGTGCCGGCGGATAGTCTGCAGGCTGACGGCTATGGCGAATACGTTAAGCTCTTCAAGAAGTAACTGCGGGCGAAACTGATTGCGATATCAGTACAACGCGCCCCGATCGCTATGTTTCGCGATCGGGGCGCGTTGCGTTTGGTACCTTCTGTAATACCGGCTGGCGACGCTAAGCGGACGTTGTGAACACTACGGTCTGTCGCTGGCCGCGCCGGATCGGATCTCAACTGTCGTCTCGAGTTCGTCCAGGTCCTGCAGGATCTTTTCCTTGAGATCCTGCCCCAACCGCGGATTGGACGCAAGGAACGCACGCACCGTCGCAACGGCCGCCGGCGTCGACTGTCCTCCCATGAACCCGCCCAGCCACGAGCCGATGAAGAAGATGCGACGATTCTTCTGCAACCACGGAAGCGTGTCGAGCGCCGGCTTGAGATATTTGAGCGTGAGCGCCTGTTGACCGGATTCGTTGAATGCGCCGAGGCTTGATGTCGCCCATTCCTCGTTCAGGCCAGGATCGCTTAGATAGCGATTGAAATACTTCCGCTTCACGTTGGAGTCCGGCGCTGCAGCACCTGCGATGAATGCGTACCGTTTACCCTCACTCGTGGAATCGGACTTCGTTTCCTGCGCGAGTCGGGCGCTCGCAGTCGGATAGCCGGTCGCGACAAGTCGTGTAACGATTGCCCATCGCGTCGGGGCGCGGAGCGGTGAGCCGGCCGCCATTGCACTGTCGAGTAGGCCGTCCAGATATCGAAGTCCATCGGGCGTCTGCGTGACACGGATCAGCGCGTCCAGATTGGGTTTGCGAATTTCGTATGGACGATTCGAATCGTTCGCCACTTCGCGCAGCGATGTCTCCAGCCCAGGAAGTATGCCGGCCTTCTCTGACGGGGAGAGATACGCATCCGCCGCGCGCGATACGTGGCGCAGTTGCGCGCCAACTATCTCCTCGTCGCGCTCTCGCGGCAATGCCGATTCAGTGATGGCGATGAATCGCGCCGGTTGTATTCGCCGACGGCGCACCAGTTCCCACAATGCATCCCAGCCCATTGCACGCGTGAGGGGGTCAGTCAGTGATTCCACACTGTCAGCCAGCCAGCGCGCACTTGCTGAATCGGGGATCACAAGTGCGTATGCGTTATCACCCGCGTTAGCATAGACAAAACTCGGTGCTGGCATTCGGGTCGCAAACTTCGCCACCGTACTATCGCTCGTCAGATTCACGAGCATGTGGTCGGTCCGCCCATCTGGATACCGGACAAGTACCTGTGTTCTGATGGGCCATGGCCCCGGACCCGAAAGCTTCTGCGCAGGATGCTGCGCCAGCGAAATGCTCGCGAGCGAATCGTTGACGAGCGTGACGTGCTGGTCGATTACGGGCATCCCGGGACGCAGGATATACCCTTCTCCCCACTTCGTGAGTGGCTGCTTCGCGGCATTGCCAACAGATGTCAGCAGGTCCTGCCATGTCGCATTGCCGTAGGCATGTCGCACCAGATAATCGTGCAGGCCATTTCGAAACGCTGTGTCGCCGACCAGATAGTTCAACTGCTTGATGACGCCGGGAGCCTTGTTGTAAACGATCGCGCCATAGTTGCTCTTCGCCTGATCCAGATTCGAAAGTGTCTGCCAGATCGGGGTAGTCCCTTCGGTCCTGTCAACGCCGTAGGCACTGGGCTTGTTTCCAAGGTAGAACGTCTCCCAGGCATTGGAGGTGGGTTCCAGCGAAGCGCGCATCTTCGCAGCCATGTATGTAGCGAAGCCCTCCTTTAGCCACAGATCGTCGAACCATTTCATCGTCACTAGATCGCCAAACCACTGGTGCGCAACTTCGTGGTAGATCGTTGCGTCACGGGAGATCCGCTGCGGTCGCGTCGCCCGCTCACGAAAGATGAAACTGTTTTCGTTGTAGAAAATCGCTCCTGGGTGTTCCATGCCGCCGAACGGGAATGCTGGCGCCAGCACGAAATCGAGCTTTGGCCATGGGAACGCAAAATTGAAGTACTGGGAGTACCATTTGACTGCGCGACCATTCGCGGCAATCAACGAATCCGCTTCGGCTTCCTTTGCTCGTGAAGCGCGTACGTACATCGTTATCGGTCGCCCGTCGATTGTCCGCGTCACTCGCGCCCACGGTCCGGCCGCGAACGCGATCAGATATGTGCTCATCGGCTTGGTCTGCGCAAAGTGCAAGACTTTATTGGCGCCCGATTTCTGCTCGGTAACTATTGTGCCATTCGCAACAGCGTTCCACGCCGCTGGGATTGTCAGTGTGAGCGTTGTGCGTGCCTTGATGTCCGGCTGATCGAAGCATGGGAATAGTTGATTCGCGTCCGCCGGTACGAGCAGAGTGTACAGGTAATCCGCACCATCCGTTGCATCGTGATACCGGATCACGCTCGCGCCCGCCGGCGCAATGAGCGCGGCGAACTTGATCGCAAGATGATTCACTCCGCGGTTGAGCAATGTCCCGGGAAGCCGTATGTGCATCCCGTTGCTCGCGCCTTGCGGCAGAGCGTGTCCATTCAACAGCATCGTGCCGAGCTCAGGGCCGCGAAAATCAACGATGCCGTCGCCGGTGCCCGAGCGCGTGAAAGTGATTATTACAGCGCCGTGCGCGGTGTTCTTGGCTGTTACGTCGAGCGACAGATCATAACGTACGTCGCTTATCCGCGTCGCGCGATATTCAGCCAGTTCTAGTGAGATACCTGCGCGCATGAGCGCGCTGATTTGCGCGGAAGCTGGAAGGATCCTTTCAGGCGAGCTCGTTTGCTGCGCTGAAAGTGAAGCGGTAATGAGGACCGCGGAAACACCCGCCACTGCCGAAATCGAAGTCAATCGCATGCCAGACGATCGCGCACCCATCCCGCTTTGGCAAGCTGTCGGACGATCGTTCATATGCAACTCATTGTCGAATCGACGAGATGTATCGCCCGGATTGGCAAGCGATTCGCCTTTCAGAGAGGTGACGGGCTACCCAACCGCCCGCATAATGTCAACCCAGTCCGAGAGAGCATCCATGTTTCGTTCCACCACTTTGATCGCAGTCGCCACCTTGGCCGGCGCGCTTGTCGCTACCCCATTACTGGCGCAGCACGACACTGTTCATCACGGCGGAGTTAACGGGGCTGCGCGCGCTGTCAGCGGCACGCTCAAGACTGTCGGTCGTGATGCTAAGGCAGGCACAAAGGCCGTCGCGAGCAAGACACACCACGTACTCAAAAAAGCCGGCCGAGGAGCAAAGTCCACCCTCGCGCACGCGACCGGCGACACGATTCACGACCCGAACCACAAACCAGGCGGCCTGAACAAGGTCGCGCGTGACGTGAGCGGCTCGATCAAGCACGTCGGGCGCGCCGCCAAGGCGGACGTCCACTCGACGGCTAACGATGCGCACAAATCCCTCCAAAAGACCGGCAATAACGTCAAGAAGTCCATGAAGGACACCACCGGCCACTCGTAGAACCAGTCATCCTGCGGCGGGTCGTCACCCCGNNCGCCGCAGGTCGGGATCCATCCAACAGAATAGACGAAACCAGGCTCGTAGCGTATCTTCGGTCCAAACTCTTCACGGGAGACCGACAAGAACTGCCATGCCGATGCGATTCGTACTCACATTCACGCCGTTTGGACGCCCGGGCTATCGCGTGGGTGAGTTTCCGACCGAAGATCACGCCATCGCCGCCGCCGAACGCCATGGCGCTCCACCGCGCGGCGCCACACCGCGACCGCCGCTGGAGTGGAAACCGGCCCCGCAATTCGGCGCAATCACTGCCCTGACCGCCAATGGGGCATTCGTGATCGCACCAGCTTAAGCACAAAGCTCGCTACACCGCGCTTGCGGTCAACAGCCGCGCGCACCAACTCGTATGTTTCGTACGCAGCTGTACACTGCTTCCCCTCTCTCCAGCTCAATGACGAATTCCCGCCGCGACTTCATCAAGACGGTCTCCGTTGTCGCAGCCACAGGTGCCATCGGTACCCGTGGACTCGGTTCGGTCGATCGACTCTTCGCCGCCGCCCAACCGTCGGTGGGCGACCCCACCTATCGTGAGCTGACTCAGGTCGCTCTCGATGCAGCACGCGCCGCCGGTGCCAGCTACTCCGACATTCGGATCTCCGCGCGCCGATCTCAGGGCGTGAGAACTCGTGAAAATCAACTGCAAGGCATAAACGACAGCGACACTCTCGGCTTTGGCATTCGCGCGCTGGCAAACGGAGCCTGGGGCTTCGCGGCAAGCAACATCCTTACAAAGGACGTGGTCGCACAGGTCGCACGCGACGCGGTGGCAATCGCCAAGGCCAACAGCACGGTCCAGCTCAAACCGATCATCCTTGCGCCGACTTCGGTTGCGACTGGCGAATGGAAGAGCCCGATCAAGATCGACCCGTTCGACGTCCCGATCGGCGAGAAGGTCGACCTTCTCCTCGCTGCCAACGCAGCCGCAATGAAGGTTAATGGCGCGCGCTTCGTCACATCGAACATGTTCTTCCTGCGCGAGGAAAAGACTCTCGCGACCAGCGATGGTACCTTCGTTGTCCAGACGATCTACCGTGCGCAACCGTCAATGAACGTCACCGCGGCAGCCAAGGGCGACTTCCAGTCCCGTCAGTCTAACGATGTTGCGCCAATGGGCCTGGGTTACGAGTACATAACCGATGTGAATTTCGTTGGCCGTGCGCCGCAGTGGGCCAACGAGGCCGTTGAGAAACTATCCGCGAAATCAGTGGATGTCGGTCGCTATGATCTCGTGCTGCACCCGACGCACCTCTGGCTCACGATCCACGAGTCAGTCGCGCACCCAACCGAGCTCGATCGCGCAGAAGGATTCGAGGCGAACTACGCCGGAACCAGTTTCGTTGCTCCGCCCGAGAAGATGCTCGGCAAGCTGAAGTTCGGTTCGAAGCTGATGAACATCCGCGGCGATCGCACTCAGCACGGTTCGCTCTCTGCAATTGGATGGGACGACGAAGGCGTCAAACCCGATGAGTTCATGATCATCAAGGAAGGAGTTCTCCAGGATTACCAGACGACACGAGAGCAGGCGATGCAGCTCGACTGGTGGTACAAGAGCCAGGGCAGGCCGACTCGCTCGCACGGTTGCTCCTATGCACAGTCGTGGCAGGATGTGCAGTTCCAGCGCATGCCCAATGTCTCGCTTCTGCCGGGTGACAAGGACATCAGCTACGAGGATATCATCGCAGCAACGGATCGCGGTATCGCCATCATCGGCGACGGTTCGTTTTCCATCGATCAGCAGCGCTACAACGCACAGTTCGGCGGCCAGGTCTTTTACGAGATCAAGGGTGGCAAAATCGTCGGCATGTTGAAGGACGTTGCGTACCAGATGCGCACGCCTGACTTCTGGGGCAGCCTCGACATGATCGGCGGCGAGAAGTCATACTTCCTTGGCGGTGCCTTCAGCGACGGCAAGGGTCAGCCAAGTCAGGCAAATGCTATCAGTCACGGTTGCGTGCCAAGCCGCTTCCGCAACATCAACGTCATCAACACCGGGAGAAAGGCATGAGCCAGCCGAAGTCGCTATTTGGTGGCAACCCCGCCGGCATCCTGACACGCTCCGAGGCAGAATCTCTTGCCAAGCGCGCACTGTCGTTCGCCAAGGCCGATGAAACAGCCATCAACATAGGAAGCAATGCTCGCGCTAACACGCGCTTCGCAGTGAACCAGGTGTCAACCGCAGGCAACGACACCGATACGACCATCACCGTCCGAAGCACGTTCGGCAAGCGCTCCGCGAGTGTAACGACGAACAAGTCTGACGATGCTTCACTCGCCGCCGCCGTGAACGAGGCCGAAGAACTCGCAAGACTCAGCGAAGAGAACCCGGAATACATGTCGGACCTCGGTCCGCAAACGTATCCGCCTGTAACGCCACAGACAATTTCGTTCCCCACGGCAGAAGATCGTGCACATGCTGTGAAGGCCGTTACTGATCGCGCGCGCGCCGCCGGTTTTATTGCCACAGGTTATATCGAGTCCCGCGTTGGTACTCGCGCCCTCGCCAATTCGCACGGACTGTTCGCGTTCGAGCAGACCGGCGGAACCAGTATGACTGCCACCGTGCGCACGCCCGATGGAACAGGCTCGGGCTGGGGCGGAGCAAACGCAAATGACTGGTCAGGCATCGATGCCGACGCCGTCGGCGCAACTGCTACCGAAAAGGCAGGCAAGTCGCGCAATCCGGTTGCCGTCGAGCCAGGCAGGTACACTGTAGTTCTCGAACCAACAGCCGTTGGAAATCTCATTCCGATCATCGCCTTCTCGGCCCAGGCACGAGCCGCCGACGAAGGACGCTCGTTCTTCTCAAAGGAGGGCGGTGGCAACAAGATCGGAATGAAGGTCGCCGATGAACGCGTTACTCTCGTTTCAGATCCGGCTGATAACATTGGTAGCAGCATCACCGGCGACGGCCGCCCTGCAGAGAAGATTGTCTTTATAGAGAATGGCGTCCTCAAGAATCTCAATTACGATCGCTATTGGGCACAGAAGCAGGGCAAGCAGCCGACCGCTGCAGCATTCGGCTCGATGCGCTTGATGGGCGGTGATTCATCCCTGGCAAAGATGATCGCCAGTACTGAACGCGGCATCCTCGTAACCCGCTTCTGGTACATTCGCCCAGTTGACCAGCGTACGATTCTCTTCACTGGCCTCACGCGTGATGGGACGTTCCTCATCGAGAACGGAAAGGTTACCCACGCGATTAAGAATTTCCGCTACAACGAATCGCCGATCTTCATGCTGAACAACGTCGAAGCATTCGGTACGCCGGTTCGCGTAAGCGCAAGCGAAGACAGCAGCCCCGGTGGTGCTATCATCATGCCGCCACTCAAGATTCACGACTTCAACTTTACCAGCCTGAGCGACGCCGTGTAATTGAGCCGTTATCCCACCGAAGGTCGGGATCCATGTAGGGCGCGGATTCATCCGCGCCAGCCGTCATCCCACCGAAGGTCGGGATCCGGTTGCACCACCACCTGTGCGGGAGATTTCTGCAATCGCGGAAGTCCCCCGCAGTTTTTTGCGATACCCGGTCGGTCGCCGCCCCATCGGAATCCGGCCGTATGGCGAAGATTAGCACCCTACTCCCATCGGTCCCCACCGTCCGGACGTGCTCTCACTCGCCTTGCTTGCAGCACTCATTAATCCCGGTCGACCCAGTTTTCCGATTGCTCGGCGCGACTCGCTACACGCGGAGCCGGTTATTCTGGAAGTCGTAGTCGGAACCACGGCATCGGCCACCATGTACGCGCTCCGATCTGGCGATGCTGCACTGCTGCCGCTTGAGCAGGTGCTCGCCCTCGTCGGGCTACCGCCAGCGGGCGACACTGATCGGTTTGAGCCCACCGACTCTCTTGCAGCGCGGCTAGGTGTGTCGATCAACGTTGACTGGGATGAACTTACCGTGACGATCAGCGATGACGGTATGCTGCCCGTCTCGCAACGCGCTGCCCGCGAACAGCGGCGCGCACAGTTTGAGAGATCTCGATTCCCCCGTGCCATACCTGCCGATGTCGCCACGCTGAGGCGTCACGTCCTACCGCACACCGTGACGATCGATTACGACGTCGATCTTGCATCCGATCGAAACCAACTGCAACCCGTGTTGCGATTTGGCTTGGGTGCCACTCTTCTTGGCGGCGGGCTCGATATTGATCTTGCGCGAGCAGCAACGTTCAGACAGGCCGCGGTTACCTGGTGGCGGAGCTGGCCAACTTACTCTGCGTTGCGCGAGCTGCGTGCAGGTGCGCTGAATATCGAGAACGTCGGCGCCGGGATTGGCTTATCGGTGTCAAGCGAATCGCCGAATCACCGGGCGGCCGTCGAATCGATAGTCCTTTCCGGGCGCGCTCCCTCGGGATCGCAGATCGAAGTTTACCGCGACGACGTCTTCATCTACGCTAATATCGTCGATTCCTCGGCCGAATACAGAATTCGGATCCCAGCGTTTACTGGTATCAACAATCTAAAAGTGGTGACCTTTGGACCACGTGGCGAAGAGAGTTCCGCGTCGCGACACATCAGTATCGGCGAATCAATGATTCGTCGCGGAACCGGCACGTACAATCTGTCAGCCGCGCGTTGCGCGAACGGGAACTGTGAGTACGCCGCGCAACTCAACATGCGGTACGCACCATTCGATCGCGTCACCTTCGGCGGAGGAGCAACGGCGCTTCGAGTGGCAGGAAAGCGAGTGGTCGACATTACGTCTGTGCTCGCGATTCAGCTGCGCGATGACTTGAACGGCGTCATTCAATCGGGTAGCCGCGGCCTCCACGCAAAAATGCAGTACGGGCCCGACTCCAGCCTCCAACTGTCTGCGTCCTATCGGTCGATCGCGGCGAGGCCGGCGCTCGATCATCAGGTTCCAGCTACAGCCACGACTAGTCTCGCCGTTGTTTGGAGGCCATCCGGACTTGCTCCCCTCACCGGCAACATCGATGATGCCGCCACGGTTGGCCGGCGGAGAACCCACTTCAGAATCGGTTCGTTCCTGTCCGTGGGAAGCGCTTACATCCAGCCTTTCCTGACATTCACGCCGGGTAGTCGAGAAGGAGTGCCGCGCCGCACGTTCGGCGGGTATGCAGATGTCGCGATCCCGGTCCCCGTATCCGGCAGCCGTTTGCACTTCGCGTCTGACGATCAGTTTTCGGGAGAGTCATCGTTGGAGATTGCGTTTCCCATTGCTCGCATGACGCGCATCGTCGCTGGCGCTACTTTTGTTCCCGGAACTCGTGCGCCGAGAATGAGTGTCGCGATGCAGATGCTGAATTCGGCGCTGCGGTACGACGCGCGAACGACCGTCGCCGGAGCGGGCCGTGTTACGACTCACAGGATCAGTGGGTCCGCCACGTTGACAGCCGGTTCGGGCAACGCGGTTCCCAAACTCGCGTTGTCATCGGAGCAATCCCGCGGACGTTCGGAAATCATCGGCACGGTGTTCATCGACGACAATTCGAACGGCGTCAAGGACGAAGGCGAACCAGCGTTGCCTGGAGTAGCGGTCGCTGTCGGACCGAGTATTGTAGAGACCGATGCAGCCGGCCAGTATCATGTGTTTGATGTAGTTCCGTTCGTACCAATCGTAATCAATGTCGATGCGCTTACGCTTCCGGATACTGCAGTACATGTGAGAGCCGTTCGAATTACACCGCTGCCGAACGAAGTACTGCGCGTCCAGATTCCAGTTCCCGCCACAGCCTCCCAGTCAACCTCGCGCAGCGTCGCCAACCTTGACCGGATCGCGCAACACGCGGAGAGCGGCGACTCGTCTTCCGTCCATTGCGACTACTTCGAGTCCCGCGCCGCGTATACGAACCCGGTCACCAACCCGTGGCAACCGACCGAGACGCGCGAAGACGTAACCGCCGAGCGTGGACCAGTCGCCTTCCGGGATCTCGAGGTCATACTCCGAGCGCGCATCGATAAGTGATAACTCACCGGCAAGCTCGAGCACACCATTCATCTCGAGTGACGTGCGTGCCGCCATGTCATACTCGTCAGTAATGTCACCCATCACTTCTTCGACCAGGTCTTCGATCGTTATGATGCCAGCCGTGCCGCCATATTCGTCGATCACGACCGCCATGTACGCCCTCGTACGCCGTAGGTCGTCGAGCACTCTCTCTGCAGCTCTGCTGTCCGGCACGTAGAGCGCCTGACGCATCAATTCCGAAAGCACAAATGTCGAGCCAGGCTCGCGCAGCCAGAGATCCTTGGCAAGGAAGACACCGACTATGTCGTCGAGTGTCTCCCGGTAAAGTGGGTAACGAGAATATCTCTCTGTCCGCAGAATCTGAACGACTTCGTCGTGAGTCGAATCAATATCGATCGCCACGACTTCGGTCCTCGGCCGCATCACATCATGCGCGCGTTTCTGCTTGAAGTCGAAAACACCCGCGAGCATTGCCCGCTCGGATTCATCCAGCTCCCCATGCGCGTGTGCGTGCATCACGAGTGTCCGCAATTCACGCGGCGAGTGCGCGGGTACTTCGTCCTCTACGGCAGTGGGCATCCCAACAGCGCGGCCAACGAGGTTTGTGAGGGCGTTTATGACAATCACGAACGGAGTCAGAACACGGGCAAACAGCCGCACGACCGGGACGGCATATTTGCGCGCCAGCTCCGGGTGCTCCCGGGCGACCGCCCTCGGCACAAGTTCGCCCAGTACTATATGAAGGAGCACCGCCAGAGCGAACCAGGCCGCGCCACCCACCACGCCCAAGCCGACAGCGGCAAGTGAACTACCGATTCGCGCGGCCGTCGTTGGAACGGTCCTCCCGTTCTCGCCATCTACCGGCACGTTCAAGGCGGCCTCAGCGGCGGCGAAAATTGCGCTCGCCAACACCAGTGCCACGATCCACGTCAGCCGGCCGGCCAGGACACTGGACCAGCTTTGAATTGCAGAGTCTGTCGGCATTCCCAATCGCAATTTACCGAATGGGATGCCAGGGCTGCGTCGCTAGTTTCGAACGAGCGTCCGGTCTATGACCGATAGAGCTGCTACCGGCCGTAAACAGCGCCGTTCGCACCAGCCCGCGTTCAGCCGCGTTGCACTATGGGCAGCAGGGTCGTCAAAGTATTGCAAAATGCAATACCGCACTCCGCAATCCACGCCCGCGGTGGCAGCAGCCCATCTCCATCAGCTTTCGGTTCTCCGGATCCTGTGGTGGGTCTACCTCGCGCGCCTGGCTGCGGCAAGTGCGGTGTTCATTGCCGCCGTTTATTCCTGGCAATACGCTTCGCGCCAGGACACCCTGCTCGCGTCGCTTCTGTTCGCCGCGGCGATGCTGTTCACGGGGCTGTCTGCGATCTATACCCACGTGTATCGGCGATCCATCGCGATACCAGTCCTCTACGCGCAGGTCGTATTCGACGTGGCCTTGGTCACAGCGATGGTGCACTTGACGTGGGAATCCACATCGTCCCAGTTCGCGCCTCTCTACATTCTCGTCATCGCGGTAAGCGCGCTGCTTCTCCCTGCGCGCGGCGTCACGCTGATATCGGCACTCGCCATCCTGCTCTACGCCGGTGAGATCGTCGTCGTCCGCGGTGCCGCGGTCGGCGTCGGCATCTTTATTCAGTTGGCAATTTTCGGCATCGTCGCGCTTGGTAGCGGTTACATAGCGTCCCGGCTACGCGCGCAGAGCGTAGGAACAGAGGCGATGGCAGAGGAACTTGCGCGCTTCCGATTGAATCAGGGCGAAGTCGAACGGCTCCATCTGCGCGCGGAACGCCTGGAAGCGGTCGCCGAGCTCGGCGCTTCGATGGCTCATGAAATAAAGAATCCACTGGCGTCCATCCGCAGTGCGGTGGAACAGCTGTCGCTCTCCGCCAAAGCGTCCGACGATGACCGAGTGCTCAGTTCACTCGTTGTTCGAGAATCGGATCGACTGGCCCGTCTGCTCACTGGCTTCCTCGACTTCGCGCGAGTCGATATACCGTTCACGCGCAAACTCGATCTGCTCGGCGTTGTTCGGAATGCTGCCGATCTGGCGTCATCGCACCCATCCCGTCCGGCCGGCTCGCACGTCGAGTGCGATTTCCCACGCGGTACGATCGACATTGTTGGCGACGAGGACATGCTGCATCGGGCATTCTTCAATCTCGTGCTTAATGGATTGCAGGCCTCTCCTCCAGACGGCGTTGTTCGGCTTGAAGCAGCGACCCTTCTGCCGCAACAACTCGATTGGCGTGCTGCGGCATTTGAAAGTGGAGCGATTGCAGTGCGTGTCATCGATTCGGGACCTGGTATCGCCGAATCGGTCAAGTCAAAGCTGTTTCATCCATTCTTCACCACCAAGCCGGGCGGCAGTGGGCTTGGATTGGCGATAGCACATCGGGCAATTGAAGCTCACCACGGTGTCGTCGTTGTTGACGGTGACAGTCGTGGCGCAAGATTCACCGTCCTCTTTCCTCGCTCATGACCGCAAACGCCGCAGGTCCGAGTGTCCTGATCATCGACGATGAGCAGGGCATACTCGAAGTCATCCGCATGCTGCTCACGAACAATGGCTTCACTGCGCACATCGCGCGCGGCGGTCGCGTCGGCATCGAGCAGATCGAGGCTATCGGGCCGGATATCATCATAAGCGACATCCGCATGCCCGACGTGAGTGGCGCTGAAGTACTCTCCGCAGCACGCGCGGCAAACCCTGAGACTCCTGTCATACTCATGACTGCGCAGGCGACGCTCCAATCTGCAATGCATGCGGTGAACGAAGGAGCGTTCTACTACATCCAGAAACCATTCCGGAACGACGAGTTGCTCGCTATAGTCCATCGCGCAGCGGAACATCGTGCGCTGCGAGTGGAGAATCGCACGCTGAGGCAGGAAATCCGTAAGCGCGATAGGGAGAACCTTCCGATCGGTCAGAGCGCAAACTGGTTGGCAGTTCTGCAACTTGCAGCGACCGTCGCGCCGACGGACTCCACAGTGCTCCTTCAAGGGGAGTCCGGCACAGGTAAGGAAGTCGTAGCGCGATACATCCATGAAATGTCGGGCAGAACTGCCAAGCCATTTCTATCCGTCAACTGCGGTGCCCTTCCAGAAAGCCTGCTCGAAAGCGAACTGTTCGGGCACGTAAAGGGCTCGTTCACCGGGGCCGTGCGCGACAAGACCGGATTGATCGCCGCTGCAATGGGTGGCACGTTCTTTCTGGATGAAGTTGGCGAAATGACGCCGGCAACGCAGGTCAAGCTGCTACGCACACTGCAACAGCGGGAAGTGCTGCCGGTCGGGGCGACGGAACCCGTACCCGTGGACGCGCGGATCATTGCGGCGACCAACCGCGATCTCGAACGCGATGTAAAAACGGGCCAGTTCAGGAGCGACCTGTACTATCGGTTGAACGTGATAGCGATCCATCTCCCGCCGTTGAGACAGAGGAGGGAGGACATTCCGCTCCTGGTTGATGCCTTTCTTGCGCGCGGAAAGGATCCGAGCAAGACCGTGAGCGCCGACGCGATGAGCGCTATGTGCGAATACGACTGGCCCGGCAACGTACGTGAGCTCGAAAACGCACTTGAGCGCGCTACCATTGTTACAAATGGCGCTGTGATCTCTCCTGACGCGCTCCCGGAGCGCGTGACCAGCCGGTCGGGCGAGCATCTTGTTCGCGACGTGGAACGCCTGGATCCTACACTGGACATGATCGAGCGGGCCTACATAAAATGGGTTTTGGAGTCGAATAGCGGCAACAAAACTCGGGCTGCCGAGGTATTGGGTATCGATCCCTCGACGCTTCATCGGAAACTCCAGAAAATGGAGGGATCTGCATGATACTGTACCGAGCAAATTCCTTGCGATTCGCCACGGACGTTGCAGAATGCGGGTCGTTCTGACCCACCCAGACGTTTATTCAAGTTTGCAAATCGTTTGACGATAATGAGTTACGACACCGTCAGAGTTTGGCGCGACCGTTGCCAATACGGTGTCCGAGCACTACACCAGCGGCATCCCACGATCCCTTAGGAGAAGAAACTCATGAAGCGCAGCAAGAAAGGATTCACCCTGATCGAGCTCTTGATAGTCGTCGTGATCATCGGCATCCTGGCCGCGATCGCGATCCCGAAGTTCGCAGCAACGAAGCAGAAGGCGTACGTCGCAGCGGTCAAGACTGACCTCAAGAATCTGGCGACGGCGGAAGAGGGCTACGCGTCCTCCCACAACGGCGCGTACGACATCACCGCAGGTACCGTCGTCGGACCGGCCGCGTCCGGCGACAGCGCTAGTGGCTTCTCTTATGCGCCGTCGTCGGGTGTGACAGTAATCATTGCAGGTACGGCGCCGGGTTGGTCCGCAACAGCCACGCATGCCCAGGTCAGCGGGATGACTTGCGCGATCTACTATAATACGGCTGCGGTTGCACCAGCGACCGCTACCACCGGGGAAGGTGTACCGGTGTGCACGACTGGGTTCTAGTCGAAGCTGATTGGCAATGTGTTGGAGTGAAAAGAACGGCGACCAATTGGTCGCCGTTCTTTTTTTGGGGTATGCCCAGCATGAACATCGACTTGGAGGTGTAAGTCCTTTGGGAAATTGGTCGCGGTGACCCGAGCGAACCGCAAGGTGACGAGCGTGAGCGAGGTGCTGAAAGAAGCGGAGTAGCGAGACCTGCGGGGCGACGAACAGAAATCGGATATGAGGCGGGGCTGACTAGGGCGAGCGGGCCACTGACCGCGAAACTCTTGCGACCAAGGGGATGTTCCGTAAATCCGGCGCTCGTGCAGGGACAGTCGATGGTCTTATCTGGGGAGATCTCGCCTCATGTCTGAAAGGGCGGCGTGCGGCAGATGTGAGCCGAACGGAGCGAGAAGTCAGCAGAGGCCATAGTAGCAACTGGCATAGCGGCGAGCTTCGGGGATGGTGGACCGCCTCAATGCGAGCTGAGAGCGAAGGGACGAACAGAAAGGAGAGCGAAACGACCATGCACCACGATGAAGCAGTGGTCTTCTGTCGCCACTACTGGCGAACGTACTGCTGGACGAAGTGGACAAGGAACGTGAACGACACGGACATTACTTCGTGCGCTTCCGCGCTGCCCCGGTCCCTCAATAACGGAATGCCGACAGGATTTGACGCCTGGTTCTGAGGGGCCGTTGCGGTACGCGTAGTGAAATGAACCTGCCGGTGGGCGTTCGATCGTGCTGAGGGTGCGTCACGCATCATATAGTGACGACATGCAGAATGTTTGCGCGACGTCCTCCGCCGGCTCCACGGCCGGCTGCACGTTGATAGCCCGCCGCTTGGCGTCCGACTGTTGTGTATTATACGCCACAGGCGTATAATTGTAATGGAGTTCGTCGAGACGCCGATCTTCACGAAGCTGGTACAGACGACGCTCTCGGCGGACGAATACCGCGCCTTCCAGCTTTACTTGGTTTTGTGGCCGGACCGCGGCGACGTGATTGCAGGATCCGGAGGGCTTCGGAAGATTCGTTGGCGGTTGGCCGGTCGAGGGAAGCGAGGTGGCGTCCGCGTGATCTACTACTGGAAGTCGGATACCAGTCAGATCTATCTGTTGTTCCTCTACCCAAAGAGTGTCCGGAGCGATCTATCGTTGCCAGAGCTCCGAATTCTGCGCAATCTGGTAACCGACGGCTAGCAATGGAGCGTGGCAATGCGAAAAGATCTATTCGATGAGCTCGTTGAGAGCGTGAAGCAGATGAAGGCAATTCAGTCTGGGCGTCGGAAACCGTCGCGAGTCACGCGTAGTGATGACATCGTAAACCCCAAGTCACCCGACGTAGCAGCACTCCGCACCAGGTTCAAATTGAGCCAGGCCAAGTTCGCTGCACTTCTCGGCATCAGTACCGATACGCTGCAGAATTGGGAACAACATCGTCGGAAGCCCGAAGGACCGGCCAGGGTGCTGCTGCTGGTCGCTGCCGCACACCCAGATGTATTGCTGTCTGTCACACGGCAACCAACGAAGCGCCGCGCGAGCCGCTCAGTCGCTTAGTTACCGCGTTTTCACTCCGCGACGCTCGTCGATCTCATCATCAGAGTTGGGCCACGGGAAGGAAGACGCCGCAGGCCGACAGGGACCGTGTTCTTGTGCGATACAAATTGGCACGGAACCACTATACGAATCAATATGGCGACGATTAAGAAGAAACGTGGATCGGCCAGGCGTCTCGGTGATCGAAGCCGAGTCAATGACGAAGAAGTATCTGCAGGTTACGACAATGTTTTCGAAGTTTTCGGTCGGGCAAACTCCGGAATCCGATTGGCCAAGGCAGAGCTGACTCGCATTATCAGACAGCAGATTGAATCCCATGGCTGGAATGGAATTCAGGCCGCCAAACATCTTGGCACTGCAGCTTCCGAGGTGTCAGACCTGATGCGCGGGAAGATCAATCGTTTCAGCCAGGAACGACTCCAGATTTTCTCAACAGGCTTGATCTCACAGTTGTCATCAGGGTTGGGCCTCGGCCAGAACGGCTCGCGCACGCTGGCGTCGACGTGGAGTTGGTCGCGTCGTTCTGAAGCCCCGGTTTGCGGGGTGCGTAGTTCCGTCGTGAAATGAACCTGCCGGTGCGCATTGGTGCGGCCCGCGCGCCCGAAGCAGTTGTACCATGTCTCCATGGTTGCTGCTCGCTTGCACGATCGTCGCGGCTTCATTCTCACAGAAGCGCTGGTGGCGCTCCTGATCTTCAGCGTGGTGTTCATGGCGCTCGAAGGGTCGCTAACTCTTGTCGTGCGGCGCTTCGCTGACGCCGCACGGGAAGACATCGCCGCGAGGCACGCGGAGAATCTCCGCGAATCCCTGTTCGCGAGCGGATGCGCTGCTGCATCTGATGTCGACTCTCTGAACGCTGTCGTGATCAGCTCGACGTCCACGACTACGGGTTATCTCCTCCGTGTTGTTCAAACGACCGCGTACCCACGGAAAATAGGCGTCAGAAGCGAGCGGTATGATGCCGTGAGTCGCTGCCGGTGACACATACTAGCTTGAGAACTTCCACCTTGCGGTTAAGGCAAGTAAGGTATAACTTACATGCCTTACCACGGTCAGAGTCTATGCTAGCTACCACGAAGATCACCAGCAAGGGGCAGATTTCGGTGCCCAGAGCAGTGCGGGAGAGACTTGGCGTACAGGCTGGCGATACCCTCATATACGAGGTGTCGGGCGACATGGTGACGCTGAAGAAGCTCGAACCCTTTGACGCCGCTCTTCATGCCGCGCTCGCAGAGACGCTGGATGAGTGGAACTCGCCAGAAGACGAAGCCGCGTTTTCTCATCTCTGATGCGCATCTCTGACGGAAGTGGCAAAGACTGCGTCCCTACCACTTGCGTGAAATGACTGCGAATCACTCAACACCAACGCAGTTCGAGCGATGGGACGTAGTGGTTGTTCCATTTCCGTTCACCGATCGCGCGTCAGCGAAACGACGGCCGGCTCTCGTTCTGAGCGATGCCCCCTTCAATTCACCAGGTCACAGCATCCTCGCGATGATTACAACCGCCGCACGGACATCGTGGACCAGCGATACCAGAATCAAAGACTTGAACGTCGCCGGTCTGCAGGCGCCAAGCGTTGTCCGCTGCAATCTGTTCACGCTCGATAACAGACTGTTGCAATATACAGCCGGACGACTGACGGAACGAGATATCGCAGCAGTCAAAAAACGCCTCCGTCATATCCTGCCGTGACACGGTAATACTGGACCGACGCCAGCAGAATCGATGCGCCATTAGATAGAACAACGCGGAGAAGTGGCTACGCCGGCGAAGCTACGCTCAACCCGCGCGGCGGTAAGGCTTGTACTGTGACAACATGTCACGATACAACCGGACCGCGCCGCTTCCGGACGCTAGCGCACATGGTCGCACCACACTCGGCGGGGGCAAGTGACTGCCTGCTCCCGTCGCGCTGCGACGCTGGTCGAGCTGATCATGGGTCTCGCTGTGATGATGCTCGTCACGACGCTCGCAGTGTCCCATATCGTCCGCCACCTCCGCGCCGTCAATGCCATCTCGGCCGCTCGCGATCTTGACGGGCGACTTCGCGACGGAGCTGACATCCTCGCCGCCGATCTGAGGGGAATCTCGCCTCGCGGCGACAGTCTCTCCGTGGAATCGGATACCGCTGTCGAGTTCTACTCCGCTATCGGAACCTCCACGCTCTGCGCGGCGCCGAATCCAAATACGCTCATTCTTCCGCCAGACTCCCTCGCGAGCGGCCGCGTGCTCTCGTCGTGGGTAGCAGAGCCAGAACCGGGCGATGACGTACTCGTGTTCGAGGACACCACGGCTTCTGGAATATCAGGATGGCAGCGCGCTTCTGTGCAGGCTGTGGCGCGAGTTGCAACTTCCAGCGCGTGTCCGCTATCCGCAGGACTGCTGCAACTTGGCGATGTCCTGAGCGCAGCGCGCTCGCTCCAGCTGCTCGTCGCGCCGAGCCTGACTTTGCGTTCACCTCGTGGCGCGCCGGTTCGGTTTGTCCGTCGCGTGAGGTACAGCGTGTATCGTGGCGGAGATAGAAAATGGTACCTCGGGTACCGCCGCTGTCCGGGCGCGTGCACCGCGATCCAGCCATTGAGCGGGCCATACGAAAGTGTGTCGGGCTCGCCTATTTCTTTTCGCTACTTCAGCAGCGCTGGCGCTCCTGTTTCAGCTTCGGGCAGCCTCACTGACGTTGCGCGTGTTGAGGTTGTTCCCCGTGCAGCGTACGCAACGCCATTTCAATTGCCAGGGATGGCAACTGCAATGCTGAATGATTCACTGAAGCGGACTGTCGCGCTCCGGAACCGTTGGTGAAGGCCGTCAATGGGCGACGGGGCGGCTTCGCGCTCGTAATCGTAGTCTTGCTGATGGCGATTGGAAGCGCCCTGATGATCGTGGCTCTGAACGGGTCGCTGGCGAATGCAGCTTCGGCGGAAGGTGAAACGCTGCAGCGACGCGCCCTCGTGGCGGCCGAAACCGAGGCCTGGACAACGTTGAATGCACTCCGTTCTCCGGTGCTACGCAGCGCCCCCGTAGGCCGGCTGAGCGAGACAAACCGGACAATTGGAGATCTGACCCTAATCGCAACCGTGGATAAGGTCGATAATTCAAATGTATGGATAGTCGCCACAGCGACGATCCGTTGGTCTGCGGCTGTCGCCCGTCATCGGGTTGGGTTGAGTGCGTTCATCCCGGGTGACTCCGCCGACCTGTTGCTTCGCCTGGTGCCAGAACGTGGCTGGGCGGAACTGTTCTGAAACGTGACCTTTTGGGGCAACCAGTCGTATTGACCTCGATAAGAGTTGCGTAACGGACTTACCGTCCGAACTCAAGATGGAGTCGCATGTCCTTTTTCGGCCGCAACAAGACTACAGTTGGACTCGACATTGGCTCTGGGCTGATCAAGGTCGTGGTCATGGACCACGCCCGCGGTGTGCCAGAGCTGGTGAAGGTTGCTGTCTCGCCACTTCTTCCCGACGCAATCGTTGAGGGAGAGGTGATGGACCCGCGGCTCGTTTCGGATGCGATCCAGGAGACAATGGAACGTGCCGGCGCCAAGGGGACCGACGTCGTGACCGCCGTTGGCGGGCGCGATGTGATAATCAAGCGCATCCAGACGGAGCGCGTGAAGGAGCAGCAGGCCCGAGAGCTCATGCGATGGGAAGCCGAGCAGCACGTGCCCGACGTTGAATCGGTGGAGCTCGACTTTCAGGTCCTCGAAGACACTGACGAATCGACGCCGGAAGAGATGAGCGTTCTCCTTGTGGCTGCCAAGCGCGAGTTGGTCGATGCAAAGCTCAGGATACTGAGCGAAGCTGGTTTGCATCCGCGCCTGGTTGACGTCGATGCATTTGCTCTGCACAACGCATTCGAGCTGAATCATCCAGAGGCGATGCGCGGTGCGGTAGCCCTCATAAATATTGGAAACGAAATTACGAACGTGAACGTTCTGGATAACGGCGTTCCGATTCTCACGCGCGATCTGGCCGTCGGCACACGCCGCTTCCAAGAAGACCTGCAGCGCCACCACGGACTGAGTGCTGACGATGCGGAGCGCATGGTACGTGGCTACGATCGCAAACCGCAGCTCACTGCGGTGCTCGAAGCCCGCGGAGAAGAGATGGCAGTCGGCGTCGAGCGCGCCGCAGCCTTTCTTGCTGCTTCTGCGCGAGGGGCCCCGCAGGTCAGAGCGATCTACCTCTGTGGCGGTGGTTCTCGTGTCCCGGGGCTCGCAGACATACTCGGCCAGCGCCTTCGTCTCAAGGTAGAATACGCCAATCCGCTTGCGAATCTTCATGTACGTGATGGCGCACTCTCGGAATTTACAGTCGACGAAATAGCGCCGCTCCTCATGCTCCCTGTTGGGCTCGGCCTTCGGAAGGCGTCATGATAGAAATCAACCTGCTCCCAGGCGCGAAGCGTACAACCAGCCGCGCAATCAAATTCGCACCAGGTGCCGCGCTGGCGAACATCGGAGCGAATTTCAAGGACAAGAGCCTTATCTATGCAGCGCTCGCAACGATCATCGGGCTCGGCTCGATCGCGGGCATGTACGCCTTTCAAGCGAGGCAGGAATCAGCAGCTATTTCCCGCGAGTCGGCGGCAGCGTCGGATTCGGCGCGTTTTGCGGCGGTGCTTACGGCGCGCAACCGAGCTGAAAGCGCACGTGATTCCGTATATCAGCAAGTCGCCATCATCAAGTCGATTGATGATACGAGATATACCTGGCCGCACCTGCTTGAAGCGATCAACCTCGCCGTGCCTCAATACACATGGCTCACCTCGGTTAGTCAGACCAGTCCTATCGCTTCGACCGCAGCACTACATCAGGATTCAGCTACCGCGGGATCGAAGCCGGCGGCTGCAAAAACTTCAGGCAAAATGACGTCGGCACAGCGGAAGGCACATGCTGACTCGCTGTTCAACGGCGTTGCGACTACGACGAATTTCCGAATAATCGGTCAGACCGTAGACGTGCAGGCACTCACGCAATTCATGAAGGCACTCGAAGCGTCGCCGTTTATCAAGAACGTTCAACTTACCCGGTCGGACCTGGTCGTCGCCGAAGGCAAGGAAGTGACTGAATTTCAGCTTGAGGCGCAGTCCGAAGTTGTCCCGGCACGCCAGCTACAGACTGTTCCACTTTCAATAGCGGTGCACTAGCATGGCCATCGGTGCAAACTTGACGCAGCGCGAGAAGACTCTCATTCTCATCGGGACAGTCGCGCTCCTGCTTGCTGGTGCGTTCTGGTATCTGCGCTTCACGCCGCAACAGGTGACAATTGGGGCAATGAATGCCCACACGGACACCGTTGAGACTAACAACCGGTTGGCGCGCGTTGCTATAGCCCGCGGAACCGTTCAGCAGCTTCAGAACGAAGCCGCACAGTTCCAGAAGAATCTCGACATGATGCGTGAGCTTGTGCCAACTTCCAACGAAGTCCCCTCCTTGCTCGAGAACGTATCTACCGCCGCCCGCCGCGTTGGACTGGACTTGGCGTCGGTGGAGCCGGTGCCCGTGATTCAGGGTGAGCAGTTCGACACCTACCGATACAAGGTGTCCGTTATCGGTGGTTATCACGAACTCGCCGAGTTCCTGACAAACGTTGGATCCCTTGAACGAATAATGGCCCCGGTTGGCCTCGATCTCAAGCTTCACACTGGGACGAAGACCCAAACGAACCAAAAACCGGGCGAGTCGTTGCTCGACGCGAGCTTCCAGCTCCAGACTTACGTAGCGCGGACGGCGCCATTCACATTGGGACCGGAGACCAAATGACAACCGGAAAACGCGCTCGCGCGTTCAATCACCCGCTGGCTATCGCAGCAATGATGCTGACTGCGATAGCGCTGTTGCTGCTCATGGACGGTAAGGCGGATGCGCAATCTTCCCGCAATGCTGCTGCAAGCCAGCCAACTGATTCGGCCAACACGGTCACGTTCACCCGGGAAGTATTCCGGTATGATGCCGCTGGCCGCCGGGATCCTTTTGTCTCGCTGGTCAAGAGTAGCGAGATCCGCCCGACCATTTCGGATCTACGTCTGACGACGATTGCATACGATCCGCAGGGGCGCAACTCAGTTGCAGTGCTTCGGGATCTTGGAACGAAGGAGCAGTACCGGGTGAAAGTCGGCACGCCGCTTGGCAGGATGCGAGTTGTCCGGATAGATCCCAAGGTCGTGACGTTCGCGCTCGAGGAATTCGGCTTTAGCCGCCAGGAATCGCTTGCGATCGGTGATACCACAATAAAGAGGAACCCATGAAGTTGCCCTTGATCACCCTCGCCGCGTTCGCAATCGCGCCGGGTCATTCGCTCACTCCAGTATGGCCGCAACCGCTGGTTGCGTGCTCCGCAGGCTGCGCGCCAATAACGGCGACGCCAACGGTGACTGGCGTGAGCGTTGTTCCGACCTCCGGGCATGCCGATGTCGTGATAGGGGTAGAGTCTCCAGTCACGCTTCAGGACTTCACTCTCGACGCGCCATATCGTGTCGTTGTCGATATCAAGGGCGCTTCGCTTGCCGGTACGCCGTCAGCATATGACCGCGTCGCCCGCGGCGGCATTACCGATGTACAAGTATCGCAATTCTCCTCGAACGTTGTGCGTGTTGTATTGCAACTCGATCGGGAGCATCCATACATAGTCAGGCACGATTCGAACGAAGTCAGGATCGCTGTCGGCGGAGACGCGGGTAACTTCGCGTCGTGGACCGGATTGACAGGTCGCGACGTAAGTGACGCGAGCGTTCAGGCCGCTCCGGCCGCGAGCGCGTCCACGGCACCGTCCCGCCCGAGCATGACGCTTGTGAGCCAACCGTCGTATCTCCAGGCAGAGCAGCCGTCCACGCAGCCACGCATCACGGTTACCTACCAGGATGCGGATATCCGCGACGTGATCGCGGCCTTCGCAACGTTCGCGGGTCGTACAATCGTAACCGGGCGCGACGTTACAGGTACTGTAACCGCTGAGATCAGGAATCAGCCGTGGGATGTTGCACTTCGGGCCATCCTGCAAGGGCAGGGATTGGCGGCCACGGAAGATCCGGTATCAGGAATCATCACAGTAGACAGCTACGCCAACGTGCAATCGCGGCAGGCGTTCGAACCGCTGGTAACTCAGTTGATTCCGATCAACTACGCCAAGGCGGACTCGCTCGTCCCGGTTGTAACGAAACTCCTGGCAAAGGACTGTGTTACCGGCGGACCTGCCAGCGCGGCGGGTGCGTCCGGTAGTGGCGCGGCGACCAGTTTCGGCAATCAGACTTGCATAACGCGCGGTGCTGTTGCGTCTAACCCCGGAACGAACACGCTCATTGTGACAGAAACGCCGTCACGCATGGCGGGTATCGTCAATTATGTTCGCGATCTCGATGTGCGCACGCCGCAGGTGTCGATCAAGGCGAAGATCGTATTCGTCGATCGTACCAACATCGAAGATCTCGGCCTTTCGTATGACCTTGGAACGCAGAATCAGTTCTTCAGTACACTTGCCCAACGCATCGACCCCACGACCCTCGTGCCGATCACGAATGCGTCCGGTGTACCAATCGGGCTTGGCGGAGGAACCCCAGTTACCGGGAATCGTATTTCGCTCGGCGGCAACACGCTTTCCGGAATCGCGAACGCCAACAACCGCATAGCATCGCCTGCGCTGCAGTTGGTTTATTCTGCGGCTGTAGGACATTTCTCACTCACGAGCTTCCTGGATGCTCTCCAGGAGATCCGGCTCGCGGACTTGCAGGCAGAACCGAGCATTGTAACGGTGGACAACCGCGAGGCTAGCATCCAGGTCGGGCAGGACATACCTGTTCGCGTGCTCGATGTGAGCAGCCAATCGTCTGGCGTTGCCGGCGCCACGCAGCCCAAGGCCACGGTGAGCTTCCACTCGGTAGGTATCATCCTGCGAGTTACTCCGCACATCACCAACAATCACCAGGTCCTGCTCGATGTGCACGCGGAGAACTCCGATGCACAACTGGCCGGATCGGACATCGGTTATGTGTTCAACAAGCAGAGCGCCGACAACCGTCTCCTTGTAAATGACGGCGAGACAGCAGTAATTGGTGGACTGACCGTAACGCAGGTGACGCAAAGCAAGAGCGGAATCCCGGTCCTCGTGGACCTGCCGTTCGTCGGGAAGCTGTTCGGCGTCACGCAGAAGTCCGAAGAGAAGCGCGACCTACTAATCCTCATCACCCCTCATGTACTCGATGACGGCGGAGATGCGGGATCGCCACGAGGCCGGTAAGATGACAAAGCATTTGAGGCTTTCCGCTGTTGCTGTCACCGCAGCGCTCGCCATAGGCGCGCTCGCGTGCAGCGATGGCTCCATGAGCGGGCTGGCGGATACGATTCCCCCGACGATCCTGCTTCAGAAGGGAACGAGCACGGTCGACTCCGTACTGTCCTTTTCTGCGAAGGTGACTGACAACCTTGGAATTCAGCGGGTCCATGTCGTCGCAACAGGCGGCATAACGGCCACGTTTGACACGCTCTTTACCGGGGCAGTTACGAGTAGCAACCTGACTTTCTCACTGTCCGTTCCGCGTAGTGTACCTGCGGGTACTCCCGTTACGCTAGTCGGGGTCGCCTACGACGGTGCTGGTAACGGATCCGCGCCGGATACCCTCTTGCTCGGTACCGGAAATCTTGCTCCTGCGAGTGTTGTGATTACGGCACCGGTGACCGGATCATCAGTTGTAATTGGTAAATCCACAGTCGTTGGTGTTTCGGGCGTCAGCAAGGTCAAGGTGCAGTGGTTGGGCTACCAGACGTCTGGCGCGTTCACTGCCTCTGACTCTGTCGCGTTCTCCAGCCCGCTGTCGGATTCCACAGGTACGCAGCTCACCATGTTGGTTCCGGCGGCTACGGCGACCGGTAGCGTGACAATCACTCCATTTATACGCGACTCTCTTGGTAATCGCGGTCTCGGCTCCCCGATAACGCTCAAGGTGCAGGCGGCTACGGGCGTCAAGGCTCCGCCAATAGTGAATTTTGGTTCCGACAAGCGCGTTGAAGTCAACGACACGCTATCGGTTACGGCTATCGATACAACCGGCTCTGGCATTACCGACATCGGCTACGAAATCACCAGTGTGATCGGCGGCCCTATCGTCGTGCAGGGCGACTCCACCTCGGACGGATCGGCTACTTCGCTTCCACGACGATTCAATCTGAAGATCCCGAACACACTTGTGCCCCCGTTCCCAGCGACGGTGTACATAAAGGCGTTCGCAGTGACCAAGAATGGTTCGAAAGGTTACGCCAAGCTATCGAGTGGCATCGACAGAGTTGACACACTCACTATAGTCGCTGGCGTCACTCGTCAGGTTCCGAATGGTGGTACGATCGCTGATGCCATCTACCATCCGCGCTACGATCGCTTGTATCTCACCAACATCGATCGCAACGAACTCGAAGTATTCAGCCTCGGTGACTCGAGCTTCCATGCTCCGATTGCGGTTGGCTCGCGTCCATGGGGTATTGCTGCCTGGCCGAGGAACCCTTCGACCGGCGAGTACGGCGACACACTTCTCGTTGCCAACTCCGGCGGAACTTCGATTGGATATGTCAATCTGCTTGATCGGAGCATTCCGTTTTCGTCAGAAGGCCGCGAAGTGTATCGGTACCCGCTGCCGCACATCCGTGCATACACTGTAAGGACCGTATCGGACCCCAGTACAAATCCACCGGTCAACATTCAGCAGCGGACGCCGTACGACTTCAGCGACCGGCCTCAGTACCTGGCGCCCACCTGCCGTGCAGCGTCAGCATTCCCATCGCCGACGTCGTGCGATCAGGTAGTGCTGGTTTATTCGACGACGCCGACACCTGGCCAGACCGCACCGTTCCCGAATCAGGGGACCGTTCGGTATGAGAACCTGACGACGAAGAGTTCGCACTTCTTCTTCGAGCAGGCAATGGGTCAGACGGCAGGAACGTCGGATTCACTTGAAATCGATCGGTTTGGAGTGAATTGTGACCGGAATGGCCAGAACTGTGCAGCGGGGTCGGACTCCGTTCTCGTACCATTCAAGCAGCCGATCGCAATCACGCCGCATACTCCGTCGTCGGCCGCAGATACCATTATCAAGTTCGATACCACTTTCTATTCTGTCGTTGTGCAGATTAGTCAGATCGCGTTCCGGGACAGCACGTTCGCGCGCGGCTCAGGAAACTTTGCACACGCGATCCTTGGCGAAGGCGGAGCGGTGCAGGGTAGTCGCATAATAGGTTTCAACGCCGCTTTCGGTCTGGATTCATCGACTACGATGTCCAACGGCGTCATTACGAAGCTCAAGACGCCGGTGGTTGATCTGGGAATCTCACCACCGGAACAGGTAGCCGATCTGACGGCAAATACATTTGCGCGGGTCGGTGGCGTCGCGATCAATTTCGACGGCGCACTGGCGGCCGTTCGTGCAGACTCCATCTACCTGTTCAACCAGGATCTCAGGCACCAGGGAACGCTTCAGACTGCGACTTCTGGCAATCCCGGATTTGATTTTGATCCGCTGAACTCCGGCAACGGAATAGACGCATCTTCGCCACTCAAGTCGTGCTACGAATTTGCAGCGTCCACCGAACCATCGATTGAAGTGTACGAGAACCATCACTTCAAGCGAATTGCAGTGATCCCCATCAAGGACCCCATTATCGGGCCAATCAAATCGGCCATCCGCCAGCCTGGTGGACAACTGATTCTCGTCGGAGCAACCGCCAGGGGCGTGGTTATCGTCAATGTCGATCCAAGCTTATTCGGTGGCGTCAGCTGCCCGCCATGATGATTGCTTATGAATGAACGACAAGGGCCCGGCAACATGCCGGGCCCTTGTCGTTAAACCGCTGCATTGCTGGTATTCTTTACTGAGATGTTTTGGTACAGCCGTGGCCGGATTCGCGCCGCGATTTTGACTTCGCGTGCTTAAACGGGTTTGCCCATAAGCTTCCGTTCAGGTTTATTATTGTCCCAAATGCTTTGTTTCACTACTGCCGGCGAATCGCACGGCGCTGCTCTGGTTTCCATTCTTGAAGGAATGCCTGCGGGTGTCCCTCTCCTGTCGTCCGATGTTGATGCACAGCTAGCCCGCCGACAGGCGGGATACGGCCGCGGTCGGCGGATGCAGATCGAGTCTGATCAGGTAGAATTGCTAAGTGGTATTCGCGCTGGCGAGACGCTTGGATCGCCAATCGCGATGCTTATCCGGAACCACGACTGGCGCAACTGGCAGGAAATCATGAGCCCTGCGCCACTCGACGGAGAGGAGACTGAAGCCGGTCGCGCCCAGGGGCGCAAGCGCGCAGTTACGCGGCCGCGCCCTGGACACGCAGACCTTGCTGGGATGCTCAAGTACGACCGATCGGACGCGCGTGACATACTCGAACGCGCATCAGCACGCGAGACTGCTGCGCGTGTTGCAGCGGGAGCGGTGTGCCGGACATTTTTATCGCAACTTGATGTATCGATCGGGAGCCACGTTGTAGCGCTCGGGGACGTAGTCGCTCGAGCGCCGGAGGATTTCCCGCCCGATCTGAACGTGGTGGCTGATCGTTCTCCACTACGGACCCTCGACAGCGATGCCGAAGCGCGCATGATCCAGCTGATTGACGAAGCGAAGCGCTCAGGCGATACGCTGGGTGGGATCTGCGAGGTTGTCGCGAACGGATTACCAGTCGGTCTCGGCTCCCACGTTTCCTGGGACCGAAAGCTGGATGGAAGACTGGCCGCCGCTCTGATGTCGATTCCTGCGGTAAAGGGAGTTGAAATCGGCTTGGGGTTCCAGGCGGCACGGCAACACGGATCAACTGTGCACGATGAGATTGACGCGGCAGAAGACGCAGTGTCGCGGGGAAGGCTGCGGCGGCGAAGCAATAACGCTGGCGGATTGGAAGGAGGCATCACGACCGGTGAACCTCTCGTCGTTCGAGTCGCCATGAAGCCGATCAGCACCTTGATGCGCCCGCTCGCCTCGGTGGAAATGACGACCCGCGAGAGCGCGCCGTCAACGGTAGAGCGGAGCGACGTAACGGCCGTTCCCGCGATGGGAGTGATTGCAGAAGCGATGGTGGCGTTCGTGCTCGCCGATGCAATGCTGGAGAAGTTCGGTGGCGACTCGCTCGCCGAACTTCAACGGAACAGGCGGGGGTATCTACTGTATCTGTCGGGACGCGACACCGGACACGGCTGAGAATCAGCCCGTGTCGTCTGAGAAGCACATCGTGCTCGTAGGCCTTCCTGGTGTCGGCAAGACCACGGTAGGTCGAGCGGTGGCGAAGCGACTCGGCCGAGAGTTTGTAGATCTGGACACGCTCATCGAACGATCGTTCGGTAAGTCGATCTCACAGATTTTCCGGGACGACGGCGAAGCTGTCTTCCGGGCCGCGGAGGCGAGAGTTGCGGGTGAGGTCGCCGAAATGGCGCCGGTGGTGCTCGCACCCGGCGGCGGCTGGGTGCTTAATTCGGCGGCGGTGGCACATTTGCTCGAAGCCAGCCGTATCATATACCTTAGAGTGTCACCCGATGCAGCGATTCGACGGATGGGTCGTGGCATCGACCGGCGGCCACTGTTGAGCGGTGCGACAGACCCCTTCAAGGCAATGCGTGAGCTACACGAGGTGCGGAAGCCGGTTTATGAGAGGTATGCGGCGATGACGGTCGAGACGGGTGGAATCGAAAGGTCCACAGTAATCGCCAAGGTGGTGGAGCTGGTGCTCGCCGCCGAGAGGGACTTCACACTGAAGCCAGAAGACAAGAATGAGTGAAGGAATAGATGGATACAATGTACCGCGGTCGATGAGGGTCCTGGGCCCGCACGAGCGCAGTCGCTTCACAGCGGAAGCCTGGGGTTATCTGGTCGGGTTGAGCCGATCCGGCCTCCTTGAACCGGTCGAGCTCGAACACGTTATCGAACGCGTCCTGACGAATTTCGACGGTCGAGTGGGGCTGACTGATTTGCGCCTCATTCTTGGCGACGGCGGCTCCGAAGGCAGCGACCCAGCACAATCTGTAACTACGCATTGATTCCGGTGAAGTCCGGCAACCGATAAGAAGGGAAAATGGCAATTCGAAAGACGGCGACGAAGCGCGCCGGTATTAAAAAGAAGACAGTGACCAAGAAAGTTGTCGCAAAGACGGCTGTTACCACGAGTGCTCGCAAGACGGCTCGAAGAGTCGTGCGGAAGACTGCACGGAAGACGGCGCCGGTCGATGTGACGGCGTACGACGATGACACGACGAGCGCGGGTGGGGGCGCGGGGACAGCGCTCGTCATTGTTGAGTCGCCGGCGAAGGCAAAGACGATTGGCAAGTATCTTGGGCGCGGCTACAAGGTGCGCGCTACGATCGGGCACGTGCGTGATCTTCCTCAGAAGAAGATGGGCATCGACGTCGAAAATGGTTTCGAACCCGAATATGTAACAATACCTGGAAAGGAAAAAATACTCGCGGAGCTAAAGAACGCCGCGAAGGATTCGAGCCAGATTTATCTGGCGACTGACCCTGATCGTGAGGGCGAAGCGATCGCGTGGCATGTAGCGTCGCAGATCAAACGCAAGGGCAGTCCTCCCGTGAAGCGGGTGCTCTTTCACGAGATAACGCGCGAGGCCGTTCGCGCGGCGATCGAAAACGCCGGTCAGATAAACGAGCATCTGGTTGAGGCTCAACAGGCGCGTCGCGTGTTGGATCGGCTTGTCGGATACAAGGCGAGCCCGGTATTATGGAAGACCGTCAAGAAAGGGGCATCTGCCGGCCGCGTGCAGACTGTCGCACTTCGACTCATTGTCGAGCGGGAGCGCGAGATCCGTGCATTCAAGCCAGTCGAGTACTGGACGATTGCGGCTTTGCTCGAGAAGAGTGGTCAGGAATTCATGGCGAAGCTCCATCAGGTAGATGGAAAGAAGCCGGAGATCTCGAATGCCACTGAAGCGCAGCGTATCCTGGACGACCTCGCCGAGCAGAAGAAGTTTCGGATAGCGGAGGTCAAGCGGCGCGAAAGGCGGAAGAATCCTTACGCGCCGTTCACGACGAGTACGTTGCAACAGGAAGCGGCAAAGCGGTTGAGTTTTGGCTCCAAGCGCACTATGCGCCTCGCACAGGATCTGTATGAGGGAATCGACATCGGCGCTGAGGGCGCTGTGGGTCTGATTACCTACATGCGTACGGACTCATCGAGAGTCGCCGAGTCTGCTGCGACGTCCGCGCGCGACTATCTGCGGACGCTCTTTGGCGAAGCGTACCTTGCACCACACGGGCCGCAGCTGTACGGGGACGCGAAAGCAAAGAATACGCAGGATGCGCACGAGGCTGTGCGTCCGACGGACCCAACTCGACGACCGGATCTTGTCAAGCGATATCTGAAGGACGACCAATTCAAGCTTTACGAACTGATCTGGAAGCGGTTCATGGCCTCGCAGATGGCGCCAGCCGTGTTCGATACGACGACGGTGAATTTCGATCTCGGACGCTATCAGTTCCGTGCGACTGGAAGCGTGGTCAAGTTTGCGGGATACCAGGCTCTGTATCAGGAGGCAAGAGAAGCAGGTGACGGCAAGGCGCTGGAAGACGAGCAGCCATTGCCGGCGATGTCGGAGGGTGAAGATATACCAGTCAAGCGCATCGAGCCTACGCAGCATTTTACCGAGCCGCCTCCACGATTCTCGGAAGCGAGCTTGGTAAAGGAGCTTGAGCGACTTGGTATCGGTCGGCCATCGACGTACGCGTCGATCATATCGACTCTCGCGGATCGTCGCTACGTGCTTCTCGAACAGCGCCGGTTCTTCCCGACTCCACTTGGTGAACAGGTGGAGCGCGTGATGATCAAGAGTTTACCGGAGGTTTTCAATGTGCAGTTTACATCGAACATGGAGACCGATCTCGACAAGGTTGAGGACGGGACGATTGACTGGCGGGAAATGCTGGCAGCGTTCTACGGACCGTTCGCGGAGCGCGTCAAGCAGGCCGATCTTGAAGGGCTGATCGCGGAAGCGCATGATCTCTCCGAGTTTGAGGATCAGAAGTGTCCGGATTGCGGCGGGAAACTGGTACCTCGTAGTGGTTTTTTCGGGCCTTTTATGGCATGCGAGAATCACCCGAAGACGTGCAAGTTCACGCGCCCACTACGCGGGGAAAAGAAAGTAGCGCGGGCGACGGACGAGATCTGTCACGAGTGCGGCGCTCCCATGGTTATCCGGACAGGTCGTAGCGGAGATTTCCTCGGTTGCAGCAGGTTCCCGAAGTGCCGAGGTACCCGTTCGATGCCGACGGGCGTCAAGTGTCCCAAGTGCGGCGGTGACGTAGCCGTTCGGCGTTCCAAGAAGCGCGGAAAGGCTTTTTATGGTTGTGCCAACTACCCGGAATGCGACTTTGTCGTTTGGGATAAACCGGTAGCCGAGACGTGTCCGGAATGCGGATTTGTTGGTGCGGAGGCGAAATCAACCAAGGCGCGCGGTGAATACCGTCGCTGCATGAAGTGTCAGAACGAGTGGGACGTTGTAGCACAACCAGTGGAGGCTGTCGTTGCATGATGAAGTGGTCACCGTCGTTGGCGGTGGTCTGGCGGGATCGGAAGCTGCATGGCAGCTGGCGCAGCGCGGGCATGATGTAGTCTTGCATGAAATGCGTCCGGTGCGGCAGACTGAAGCACATCGGACTGATCGACTGGCGGAGCTTGTCTGCTCGAACACGTTCAAGAGCACCGAACTCTCGACCGCTCACGGCGCGATCAAGGCTGAGATGCGCGAGCTTGGTTGTCTGGTGCTGGAATGTGCAGACTTGGCGCGGGTGGCGGCTGGATCAGCGCTCGCGGTAGACCGAGATGTATTCGCCGCGACCGTTACTGAGCGAATCCAATCGCATCCTCGCATCACCGTCGAGCGCGGTGAGATCGAAGCACTCCCCGTTGGTCCTGCAATTATTGCAACTGGTCCACTGACCAGCGATGGACTCGCAGCTTCACTGCGGCAACGACTTGGTGCCGACTCCCTGGCGTTCTACGACGCGATTGCGCCGGTTGTGTCGCGCGACTCGATCGACGAGTCTCGTGTATTCACGGCGTCGAGATACGGCAAGGAAACAATGGAAGGCGCCACGGAAGGCGCATATCTGAATTGTGCGATGGACCACGCGGAATACGAGGCGTTTGTTTCGGCCCTTGATACCGCGGATCAATTCCACGGCCACGAATTCGACAAAGTCCCGTACTTTTCAGGGTGCATGCCAGTTGAGGAGATGAACTCGCGCGGTCACGAAACACTGCGCTTCGGCCCGCTCAAGCCCGTCGGGTTATCGGATCCGCGGACTGGCGTCAGGCCTCATGCGGTCGTGCAGTTGCGGCGCGAGGACCGTGCTGGTCGCTTGTGGAATCTCGTTGGGTTCCAGACACGGTTGCGGATCCCGGAGCAGCAGCGCGTGTTCCGAATGATCCCTGGTCTTGCAAACGCAGAGTTTCTCCGATATGGGTCGATCCACCGTAACTCCTATGTGAATTCGCCGAGCGTCCTCACGTCCGCAATGGCGCTCAAGGATGACGAACGAATTTTCCTCGCGGGACAGATTACCGGCGTCGAGGGCTATACCGAGAGTACTGCATCCGGACTCCTCGCGGGGATTAACCTGTCGCGCGTTCTGCGTGGGCAGCAGCCGGTCGTGCCTCCAACAACAACGATGTTGGGAGCATTGTATCGGTATCTGCGTGAGGCAGATCCTCGTCACTTTCAACCGATGAACGCGAATTTCGGTCTGGTTGATGATCTCGATGAACAGATTCGCGACAAGCGTGTCAAGAAGGAGCGGATCGCTGAGCGCGCCGTTCGGGAGATGCGCGAGTGGCGCCAGAGCAACCTCGTGGGCTCGCCAGTGGCGGTGCCATGACGGACGAAATCGATCGTGTTGCGGAATTTCTTGAGCATATGGAGAAGGAGCGCGACGTCTCCCCGAACACGATCAAGGCTTATACTCGTGATCTCGCAGAGTTTGTAGCGTACCTCGGCACTTACTACGGAACGGAAGGTTGGTCCTGGCAGGGGGTCGATCGACTTGCAATTCGCGGATTCCTTGCTCATATGGTTCGGCGTGGAGCCAGCAAGCGCTCTGCTGGACGGTCGTTATCCGCGGTGCGTTCATTTTACAAATACCTGCATCGGAATGAGATCGTGGAGGCGAATCCGGCGCGTGCTGTTGGCGCCCCGAAGCGCGACCAGCACCTTCCGGAATATCTTGATCTTGCACAGATGGGTACACTCTTCAGCGCAGCGCAGACGCGCTCCGAGGGCGGCCGGTTTACAGATGTGCGCAATCTTGCGATCCTGGAGCTTTTCTACTCTGCTGGCCTGCGGCTGTCGGAGTTGCGCGGCATCAACCGTGATTCGCTCGATATGCTGGCCAATCAGGTGAAAGTGCGTGGCAAGGGACGGAAGGAAAGAATCGTCCCGCTGGGTGATCGCGCGATACTTGCTCTCAGAAATTATGAGGCGAGGCGTGATGATTTGTTGCGCGCCATCGGTTCAAAGGGAGACCGAACCGCATTCTTCTTATCATCCCAGGGGCGCCGAATCAGCGCGCGTGCACTACAGAACGCAATGACAGCGTTGCTGGATCTTGTGAGCGAGAACGCTGGCCTCTCCACTCACTCGTTGCGTCACACTTTTGCGACTCACATGCTCGATGCTGGAGCAGATCTCCGTGCGGTGCAGGAATTGCTTGGCCATGCATCCGTGCAATCGACGCAAATTTACACTCACACCAGCGTCGAGCGCTTGAAGCAGGCTTACAAGTCTGCGCATCCGCGCGCCTAGTGCGTGTGGGGATCTGCAATGTCGCTCTTCTTATTTGTGCACGGCGCCTCCTGGGCCGTCGATCGCCGCATTGAAGAAAACGCGGATGTACGGAGCTCAAGGCGCGACCGTCAAATACAAGTCCTGCTCTTCACGTCTGCTGATGGCGAAGTCAGGCGAAGCGAAATCGCGGAGAATTTTCCGGAGGAGCCGACTGCCAGGTTGCTGGAATCCGTCTGGAAATACGCCGAGGTAATCCACGCGGGCGATCCTGGCGAGATGACCAGCCGCGGAGAGATGGTCGTTCCCGGTCTGCGAGATGTACTGCGAGCGTTCTCCCGCGCGCTGCTCCTGCGCTGTCCCAATTGCGGTGGCCCCAAGGTGATCCGGAGATGGTTCGCGCTGGAACCGTGTTGCGCGAAATGCGGATTACAACTCGACCGCGGTGAGATGGATGACAACGTGATCGGCGGGATGTACTTCAACATTGTGCTTGCGGAACTCCTGTTCGCGGCCGTTCTGCTGATCGTTGTGATTGCCATGTGGCCGCACGTGCCGTGGGCGGGAGTGGAGTACAGCCTGATCGCCGCCATGATAATCGCGCCGATCATATTCTACCCTGCATCACGTCTAATGTGGCTCGCGCTGGACCTTCTTCTCCGCCCTCCGGATGCGACCGAAATGGAGTCTTACGCCAACGCCGCGAAATCAGCCAGGAAGAGCACACGCCAATCGGTTTAGCTCTTGTCGATTACCTGACCAATCAACCTGTCATACACATCAGCGACGAGGCGATAGCACTCACACGACTCGGCTTCGAGACCTGCGCGGTCGGTAATGACAATCTCACCGCGTTTGTAGCGGATGAGTCCGGCCTTCTGAAGATTGCCGGCCGCAACGGTGACACCCGCGCGGCGCACTCCGAGCATGACGGCGAGATATTCGTGCGTGAGATGGAACTGGTCGCCTGGCACTCGGTCATGCGTCATGAGGAGCCACCGAGCACACCGCTGGGAAAGTGAGTGTCGCTGGTTACACACTACGGACTGTCCGACCTGCGTAAACATTGCGTACGCGTAGCGAAGCAGGACGGAGCGAAGTGCGTCGTCGGTCTTGAGCAGCTCGATCAACTTGTTTGCTGGAGCAGTCGCAGTCCGTCCGCCTATTTGAACGAAGCAGCGCATGTTCGCCATGTCAGTTCCGAACAGTGTCGGGAGACCGACCATCCCTTCCTGACCGACGGTGGCGACCTCTCCCCACGAGCCGCTAACGGGCGCCGTCATGGATATGACGGAATCGAGCGGGAAGTAAACCCGGGAGACCGTATCCCCAGGCTGAAAGATTTCCATCCTGGATGGGGTGTCGAGGATGACGAGGTGTTCGGCCAGCCGGCGCGCCGTATCCGGAGGAAGTGCACGGATAAGGAGGTTTTCGTCGTAGGTTGCCATGGTACGGTATGGAGCAAACAGCTTGCCGAGTCCGCAGACAGTCGCTCCCTCCTGTATTAAAAAGCGGCGGCGCTTAGTTCATCTAATCCGCATTTTGTCCGATTTTGCGACATCTTTCGGCAGCGTGCGCCTGGCAGCGCCGCGGAAAAGGAACAGTTCCCGAAAATATTTCCGGTTCTTTAGTGTACCTGCAATGATGCAAATCGTACCGACGAGTACGGTGGCCGTCTCGAGTCGCCAATCCCGGCCGATGAGGGCGACACCGAGAAGTGCGATTCCGGCACCCGCCAGGAGTTCCCCAGAGAGGCTGATCTCGGCGCGCCTCCGACGTCGGCGGTCCCGCATTGGGCCGACCATCTGGGGGCCCCAGGCGTCCCAGATGAATGCAAGTCCGACCAGGACCAGCAGAATCCCAGCTCCGATTGGTATGTATTCCACACGCATGGCAGCTCCTGTGTTGTCATTATTGGCAATTGCCGAGATGCAAAAGCGCTAATTGGAAGCAGGGTTGACCATTTCTCGACACCCAGTGGTTTTGAGAGTGCAAAAAGGGGGCGCACGGCTATTTCTTTAGGGGATGCACAGCACTCTTCCGACAATCTGGGCCACGACGATTCTTGCGGTGCGCCGCAATGGGCAGGTGGCACTCGGCGGCGACGGCCAGGTTACAGTGGGCGATACGGTGATGAAATCGAACGCCCAGAAGGTCCGCACTCTTCAAAACGGTCGCCTTCTGGCGGGTTTCGCCGGTGCGGCCGCTGACGCCTTCACGCTCTTCGAGAAGTTCGAGGAGAAGCTGAAACGCTTCCCTGACAATCTGCCACGTGCCGCTGTCGACTTGGCCAAGGACTGGCGTAGCGACCGCGTGCTCCGGCGGCTGGAGGCGCTGCTCATTGTCGTGTCCCGCGAGCACGGGTTCATCATTTCCGGGACAGGCGACATCATCGAGCCGGATGACGGGATTCTTGCGATCGGCTCGGGTGGGACCTACGCGCTCGCGGCTGCACGTGCATTGGTGCAGGCCACCGATCTTGAGCCGCGCGAGATTGTACGACGGGCGCTCACGATTGCCGGCGAGATCTGCGTGTACACCAACACGAACATCACCATTATCGAGCCGGGAGCATAGGAATGGCATCGCCACGCACGCAGCAGGCGCTTGCCAAGCTCGCCGATCTCACGCCGCGGCAGATAGTTCAGGAGCTGGATCGTTACATAGTTGGCCAGGGAGACGCCAAGCGCGCCGTTGCGATCGCGCTTAGAAATCGCTGGCGCCGACAACGCGCACCGGAATCAATTCGTGACGAGATATCGCCGAACAACATCATCCTCGTAGGCCCGACGGGCGTCGGTAAAACCGAGATAGCACGGCGTCTGGCGAAGCTCGCTGGAGCACCGTTCGTGAAAGTTGAGGCATCGAAGTTTACGGAAGTCGGATACGTGGGACGCGATGTCGAATCAATGGTGCGAGATCTGGTCGAGGCAGCGATCAGCATGGTGCGCGACGATCGCGAGAGCGAGGTCGAGGAGCTCGCCGTTGAACGCGTGGACGAGCGGTTGCTGGATCTGCTGCTACCGGTCCCTGCGGATACAGTTGCGTCGCCGGAAGTGCAGACTGCGCCGCATGATGAGCAGGTGTTCTTCGTATCTGGCAGCGGTGGTGTAACCAAGGAAGTCGAAGCCGCGCGTGACCGCCATCAGCGCACACGAGAAAAACTGAAGTTGCTGCTACGTGCCGGCGAACTGGACAATCGGGAAGTCGAGCTCGAAGTTCGGCAGAACGCGCCGATGATGTTCGACATGATGGTTCCGCAGGGTGCGCCGGATGGAATGGAGAATTTCTCCGACATGTTGCGCGAGATGATGCCCAAGCGCAGCAAGAAGCGCACTGTCAAGGTTCCCGAAGCGCGCCGCATTCTGATGGATGAAGAGCTGGACAAGCTTATCGACCAGGATGAACTGGTGACCGACGCGCTGGAACGGGTTGAACAGATGGGGATCATCTTTCTCGACGAGATCGACAAGATCGCAGGTCAGCGTGGCGACAGCGGCGGTCCCGATGTGTCGCGCGAGGGCGTACAGCGGGACTTGCTTCCGATTGTCGAGGGATCGACGGTTTCGACGAAGTACGGGAATGTAAAGACCGACCACGTGTTATTTGTTGCTGCTGGCGCATTTCACGTGTCGAAACCGAGCGATCTCATTCCGGAGCTACAGGGGCGTTTCCCCATTCGTGTTGAGTTGAAACCGCTGACGGAAGCCGACTTCGTGCGCATAATGACCGAGCCGGAGAACGCGCTCACGAAGCAGTACTCCGCGCTGGTAGAATCTGAGGGGGCCTCGCTTACGTTTACCGCCGAGGGCGTCGCAGAGATTGCGCGCATCGCGGCGCACGCCAATGACCGGATGGAAAATATTGGAGCTCGACGACTTCACACGGTTATGACGACACTGCTTGAGGACGTCCTCTACGAACTTCCAGATGGCGGTAAGGAGCCGGTGAAGGTTGACGCGGAGATGGTCAAGCGCCGGTTGGTGAAAGTTGTCGAGGATGAAGATCTGCGTCGGTACATTCTGTGAGTCGGGTTTCGCCGTTTAAACCGTAATGACGCACGAGCTCCTTGACGCATCGGCGGTGATGCGCGTGTTGGCGCACCGTTATCCAGTCCTGCTCGTCGATCGGATACAGATCGTGGAGCCGGGGAAGCGGGTGGAGGGGCTCAAGCGCGTTACAGGTGCTGAGTCGTTGGGGTACTCGTGGGGTGAGTCGCGGGCGAACATGCCGAACATGCTTGCCGTAGAGGCTCTCGCGCAGACGTCCGCGGCCCTGTTGCTTGGGCTGGCCGGGCCGACCGAAGGAGTGGTCGGTTATTTTGCGGCCATCGAACGAGTCCGGCTCCGGACGCCGGCGGTCGCAGGCGACACATTGTTGCTGAGCGTGCAACTCCGGAGCTTCCGGCGAGGAGTGGCACATCTCGATGGACTGGCAAGCGTGGTTGGCCGTCGCGTGGTATCCGCGAGGTTTACCGCCATCGTTCGCGGAGCCAGCCAAGTCCGCTAGAATTGATCAGGCCCCACAGCTAATCGTTTCCTGAAATTCCCATATATGACCACAGAACACCGCGACTTTCTCGCCATCCCGGATTTTAGTGCTGACGAACTCAACGTACTATTTGCGCTCGCAGAGTCAATGCGCACGGGCGCCTACAGGAAGACACCGCTGGCAGGGCAGACTCTAGCCATGATTTTCATGAAGGCGTCTACGAGAACGCGTGTTTCGTTCGAGGTCGGGACATACCAACTGGGGGGCCACGCGCTATTTCTATCGCCACGTGACGTCCAGCTTGGACGCGGTGAACCGATTTCGGACACCGCCAAAGTGCTCTCACGGTACGTGAACGGAATAATGATCCGCACGTTTGCACATGATGATGTGGAAGCGCTGGCGCGTGACGCATCGATTCCGGTTATCAACGGTCTTACGGATCTGTTGCACCCCTGCCAGGTGCTGGCAGATCTGCTGACAGTACGTCAACAGCTTGGGAGCATCGCCGGGAAGAAGGTCGCGTGGATCGGCGACGGGAATAACATGGCCAACTCCTGGATCAATGCGGCCTTCGTACTGGGATTCGATCTATCACTTGCGTGTCCGGTGGGATACGATCCGGATGCCGGCATGCTTGAGCGGGCTCGGACGCGTGCGAACGTAACTGTCGTCAGAGACCCACGCGAAGCGGCTCGTGGAGCAGACGTTGTGACAACTGATGTCTGGGCGTCGATGGGCCAGGAAGCGGAGCAGGCAGCACGGGAAAAGGCATTCCACGGATTTTGTGTTGACTCGTCGCTAATGTCGCTCGCAGCAAAGCGTGCGATCTTTTTGCACTGTCTGCCAGCCCACCGGGGTGAGGAGGTAACGGCTGACGTAATCGACGGCCCGCAGAGTCGGGTGTGGGACGAGGCGGAGAATCGATTGCATATTCAAAAAGCGATAATGGCGACGCTCATGGGAGGAGAAGCGCTTTGACACAACGCACACCGTTGCACGAGGTGCATGTCGCACTTGGTGCCAAGATGGTTTCATTCGCTGGCTTCGAGATGCCGGTGCAGTATCCTGCTGGCATCACCTCCGAACACAAGTCGGTGCGCGAAGGTGTCGGCCTGTTCGACGTCAGTCACATGGGCGAATTCATCGTCCGTGGGCCGCAGGCGATCGATTTCATCAACTTCGTTACGACCAACGACGTTCCGGCTCTTGCGGTTGGCCAGGCGCACTACTCGACTATTCTGTACGAAAACGGGACAATTGTGGATGACTGTCTTGTCTATCGATTCGCCGATCATCTCATGGTTGTTGTAAATGCGTCGAACAAGGACAAGGACCTCGCGCATATCACGTCATACATGGATCGGTTCGACTGCAGCATTGAAGATGTGAGTGACCGCATTGCGTTACTCGCGCTGCAGGGGCCGCGCGCGCAGGAAGTCATGACCAAATTCACGAATGTGAACCTGGATGACATAACGTACTATCACTTTCAGGTCACGACTGTTGCGGGGATTCCCGACGTGATCCTTTCACGGACAGGTTATACCGGCGAGGACGGCTTCGAGCTTTACTTCGACGCTTCCCGCGCCGTGGAGATGTGGAACGCGATCATGGCCGAGGGCTCAGTGGTGCCGGCAGGCCTGGGGGCTCGAGACACCCTCCGCCTTGAAATGGGTATGGCGCTGTACGGAAACGATATTGACGACACCACCACTCCGTATGAAGCCGGACTTGGTTGGCTGGTAAAGCTCAAGAAGGGAGACTTCGTCGGCAAGGCGGCGCTTGAGCAACAAAAGGCAGCGGGGGTTCCGCGCAAGCTTGTAGGCTTCACGATGGCTGACCGTGCGTTTCCGCGGCATGGCTATGCCGTCCGTTGCGCCGGACTGCCGAGCGGTGAGGTGCGCAGCGGAACCATGAGCCCAACACTCGGCATTGCGATCGGGACGGCCTACCTGCCACTGGACAAGGCCAAAGAAGGCACTGAGTTCGAGGTGGAGATTCGCGGGAAGCCGCTGACCGCAGTTGTGCAGAAGATGCCATTCTACAAGAACGCGTCGCATCGTTGAAGCTTACAGTCATCACCGTTTCGGACTCAGTCGCACGCGGAACTCGCGCGGACGCTTCCGGAGACAGCATCGCCGTTTGGGCGATCGCGCGTGGTTACACGGTTGCCTCCCGCGTGACCGTTGCAGACGAATCGGTGGATATCGTCCGCGCGCTGCTTGACGCTTGCGACGACGGCGATTGCGAGCTTGTGGTGACGACTGGCGGGACTGGTCTGGCCAAGCGCGACGTGACACCGGAGGCGACACGTGCGGTGATTGCTGCTGAGGCGCCCGGCTTTGTGGATCAGATGCGCGACAATGCGACGCGTTTTCCGCGCGCGGTTTTGTCGCGTGGTATCGCCGGAGTTCGGGGGCGAACCTTGATAGTCAATCTGCCCGGATCTGTCGGCGGAGTGCGTGACGGACTCGCGGTACTCGCCCCAATCGTCGAGCATGCTTGTGACATTCTGAGTGGGCGCGTCAAAGAACACGGGAGTGTGCATGGCACGTAGCGGTGGCGCCACCGTTCTCATAACACTCGCTGATGTCGAGCCCGCGGTACGACTGAACGCATTGCTGGAGGCTGCCGGCATCACAACCTCGGTCGTCTCGGCAGTGGACAATCTTTCCACGGAGATTCGGCGTACTCGACCAGAGTTGATCGTGCTCACCGGCAACATTGCCGATCCAGCGGTTCGACAGGTTGTCCGCGATCAATTGTGGGAGGGCACAGCCGTGATCGGCCTCGCCGATGTTGCAGACCCACAACTGATCGAACGCTTGCGAGCGATTGGTTTTGTCGACGTTTACGTCAAACCCGTGGTCACAGAAGATCTCGTCGACGCGGTCAAGCGTGTACTGGAGCGTCGCAGGCTCGCAGAATCCACCGGTCTGGTCGGTCAATCTGATGCGATTCGCGAAGTTCTGGTGCGCGTCGAGCAGATGGCGCCGGTGTCAAGCACGGTACTGATTCAGGGTGAGAGCGGCACGGGCAAGGAACTTGTTGCGCGCGCGATACACCAGCTCAGCCCGCGCCGTGGCCGGCCATTCATTGCGGTGAACGTTGGCGCGTTGCCAGAAACACTGTTGGAGAGCGAGTTGTTTGGCCACGAGAAGGGAGCGTTTACGGGAGCCGCAGAACGGCGCATTGGCCGATTTGAGCTTGCGGACACGGGGACACTGTTTCTGGACGAGATCGGTGATATTCCGCCTGCGACTCAGGTCAAGCTGTTGCGCGTGCTCGAGGAGCGCGAAGTTACTCGTGTCGGGGGTACGACTCCGATCAGAGTAAACGTGCGAGTCGTTACAGCGACGAACCAGCTGCTGCGTGGTTTGGTCGAGGACGGTCGGTTCCGGTCCGATCTTTACTACCGGCTGAATGTTCTGAGCATTTATCTGCCGCCTTTGCGTGAACGGCGGGCCGACATTCCGTTGCTCGTGCGACGTTTCGTACGCCAATTCTCTGCGCAGCACGATCGGCCATTCCATGGGATTTCGGCCGACGCAATGCAGATCATGTCTGACTACGCATGGCCCGGCAATGTGCGGCAGCTCAAGAATTTGATCGAGAGCATGGTCGTTCTGGCGCCGGGCCGCGAAATCACGGCGTCGGACATACCTGCTGAGGTCCGGGAAGTGTCGAGTCTTCTGCCGGTTCGGGTTCCCCAGGTTCTCGCCAGGAGCGCCGAAGCCAGCATGGCGGGTCGTGAGCTGGAATTTATCGTCCACAGTCTGGTGGAACTGCGACTTCAGCTGGACGAGCTGAGGCGACGGGTGGACGGGAGCGAGGTGGCGGCCGGAAGTGGGTTCGAAGCGCAGGCTTCTGGAGAAGGGCTGGGACTACCGGATCGGCGTGGGGTGCCTGCCCTTGCGCCGGAATCTGGCCCTCCGCGGAACGTCCTGACGGTGACCCCTGGGATGACGATGGCTGCGATTGAGCGCGGGGCTATCGAGTCCGCTCTTCGAGAAACTGATGGAAATCGGCGTCGAGCTGCCGAGCTTTTAGGTATTGGAGAGCGGACGTTATACCGGAAGCTCAAGGATTATGATATTCCCGATGGATACGCCACTATTGCCTAAACGCACGTGAGACCGCACTTTGTGAGGGCCACCAAAGGGGGAATCGGCTTAACTCTCCTTGGCGGCCTCGTGTGTTTACGGGTCATCAAGTCCAACAGCAAGCGCGCGGGCGATCATCGTCATGCGCGGACAAACTTTCGTTCCTTAATAGCGTGACTACATTTGTGACGCCCGCGCGGCTCGGGGAGCAAGCCGAAGAGCTAATTCGAACACTGCCCGGGGTGGTTTCTGTCCGGGTGGTGGATAACGGGGAGGGGTCGATCCAGGAGGTACACATCCTGACGACGTCGGAAGTCCCTGCGAAGCAGACCGTGCGCAACGTGGAAAGCGCACTTTTTGCCCATCTTGGGCTACGGATCGATCATCGTCGCGTCTCGATAGCGGCCGTGAGCGAAGCACCTCCTCCGCAGCCAAAGCAGTCACCGCCGAGTTCGACGCCGTCGCCGATAGCGCCTCCGAAAAGCCGGGCGACTGCCGATACTGAGGGAATGGGTGTTTACATGCCGACCCCAGGATTGGACGGACCGCGTCGCCGGATCTATTTCGAGGACGTGGAAGTGAGAGGATCCCGTGCGCGTGGCGTATCGTGCCGGGTGTCGTTGATCAAGGATGGGACGTCTTTCATTGGTGAAGCACGCGGGGTCGATGGTGATCGTGCGCGGTTGGAGTTGGCAGCGCGTGCGGCGTGTCTGGCGATTGGCGATGCGGATGCAAAGGATCGTCAGTTTGGTCTGGAAGGCGTGAGAGTTTTTGAAGCGTTTGACAGGAAGTTCATATTCGTTGGCGTTGCGGTGCGGCATGGCCGGGAAGTTCGGTTGCTGGCCGGAACGTGCGAAGTGAGTGATAGTGCGGAAACGGCATCGGTACTTGCCGTGCTGGACGCTACAAACCGTTGGTTGGAGTATGGCGCGTAGAGAGCAGTTTTAGAAATCGTGACATGATGCTTACCTCGAGACAAACTATAGACTAATCAAAGTAAAACCCCCGTTCCCCGGCCTAGCGGAGTTGAGACGGTAGGAATCGGCAGGAATGAGCGGAGCCAACCTTTGCAGTTTGCACGTGCGCGCGAGCGACGTGACAAAACGGATGGGAGGTGACGCGAAAATGGTGTACATGATGGCCTTGTTTGCCGCGATGTTTTCCAGCGGCGGAACTCAAGAGTGGACTTAAGGCTGTGGACGGGGGTCCTCACATTCGTAAAACGATGAAACAATCAGTTCGTACGTACATTTTGACGATGGCGCTACTCGCGAGCGCCTCTCTGGCCTTCCTGATCTGGATTGCGCCAGCGGTCGATCCAGCCGACTTCAGGGCTGTTGTGACTCTTAGTGTGGTTGCTCTCGGCACCCACATCATGGGGCACACGCTGGCTCGTAATATCTCTGGCTCCGTATCGTTTGTCCCCTTCCTTGCGTGCGCAGCAATATCGCCCAATTGGATGACGGCTGTTGGAGTCTTGAGTGTGTCTGTTGTTGTCCAGATTGTACGCCAACGGCCGTTCGATAGATGCGTGTTCAATATTTCTCAACTTACTCTTTCCGTATCGTTGGGAATACTCGCGTATCGCCTGTTCGGGGGGGGCAATCTCATCGGTGCGAGCCCGATCCCGTATCTTGCGTATGTAGCACTGTTCTTGACTTTTTCGGCTGTTAACAGCCTTTCGGTTAGCGCGGTTGTAGCGCTCAGCGATGATCGCCGGTTGGGAGATGTCTGGGTCGAGAACAACCTTGGAACCCTGGCATACGACGTCCTGGCGCTCCCGATGATTGCGTTGCTCGCTTGGGCATACGTGAAGTTTGGACCACCGGATGCGTTAATAGTGGCCGCGTTGCTCATCGGACTGCGCGAGTTGTACAATGTCAATTTGCAGCTGGATCGGGCGAACCAGGAATTGTTGGAGCTGATGGTTGCGGCGATCGAAGCGAGAGACCCGTACACGTCGGGTCACTCTCGACGCGTATCAGAGCATGCGAAAGTCATAGCGCAAATCATTGGCTTGCGCGCTTCCGCGACCAAAAGAGTCGCCATCGCTGCACTATTGCACGATGTCGGTAAGATCCACGAAGTCTTTGCGCCGATCCTCCTCAAGCCGGGCCGACTGACTGATGAGGAGAATGCCATCATGCAAACTCATCCGATCAAGAGCGAAGAGCTTGTGGCGAAGGTGTCGCAGCTTCGTGATGTCGTGCCGGCAGTACGGCACCATCACGAGAACTGGGATGGGACTGGTTATCCGGACGGTTTGGCGGGAGATCGCATTCCACTCGCGTCACGCATCATCATGTTTGCCGACACAATCGACGCGATGACATCGGACCGCCCCTACCGCAAGGCGCTCGACGCTGGAGCTGTGCGCTCAGAGCTGATAAAGCACCGCGGTCGACAGTTTGACCCGACAATTTGCGACGCGTTGTTGAGCAGCGGCCGATTCAATGAGCTCTTCAAGCACGCGTCTCATCAGTCGCTGTCGCACACGCAGGAAGTACCGCGTTTGCGTCTTGCCTCACAGGCCTAGCCGCGAGACGTTCAAGCTCGGCAGCAATCTCTGGGGAGAGCGGCTGGCTATCGCGCCGCTCCGAGGTCGCGTAATTCCTGATAAACGACCCCGCAGCATCCGTCTTACCTGTATAGCGCAGGCCCAGGTACAAGGAATAGCATTCGTAATCCTGCGCGCCGACGGTGCGCAGCTTCTCGTTTAGCAGAGCGAGTGCATCCACGAGGGTTGTAACATTTCGGGGTGATGTTCCTCTGCCGATTTCGACGCGCAGTTTCGTAGCAAGCGCTGCGCTCCGCAACATGGATACGGAGTCCTCGTGTAACCGGTTGCCTGGCGCAGCGCCCAGCAATTGAGATGCCGCGCCCCAGTTGCCGTCCGCAGTATACACTCTTGCGATTGCGACTCGAAGCGTTCGCTGCGATCGCAGTTCTCGCCGCGGGCGCCTCAGCGCAGCGTAGTTAGCAACCCAGCGGCGAGCCTCGTCTACGCGGCCACCATCGATGTGTATTTCGATCATCATGTTACAGGCTGCTGAAGCAAGATCGTAGCACGCCAGTGGGACGGCGATGTGAAACAACGCGTCGCACACGGCTTCACTCTCGGTCACCGCTCCGCTTCGACGCAAGGCACTGACGCAATTCAACATCACCATCATGCGATGCCGCGGAGGTAGCGTGCGTTCGGCGACGCACAGGAGCTCTCTGGCTGTAGACGCGCTAGTATGTGCGTCCCCCCGAATTGTGCTGTACATCATTGAAAACATGAGCCGATCCTGCAAGCGAACGTCAGCGCAATCCAGCGTCGATCGAACTTGGGTATACACCTCGTCCATGGAATGCAGGTCGCCGACGTTCGTCGCGAGAGAGAACGCCGTGATGGCCGCTCGTACGCGATGCGAAGCATCGGCCACCGACGAATGTACGCATCTGAGAGTTTGCTGAAGTGCGGCGTTCCAGTCGCGGTGGACGTTGCGCTGCGCGCTGAGCTCACAAAGTTCCAGATCGTCATGGATCACATTCGCCGTAAGAGATGTAGTCTCGATTGAGCGAACTTCTGCCGCTGCATTCAGGAACGCGCGCCATTCGTGAGCCACGTAGAGAGACGGCGCCATAACCCGAAGAACGCGGGCGCGAGTGGCCGCCGTCGTGCACTTCGCCAGTGTTGCTTCACATCGCTTGATTGCACTACTTATGAGGCCCATGTCATGCAGGTGCCGGGCGCATGCAATGGCGGCGTTGACGGAGCGTTCTACCTCGCCCGCGGCGTGCCAGTGTTCCGCACAGTCCCACAGTCGTTCCGCTGATTGGTTGTCGGCATTTGCAGATTCCATGGCGCGTGCGGCGGCATGATGCAGAAGCGCGCGCCCTTGTGCCGAGAGGGACCGGGTAGCGGCGCGACCGATGAGGTCGTGACGACAGATGACAGGTGCCGTTGCTGCCCCTTCTGCGCCTGAAACTGTCAACAGCCCAGCCTCCCCCAATTCTTCAATCGATGAAAACAGAGTGTACGTTGGGAATTCCAGGACTTGCTGCAGCAAATCGACCGTGCTGTACTTGCCTAGTGTCGCGGCCGCCTGAATCACGCGGAGGGCGTCTGGCCGGATGTGCGCAAGCCGAGCCTCCACCAGCGCGACAAGTGATGGCGGTGCGGAATACTGTTCGCCGGTGGTCACCCAATAGTTGATGAGCTCTTCAATGAAGTACGGGTTGCCATTGGCGGTGTCGACGCACCACGCGAGGTATGCATCATCTGCCTTGCGATTCAGCCTCGCGAGATAGTTGGAGGCGTGGGCTCGTGACGCATCACCGTCGAGCGCCAACAGTTCGTCAAGTCTGAAGCCTTCTGGCGGCCCCCAAGTACCGTATTGCCAGCCCAACCGCGACGTGCAGAGAAGGAGTACCGATCGCTGTGCCCTGTCGATGATCGTACGCAGGAGAGACCATGAAGCGGGGTCGATCCAGTGAACGTCTTCAATAACAAGTAGTAGCGGTTGTTCGTCGGCCACAGCGTCGATAAGGTCGATTACAGCGGCTCGGATGGATGCCGTCAACTGTGCTGCACTATCGCGCGAGTCCAAGTCGGTCGACTCCGCGGTGAAATGCGTGACCCGGCTTAGACATTCGAGTGTGTTGGGGTCACAGCCAGCGGCACCGGGCAGCGATTGTAAAATCGGCACGGCCTGAATGAAAACCGATAATGGGCGGTGACTGTCCTGACGATCGCATGGGGCCACGCAAACGGCGGCGCCGTGCTCGCTCATCCAAGCTGCGATCTCGCGGACCAAACGGCTCTTCCCAAATCCCGCTGGCGCCGATACATAGGCGGCACACACCTCACCCTGCAGTGTGCTTTTCGCGTTGCTTCTGAGCCGCTGCACGGGGAGTTCGCGGCCGACCATGGCCGTGTCCTGTTGTGCAGCCGACATCGAGGCTCGGGTTCGCCATCCGGGAATCATTGCTGACTCCTGGAGCCGCTGAGCAACCGCTGAACCGGGGCCGATCCGAATAGAAGGGATGGGTGTGACGACGGGCTCGCGGGAGAGATGGTCTGCGGAGCGCGCGCGGATTCTGAGAGCAGTTTCGTCCGTCGGGTCGAGTTTCAACACCTGATTCGCAAGGGCCAACGCCAGGCTCCAGTCCTGCTGCGTAGCTGCGGCGTTCGCCGCGGCGACTACGTCCTTGAGGACACGAAGGCGTAGTTGATCGCGCCACTCGTCGACCCAGTCGTTGAAGGCGGCTGAGGAGCGAGGGGCATAGCCAGGAAGGATCGAGAGATCCTTTTCCGCCATGAGCCGATGCGGTTCCCGCGAAAGCGAGTCAATATCCATGGAAGCCGCGTCGCGGGGCAGCCAGATGCAGGAGGCGTCATCGCGCTGGATCATGACGCCCTTCCTTCGGAGCTTATGAATCAGCTCACTGAGCGAGTGCGCGGCATCTGCAGGGCGCATGGTGGGCCAGAAGAAGTTCTCGATGGTCCGCCGGGACACGCGGGTTCCACGCTCGCGTGTGAGGTAGGAGGCGAGTGCGAAGCACATGTCCGCGCGCGGGGTGATCGAGGTGATCCCCGTGCGGATCAGGCACTGGCCAAGGGCGTGGAACTCGATCAAATGGAACTTCCCGGGCTGTAGGAACCCGAAAATTAAGTTGCTGTACCATCGTTCGATATCACACCGATGATTATCAAACGGTTGATTTTCTCACCGTTGGATTTCGAACCCTGGGAATGTCTCCTGGGACGCGCCGGCTTGGAGGATTCGCAGGTGTTCGGAGCTGGCTACGCCGGGCGTTGCAGTTCCGCCTTCTAGCAGGTTCTGGCCCAGGGGACGATTTCGAGTCGTGCAAAGGGGATTGCCTTGCCGGTCCGTTCGCAGATGCCGAAGTGGTCGGCGTCGTGGTAGAGCCGCTCCAGGGCAGCGTCTATCTCGGCGAGGGTAGCGGTTTCCCTGTCGGCCATGACGGCGTCGAGTTCCTGCTGCATGGTGTCGGTGCCCTGGTCGGCCATATGGAGGGGCATCTTGGTGACGTCGCCGGATTGTTCCTGCTCGTCCTCTTCTTCATGCTGTTCGGCGTAGCGGCCGAGGAGTTTGGTAATCTGCTCGCGCTCCTGGAGGAGGCGGCCCTCGATGGTGTTGCGTTGGTCTCTGGTCATGTGGACCACACATGCAAGGGTCGGGCGAGGAGGCCAACTCTGTGGCGTATCGAGGCCGGACGCTCGTGCTGTCGGCTCAGGATGACCGGAGAGGAGGCACCGGCGTTCTCAGTTAACGCGCGGGTGTGCTGCGAAGAAATCCCACATGACGTCGGTGGCGACGATGTCGGAGTCATCTCGTCCGGGGAATGTGTACCAGGGGACGTCGTCACCGGGCCAGCGGTGGGTTCCGTCTATGATCGTGTAGAGGGTCACGGCGGTACCCTTTGCGCACGGGGTGTAGTTATCGACGATGACATTTCGATCGTCCGAGACGGTCCGGGATGTCGGTGCGGTTGGGCAGTGGTCGGCGGTCAGCCAGAACGAAATGGTGTTTTTGACAGAGACGATATTGTCGGGACCGTCGGACTCTGCGCCGCCGTGATATGGAACATCGGTGTCAGCAAGTCCATGAAAATGAATGACTGAAACCGGATGCACTGGCGTTGCAAAGCGAATTGTGTCTCCGGTTTCATCGATCATTCCGATCGACCCTGCGGTTACGCCGATTGCAGCAATCTTGTCGGATAGAGTTGATGCGAGGCGGTACGTCATGATACCGCCGTTGGAATGGCCGGCGGCAAATACGCGGCGCGGATCGATGCGATACTTGCGTTCGAGAAGATTGATGATGTTGCGGACGAAGTTGATGTCGTCGCGTTTGCGCGGGCCATCAACTGCGGTATGCCAGTCACTCGGATCGCCGAGTGCTTGCGGATAGACAGCGATGAAACCTTCGGCATCGGCCTTGTCGCTCATGCCAGTGTACTTCTCGAAGTTTTCTGCACTTTCGCCGTGACCGTGCAGAACGATGACGAGTGGCGCCCGGCGGATTGTATCGTAATGCGCGGGGATGTGGAGCAGATACGTGCGCTTTATTCCTGCGACGATCATGCTTTCGCGCGTCGTCACCCCTTGGGAGCCGGGGACGATTGTGTTGCTGGCGCAGCCCTGCACGCAGAGAGTTGCGAGGGTAGAGAGTGCAACGGAGATTGCTACGGTACGCGGTAGCATCGCGCGCCGGCCGATTACGGCAGCGTGAACGTTACGCGTCGTTCAACAGGATCCGTGACTGTTGCGAGTAGCGCAACAGCTGTATACGCACCGTGCGCGCCGTGAGAGTCCCAGCTGTCCTGCATTGTAAGCGTATCGCTTGAGCGGACGGTGAGCGCCTGCATGGTTTGCGTGAAGAGACGTCCAGCGCTTGCACGCCAAACCGTTTTGCCTGTCGAGTCGAGCACTGCGATGTCGTGTGTACGCGCATCTGGAAAGCGCAACTCGACCGTCTTCTTCGTGTTGTTGGTAACGCGGAGTGCAAAGTCAACGCGCGACCCGTTACGTGCAAGATCGAGTTCGGTTGCGACGGTTGCGGGAGTTTTTCGAGTTGTAGACGCGCGAAACGATTGGTTGGCTCGATTAACCGGGTCTGAATCGGCTGTTTGCGAATGCACCCAAGGGCCGCAGGCGTAGACGAGCGCTGCGGCACAAAGTGTTGAAATGATGAGGCGGTTTTCCATACGAATAGCGACGCTGGAGAGCGGTTGTTGGGCGGTCGTCGCGAGAGCCAAAGTTATCAACTGAATGACGATGGAGCAAGCGGGAGGTTACGGATAACTGATTGGAGTATCGGCAGTTACGCGTGGATCACAAATCGAGGAACGGGTTGCCGGAATGTTAAACATCCGTCGCGAGACGGGACTCTGTCCCCCGCTTGAACTTTTTTTCACAAGCGCGTTAAATTTCTGGAACGTGGGGGATAAAGGGAGTACGCCATCGGCGTCGGACCTCGCCGGAATCGGACTTCAGTTCGCGGTTTCGATCGTGCTGTTCGTTTTTGCCGGGCAGTGGGTGGACAGGCGGCTGGGGACGGGGCCGCTGTTCCTGATCGTCGGGGCGTTTCTCGGGGCTGGCGGCTCCTTTTACAGCATGTATCGGAAGCTCATGGCATCGCAGGAAAAGCAGGACGGACCGAAGTCTTGAGCGGGGAAATGGGTCGGGCGATCTGGACGTCGGTAGGGGTCGCGGTTGTGGTTCAGGTCCTGACTCTGGTAGTGGGGCGGTCGTTCGGGAAGGAGCGGCTGATGATTGGGTGGGGAATGGGGGCTTTGATCAGGCTCCTGGCGGTGCTGGTGTATGGCTTTGCGATCATACCAGCGCTGGGGCTTCCTCTCGGGCCCGCACTGATATCGCTGGTGGTAATTCTGTTTGTGACGACGCTTTTCGAACCCTTTTTGCTTACGAGATAGATGCTTCAAGCCGGTCCTGCAATCGACATCATCACGCCGCACATCACGGACGCGCACGCGATCGACTATCCGTGTCTGCATACGGGATTCGTTTGCGAGATGGCGTTGCCCAGGTGGGCGCCGATCCATCTCGGGCCGGTGGCGATAGACATGTCGCCTACCAAGCACGTTGTGTGGCTCGGAATCGCTGCGATCCTGTGCCTCATCACGATGCTGATGGCTGCCCGGGCTCATGCCAGAACGACCTTTGGTGGCCAGCGGGCCCCCTCGGGCTTTGGGAACGGGATGGAGGCATTCGTCCTCTTTCTTCGGAACGAGGTGGTGATTCCGAATGTCGGGCCAAAGGGTGACAAGTTCGTGCCTTTCATCCTTACCCTGTTCTTCTTCATCCTTTTCGCCAATCTTTGCGGGCTGATTCCCTATGGTTCTACGGCAACGGGCAACATCGGCGTGACGGCTACGCTCGCGCTGATCACCTTCGTCGTCGTCGAGATAGCGGGAATGAGGGAGCAGGGCCGGGGCTACATAAGCACGATCGTCTACTGGCCGCACGATGTTCCGGTGGGCGTCAAGTCGTTCATGACGTTTATCATGACGCCGGTGGAGATCGCCGGAAAGCTCGCGAAGCCGTTCGCGCTGGCGATTCGACTGTTCGCGAACATGACGGCAGGACACGTGGTGTTGCTGGCATTGATAGGTCTGATATTCACTTTCCAGAGCTACATCGTGGCGCCGGCCCCAGTTGCGATGGCGGTTGCGATCTCGCTCCTGGAGATTTTCGTATCGCTGTTGCAGGCGTTCATCTTTGCTCTGCTCTCGGCGGTGTTCATTGGGCAGATTCGTACGGCGACTCACTAGCGGCTTCACAAGGTCGGCGGTGAGCTGGAAAGTCTGCGGTGAGATTTGGGTTGGCAGGTGCGGTTGTTGTACCGGGCTCACGCCCGGGGAGCCCGTTGGGAGGATTTCCCGTTGACGGGTGGCGCCAAACCGGAGCGCGTTGAGAATCCGGTCATACGCTTCATCAGGAGTTTGATCGAATGATGTTTCCTTTGCTTCAGGCGGCGGTTGGCGCGACCAAGGAATACGCTGGCGCGTGGGGAATGATGGGTGCTGGCATCGGGGCAGGGCTCGCGGTTATCGGCGCTGGCATCGGTATCGGCCGGGTCGGCGGGCAGGCCATGGACGGAATGGCACGTCAGCCAGAGCGCGCGGGTCAGATTCAGACTGCAGCTCTTATTTTTGCCGCGCTTGTTGAAGGTGTTGCGCTGTTCGCGATCGTCGTCTCGTTCGTGATCCAAAACAAGTTCTCGTTCTAGTCTGATTCGAAGCTGACTTCAAATTGCGAGAGTGTTCGGATGACGGCACGACAATCGGCCGTCATCCGGAACTCCACTGAATAGTGTTACTCATGCATTTTTTCCTTTTGCAGGAAGCCGCTCAGCATGCGGACGAGGCTGTGTCGGGCGGACTTCTGTCACCAAGCGGTGGCGTGATGGTCTGGACGCTCGTGATATTCATTTTCCTGTTGCTGGTTCTTTCCAAGTACGCATTCAAGCCGATTACAAAGGCTGTGGAAGAGCGCGAAAAGGCGCTGGCAGACGCGATCGAAGCGGCTCAGCGTGACCGAGACGATGCCAATCGTCTGTTGCAGGATCAGCGCGAGCAGATTGCTGCGGCGCGGGATGAGGCGCAGAAGATCATTGCCGATGCTCGTGCTGCGGCCGAGCAGGTGCGCGGGAAGTTGATCGAACAGGCGCATGGTGAGACTGGTGAGCTGCTTGAACGAGCTCGGCGTGAGATTGGCGCGGAGCGGGATCGTGCGATCGCGGATCTTCGTCTCGAGGCAATTGATCTTGCGATTGCCGGTGCGTCGCGTGTGATCGGCAAGAATCTTGACGATCAGTCGAACCGTCAGCTTGTGCAGAGCTTCCTGGCATCTGTGCCGAGTTCCAAGTTGGCCCCCAAGGCAGGCATGTAATGGAGAATCGCTCGAACCCGGTGTCGCGTAACTACGCGGAAGCGCTGTTGGCGCTGGCGACCAAAGCGGACAACCGTGAAGGGTTTGGTGTGATGATTCGCGACGTCGCAAACGCGATTGGCCAGGATCCGACTGTTCGGCTGTTTCTCGAATCGCCCAGAGTCTCCTATGAGCGGAAGAACCAGATTCTTGCGCAGGCATTTGCGGATCGAGTTCCGCGCGTCTTTTTGCTGTTTCTACAGACGATGGTGCACAATCGCCGACAGATGATGATTCCCGAGATTGCAACGGAGTACGAAGCGCTACTGGACGCGGAAGAGGGTCGGGTGCACGCTGACGTTACGGTCGCACGCCCGACGACCAGCGCGGAGACCGCTGGAATTGGAGCTGAGCTGACACGGATACTCGGCCGGTCGGTGACACCGCAGGTGAGTGTTGACCCAGCGATAATGGGCGGTGTGATCGTCAAGATCGGCAATACGGTAATGGACGGATCGGTGAGACGTCGCCTCGGCAAACTCGCCGCACGTATGCGGGCGACTGCGTAGGGTGCGATGAGCGGTAAGGAGAGCGTGAGGTTTGTCGAGAAGCCCTGGGGTCACGAAGTGATCTGGGCTCACACGCCGCTCTACGTGGGCAAGATTTTGCATATCAAGGCTGGCCAGGCATTATCGGTGCAGTATCATGAGCAGAAGGACGAAACGATCTATCTCCTGAGCGGCGAGATGATCTATCGTGTTGGCGAGGTGGGTGGCAGTGAACTGAAGGAGATTTCGCTGAAGGCAGGCGAGTCTTTCAGGAACGAACCCGGCACGGTGCATCAGATGGAGGCGGTAACGGACTGTGACGTACTCGAGGCGTCAACACCGCACCTTGACGATGTCGTACGGTTGAAAGATCGCTATGGAAGAGAGGGGACCAGCGCGCCTTAGCGCTGCACAGAGCAATCGACATTGTCGAGATCGGAAGGCGCTGCTGGTGAGGCAGGCACGGGGGTCTGCCAGGAGGAGTTCAGTCCACCCCGATGGGAGATTGGCTTGATGAAAGTGATAATCCCGCTTGCAGGCAAGGGAACGCGGCTACGGCCGCACACGTATGTGACGCCGAAGCCGATGCTGCGAGTGGCGGGAAAACCGGTGATGGAGTATGTCCTCGACGATGTGAAGGAACTGCCGGATGTGCAGCAGATCATCTATATCACCGGGCACTTGAAGGAGAAGGTTGAGGAATTTGCGCGTGGCTGTACCGACATTCCATCGGTCTTTGTAGAGCAGAAGGTTCAGGACGGCACCGCTGGCGCAGTCGCGCTGGCGCGCGAGTACGTCGACCAGCCAGTACTCATCATCTTTGTCGACACGATTTTCGATGCGGATCTCTCGATCATATCGTCGTCCGATGCAGACGGTATAATCTGGACCAAGGAAGTCGAGGACTATCAGCGGTTTGGCGTCGTGGTGACTGGCGAGGACGGATTCATGACGAAGATCGTGGAGAAGCCATCGACGCCCATTTCGAAGCGCGCGAATATCGGCCTCTACTACATCAAGAACTGGAAATTGCTGTATGAGGGCATTGCGGCTGTACTCAAGCAGGCGCCGCACAAGGGCGAGTGGTATTTGACAGACGCATTCCAGTACATGATCGACCACGGTGCGAAGATCCGAGTTGTCGATGTGGCTGGATGGTATGACGCTGGCAAGATCGACACGCTACTTGCTACGAACCGGGCGATGCTCGAGCGGGGTCGTGCGCGGCAGCCCAAATCAATTGAGAACTCGACGATAATCGACCCTGTGTACGTCGAGGACGGGGTGACGATTCGTAACTCGATAGTCGGGCCGAATGTTTCGATTGGAGAGGGGTGCGAAATCGACGGATCGACCCTTTCCGATTCCATTATCGAAACATTCACGAGCATCACAGGATCTACGCTGATACGCTCTTTAATCGGGCATCACACGGTTGTATCGGGAGTATCAGGTGAGATCACGATTGGCGATCACTCCGAGGTGCGCGCGACGTTGCGCGGTTTGCAGGGATGATGACCCTGTTGTAGGGCGCAACCAAGGACGGAAACCTGAAGGGAAGCGAGCGCTTCCCTTTTTTCATCGGATGAGCAAAATCTCTTATGAGGCAGCATAGCAAGCGGCTCGGTCGGAACGTGATCTCTCTTGGCGCGGTGAGTTTTTTCACCGATGTCGCGTCGGAAATGATGTACCCTTTGCTGCCAGTATTTCTTGCGTCCGTGCTTGGAGCGAGTGCGAGTTTCATCGGGGTAATAGAGGGCGCTGCAGAGTCGGTGGCCGCACTGCTCAAGCTTGCGAGCGGATGGTGGTCCGATCGTGTGAAGTCGCGAAAGGGGCTCGTCGTCGCGGGATATGTGCTTGCGTCGGTAGTGCGACCCTTTACGGCGGCGACACACACTGCGAGCCAGGTGCTCGGCATCAGAGTCACCGATCGCATCGGCAAGGGAATCCGGTCCACGCCGCGCGACGCCTTGATTGCGGAGTCGGTGGACCCGTCGATCCGGGGCCGCGCGTTCGGCTTTCATGCAGCGGCTGACAATGCTGGCGCGGTCGTGGGACCGCTCATCGCTTTCGGCGTGTTGTATGAGTGGCACACGCCGTTGCGCACGGTTTTCTGGCTCACAGCGATACCCGGTGCGCTTGCCGTTCTGGTGCTATGGATATTCGTGAAGGACATTCCACATGCGACGTCGGCGGGGAATCGCCCACAGATGCTGGGGACCGATCTGTCGAGTCGTTTCTGGGGCTATCTGGCCGTCGTGTTCACCTTCACGCTTGGCAATTCGACTGATGCATTCCTGTTGCTTCGCGCTCGACAGCTTGGTGTCGCGATAGCACTGGCGCCCGTTCTGTGGGCGCTCCTGAATTTCATCAAATCGATCACGGGGACTTATGGCGGCGGACTGTCGGATCGTATAGGCCGGAAACCGTTGATAATTGGAGGCTGGATGGTCTACGCGGCCGTCTATCTCGCGTTTGGGTTGGCGCACTCCGCGTGGCAGGCGTGGGCGCTCTTCGCCGTGTATGGTGTGTTCTATGGAATGACCGAAGGAACGGAGAAGGCGTTGGTGGTGGATCTTGTTCCGTCTCAGCGAAAAGGGACCGCTCTTGGCTGGTACAACCTCGCAATAGGAATAGGCGCGTTGCCAGCGTCGCTCCTGTTTGGTGCAATCTGGGACAGTGCCGGTGCGCCGAGGGCGTTCATGTTCGGTGCGGCAATTGCTCTGGCTGCATCGCTCGGAATGATGTTCGTCAACGTCCGCAGCGGTGCACGTGTGGAAGCGTGACACCGCTGCGATTAACAGAACGCCAGTGCGCTACTGAGGCAGTTGAACGGGCGCGTAGCCCGGGTTTCCGATTGTGCGCTGGAATAGACTGAAGATGCGGGTGTATTCGTCTGTCCACGAGTCGGGACGCAGAAAGCCGTGACTTTCAACCGGATATGAAGCGAGTTCCCAGTTTGTCTTGCCGAGTTCGATTAGACGTTCGCTGAGGCGAACGATGTCCTCATAATTGACGTTCGTATCGACCATTCCGTGCGCCATCAGGAGTGGCGCGCGGAGCCCCTGCGCATAGTAGATCGGTGACGACTGATGGTAGGCAAGCGTATCGTCCTGCGGAAGATTGAGGATTGCGGCGGTGTAGCCGTGATTGTAATGCGCCCAGTCGGTAACGCTTCTGAGTGCGGCGCCTGCACCGAAATAATCTGGCGCTGTGAAGAGCGCCATCAACGTCATGAAGCCGCCGTAGCTGCCGCCGTAAATTCCGATGCGGCTCGCAGGTATGCCGTACGTTGCGGTCAGATACTTGGAAACATCGACTTCGTCCTCCAGGTCGCGACCGCCCATGTGGCGATAGATCGCGGTGCGCCAGTCGCGGCCGTAACCTGAGGAGGCACGGTAATCTGCATCCATGACGGTGTAACCGTTTTTCGCGAGAAGCTGATTGAACATGTATTCGCGTGGATACTCGGACCAGAAGTTGCCGACGTTGTGCAGATATCCTGCGCCGTGCACGAAGATTACCGCCGCACCGTTCGATTTCGCGCCCATGTCTTCAGGGCGATATATGTGGGCCGGCACGTGTACTCCATCGGACGCGGTGACCATTACAATCTTTGGTGCGATCCACTTCTGCTTGAGGAACTCGGCGCTCGGTGAGAGTGTGAGTTGCGATTCCGCGGCGCCTGCCTTGTTCTGCATGACATACAGATCCGGCGGACGATTGACGTACGAGTACACATCAGCGACGAGTTTGCGATCTGGTGATATCGTTGCAGTGTGTCGGCCCGGCGTCGTCGTCAAGCGGGTGAGACTGCCGCCTGTGACTGGCAGAGAGAAGAGATGCTCATCAAAGGGTGACGGATCGTTCGTGGTGAGGTCGAAAGTACGGCCATCGGGCGAGAGGGATACGCCGAGGACTTCCCATTTACCGTTGGTGAGTTGATGGACATCTCCACCCTGCGCTGCCGCTGTGTAGAGGTGCGCGTAACCGGTCGCCTCGGAGACATACCAGACACGCTTGCCCGCGTCGTACCATCCGCCGCACCTTGCGCAGGGGCCGCCGACCCACGCGGTGTCGGTGAGGGTCTCAATGTTGTGAAGCGCGCCGTCTTCGGACGACACGCTGTAGGTGATGCGCTGCTTGTTGTCCGGACTGAACGCCGAGAGCAGTGCGTTGGTGCCGGTCGTGTTCCATCCATTGACGACTACGTAGCTGGCGAGAGAGTCATTGGAGAAGAGGTGCAGTTTTTTAACGGTCATAGTTGGAAATGACACGTACAGCATTTCCACGCGTGGTTGGTCATCTCCCACGACAGACCGCCCTTTTTGCGGTTCGGTGTAGCCGCTAGCGGTGACCCAGTAGGGGATCTCGACTGGCGTGGCTTTTGATGGTGTGCGGAGCGTTATGAGTGCTCCCCGGCCGCTGGGCGAGATGCTTATTGACTGAATCGCGCGATCTCGGCCAACATAAATCGGGGATGGTCCACGCAAAGCGCTCATGACAGCCCGCTGCGCCTTGGTCGCGCTATCAGCCTCGAGGTGTTCGCGCACGGATTCAAAGAGAACGCGTTGCTGCATCTCGAGGCGTGTTTTCTGGGCCGACTTGTGTCCTGTCGAGTCTACGGGCTTCGAACCCGGGCGAAGATCCGTGAGTTGCGTGGTCAATCCCGAGGCGAGATTCATTGAGAACGCGTTGCCGTCCCGGACGAAGTACAAGAGCTTGCTGTCGTTGCTGAGAACCGCGTTGGATTCTCTCGCGTCGGTCCGGGTGAGTCGGCGTAAGGCAGCTGTCTTGAAGTCAATCAGATAGATATCGCCGCCGACGTCTTCGGCTCCAAGTTTCCCGTCGCTTGACGCGATTGCGTCGGTGGTATAGGGGGCGGCGGAATCGACCTGCGCCGGAGTCAGCTTTTCTGGCGTGGCACCGGCCACAGCACGCACGCGGTATTCGGACGGCGGCGTGTTCCAGCTGCTACCAGGCTCTATCCAGGAGAAGTAAATCCATCGGCTGTCTGCGGACCAGCGCACGTTCGCGGGCGCAGTACCGTACAATTCGGGGCCACGCATGATGTTCTTGATGGAGAAGTCAAATGGCGCGGCTGATTGTGCCATGAGTGGGGCCGGCATCGCGAGGGCCAGCGTGGTCAGAAAGACGGTCGTGTTGCGCATCGATGGAAGAATCGGGTTGGTGGTGGCACGAGGGTTGGACATTCAGCTTTCAGCACTGGTGGGGTCCAAGTAGCAATGATGGCTGAATCCCATGACGGCAGTCGCGTGGTCGGCGCTGAAATTGGTTCGATGTTAGCTTTTGTGCAATGAAGTTCGCTCTTATTTCGGTCGCTGCGTTTCTGGTTACTGGCCTTCCTGCGTCGCGGCTGACTGCGCAGGTGGGGCAAACAGCACCGCCAGCCCAGTCGCGTCCGCTGGAACGGTTGGCGTCCGAACAGATGCTTGTACTGCCGGTGCAGTATCTGACGTTTGCCGACTCACTCGGTTGGTCGCAGGGAGCGCCATCTTCCCGCGCGTATCTCAATACGGTTGACGACGAGATTGGATTCGCCTTGAAGCAACGTGGGCTCAAGGGTCGGTGGACACTTCCTTCCGACATTATCAGATCAGTGGAGCGCAACCCCGGGTACGCGCCGGACCCGCGCTCGCTTACGGCCGACGAGATTCGCTGGGGACAGAAGGACACCGGCTGGCAACTGCAAGAGCCGCTTGCGTCCCAGCTGCGCACACTCGTTGCACTCACCGACGCGCGGTACATTCTCTTTCCAGTAGAAATGCGGCTGGTTGGATCGCACGGTGTCGGGCATGCCATGTTGCATCTGGTCATCATAGATGCTCGGCGTTCGCAGGTGCAATGGTCTGGCGATCTTGCCGGCTCGGATCAGACGAAGTTTTCGCCGGCGATCGCGGCAGATATTGCGTCGCGTCTCGCGGACCTGATCGCAGCGCCGGTGCCGTAACGGAATTGGCTCAAGGCGCATGACCAGAATCCTCCACGTTTCTGATCTACACTTCGGTCGCCCGGCGGTGCTCGAGCAGATCGACGCTATCGAGGCTGCGATTGCGAAGCGATCGTTTGATGCTGTTGCAGCGTCGGGAGATTTTTCGCAACGCGCGCGCGCTGGCGAGTTTCAACGTGCGGCTGCGTTCCTTCGCGATGTCAGGAAGTTCTGCCCTGTAATCACCGTTCCCGGCAATCACGATGTCGCGTGGTGGTTTGCCCCAGTCGGCATTGGGGACGAGCGCAAGGTATATGAGAATTACCGTGGCTACATCTCCGAGGATCTCGAACCGACCATGCAGGTGCCGGGCGCGTATTTTGTTGGTGTCAACACAGCGCACGGGGTGACGGCTCGGACGCTGACGCTCAATCCCAGAGACATCTCGATAATTGGGGATCTGACGCCCAGCCAAATTGACGCAGCGGGGCGGAAATTTGAAGCTGCGCCTTCCGGCGACGTCAAAGTGATTGTGATGCATCACAATCCAGTCGCTGGCGAACTGTCGCAGCGTTTTGGTCTTAAGCATTCGTCGCGAATTCTCAACACATTTGCGGAGATGGGGGTGGAGCTTGTGCTGTGCGGGCACGATCACCAGGAAGCCGTGAACTTCATTGAGCATCCGCGCAGGGATGTCATCGTATCGACCGCTGGCACGGTGTCGAACCGATCGCGGGGTGGGCGTCCGTCGTCGTACAATGTGATAACGATTGAAGCTCAGAGCATCACCGTCGCAACATTTGTCTGGGATGGAGAAGGGGATTTCGTCTCGGGGCCGCAGCGTTGTTTCGAACGCTGAGGGAGAAACTTCGATTGGAGCGTCTGCGCCAACTCTGGACGCAGTGCGACCTGTTTGACGTGATACCGGCGCGGGGTGAACCGACGCCAACTGCACCTCCGCGCCGCGCACCTCCTCCGGCAAGGCAGAAACCAAGACAACCTCAGCGTGTCCGGTCCTGCGACTCCCAGGTAATTGCGCGCCTCCAGTTGGCGCACAGCGAGTATAATTCCGCGCTTTTCTCTGGCGAGCTCGGCGAGATTCGAATGCGGATTTCGCGACGAATGAAACATCGTCTTGGCCACTACATGGTCGCCGGAGGAGGTCAGAGCGCGGAGATCGCACTTTCACTGAGGCATCTTGAGCGAGATCCATGGGACGACGTGCTTCACACCCTCGTTCACGAGATGGTGCACCAGTGGCAGGATCAGCACGGGATGCCGCTGGACCACGGCCAGGCATTTCGAGCCAAGGCGCGGGCTGTCGGGATAAGTGCCCGGGCAACGCGACCGGCAAATCCGGTGGCGCAGCCGCGACTGGCCGCGAGGTCTGGGAATCGAAGCCAGCCCTGAATACGGGTATATCCCGTGTCGGGGACCTTCGCCGGTCTGACCGCATTCCGTGGGTGGGACGGGGGCCACTATCGCGGTATCTTTCGGGATGGCTACGAACAACCCTCTCGATCTATGTGATGTAGACTCGCTCCTGTCGGAAGACGAACGTGCGGTCCGTGATTCTGTCCGATCCTTCGTCAACGACCAGGTTCTCCCGATCATCGGTGACGCTTACGTCGAAGGCCATTTTCCGCGCGAGATAATCACGGGGATGGCTGAACTTGGCGTGCTGGGCGCGAATCTCCCCGAGGAGTACGGCTGCGCCGGCCTGAACAACGTCGCATACGGTCTGATCATGCAGGAGTTGG
>PMEM01000017.1 GCA_003155795.1 Gemmatimonadota bacterium
GGTGAGGATTCCGAGTCCCCGCAGCAGGACAAAAAGACCCCATGCACCTTTACTGTAGCTTGCTATTGGTCGTTGCACTTCACTGTGTAGCATAGGTGGGAGCCATTGAGGCCCAGGCGCTAGCTTGGGCGGAGGCATCAGTGAAATACCACCCTGTGTTGTGCGACGCCCTCACCACGGATTGAAAACCAATTCTGGGACCGTGGCAGGTGGGCAGTTTGACTGGGGCGGTCGCCTCCGAAAGAGTAACGGAGGCGCGCGAAGGTTCCCTCAGCGCGGTCGGTACTCGCGCTTGAAGAGTGTAACGGCATAAGGGAGCCTGACGGTGAGACCGACGGGTCGAGCCGGCACGAAAGTGGGCCGTAGTGATCCGGTAGCCTCGCGTGGGCGAGCTATCGCGCAACGGATAAAAGGTACGCTGGGGATAACAGGCTTATCGCGCCCGAGAGTTCACATCGACGGCGCGGTTTGGCACCTCGATGTCGGCTTATCACATCCTGGGGCTGGAGCAGGTCCCAAGGGTCCGGCTGTTCGCCGGTTAAAGTGGTACATGAGCTGGGTTCAAAACGTCGTGAGACAGTTTGGTCTGTATCCGCTGCGGGCGTTGGAGAGTTGAGGGGTGCGGACTCTAGTACGAGAGGACCGAGTCGGACAGTCCGCTCGTGTACCGGCTGTGACGCCAGTTGCAGCGCCGGGTAGCGATGACTGGTGGCAAGAACCGCTGAACGCATCTAAGTGGGAAATGCCCCCCAAGATGAACTCTCCCTCCTTCTTAAGAAGGCACAAGGGCCGGGGAAGACTACCCCGTCGAATGGCCGCACGTGGAAGTGGAGCAATCTATTCCAAGCGAAGCGGTCCATATCGCCCGAGAGGCTTGACTCCAAATCTGGGCTGGTCTGAACACCGATCCAGCCCGAGCAACCAACAGGTTGCGACTCAGCAGAAAACTGCGATCTTGCGATACGTAGTTTCATATCTCACAATCACTACTTAATTCCGATTTTCCTTCGCTGGCGACTAGAGCGCAGGGGCCACACCCGTTCCCGTTCCGAACACGAGCGTTAAGCCCTGCAGCGCCGATGGTACTCCGATCGAGAGATCGCGGGAGAGTAGGCCGTCGCCGGCACTTTTTTCAAAAGGCCGTCCATTACTGGGCGGCCTTTTGTATTTTCACCCATCCCCATGACCAAAGCCGGAACCGTTACCGTCGCGGGCAAACCCAACGCTGGCAAATCAACCCTCCTGAACCGACTCGTCGGTCAGAAGCTGAGTATCACCAGCGATAAACCCCAGTCAACTCGAGATCGTGTCGTCGGCATTCGCACCGATGGCGATTCGCAGATGATCCTGGCCGACACGCCCGGCTTGCTCGATCCTACATACTTGCTCCAATCCGCCATGCAGTCAGCTGCAGTCTCCGCTCTATCCGACGCAGATTGCATCGTATATGTCTGCGACGCGCGTGACGGCGTCCCCGTATCGCTTCAACAAGCGGCAGGTCTCAAAGCGCCACCGCGCGCTGCAACTCTGATCGCACTCAATAAATCAGATCTGCTCGGTCCAAACGAACGCGCAACCCTCGCCAATGCCCTGCCAGACGCGCTCTTCATCTCTGCACTCACTGGTGATGGTCTTCCTGCGCTGATCGCTGCAATCGAAGCTCACCTCCCCGAAAGCCCGTTCCTGTTCCCGGTCGAAGACGTCAGCATACATTCCGTTCGCTTCCTCGCCGCGGAACTGATAAGAGAAACTGCACTGGAGCAACTCGGGGCTGAGGTACCTTACAGCGTCGCTTGTGAGATCGAGGAGTTTCGGGAGGACCGCTCGCCTATCTACATTCGAGCAGTAATTCACGTCGAACGCGAAAGCCAGAAGCGCATCCTCATTGGCGAAAAGGGACGCCGTATCAAGCTCCTGGGGACGGCTGCTCGGAAAAAGATCGAAACACTTACAGGTAGCAGCGTGTATCTCGACCTTTGGGTGAAAGTATTGCAGAATTGGAGAAAGGATGCAGCGGCACTCCGCCGCTTTGGTTATACGACCCACAACTGATATCCGCATGCCCGTCGCTCCACAGTTACTCGAGATCCTCGTTTGCCCCAAGTGCAAGGGGCCGCTTGAGTATCGCGAAGCCGAAGATGCCTTGATCTGCCAGCACGATAAGCTCCGATACCCCGTCAGGGACGGCATTCCGATAATGTTGATTGATGAGGCAACGCCCGCCTAGCGTGCGAGCCGATCTGACAACCCGGATCGCGGTAGCCGCCGCAGCGGGCATCGCGGTCATTCTGCTGGTGTCGCCCATAAGGTTGCAAGCACAATCGGGGCAGGAAACCATCTTCCTGCTGCTCCCCGTCGGCGCGCGCGCGGTCGGCATGGGCGAGGCGGTCGTGGCTCAACGCGGCGGCAGCGACATGCTATGGTGGAATCCGTCTGCCCTGGCTGGCAACGACTCTGCAGGTCATGAAGTCGCACTCCACCACTCGACGACCGTCGTCGGGCAGGGGAACGCGCTGGCGTTCGTCTGGCCGCTCCAGAACAAGAGCATCATAGGCTTCGCCGTGAACATTCTTGATCTGGGCCAGCAGACGCTTACCGACGAGCAGGGAAACGGAATCGGGGTAGCAACACCGACGGACTACTCGGTTGCGGCCAGCTACGCCGCCCCGGTCGTGTCGTGGCTAACCGTGGGGGCCACGGCCAAGCACGTGGAGGCTGGGATCCCCTGTTCCGGCGTATGCAGCGGCCTTGGCCTCGAGGCGTCGCGGTCGAACGGGTTGGACCTCGGCTTGCAGATTCGACCGTCGATGATACCGCTTACAATTGGCGCCGCGGCCCGCAATCTTGGTGTCACCGGACCCGCAGGTCGCCCGGGCCGGCTGGATCTGGGAGCCGATTACATGGTCGTCGCCCTCGAACGGGGTGACGACAGGGTAGAGGTGCACGGCGCGGCAAGCCTCGTGAGCACCGTCGGCATGGACAGCACCAGCGCGAGGTTCGGGACGGACGTGATTGTGGACGAGCGGCTGCATGTCCGTGCTGGATACATACGCGATCCTGCGAACGGTTCCGGTGGCTCGATCGGCGTCGGCCTCCAATCCGGTAAACTTGTGTTTGACCTGGGGCGGACCTACGGCGGCCTCACCGGTACCAACGACAAGCCGCCGACGTACTTCTCACTCCGATACCTGTGGTAGGCTTCAACTGTCAGTATATGGGGCCACCGGCCAGTCTGCCGCGATCGCCCCGAACCGCGGTTATCTTTGACACGTTTAGATGACGGATAAGTCGCTCCCCACTCCCCAGCTGCCAATAGCTCTCCTGCTGCAACCGGCGGATGTCGCCCTGCCTCCGGTCGTCGCGGGATGGGTCGGCCATCAGCCGGTTACGGTCGTTCCCGTGACGTCCATCGACGATCTGATGGTGTACGCACTTCGGTCCAGACCCCGGTTCATCGTTATCGACGGAAGAACGCCGGTAAACGATCCACTTCAGGCATGCCGGAAGATCAAACGCGACCCCTACACTGGGGTGGTGCCGGTTATTTATGTGGCCCCGGATGGCTTGAGGCCGCGCATTGAAGCACTCGAATCGCTCGCGGATGAGGTAGTCTCAGCCGAAATGCACGAGTCTGAGACAAGGACTCGCCTTCGATGCGCCATAATTAGATCGGATCGCGACGTCAACGTCCACCCGTCCACACGCCTGCCCGGAGCGCCGGCAATCCACGACGCAATCCGGGAGCGGCTGGATACTCCGTTTGCCGCGTGCTACGCCGATCTGGATCATTTCAAGGAGTTCAACGATCGGTATAGCTACGTCGAAGGCGATCGGGTCATTCGACTGCTGGCGGCGCTGCTGCACGACACAGTCCGCGGAATGGTAGGCGACGAAGGATTCGTAGGACATATTGGTGGCGATGATTTTATTTTTCTGATTCCGCGCGACAGAGTTGACGATGTGTGCAGTGAAATCGTCCAGACATTTGATACACTGATCGCTTACCAGTATTCGGAGAACGACCGGCGTGCAGGCTATTTCTTCGGCAAGGACAGGCGTGGTCAGCTCCACCGGGTACCTTTGATGACGCTCTCGATCGGCGTCGTCACGAATGAACGGCGTACTTTCACGCAGTCCGTTGCTGTGAGTGCGCTCGCTACGGAAATGAAGACTTACGCAAAGACCCTTCCCGGATCTGTCTATGCAGTAGACAGGCGCACTGATGACCGATCCGAGGCCTCGACTTCGCAGTTGACTGAAACCGGTGCCCGTCAATGACGCCAATGATCGTGCAGTGCTCATCGTGTCTGACCGAATTCGAACTGGATCCTGAGAAGGTTCCGGCCAACGGGGTCCGCGCGCGCTGCTCGGTTTGCTCTGCGGTCATCGTTGTTCCATCACCGCGCTCGGCCCCCGCAACGGCTGAACCGCCGACAACACCAACACCAGCGCCAACACCAGCGCCAACACCAGCGCCGATACGGGCACCGGCACCGGCCGCTCCAGCTGCTGCCCCAGTTGCTGCCCCAGTTGCTGCCCCGGTTGCGGCTCACACCGCGCCCCCAGCGCATCCGCAATGGACCGCCGCACCAGCTCAACCGGCAGTCGAAGCGCCCGCGGCTGCACCAACCGCAGCAACCCACGAGCCGCCACCGGTGGCGCCGGCACAGATAGAGCATGCCGAGCGAGACCAGCCGCGGTTTACGCCGCCGCGAGTTGATACGTTCAAGCCAGCACCGGCAGCCAGCGCGCCTGCAGCGCCGCCATCCGAGCCGGCCACGCGCTCGGCTTGGACAGTGCCGGAGCGCCCGTTCCCGGGACATGCTTCGCCGTCTCACGCAGCACCCGCTTCCGAGGGATTTGGGACACCACATCCGGAGCCGGAAGGTCAGCGTCGTTCGATCAATCCGTTCCTCACGAGAGACCCTGCACTACGTGCAAAGCGTCTTGCTCGCGCACTGGTGTCGGACATCGTTGCCTATCATCCCGCTCGGCATGCGGAGGGATTGCGCGACGGGACGCTCAAGACGCTGTTCCGGGACGAGATCAAGAAGAGCTACGAGGAATATGTCGATCAGGTTGGACGTGACTTCGCCGGGTCCACCACGCACTTTCAGGATGCGCTGAACGACGTTCTCGCGAGCGGCAAAAAACTGTTCTAGGGGAGCGCGACGCACGGCGTCCCCGCGGAAGCGGTGAACCATGTTATCGTTCTCTGAGAGTGCTGACCGCAGGAAGTCCCGCAATTATAATCAATCATGCTTGATCACGAACGGACGCGAATGCTCGAGCGCGCCACGCAACGCCTCGCGGAACTCCGGAGGTATCTTTGACATCGCCGGGAAGCAGGAGCGCCTGACGGCGCTCGACGTGCGGACATCTGAACCAGCGTTCTGGGACGATCGCGACGCTGCGCAGGATGTGGTCAAGGAAACTAAGTCTCTCAAGACATGGCTGGACCCTTTCGACGCGCTGGACGCGCGGCTCACCACTGCAGTTGAACTGGACGAGATGTTGCGCGAGTCTCCAGATCCGGAGATGCTCGCTGATCTTGATTCCGAGCTTGATGCATTCGACGAGGCGATTTCCGCCTTCGAGTTGCGCTCCCTGCTTCGCGGTGAGGATGACTTCCGCGATGCACAAGTCGAAATCGCCGCAGGTGCCGGCGGCACTGAAGCGCAGGACTGGGCCGAGATGTTGATGCGGATGTACACACGCTGGGCCGAACGCCGTGGCTTCAGCGTGGCGATACTTGACCGTAGCGAGGGCGAGGAAGCGGGAATCAAGGGCGCCGTACTCGAGATCAGCGGTGATCATGCATACGGCTTTCTCAAGCCCGAAGCGGGCGTGCACCGCCTCGTAAGAATATCTCCATTCGACTCAAACGCGCGCCGCCACACGAGCTTCGCGTCGATCTTCGTCTATCCAGTCGTGAACGAAGAGATCAATATCGAGATCAAGGAAGACGATCTCCGAATCGACGTGTACCGTGCGTCGGGAGCTGGCGGCCAACACGTCAACAAGACGAGCTCGGCGGTGCGTATCACCCACATGCCGACTGGTCTCGTGACTGCTTCACAGCAGGAACGTTCGCAATACAAGAACAAGGCTACGGCGATGAAGATGTTGAAGAACAAGCTTTATCAGGCCGAGGTTGCACGACGCGAGGCCGAGAAGGCAAAGGTCGATGCATCGAAGACATCAGTGAGCTTCGGAAATCAGACCCGGAGCTATGTATTCCAACCTTACACCATGGTCAACGATCACCGCACCGAGTTGAAGATTCCAGATGTCCAGAAGGTGATGGATGGCGGAATTGATCCGTTCATTGAAGCGTATCTGAAAATGCAGGCGGAGCAGGGGCAGAAATGAGCGACGACCCGAACTTCGTGTTAGCTGCGAGGCGCGAGAAACTCGACGCGCTCCGCGCGGCCGGCGTGGAGCCGTTCGCGTACAGCTTTGCCCGAACGCACAGCGCTCACGAAGCCGTTGCCCTGGCGGCCGATGATCCGGCCGCCGAATCGGTTGAGGTCGTGCGAGTCGCCGGACGCATCGCCTCCATGCGCGCGCACGGCAAGACGACATTCGCGCATCTCGTTGATGGCAGCGGCCGCGTTCAATTGTATTTCAGGCGGGATGAGATCGGCGATGCGTATACGCTCCTTGATCTCCTCGATATCGGTGATGTGATTGGCGTGACTGGCGTAATGTTTCGTACGCGGAGCGGAGAGCCAACCGTTCGTGCATCCGGTTTCGAAGTACTGGCGAAATCGCTGCGTCCGTTGCCGTTCGGGAAGGAAGAGACTGCCGAGGATGGCAGTGTCATTCGCCACTCGGGATTCAGCGACCCGGAGCAGCGGTTTCGGCAGCGCTATGCAGATCTTGCCGTCAATCCGGAAGTACGCGCTACGTTTGTTGCGCGAGCGCGGATGACGAGCGCGATTCGTTCGTTCCTCGATGCGCGCGGGTACCTGGAGGTCGAAACGCCGGTCCTTCAGCCACTGTACGGTGGCGCCGCTGCGCGGCCATTTACCACTCGACACAACGCGCTGGACATGTCACTGTTCCTCCGCATTGCGGATGAACTCTACCTCAAGCGGCTGATCGTGGGTGGCCTCGAGCGCGTTTATGAAATCGGCCACGACTTTCGTAACGAGGGTATCGATCGAACTCACAATCCTGAGTTCACGATGCTGGAATTTTACGAGGCGTACGCGGACTACGAAGTGATGATGGACATCGTCGAACGGCTGATTGTAGTAGCAGCCGACGCGGTCCGTGCAATACCACAGTACACGGATGCCGTGCCCACGTTCACAACACCGTTTGCGCGCAAGGAGTGGCTTGCATCCGTCAACACCGGGCTCGGCGAGGATATCCTCGCACTCGATCACGTAGCGCTCATTCAGCGTGCACGACGAATTGGTGTGCAGCGCGCCGAGACTATGAGCCGCCCGAAGTTGATGGATGAGATTTTCCAGGAGCTCGTGGAGTCACGGATCGTGGACCCGACTTTCGTTATTGACTATCCGGTCGAGTTGTCGCCCCTCGCCAAGCCGAAGCGGGGCGACCCGCGGCTTACCGAGCGGTTCGAGTTGTTTGCAAACGGGCGCGAGCTCTCGAATGCGTTCAGCGAGTTGAACGATCCGATCGACCAGCGCGAGCGATTCGAGGCTCAGGCGCGATTGCGCGCCGAGGGCGACGAAGAAGCCGTCGGCGTCGATGAGGATTATCTTCGCGCGATGGAATACGGAATGCCGCCGACTGGCGGTGTTGGGATCGGGCTCGACAGGCTTCTCATGTACCTGACCGGGATCCAGCACATCCGCGACGTGATACTCTTTCCGACACTCAGGCCGGAATGACCCGTCTGGAGCTGGCGATCGCCTGGAGGTATTTGCGTAGCCGGCGCGGTTCCAGGTTGCTCTCGTTCATCAGCGTCATTGCCATTGCGGGAGTCGCGATTGGTGTGAGTGCGCTGATCATCATCATTGGCGTGATGAACGGACTGCAGCACGATTTACGAGAGAAGATACTCGTAGGCAGCCCGGACATCCGCGTGCTCACGTACGGCGACGACCTCACGATGGATTCGTGGCGGTTCGCGCTCAAGCGTGTGCGCGAGGTGCATGGCGTCGTCGCGGTCGCACCGTTCGTTCAGAGCGAAGGTGCGATGAACGCGGGCCGTACGTACGCCAGCGGGGTTTACGTCGTTGGAATTCCAGGGCCCGGATCTGGCTATCCCGAAGTCACGACCGTTCGAGAACATGCGGTCCGTGGAAAGTTTTCTTTCGTCAGCAAGGATGGAACAGGCCACGGCGTTGTCATTGGGAATCTTCTCGCCTCAAGGTTCAACGTCTGGCCGGGAGACAGCATCAATCTGATCTCGGTGGCAGGCATCCAGCAGAATGCCGCGACGGGCGGATACGTCCCTCGCGTGTACCGATACGAAGTGACTGGTGTATTCCAGACCGGCATGTATGAGTACGACAATGCGTACGTGTACATCGGGTTGAAGGCAGCGCAACAGTTCGCTGGTATCGACAGTGCCGTTACAGGCCTTGAAGTAAGCACGACGGATCGGTGGAACGCAGGTGTCGTCGCGTCCGCAATCACCGAGCACCTTGGGTTCCCATACCGGACTGTGGATTGGCAGGAGCAGAATCATTCGCTGTTTCAGGCACTCAAGCTCGAGAAGCTGGGAATGGGTGTGATACTGCTTCTCATCGTCATCGTCGCCGCATTCAACATCGTGAGCACGCTGTCGATGGTTGTGCACGACAAGACGCGCGAGATCGGGATTCTCAAAGCGATGGGGCTGCGCTCCTCAGCTGTACGCAACATATTCCTCGTCCAGGGCCTCGTGATCGGAGCGGTGGGGACGGGAATTGGCTTGATACTCGGGTTCGCAGGGGCGCTTGCACTCGATAAGTACAAGTTCATCAAGCTGGACCCGTCGGTATATTTCATTGATCATCTGCCGGTTACGACGCAAGCTCGCGACGTAATTCTCATAGTTGTGGCGAGCCTGGTGATTGCGGGACTTGCGACGCTTTATCCGGCTATTCAGGCGGCGAAGCTTTATCCCGTTGACGCGATTCGGTCGGAATGACGAACGTCCTTGAGAGTCGTGCTGTGACGAAGCGCTACATCGGCGGCGACGGTGCGCCGCTCGACGTGCTGCGTGGAGTGGATCTCAGTGTGCAGGCGGGTGAAATGATCGCGATCATTGGGGAAAGTGGATCGGGAAAGAGCACGCTACTTCACATACTCGGTGGCCTCGACCGTCCGACGTCGGGCGACGTGTTGCTCTCCGAACGCACTCTCTCTGATAGATCCGATCAGGAGCTGGCGGACGTTCGGAACCGGGGGGTGGGATTCGTCTTTCAGTTTCATCACCTGCTCCGGGAATTTTCTGCGCTCGAAAATGTCTCCTTGCCGCTTCGTATTGCCGGGCATGGCCCCCGCGAGGCAGAGGACCGTGCAAGGGAGCTGCTTGAGCGCGTCGGGCTTGGAGCCCGGCTGCACAACCGGCCCGGCGAGTTGAGCGGTGGCGAGCAGCAGCGCACCGCGGTGGCGAGGGCGCTGGCGGCGCGGCCTGGTGTAGTGCTGGCGGATGAACCTTCGGGGAACCTGGATCTGGCCAACGGCCAACGTCTGCATGATCTTCTTACCGAGGTCGTAGAGGACCTCGGGGTCGGGATGGTTGTGGTTACGCACAACATTTCACTGGCCGAGCGGGCGCGAGCGGTGTATCAGTTGAAGGAAGGAAAGTTGAGGGAAATCGCCATAGGCGAAGGAGGCGGGGTCGGTGCTGTGTGAAGTCTGCAAGGAAAAGGACGTTGTGATCACGGTCACAGAGATCGACGGGAACGGCGTTCGCCAGGTTCGGCTTTGCGAACAGTGTGCAGCCGAGCGCGGTCTACAGGCGTCTGTCGCGTCGCCGCCTGCAGCGATCGGTGATTTCCTGCAATCCGTGCAGCAGCACATTCCTCCGTCGCAGACCGATGCCGTACGGTGCTCGTTCTGCAGTTCCACGTTGCGCGACTTTCGTCAGACGGGACGTCTGGGTTGCCCGTACTGTTACACCGCGTTCGAGCAGAGTCTACGCGACCTGCTTCGCAAGGTGCACGGACTCGGTCAGCACCGCGGTCGCGAGTACGTGGGCGGTCCGAGTGGCTCTACGCTGGTCGACGCCCCGCTGACGACGTCGCCGGACAGACTGCGTGAGCGACTCGAGCGCGCTATTCGCAACGAAGAGTTTGAGCTTGCCGCATCACTGCGCGACCAGCTTCGGGCGATAGAATGACATTCGATCCAACGACACTTCCCGATGGCGGTCTGGGGTGGATGGACGGCAGTGGCGAACAGGCAGATGTTGTAGTATCCAGCCGCGTTCGCCTTGCTCGCAACGTTGAGGGTTACGCGTTTTCCGGGCGCGCGCGCGATGGTGAGAGACTTCGGATCCTTTCGCAGGTTCGCGATGCGCTGGCGCTGATACCAGCAACGCAGGACGGCGTGCTGGTGCGCGTAGATCAACTCGAAGAGGCAGACAGGTTGCTGCTGCACGAGCGACACGTCGTCAGCAAGGAGCTTGCGGCGCTTGACATCCATTCGGAGCCGCGCAGCGGCGCGGCAGTACATGTGGGCCACGACTTTGCCATAATGGTTAACGAGGAGGACCATCTCAGGATCCAGGCTCTGCGGTCCGGGCTTGATCTGGAGCGGGCGTTCGGCGATGTGCGGGATATCGACATCGAACTCGGCCATCGAGTCCCATTTGCCTATCACCGTGAGTTCGGCTTCCTCACCGCTTGCCCGACCAACGTCGGCACGGGCCTGCGGGCTTCTGTCCTGGTCCACCTTCCGGCGCTGGTTCTGACCAAGGAGATTGGACGCGTACTGGTGGGACTTCAGCAGGTCGGCCTGACGTACCGAGGCTTATATGGAGAGGGGAGTGAGGTGATCGGAAATCTGTTCCAGATTTCCAACCAGACGACCCTCGGCAAGTCAGAGCAGGATCTGCTGGATTATCTACAGGATATTGTTCGTCACGTGATCGATAAGGAGCTTGAGGCGCGCAAGGTGCTTTTGCGTGATGCGGAGTATATTCTAGAGGACAAACTGTGGCGCGCTTACGGCACGTTGCGATACGCCAGGAGCCTTCCTTTCGAGGAGGCGATGAACTTTCTGAGCGGAGTGCGACTTGCCGCCGGATTGAAACTGATTGATGGGTTGAGTGTACACATTCTTAACGAGCTCCTTGTATTCACTCAATCAGCGCATCTCGCACGTCGCGAGGGTCGTATTTTGACAGAGGATGAGGCTAGCGTGGTTCGCGCTACCTTCGTGCGGGAGACTTTGGAAAGGGCTGCCCAATGAACGGATACAATTTCACGGAGCGAGTGCGCAAGGTTCTCGCGATGGCACGCGAGGAAGCTGCGCGTCTGCACCACGAATATGTCGGTACCGAGCACATATTGCTCGGGCTGATTCGCGAAGGCGAAGGCGTCGCGGCGGCAGTCCTGCAAAACCTCAGCGTCGATCTCGACGACGTTCAGCAGAAAATCGAAGAGACCGTGAAGAAGGGAAAGGCCGCGACGGCCACTGGCCCGGACCTTCCGTATACTTCGCGTGCCAAGAAGGTGCTCGAGCTTGCGATGGCTGAAGCGCGTGAGCTCAATCACTCTTACGTTGGTACCGAACATCTCCTCCTCGGTCTTCTTCGCGAAGAGAAGGGGATCGCTGCGCAGGTGCTTACGGATGCCGGGATCAATCTTGATGAGGCGCGCAAGGAAACCCTGCGCCTGCTCGGGACTGAACTTCCGCAGGGAAGCAGCGCAACCGCGACGAGCGGTGCACCGTCGGCCCCACCCGCGGCAAAGGGCGAGAAGAAATCCAAGACTCCGGCGCTGGATCATTTCTGCCGGGATCTCACACAGCTGGCGGCGGATGGTGAGCTGGATCCGACGATCGGCCGTGCAAAGGAGATCGAGCGCGTCATGGAGATCCTCACACGCCGCAAGAAGAACAATCCGGTTCTGATCGGCGAGCCTGGCGTTGGCAAGACTGCAATCGTGGAGGGGCTGGCGCAGTTGATCGCGACCGGCGAGTGCCCGGATTCATTGCGTGACAACCGCGTCCTGTCGCTCGACATGGCGGCGGTCATCGCAGGTACCAAGTACCGCGGCCAGTTCGAGGAAAGACTCAAGGCCGTCATGAACGAGATCGTGCAGAATAAGAACGTAATTCTGTTCATCGACGAACTTCACACGCTGGTTGGTGCGGGTGCGGCGGAAGGAGCGATCGACGCAAGCAACATGCTGAAGCCTGCGCTTGCGCGTGGCGAACTGCAGTGCGTTGGTGCTTCGACGCTCAATGAATATCGCAAGTACATCGAGAAGGATGGTGCGCTGGAGCGCCGCTTCCAGACTGTCGTCGTCGAGCCACCTTCGGTCGATGACACCGTCGAGATATTGAAAGGGCTGCGGAGCAAGTATGAAGATCACCACAAGGTGACCATACCTGACGCGACGCTTGTTGCGGCCGCAAAGATGTCCGAGCGCTACATCACGGACAGGTTCCTGCCCGACAAGGCGATCGACGTTATCGACGAGGCAGGCGCGCGCGCGCGTCTTGCAACGCAGGCGCCGCCGCCAGAGGTGACCGCGCTCAAGCACGATCTCGAAGGCGTAAACGCCGAGAAGGAAACAGCGGTTCGCGATCAGAACTTTGAGCGTGCAGCATCGCTGCGCGACAAGGAGCGCGAGCTTCAGGGCCAGATCAAGCATGCGCAGGAAGACTGGGACAAGCGCAGGCAATCGCATCGCCCGGTTCTGGACGAAGAAAGCGTCTCGTTCATTGTGAGTCGCTGGACCGGTATTCCTGTTCGTCGCTTGCAGGAAGCGGAGACCGCTCGCCTGCTGCGGATGGAAGAGGAGCTGCACGCTTCGGTCATTGGACAGGATGAGGCGATCAAGGCGCTGTCGCGTTCGATTCGGCGCAGTCGCGCCGGGCTCAAGGATCCGATGCGTCCGATCGGTTCGTTCATCTTCTCCGGACCAACCGGCGTTGGAAAGACGGAGCTCGCGCGCTCGCTCGCCAAGTTTTTGTTCGCTGACGCCAGCGCATTGATTCGTGTGGATATGAGTGAGTACATGGAGAAGTTCTCCGTATCGCGGCTCATCGGTGCGCCCCCAGGCTACGTGGGATACGAGGATTCCGGCACGCTCACCAAGGCCGTGCGTCGGAAACCATACAGCGTCATTCTTCTCGACGAAATCGAGAAGGCTCACCCGGATGTCTTCAATATCCTGCTGCAGGTGCTTGACGAAGGACATCTGACCGACAACTACGGTCGAGTGATCGACTTCAAGAACACCGTTGTCATCATGACATCGAACGTCGGCGCGAAGGATATTACCAAAGGTGGCTCGCTCGGCTTCAACACCGGCGACTCGCGCGACTCGTTCGAGCGCATTGTTCAACGCGTGAAGGAGGAGATGGCGCACACGTTCAATCCCGAGTTCCTGAACCGATTGGATGACGTGATCGTATTCCATCCGTTGTCGAGAGAGAACATCCGCTCGATCGTGGACATCGTCCTCAAGGATGTGCAGAAACGGCTCGTGGATGAGGAACTCGTTCTGCGGCTGACAGACCCCGCGGCGGACTTCCTGGTGAAGCATGGATACGATGACAAGTTTGGAGCGCGACCGCTGAAGCGCGCAATTCAGCGTTTCATCGAAGATCCACTTTCGGAGAAGATTCTCATGGCTGAGTTTGCCAAGGGAGACGAAGTCGAAGTCGACATTGCTGCTGAGGGTGACAAGCTCGACTTCCGCGTCATGACCAAGGCCAGTGCGGGGTAGCCGTTTCGCTGTCTCAGCAGTTCGGAGTTTGAGAAGAACTAAAAAAGCGGGTGAGGCGTGATGCCTCACCCGCTTTTCGTACAGCGCCTGTCCGTGGTGATCCCATTAGCGACGGCGGCGCCGGATCAGAGGAAGTAGCCCGATTATGCCGGTTGCGGTCAGCAGCAGCGAGCCGGGCTCGGGAACTGTGCTGGAGTGCTCGAAGTAGGGTGGTGCGTCTTCGTGCGGCGGATTATTAGCCGGAGGCGTTACGGTTGAGTTCTCTGTCGTCAGCACGAACGGGTCCGGCTGTGGCGGACCGTCGTCTGGCGGAGGAGTCACTGAGCCCGTGTTCGCGGGTGCGTTGGCCGCGGCCGGCGGACGTGCGGCCGGCGGAGTTGCAGCCGGCGGAGTTGCAGCCGGCGGTTGAGTAGTCGTGGAGGAGACGGGGGGAACCGTCGGCAGAGGCGCTGTCGGAGCGGACGCACCAGGGTCCGAGGCCTGGACAGTATTGGCGTTCGATCCACCGGACTTGGTGAATGCGAGGAAGAGCGCGGTTCCTGCCACTGTACCGGTGGCGGCGATCCACTTCCCGCGGTGGTTGCCATTCCCACTGTCTGGCGTCGTGGCAGACTGTGCTGCGGCAACGCTGAGGGGAGCGGCGCACATGGCCGCAGTGCCAAGGATCTTAACGATTTTCATTATCCACTCTAAGGAACGGAGCTGAAGAGTTTCGCAGTCGTGCGTTTGCGAAGGTTATTGGCAAGCCCGGGGCCAAGCTCGCTCTGGTGATTTTTTTCCGGCAGTTGGCGCGGCGGCTGAATATTTCGGTAACGGAGTCCCAAATACCGACCAAAAATGCGGCTTCGACGGGCGCCCGCTCAGAGTTATCGTGATCGTTCAAAATTGGCGGAGGCTGGCCCGCCACATGTGTGGTATGGATGCAGCAGGCTGCGCATTGCCAGCCGGTGTTGGGCGACCGGCGCCAAACGGGGCGGCTGGCATCCAGGATGGTGGAGATCGGTGCGGATGACTCTCAAGCACTGACCGCCGCCCGAAGACGGGCGGCGGCGGTAGGTGCTTCGCGCCAGGAATATCGTTGCGATTTCACCGCCCGACTTGGCGGCCATTTCCGTGATAGACCCGCAGACTAGCTTTACCAGCGGGATCCGATCGTGTGATTTGGTGTCGGCAGTCCGGCGCCGGTACTTGAGTTCCGCTGAGCGGGCCGCAGCCGAGGCGCTTGTCGGCCGCTGGTGTCGGCCGCTGGTGTTGGCCGCTGGTGTCGGCCGCTGGTGTCGGCGGCCGGGTGCTGGCGAGACTGGCCCACCTGTGCGTTTGGGTTTGCGGTGGGTGTGCCGGGCAAGCCATCGGCGATCCGAATTCGACTGCTGTGCTTGTCGGAAATGCGAGACGGAGGAGGTGACCCGTGCGGAGAGAGTCACGAGTTGGAGCAAGCGCGCAACATTTCGCCCGGGTCGGTGTCGAAGATTCCGCGTTTCACACTTAAACTGCGAGCTACAAACTGGATGGGCGCTATTGCTTCAGCGTGGTATATTAGAGGGATGTTCAAGATTGCTGGGAGCCTGCTGGCCTTAGCGCTGGTAGGGCTCCCTTTGTTCGCCCAGGGGGCAGATTCTACGACCGCAGGCGGTCGTTGCACGGTACCGGACACCATAACAGTGACGGGAAACTCGCGCGTTGATGAAGCAACGGTCCGCGCGACGATCGGGTTACTGCCGAAGACGACGTTGAATTACAAGGATGTGCAACGAGCGGTCAAGGCGTTGTATGCGACCGGTAATTACGATGATGTCCACATCATATGTACCGTAAACCCGTTGACCAACTCGGCGTCGCTCAACGTGAACCTCAAGGAACGCCCGGTTCTTTCCGCGATGTCGATTCACGGAGTGAGTCAGGTATCCAAGAGCGACGTCGCCGATCGGTTGAAGCTCCCTGTGGGTACCGCGATCGATCCCGCGAGAATTGCCACGTCAATTCAACGCACTGATTCATTGTACGAGAGCAAGGGTTTCTATCTTGCGCGCGTGCACGTCGATTCGGCGATGACCGGCAAATTGCTGTCGTTGACGTTCACGGTGGATGAAGGTCGTCGTCTTGCGATATCCGGAATTGGCGTGTCTGGTAACAAGGCGATTTCGTCTCGTGCGATCGTCTCCTCCATGCAAACCAAGCCCGAAGGGTTCTGGTGGTTTCGCAACGGCGAGTTTGACGATGCGACATTTGCGGGCGATCTGACTGATCGCATTCCAGCACTCTACGCGTCACGCGGCTACATCGATTTCCGATTGCTCCAGGATACGATGAAGGTTGATCGCGAAAATGGTAAGGGCGAGGTTCAGTTGCGAGTTCAGGACGGACCACGCTATACCGTTGGCGATTTCGAGATCTACGGCAACAAGCGGTTCAACACCGAGCAGCTGCGCACGTACTTCCCGTTTGACCGCACGGACCACTCTCTTGCCGAATCCATGCTGGGAGTCGTGCATCCCACGTACAAGAATCCCAAGGGCACGTTCGACGAGTCCAAGTGGCAGGATGCGACGGAGCAGGTCAAGGAGGCGTACAGCAATGAAGGTTACATCTATTCCACGGTGCAGCCTGTGGAGGAGCGCGTCCCTTCGACCGATTCCATACGCAAGGTGAACCTTCGCTGGGATATCAACGAGGGATCGCCGGCGATTGTCAACAGAATTGACATCACCGGCAACGATTATACGTATGCGTCCTGTATTCGTGAGCAGATCGTGATGGCACCGGGTCAAGTATTCAAGCGTGATTATCTGATGCGTAGCTATCAGAACATCGCGAATCTGAACTTCTTCGAGTCTCCGATGCCCGAGCCGGAGGTCAAGCCGGATTCCACCGGTGACGTGGACATCACGTTCAAGGTCAAGGAAAAGCGCACGGGTAACGTCAACTTCGGTGCGTCGATGGGCCAGGGGACAGGCCTCGGCGGATTCATTGGCCTGGACCAGCCAAATCTGTTCGGCAAGTGCAAGCGTGCGCAGCTCAACTGGCAGTTCGGCAAGTACATCAACGACTTCCAGTTGACGTATTCCGACCCGAACATCCGCGATTCACGGATCACGGGTTCCATCACTGCGTACAACACCCGCACGCGGTACACGATCGCAGATCTTGGACAGAGCACGCGCATCGGAGGTCAGTTGCAGTTTGGCTTCCCAGTGCCGCATTCGTATTACAGTCGACTGTTCCTCTCATATGGTGGCGAGTCGGTCAAGTACGGAGACAATACCGGTACTCTTCTGAGCACGATCATAACGAACTGCAAGAGCTGCTTCCGATCGTCGGTCGGGGTTTCGTACCAGCACGATACGCGAGTCGGCCTGCCGTTCGCGACGCAAGGTGGATTGCAGACGATTTCAACGTCTTTCAACGGTGGCCCGCTTGGCGGCACCGCGAACTTCCAGAAGTACACGACCGAACTGCGTTCGTATGCACCGCTCGCCTATCTGGGCGGCAATGTCCTCGGCGGTGAGCCGATGACGTTTGTAGCTGGGCTGACGGCGCGTGCTGGCGCGGTCCTGGGTGATCCAGGGCCGTTCTTCTCGTCGCAATCCTTCGCACTTGGCGGTACCCAGTACGGCGAGCCGCTGCGAGGCTACTGCGAGTTCTCGATCACACCGGCGGGTTATGACCCGAGCGCGTGCGACGGCAACGCGAAGACGACCTCGTTCGGTAATGCGTTCTTCGTTACGACGGCCGAACTGGGGCTTCGAGTCAACCAGTCGCTATATGTGAACACGTTTGTGGAGGGCGGCAATGTGTGGGCGCGGCCGCGTGATTTTGATCCAACGCGCCTGTTTCGAAGCGTAGGCGTTGGCGGGAATGTTGTTAGCCCGCTCGGGCCTCTTGGTGTCGACCTCGCGTATGGCCTCGACAGGGTCGACGCGCAGGGACGCTCTAATCCGGGGTGGAAAGTCCACTTCAAACTTGGACAGTATTTCTAGGAAACTATCAATGAGCAAATGGATGCACTCCGCGATGTTTGCGGTAGCTACACTCGCGATGGCTCCAGCAGCATTCGCGCAGGCGTCGCCGGTCAAGCTCGCCTACATCAACTCGGCGAAGATTCTCGCTGAGGCGCCCGGGCGGGCTTCGGCAGAGTCGACGTACAACCAGGAGATGACCACGGCACGAGTTCAGATCCAGCAGATGGATGACTCGCTCAAGGCCATGGTCGCGGCGTACGACAAGGACGCGCCGGGGCTGGACAGTGCGCGTCGCGAGGCCCGCGGAGCGACGATTCGCACCACAGAGAATGATTTTACGCAGCGTGCTACGGCTCTCAACAACCAGATGCAGCAGCGCCAGGCTGACCTTGCCCGTCCGCTGATGGATCAGGTAACGCAGGTGCTGGACGAAGTTCGCGTGAAGGGTGGCTACACGATGATCTTCGACGTCGGTGCCCAGGGAAGTGCTCTGGTTTCGGCCGACAAGTCGCTCGACGTTACAGATGAAGTTCTGGCACGGCTCAAGGCTCTTGGCCCTCCGAAGGCGGGTGCGTCCACGACGACACCACCAGCACCGGCCAAGAAGGTTGGACCAGCGCAGAAGCCGGCGGGCGTGACGCGTCCAAAGCCGTGATCGCGAGATGGCTCTGACCGCACGGGAAATCGCGCAACTCGTCGATGGGGAGTTGCGCGGTGACCCGGAGTTGGTTGTCGATGGCGTGGCTCAGCTCGATCGGGCGGGGCCGCGCCATGCTACTTTTTTGGCCTCTGCCAAATACTCGTCGGAGCTTGCAGTCAGTCGCGCGGGTGTCGTTCTCGTTGCGCGTGATATGGCCGAACTTCCATCCAGGTGCCCGACACGAATCCTGGTAGGGGATCCTCACGAAGCGATTCAGATCTTGCTTCCGCGGCTTTACGATCTCGCGGCCCCCGACGCGTGGGTAGCGCCTACAGCGAGGCTCGGTCGTGGCGTGAAACTCGGGGCTGGTGTCCGGATCGAAGACTACGTGGTCCTGGGTGACGGTGTAAAGATCGGCGACGGAACGCGGTTGTATCCGCATGTGACGGTGTATAGCGGGGGTGAGATCGGTGCACGTTGCGCGATTCACTCTGGTGCTCGTATCGCCAGTGACGGATTCGGGTATGTCTTCCGCAACGGGCAACACGAAAAAATTCCGCACGTCGGCCGTTGCATAATTGGCGATGATGTGGAGATCGGCGCGAACACGACGATCGACCGTGGGAGCATCGGCGACACCACCGTTGGCGCGGGAACGCGCATTGACAATCTTGTGCAAGTTGGCCACAACGTACGAATAGGTTCACTCTGTCTGCTGATGTCGCAGGTCGGGGTTGCGGGGTCTGCTCGAATCGGGAACAGCGTGATCATCGCGGGGCAGGCGGGAATTGGTGGCCACGTAACGATTGGCGACGGTGCGCGAATCGCCGGTCAGGCTGGCGTTTTTGGTGACGTGCCAGCGGGCGAGTCATGGTCGGGGTATCCGGCACGTCCACACCGCGAGTCGCTGCGGGCAACAGCCACGTTGTTCAAGCTCACGGGTATGTTCAAGCGACTGGAACGGCTGCTGCGGGAGAGAGAGCCGGCATGACTCGTCGCACGATTGAATCTACAGTCACCATCAAGGGGATTGGCCTGCATCTGGGCCGGAAGTGCGATCTTACTTTCCGCCCTGCGCCTTCGAGGACCGGAGTTGTTTTCCGGCGGACCGATCTTCCCGGGCGACCGGAGATCAAAGCGCGCGTCGAAGAAGTGACAGCGACCGAACGCCGGACTCAGCTGGGTGAAGGCAAGTCGGCGATTCACACCGTGGAGCACGTGCTGTCTGCGGCCGCAGCGCTGGAGCTGGACGATCTCATGATCGACATGAGCGGACCGGAGCCGCCAATTCTGGATGGCAGCTCGGCCCCGTTTTACGACGCGCTGATCGGGGCGGATATCGTTGAGCAGGAGGGTGAGCCGGACTATCTCGTCCTGACGGAGCCACTGCGCGTAATCGACGGCAACTCGGTATACGAGGCGCATCCTGCGGACGAGCTATCACTCGACGTCACGATCGAGTTCTCACACCCGGTGATCGGGCGACAGGCTGGACGCTATGTTATTGGGCGAGACAACTATCGCAGAGAACTGGCGGCGGCGCGCACGTTCGGCTTTCTGAGCGAGGTCGAGGAGCTCCGGGCGAAGGGTTTGATCAAGGGTGCATCAACCGACAATGCCGTGGTGCTGGACGATCTCGGAGTCGTTGCCAACGAACTTCGCTGGGAAGACGAGTTTCTGCGACACAAGGCGCTCGATTGCGTTGGGGATCTTGCGCTCGTGGGCGCTCGTGTGCGCGCACATATCATAGCGGTTCGGCCGAGCCATCGTGGTACGGTGACACTGGTAAGAGAGATGGTGCGTGCTGGTCGGCGCTCCACGTCAACGAAGAAAGGAGTCAACAGTATGGCTGGCACGATGTCGATCGAAGAGATCATGAAGGTGCTTCCGCACCGGTATCCATTTCTTCTCATAGATCGTATCCTGGAAATTGAAGGGAAGCAGCGCATTGTCGGGATAAAGAACGTGACGATCAACGAGCCGTTCTTTCAGGGGCACTTTCCGGGGCATCCGATCATGCCTGGCGTTCTGATCATTGAAGCTATGGCTCAGGTCGGCGGAATGTTGCTCATGAGCAGTCTCGGCGAAGCGACCCAGAAGGTGGTGTACTTCATGTCGCTCGACAATGTCCGGTTTCGCAAGCCCGTAAGACCCGGGGACCAGCTCCGGTTCGAGCTTGATGTGATTCAGGTTCGCGGCGCGGTCTGCAAGATGCACGGCGTTGCAAAGGTCGACGGGGAACTGGTCGCCGAGGCGGACATGGCGGCGATGGTACGTGATCGATGAAATCGCGAATACATCCGAGTGCGATCATTTCATCGTCGGCCAACCTCAGCGCTGATGTGGAGGTGGGGCCATTCGCAATCATCGGCGACGACTGCACGCTGGGTGATGGCTGTGTCATCAGCGCTCGCGTTACGCTCGAACGCTACGTCACTCTTGGGAGGAATGTAAAGGTCGGGGTCGGAAGCGTACTGGGCAGCGATCCTCAGGATCTGAAGTTCAAGGGCGAGCGTACAACTGTAGAGATTGGCGACAACACGGTAATTCGTGAGTACAGTACGATCAACCGTGGTACGTCGCAGTCGTTCAAGACGAGCGTCGGTCCCAACAGTTTCATAATGTCGTACGTGCATCTCGCGCACGATTGCCATATCGGAGAAGGTGTAATACTTGCCAACATGGTTCAGCTAGCTGGCCATGTGACCGTCGAAGATCGGGTGATTCTCTCGGGAATCACGGCTGTCCACCAGTTTACGCGCATAGGACGGAACGCGATTGTTGGCGGCTGCTCCAGAGTTTCCAAGGATGTACCCCCGTTTGTGAAGGCCGTTGGGAATCCGATGAAGCTGTATGGCCTCAATTCGATCGGGCTCCGGCGCAGTGGCTTCTCGCCGGAAACGATACTCGAACTGAAGCGAGCGTATCGGTTGCTGTTCCGTTCGGAATTGAACCTCTCCGATGCGATCGAGCGAGTGAACGTGGAGGTCGCGCAGCTTCCTGAGGTCGTACAGCTTATTCAATTCCTTGAGTCGAGCGAGCGCGGGGTTACAATTTGACCCCGATTCGCGTCGGCGTTATTGGAGCTGGTGCACTCGGATACCATCACGTGAGGCTGCTCCGGCAGATGCCGGAGTTCCGACTGTCGGGATTTGTTGAGAGCCGGCCGGAACGCGCTGCACAGGTTTCGAAAGAACTGGAGGTGCCGGCGTACAGCGACATCGAAACGCTGCTGGACGATGTTGATGCGGTAACAGTTGTAGTGCCCACCCCGCATCATTTTGAAGTGGCCCGCAAGGCGCTCCTGCGCGGCAAGCACGTATTGATCGAGAAGCCGATCACAGCGACTGTGGAAGAAGCTGATGAATTGCTCGATATTGCGGCGCGAACTGGGGCTGTAATACAGACGGGCCATGTGGAGCGGTTCAACAGGGCAATCCGGGCGGCTCTTCCGTATGTGAAGCACCCGCGTTTCATCGAGAGCGATCGGCTCGCACCGTTCAACATCCGTGGTTCGGACGTGGCCGTGGTTCTCGATCTGATGATTCACGATATCGATTTGATTCTCACGCTCATCAATTCGGTGGCGGGCAACATCGCGGCTGTTGGGATTCCTGTCCTCACGCAAACTGTGGACATCGCGAATGCGCGAATCACATTTGACTCGGGCGCTGTTGCCAACATCACCGCAAGCCGTATATCGAGAGAGCGCGTCCGAAAGGTTCGCATATTCCAGCCGAGTGGGTATCTGTCACTGGATCTGGGAGCTGGCAACGGCGAGTTCTTCCGATTGAAGAATCCCGCCGATCTGCACGCTCTGGTGGCGAGCGGTGGAACTCCCGAGCTTACGGATTTTGTGGAGCGCGTTGCACTCGAGGCGCCCGAGGGTGAGCCACTGAAGCTGGAGTTCGAGAGTTTCGCTGCTGCGCTTGCGGGAGAATCGCCGCTGGTCGTCAGTGGCGCCGATGGTCGTCGGGCGCTTGCGGTCGCGCTGCGCATCGTGGGTGACATCGAGCGTAACGCCCCGTCACTCGGTGCGTGAGGTACTCTTCGTCGCCGGCGAGGCGTCCGGCGACATGCATGCGGGGAGCGTTGCGGCGCGCCTGCGTGAGATTCGTCCGGATCTGACGACTGCGGGTGTGGGCGGCCCACACATGCGCGCGAGTGGCGTGGAGATAACTCGGGACTACTCGGAACTGGCGGTGATGGGTTTTGCCGAGGTGCTGAAGCACATTCCGAAGCACGCAAAACTATTGCGAGAACTTCGGGCCAGGATCGCGGGTGGTGGCGTGGCAGCGGTCGTTCTGATCGACTATCCCGGCTTCAACATGAAGGTTGCTGCGGCAGCGCAGGCCGCTGGAGTGCCGGTGCTGTATTATGTCACGCCACAGGTTTGGGCGTGGGGTGCTGGACGTCTGCCAAAGCTCGCGAAACTCATAACCAGGGCGGCGGTGATTCTGCCGTTCGAGCAGCCGTTGCTGGAAGGGTATGGTATAGACGCGACATTCGTTGGGCATCCGTTGCTTGATCGCGCCGGAAACCTTTCGTCGCGCGAGGAAGCGCGACAGCGATTGGGAATTTCTGCCACAGAGCGCGTGCTTGCTCTTTTTCCGGGAAGTCGTGGCCAGGAAATCGCCAGACACTTTACACCGTTTATCGCGACTGGCCGCGAAATGGCGCGACGCTATCCGGGTCTGCGCGTGATTGTGCACGCAGCGCCGACGGTAGATCTCGCCGGATTGGACTGTCCTTTTGAAATCGTGCATGGGGCGTCGTTCGACGTATTTCGTGCTGCCGACGTCGCGCTCTGCAAGAGCGGCACGACAACACTTGAAGCGGCCATTGCGCAGTGTCCAATGGCGGTAGCGTACCGAACGGGGGCGTTGTCGTACGCGATCGCACGTCGCGTCGTGAAGATCCCTTATATCGGGCTCGTGAATGTAGTTGCCGGCCGCGAGATTGCGCGAGAATTCGTTCAGGGTGCATTGCGGCCGAACGACGTGGCGGACGAGCTGGGCCGGCTTCTGGACGACAACCCATATCGAGAGACTCAGCGGGCTGGATTGCTGGAAGTGCGTGGACAGCTGGGAACGCCCGGGGCAGCTGGCCGCGTCGCGGAGATGATTTCCGGACTCGCAGGGTGAAGACTCCAGAGGAAACCAGGAAGGGTCTCACGGGAATTCAGCGGGTTGCGGCGCTGGTCGGCCCGCTGGTTATAAGAGCACTTTATGCAACATGGAGAGTGCGCGAGATCAACGCCGATGGATGGAAGATGCTCCGTGCCAGGCATGAGCCGTTTGTATTCGCGCTGTGGCATGGCCAGATGCTCCCCTTGGTGGTGAGGCATCGGTCGCAGGGAATTCGGATCCTCATCAGCGAGCATCGCGACGGCGAGCTCATCGCTCAAATTGCGCATCGGCTTGGACTGGCAGCTATCCGCGGATCGACGAGCCGCGGTGCGGCACGCGCGTTGCTTGCGATGTGTGAGGCGCTTCAGTCGGGTGCTGAAGTTGCGGTTACACCGGACGGCCCGCGGGGGCCCGCGCGGAGTTTTGCGAGCGGCGCGATAGTCGCTGCGCACAGGGCTGGCGCACCAATAATCGCCATTGGCGTTGGAGCGTCGAGTGCGTGGCATCTCAAGAGTTGGGACGCATTCATGATCCCTAAACCGTTTGCTCGCGTGACGGTTGCATACAGCGAACCGATGTATGTCGATGCAGTGAATTCACGCGCTGCTGCTCAGCAGGTCAGTCAGTTTGAGGCCGTGTTGAACAGGACGGTGATGGTGGCGCAGGAAAGTGGTTGCTCGTCGCCGTGAACCTTGAGCAAGTCTGGTACGGCGACGATACCGGTGCGCGCGTAAGTCGCGGATTGCTTTCCCCATTCGCGTGGTTATTTGGCGGCATCGTTTCGCTGCGAAACGCGCTTTACGATCGCTCATTGCTCAAGGCGACGCGGTCAAATATTCCGGTTATCAGCGTTGGAAATCTGAGCGTGGGCGGAACGGGCAAGACGCCGTTCAGCGCTTACATCGTGCGACAATTGGGTGATGCGGGCCACCGGCCCGCGATCGTGATGCGCGGCTATGGCGATGATGAAAAGCTGCTTCACTCTCGGATCAATCCGGAGAGCCTCGTCGTCGCGGACAGAGATAGGGTTGCCGGAATTGCGACTGCCGTGGCGGCTGGCGCCGATGTCGCGGTGCTTGACGATGGATTCCAGCACCGCCGAGCGCGCAGAGATTTGGAAATCGTGCTGATCAGCGCGGAGAAGTGGGGAAAGAGCGCGAGGATGCTGCCAGCTGGCCCCTTCCGGGAACCCGTCGATTCCCTGCGGCGCGCAGACATCGTAGTTGTGACACAGAAGAGTGCGAGCGATAGCGACGTCGCCACCGTGGTTCGCTCTGTACGTGAAGCACGCGGATCGGTTACATCGATTGTCGTTGTGCGGCTGGAGCCGCGCGCGCTGGTGTCCTTTCGATCAGGCGCAGAACTGCCGTTGCACGCGCTCCGCGGCGAGAAAGTACTCGCTGTAGGGGGTATCGGAGATCCCGTCAGCTTCTTCGAGCAGCTTGAGCAGCTTGGCGGTGTCGTGACGCGGCGACGGTTTCGAGATCATCACGCGTATTCACCTGCGGATGCGGCAATTCTTGAAGAAGAATCGTTAGATCACAAATATGTTGTCACGACCGAGAAGGATGCGATCAAGCTCGCTCCGATGTGGGCTGCCAAGAGTGAGAAGCTTTGGTATCTTTCACAGGCTGTAAGCGTGAGCGAGGGAGCCTCTCTCATTGCCACAGCTCTCGCGAAGTTATTCGAACGAGCCCCTTCAATCGCTTGATCATGGCCAGCAAACCCAAACTTTCGACCTCTCAAATTGTCCATCCAGACAAGGATCCCGTTTTGAACGAGGAAAATCCATTCGACTCAATGATGTCGCGTTTTGATCGCGCGGCTGAACTGCTGAACCTGGAGCCCGGCATCTACAAGATTCTGCGCAATCCGGAAAAGCAGATAACTGTTTCGTGCCCGATCTTGATGGACAATGGCGAGGTCGAGGTTTTTACCGGTCATCGAGTGCTGTACAACACGTCGCGCGGCCCGGGTAAGGGTGGCATCCGATTCGACATCCACGTCACGCTTGAAGAGGTCACCGCGCTTGCCGCGTGGATGACGTGGAAGAGTGCTGTCGTGAACATTCCCTTCGGTGGTGCGAAGGGTGGTGTAGTTTGCGACCCGCTCAAGATGAGCATGGGCGAACTGGAGCGTCTGACGCGTCGTTACACGGTCGGCATCATCCAGACTCTCGGACCTGACTCCGACGTTCCAGCGCCCGACGTGAACACGAACGAACGCGTAATGGCGTGGGTGATGGACACGTACTCGATGCACGTGGGCCATACGGTGACCGCAGTTGTTACCGGCAAGCCAGTCGAGATGGGTGGTTCGCTGGGTCGGCGCGAAGCCACTGGACGTGGTTGCACAATCGTTACGACGGACGCGCTCGAGCATCTCGGAATGCATGTAAGCAAATCGACCATTGCTGTTCAGGGCTTCGGCAATGTAGGCTCGACGGCTGCAAAGCTTCTCGACGAAGCTGGTGCAAAGATCGTCGGCATAGGTGACCGCGATGCTGCGTTCCACAATGCGAAGGGGATCAACGTCAAGCAGGCGATCGAGTACGTGAAGCAGCACAAGTCGCTCAAGGGATTCAAGGGCGGCGACGAGATCTCTGGTGCCGACCTGTTGACGCTGGACGTCGACGTACTGCTTCCCGCCGCACTCGAGAACGTGATCACGACGAAGAACGCGCACGGCATCCGCGCGAAGGTCGTCTGCGAAGGGGCAAACGGGCCGACGTCGGCCGCTGCAGACTCGATTCTCGACGAAAAGGGAATCTTTGTCATACCGGATATCCTCGCGAATGCTGGTGGCGTGACAGTCTCCTACTTCGAGTGGGTACAGGATCGGGGTGGGTACTTCTGGGATGAGAAGACCGTCAATGAGCGACTCATTGAGATCATGCGTCGCAGCTTTGCGGACGTTCTCGCGCTTTCCAAATCGCACAAGGTGAACATGCGCACCGCCGCTTACATGCTTTCCATGAGTCGCGTCGCGTCCGTGCATCGTTTGCGGGGCATCTACTCCTGAGGTAGCAGGGGAGTGCGAGTTATGATCGCCGCGGTCGGGCGCCCGAAGGATCAGGCGCTTGCCGCGGCGATTCGCGATTATGAGACTCGTGCGGCGCGCTACTGGCCGATCGAGATAATCGAGGTCAAGGGCGAGCGTGCGGATCCGTCCACGTCGGCCGCGGCAGGGGCGGCGATGGTACGCATGAGGGAGGGGGTTCGGCTTCGAGAACGCATCGGTGCGGAGGCGGCGATCGTCGCGTGTGACGCATCGGGCAAGTCGATGTCATCCGAGGATTTCGCGACCTTGTTGATGACTGAGCGGGAAAAGGCGCACGACGTCGCCTTCGTGATTGGCGGAGCCTTCGGCCTGGATGGACGACTTCGCGACGGTGCACAGCTGCGGCTCTCGCTGGCGCCGTGGACTCTGCCGCATGAGATTGCTCGACTGGTGCTGGCAGAGCAGATATATCGCGCAGGGACAATAATTCGCGGTGAGCCGTATCATAAATGACCGAATGGTTCACCAGATGGTATGAGGCAGCCTCCATCCCAGCCCCAGGCTTTTGATCTGGTCGTGAATCTTTTCACCAGCTTTGGCTACTTTTCTTCCGATGGTGAAAACCGGCTGGTGACGCAGACTCGGAGAATTACACCGAATGGGCGATACGTTGAAAAGAAGATATCTGCGAGTGGGTTTGAACGCACTTATATGGAACGGGTGAGAGTGTTCGAACCTGACCACATTCGATGTCTGCTGCAAGATGCGGAACTCGGCTCATGATACGCGCAATTTCCAGAAATCTTGGCGGCTCTACGCTGGCGCGCCGAGCGCTCGAAGGCGGCCTACCGGATTGGTATCTGCCGCGTCCCGCCGGCGGAGCCGACTGGTCAGCCGTTGCAGACACCACGTCGACTGAATTCGCGGGACGTGCATGGTTGAGCGACCTGCTTCCCGCGCTGCAACCATCCGGTGCCGCGGCTGACCGCCTCGCTGCTGCAGCCAACGGAAACGGAGTGGTGATCACAGGTGGTCAGCAACCCGGATTGTTCGGTGGCCCGTTATACGTGCTGAACAAGGCCATAACGATGCTGGAGATGGCCGACGCGCTGCAAATCGCGACGAACCGTTCTGTTGCCCCTGTATTCTGGGCTGCAACAGATGATGCTGATTTTGTGGAGGCGAGCCACATTGGTGTGGTACGTCGCGGCAAACTCGATACGTTGGCGATGACCCAACCGGATCTTGGCGGCAGGTCGATGATCAACACGCCGTTGGGTGATGTATCGGAACAATTCGCCAGGTTGGAGGAGGCATGCGGTTCCGCGCCAGCGGCTGGCGCACTCGAAGCTGTGCGAGCCGCGTACACCACCGGCGCATCGGTTGGAAGCGCATATGTGACGCTGCTCCGATCGTTGCTTGAACCTCTCGGGATAGCGGTGCTCGACGCCTCTCATGCGGCTGTGAGAACGGCAGGCCATAACACCGTTCGGCGCGCGCTGGAACGTGCCGACGCGGTGGCGAAGGCGCTGGTAACGCGTTCCAAAGAAATCTCGGGTGCTGGCTTTCACGCGCAGGTCGCCGACGTCCCGAATTTGTCGCTTGTCTTCGAGACGCTCGACGATGCAACGCGCCGACGAGTGCCAATTGCGACAGCAGCTTCGGCCGCCAGGAGCTCAGCGGCCGAGCGGCTGGGCCCGAATGTGTTGTTACGACCCGTTATGGAACGGCAGATTCTGCCAACCGTCTGCTACGTCGGTGGACCTGGGGAAGTGGCGTACTTTGCTCAGGTATCTGCAGTGGCACGCGCACTCGAGCTTGCGGTTCCGCGCATTGTGCCGCGCTGGAGCGGCACGTTGATGGAGCCGCAGATCGAGACGATACTGGATCGGTTAGGCGCGGGAATCGCGGATTTTGAGGATCCGCATGCGATGGAGACAAAGGTCGCGCGCGAAAGCGTTTCATCGGGAATACGAGCGTCGATTGCTCGGCTCCGATCGACGCTCGATAGTGTCAGCAACCAGCTGCGCGGCGACTCTCAGACTTCGGAAGCACTGGCGCGCTCAATCGGCACAATGCGCGCCGGGGTGGAGCATCGTCTTGCGCGCCTTGAGCGACGTTATGCAGCGGCGATCAAGCAGGCAGGGACGGACGAACTGCGGGAAGTAGCGCTGGTTCGGGCGACTCTTTATCCGGATGGCGATCCGCAGGAACGGGTACTCAGTTACGTACCGTTCCTCGCGCGGTATGGTAACAGCGTACTCGACGCAATGCGGGTGGAGGCCAGGAAGCACGTCGCCGGCGTGATACACGGTGACTGAGGAGCGCACCGGTCGGGCGGCGTTCATGGTAGGGTCCGGCATCTTCGCGAGCAAGGTTGCAGGCCTGATTCGGCAGCGCATATTCGCCCACTTCCTTGGTGTGTCTCTCGCCAACGATGCATTCCAGGGCGCGTTCAGAATTCCGAACATGCTCCAGAATCTCTTCGGCGAGGGAGTGCTGTCGGCCTCATTTATTCCGGAATACGCGGGTACGCTGGCGCGAGGTGAAGTACGCGACGCCGATGAGTTGGCGGGCGCGGTTTTCGGTGCCCTGGTGCTCGTCGCGTCGGTAATTGTGCTCGCTGGAGTCATTGCTGCTCCGCAGCTGGTTGGTATACTTGCCGGCGGCGGATCGACGGTCAGCACACTGATGCGCCCGTTTGCAGGGTTCCTCCCGAAGTCTTTTGTCGCGTGGCTCGCCGCGACGGGTGCGACTCCCACGGAGGGAGCACTCACGACGACACTGGTGAGGATTCTCTTTCCGGGGGCCGGCCTTCTCGTCTTCTCCGCGTGGTGTCTGGGAGTTCTGAATACGCATCGCAAGTTCCTGGTGTCGTACATGGCGCCACTTGCGTGGAACGGGGTGATCATTGCAGCGCTTCTGCTATACGGGCCCAGGCGGTCACCATCGGGGCTCGTCATTGCGGTAGCGTGGGCATCGGTGATCGGCAGCGCGGGTCAGTTTCTTGTCCAGCTGCCGAGCATTCGGCGCGTCGCACCGACAATAGTACCGAACTTTCACTTCGGTTTGCCGAGCGTACGGCGAGTTTTCAAGCAGTTTTCGTCGGTATTTATGAGTCGTGGCGTTGTGCAGATCAGCGGGTTCATAGACCTGGCGCTTGCGTATCGGCTGCCAATCGGCGCTGTGTCGTCGCTCGCGTATGCGCAAACGCTGTACATGCTTCCGGGCAGTCTCTTCGGGATGTCGGTCTCAGCCGCTGAACTTCCGGCAATGTCGAGCGCACTCGGCACGCAGGAAGAAATTGCAGCGCAGTTGCGCGTGCGCCTCAACGCCGGAATGGAGCGAATTGCATTCTTCATAGTTCCGTGCGTGATTGCTTTTCTGGCGCTAGGCGATATCGTCACCGGTGCCCTCTATCAGACAGGCGCGTTCAGGCGCGACAATACGATCTGGGTCTGGGAGATTCTTGTCGGCTCGAGCGTCGGTCTGCTGGCTTCGACTCTGGGACGCCTCGATTCATCGACGTACTACGCACTTCGGGACACGCGGACGCCGCTCAAGTTCGCACTCATCCGGATTGCGTTGACGACGGTCCTCGGTGTGATCTTCGCGTTCCAGCTTCCGGGCTGGCTTGGACTTGATGCAAAGCTTGGCGCGGCGGGGCTTACGGCGTCAGCTGGTATCGCCGGCTGGGTCGAGTTCATTCTACTGCGTCGCGGGTTGACTCGCCGAATCGGGCGGACGGGACTCTCGGTGAAATATGTCGTGAGATTGTGGATCGCTGGACTGGGAGCAGCACTGCTTGGCTCTGCTGCCCGGTTCGTGATCCCGACGTCACGACCGCTGTTACTGGCCTTGCTGGCGCTCGGCATGTTCGCGATCGCATATGGCGTGATCGGAGCTGGACTTGGGATTCCCGAAGCGAAGATGCTGGCGGCGAAACTGCGGCGGCGATCAGGCGTATAACTTTCGATGGTGAAGGCCCCCGAATTAGTTGCGCAGAAATTGCAGCATCTGCCGGATAGCCCAGGAGTATATCTCTGGAAGGACGCCGGTGGCGACGTGCTGTACGTCGGTAAGGCAAAGAGCCTCAGGTCACGTGTGCGGAGCTACTTTGCGAGCGACCACCCGTTCAGCCTCAAGACACAACACCTGGTGCGGCATGTCGCCGACCTTGAAACGATCGTCGTGCCGACGGAAGCGCACGCGCTTGTACTCGAAGCGAATCTGATCAAGGAATATCATCCAAGGTTCAATATCGCGCTGCGCGATGACAAGTCATACCCGTACATCAAGGTTACAGTCAACGAGCCGTTTCCACGGATGTTCGTTACCCGAAGAGTAGTCAGTGACGGAGCCAAGTATTTCGGTCCGTACACCGACGTAGGTGCGATGAGGCGCTCGCTTAATGTCGTTCGGCGGATATTCACCGTGCGTACGTGCAACTACGATATGCCCCGCGAGATGCCGGAGCGGCCGTGTCTCGACTTCTTCATTCAACGTTGCAAGGCGCCCTGTGTATTCAAACAGACCCAGGCAGACTACGCGTCGATGATAGACGAGGTTACCCTGTTTCTCGAAGGACGGTCGGATGAGGTAATTCGCAGGGTGCGTGAGCGAATGGAGCTTGCGGCATCAAGCCTCGACTTTGAACGAGCCGCCGAGATGCGCGATGCGTTGCATCACCTTGAGAAGATGGAAGAGCCGACGGTTGTCCTGCGCGTGGAAGGAGGCGACCGCGACGTAGTCGGATATGCTCGCGACGGAGATGACGCTGTCGTGGCGCTGCTGCGAATCCGCGACGGTAAACTACTCGCGCGCGAACATCGGTTCATTGAGAATGTCGACGGTGAAGCCGACGGTGACGTGCTGCGACTGTTCCTCGCCGGTACTTATGTCGCGATGCCGGAGCGCAGTTCCGAGCTGCTGCTACCCTTCGATTTTCCAGATCGCGCGCTACTGGAAGAGTCGTTGCCGGGCGAGAGTGTGCATGTGCCGCAGCGCGGTGTTCGGCGCGAACTCGTGCAGCTTGCGGAGCAGAACGCGCGCCATCTTCTTGAAGAGTTGAAACTGTCGTCGGCAGAATCGGACGTGCGTGCTGGTGACCCCGTTTACGATCTCGCAAGAGAACTCGCACTTCATAAACTGCCACGCACGATGGCCTGTTTCGACATATCCACGACGCAGGGCACGGATACGGTTGGCTCGTGCGTTTTCTTCGAGAACGGCCGGGCCAAAAGAGGTGAGTATCGGAAATTCAAGGTGAAGACGGTCGTCGGTACTGATGACTTTGCGTCGATGAACGAAGTAGTGGCACGTTATTTCAATAGACGTACGACGGACGGGAAACCACTCCCTGATCTCGTGGTCATCGACGGCGGCAAGGGCCAGCTGTCGGCTGCGCATGCGGCGCTGGATTCGATCGGACTGGGTCAGATTGCGCTGATAAGCCTCGCCAAGCGCGATGAGGAAATATTTGTCTGGGGCCGAGCGGAACCGTTGCGCTTGTCGCGGCGCTCACCGGCTCTTCGACTGCTGCAGAGAATCCGGGACGAGGCGCATCGCTTCGCCGTGACATTCAACCGGAAGCGCCGTAGCATGCGGACGGTAACCTCGGCGTTGTTATCGATCCCCGGAGTTGGGCCGGTCAAGCGGCGGCAACTCATAAATGTGTTTGGCAGCGTGCAGGGAGTACGGGATGCGAGCGAGGACGACATTGCTGCGCTACCGGGCTTTACAAAGGCGTCCGCGCGGCGTCTCAAGGAGCAGCTCGCCGCGTCGGACGCGACAGCTGCTCCTGCCGGCGGGTAGCTGGATCGGACCGGCCGCGGTGTGCGCACCACCACACGTCTGTTCCGCGACTCCTTGCCCAGCCTCGGGTGCCGGGTGACATTAGAGGTATATGGCTTGGTTCAAGAAGGACAAGAAGCCCCGGCGCCCACGCAGCGACCGACTGGAGATCCCGGCTGACGCTTGGGAAAAATGCGAGTCGTGCGGCTACACGGACATCACGGAGAAATTCGTCAGGAATCTCAACGTTTGCCCGAATTGTGGCTTCCACCGCCGAATCCGGGCGTGGGACTACGCCAATATCTTCCTCGATGAGGGAACAGCTGAAGAGACGGAGGTTGAAATCCGTTCGTCTGATCCCCTTGGCTTTCCCGAGTACGCGCAGCGACTCAAGAAGGCGACCACCAATGCAGGAGAGGGCGACGCCATTCTCACGCTTAGCGGCCAGTTGGGCGGATCGCCGATAGGCCTGGGTGTTATGGACTTCGCCTTCATGGGTGGCTCCATGGGCTCCGTGGTCGGCGAAAAGATCGCCAGGCTTGGCCAGCGTTCGCTCGAAAAGAAGCACCCGCTCGTTATCGTCTGTGCGTCTGGCGGCGCGCGCATGCAGGAAGGAGTTCTATCCCTGATGCAGATGGCCAAGGTGTCCGCGATGCTATCGCAGCTTGCAGAGCGACGCGTGCCCTACGTTTCGCTTCTGACGAACCCGACTACAGGCGGCGTCAGTGCGAGTTTCGCCATGCTCGGTGATGCAATCATAGCCGAACCCGGCGCGGTCATCGGATTCGCGGGTCCCAGGGTGATCAAGCAGACGATCGGCCAGGATCTGCCCGAAGGCTTCCAGACAGCCGAATTTCTGCTGGAGCACGGCATTGTGGACATGGTAATCCCGAGACACGAACTAAAGCCAACGGTCGGACGCCTCCTGCGACACATGAGCGGCAAGCCCGCGGCGTCTGGATGGCTCTCGACCTGAGCTATAAGGAGACAATAGAACGACTGTTCGAGAGAACCGGCTCCAGAATTGCGCCGGGTCTCGAGAGGACCGAACAGTTGCTTGACGCGCTTGGCGACCCGCATCGAAGGTATCCGTCCTTTCACGTTGCTGGTACCAACGGGAAGGGCAGCACCGTCGCCACGCTTGACGCGCTGTTGCGTTTCGGAGGCCGCAGGGTCGCGCGTTACACGTCACCACACCTGGTGGACTTTCGCGAGCGCATCGCGATCAATGGTGAAATCATTTCGGAGGAGGCGCTCCTTGCCTTGCTGCGGCGCATCGAGCCGCTCGCAGAGTCGATCGATGCAACCTTCTTCGAGATCACGACTGCGGCGGCGCTGGCGTACTTCGCCGAGTCCGGAGTGGACGTCGCGGTAGTCGAGACTGGGCTGGGTGGCGCGCTCGACAGCACCAACGTGCTCGATCCGGTCGTCGCGACGGTGACAAATATTTCGCTCGATCACACTGAATTCCTGGGAAAGACGCTTCAGTCGATCGCTGACGAAAAGGGCGGGATTTTCAAGTTTGGGAAACCGGCCGTGATTGCGGAGCCGCGCCTGGATATCGCCAAGCGCCTTGCGCAAAAAGCGGCTGACCGCGGGGCCACGCCGATCTCCGTCGTTCGATCGGATTGGCGGGCATGGTCGGTGTCGCTCGCCGGTGGGATGACATCGTTCACGGCGGCGACGCCGTTGGGTCGCACAAGGCTCTCGACTCCACTTATTGGTGAGCACCAGGTTCGTAACACGATGGCCGCGCTTGCGACCATCCATGCGGCGGGTCCTGAGTACGCCATCAAGAAGGAGGACATCAACCGCGCATTGTCGTCGGTGACACTTCCTGGGCGATTCCAGCGGGTCCACAATTGGATATTCGATGTGGCTCACAACGCGGCGGGCGCGAGGGCCCTGGCGGAAACTCTGGCAGCGCGCCCATCCGCTCCGCCGGTCACCGTGGTTCTGGGCGTGTTGAAGGACAAGGACTGGGAGGGGATAATCGACGAGCTTGCTCCGGTGACGAGCCGGTTCATCATAACCCAGCCGTTGAGCGCACCTCCAAACCGTGCATGGGACCCGCTTCTTGCAGCGGCACATGCGAATGCGTGCAAAGTGCCGGTCGATCTGGACCCGGATTTTCGGATCGCGATGGAGCGTGCACAGAATCTCCCTGGGACCAAGGTGGTGTGCGGCTCGTTCCACACCGTTGGCGACGCGATGCGCATACTCGGCATCGACCCGACTGCCTCGGCAACTCGGCCGAAGCACGACTGAGCCGCGAGTCCAGGGACGGTCGTCAGGAGTCGGACCAGGACCGCGCTGGGCTGGCAAGGTGGTAGCACCTACCCGTAAGACCGGATAGGTTTGGACGATGGCGCACACGACACTCCCGGGTTTCCGAGATTTCTACCCGGAACAGTTGGCCGAGCGCGCGCACGTGATGCGGGCATGGCGCGAAGTTGCCCGTCGGTACGCGTTCATGGAGTACGACGGCCCGCCGCTCGAACCACTCGACCTATATACAGCGAAGAGCGGCGATGAAATCGTCGGTCAGCTCTACAATTTTGTTGACAAGGGCGGACGCGAGGTCGCGCTTCGTCCTGAAATGACACCGACGCTCGCACGTATGGTTGGGGCGCGCGCAAATTCCCTGCGCAAGCCGACGCGTTGGTTTTCGACGCCGCAACTCTTTCGGTATGAGCGTCAACAGAAAGGCCGGCTTCGCGAGCACTACCAGCTCAACATGGACATCGTGGGCGAGAGCGGAGTGGCGGCGGACGCGGAGCTGGTTGCGTGTGCAATCGACATCTGTCGCGAGTTGAACCTTACGTCGAACGAGGTTGTCGTTCGGGTGAGCGACAGACGAGTGATGCATGCATATCTGGCAGCGCTCGGTATCGCACCCGATTCATTTGAGGCCGTACTTGGAGTCGCGGACAAGCTTGCGCGGCAACCCCGCGCTATTTCGGCGGAGAAACTTGCCGCTGCCGGATTGAATGTTGACCAGGTAGAGCGTGTACTGGACATTCCGCATGCCACGATCGACACAGTCGAGTTTGCGATCAGCGCAGCATCCGGAGTTGGTATTGAACACGTCCAGGAGTTGCGCAATTTCTTCGACTACGTCGCTCAATTGGTTCCGGGTGGCGAAGCGTGGCTGCAGTTCGACCTTTCCATTGTCCGAGGGCTCGCGTACTACACCGGGATCGTGTTCGAGCTGTTTGATCGATCCGGAGAATTCCGCGCCATCTGCGGCGGCGGCAGGTACGACAATCTGCTTGATGCAATTGGTGGTACGTCGCTCCCTGCACTCGGTTTCGGGATGGGCGATGTGGTATTGACGGAGTTGCTTCGTGCCAGGAATCTGCTCCCGTCGATGGCGCAGACTGTTGATTACTGGCTGACCGCGGATGACGATATCCCGGTGCTCCGGGTCATGAGCGAAGCCGCATCGCTTCGTGCAAAGGGCTTCTCTGTAGAGTATGCATTACGGCGCCAATCGGTGTCGAAGCAACGCAAGGCGGCAATTACCGCTGGCGCTCGTAACATTGTTCACCTGACAAATTCGACAGCGACGGACTCGAGTGTCTGACGCCGCGCGATTTTCCAAATACTTCATCGATGGCTGACGAAAAAAGACTTCCAACTCGCGCTCAGGATTTCAGCGGCTGGTACAACGAGCTGGTCGTGCGCGCGGAACTGGCTGATTACGCACCAGTGCGCGGTTGCATGGTCATTCGTCCAAATGGATACGGGATCTGGGAGCGGATGCAGCGGCAGTTGGACGATATGTTCAAGGCCACCGGTCACCAGAATGCCTATTTCCCATTGTTAATCCCACAGAGCTTCCTGCAGAAGGAAGCGCAGCACGTGGAAGGGTTTGCGCCAGAGACGGCGGTTGTAACTCATGGCGGTGGCAAGAAACTCGACGAGCCGTTGGTAATCCGGCCGACGTCGGAGACGATCATCTATTCGATGTTCGCCAAATGGGTGCAGAGCTACAGGGATCTTCCGCTCCTCATCAACCAGTGGGCCAACGTGGTGCGCTGGGAAATGCGCACGCGTCTGTTTCTGCGCACGCTCGAATTTCTATGGCAGGAAGGCCACACGGCCCATGCAACGGAAGCCGAGGCCGAGGAGGAGACACGGCGCATGCTCGGCGTGTACCGGGACTTCATGGAAGGATGGATGGCCATGCCGGTTGTGACTGGTCGAAAGAGCGAGTCGGAGAAGTTCGCGGGCGCGCTTCGCACATACTCCTGCGAGGCGATGATGCAGGACAACAAGGCATTGCAGGCGGGAACGTCGCACAATCTCGGTCAGAACTTTGCGAAGGCTTTCGATCTGACGTTTCAGACAGAGGCTGGCGAACTGGATTTCGCGTGGAACACGAGCTGGGGCGTGTCGACGCGGTTGGTTGGCGGGCTCGTGATGACCCATGGTGATGACAATGGCCTTATCACGCCGCCTCTGCTCGCACCAATCGAAGTCGTTATCGTCCCGATCTACCGTACGGATGAGGATCGCGCGCGCGTCCTTGAAGTGGCGAATCAGATCAAGGGCTCGCTGGGGATGTGGGAACGTCGGTCGGCGGCGCGCGTGCGCATTCACGTGGACTCGCGCGAGGGAATCAAGCCAGGCGCGAAGTACTATGAGTGGGAGCTGCGTGGGATTCCCCTCCGAATGGAAATCGGCCCTCGGGATCTGGATGCCGGTCAGGCGGTGCTGGTGCGCCGTGATACGAGAGAGAAGCGGTCATACGCACTCGACACGATTGGCGAGAGCATGATCCAAATACTCATCGCGATTCAGGCTAATCTGCTCGAGACGGCACGTGCGCGCCGCGAGAGCAACAGCATTCGCGGGCCCATTACGTACGATCGATTCCGAGAAATCATGGACGGCGATGGCGCCTTCGTATATGCCGGTTGGTGCGGCTCGGCGGATTGCGAGGCACGGATCAAGGAAGAAACGAAAGCTACGATCCGGGTTCTGCCCGACGAGGAGTTCCGGTCCGCCGACGCGCCGACGAAGTGTCTGATGTGTGGAGAGAAGGCTGTCGCAGAGGCGCTGTGGGCCAAGGCGTACTAGAAGCGCCGGGCTACTCCCGGCGCGATGGTGTTCTGTGGTGCGAGGGAGTCAACCTCGGTGTAATTGCGGAACGGATGGGAACGCCAACGTACGTGTACAGCGCGGCGACGATATGCAACAGGCTTGAGTCGCTTACACAGGCGCTCGCCGGATTGCCGGTTCACATCCATTACAGTGTGAAGGCCAATTCGTCGAGGGCGATACTGGCGTTGCTCAAGTCGCGCGGTGTCGGCGTTGACATTGTTTCCGCGGGTGAGCTGCATCGCGCTCTGACGGCAGGTTTCGCGGGTTCGGACATGGTCTTCAGCGGAGTAGGGAAGACGGCTGTTGAACTGGAACGTGCGGTGAGGGCGGGAGTGAAAAGCATCAATGTGGAATCCGAGGGCGAAATCGCTTCGCTTCAGGAGATTGCTGCAGACCTGCGAGTGGTTGTCTCCGTCGCGCTGCGAGTAAATCCGGACATCGCCGTAGATACTCCGCACAAGTACACACGCACTGCGGAACTCGGTATGAAGTTCGGGATTCCGCACGACAGTGTGATGCGTGTGGCGCGTGGGATGACCGAGATGCCGAATCTGAAGCTTACCGGCATTGCGACACACCTGGGATCCCAGATCGATGCTGTTGCTCCATATGCTCGCGCGGCTCACTTACTGGTTCGGCTCAAGCGCGAGATCGAGGGTGCCGGGATAGCTACAATATCGACGCTCGATCTTGGGGGCGGCCTGGGACTCGGAGCGTCCGGTGACAGTGGGGCATATCTGCAAGCGTACGCGGAGGCGCTTCGCGTGATCGCCGAGGAGCCGGGCACCGAGATTCTCATTGAACCCGGCAGGTTCATTGTTGCAGAAGCTGGCGTGCTACTCACGCGCGTGCTGTATCGGAAGAGCAGTGGTGGAACGGAGATTGTCGTTACGGATGCAGGGATGAACGATTTCATTCGTCCGTCGCTCTACGAATCGCTTCACGCAATTGAGAGCGTTGACATTGCCGATGAGCCGAAGTTGCTTGCGAACGTTGTTGGCCCGGTTTGCGAGAGTGGCGATTTCTTCGCCACCGGCAGGCTGATCCCCGAAGTGGGGCCCGGGAGCCTTCTGGTGGTGCGGACCGCTGGTGCCTACGGATATTCGATGGCGTCGAATTACAACTCCCGCCCGCGCCCTGCCGAGGTTCTGGTAGATGGCGACAGGTTTGCCTTGATCACAGAGCGCGAGTCTGACGCTGACCTTACGCGTCGAGAGATTTCTGCGCCGCACTGGAGCGAAGACTGATGCGAGTTGGAATACTGGCAGATACGCACGATCGTGTTCCCGCGATCGCTGAGTTGGTGGCGCGAATGATTGCCGGAGGCGCCAGTCTGCTCATGCATGCTGGCGACCACTGCTCGCCCTTTTCGCTCACTCCTGTGAACGATGCGAACATTCCAATGCTTGGCGTGTTCGGCCGAAACGACGGGGATCCGGAAGGCCTCGCAGCGATGGCGTCTCAGGGCGTTGGCACCGAGCTGTACGAGTCACCACACAGCTTTGAGGTATCTGGTGCGCAGATTCTCATCGTGCACGACATTGGAGAGGTCCACCAGCGTTCGCTGGACAACCATCAGTTCGTGTTTCACGGAAGCTCGCACCAGGCGGAGATGAAGACGCGAGGCGACACGCTGATCCTCAATCCTGGCGAGGCGTGTGGGTGGTTGTATGGATCGTGTACTGCTGCATTAGTCGACCTCCAGACCCGCGAAGTGGAGATCATCAAACTGTGAGCATCGGGTGACGGCTGAAAGGATTCTCATTCTCGATTTTGGCTCGCAATTCACGCAGCTGATTGCACGGAGGGTGCGCGAAGCGAAAGTGTACTGCGAGATTCATCCGCCAACGCGCACCACCGACTGGGTACGAGAATGGGCCCCCTCGGGAATAATCCTGAGCGGCGGTCCAAACTCAGTGTACGGAGATGCCGCGCCGACCGCGGACCCGGCACTGCTTGACATGGCTCCGGTGCTTGGTATCTGCTACGGTATGCAGCTCATTGCACAACTGTCCGGTGCTTCGGTACTGAGCGCAGGCAGGCGTGAATATGGGAGAGCAGAAGTCTGCGTCACCGAGCCGGATGCACTTTTCTCCGGTTTCGATCCGGGAGAATGCCTCCAGGCATGGATGAGCCATGGTGACCACGTCGAATCTCCGCCGGATGGTTTTGTCGTCACCGCGAAGAGTCGTACAAATCCAGTGACCGCGTTCAGGCATGTCACGCGCCCGATTTACGGAGTGCAATTTCATCCTGAGGTCGCGCACACACCGCGCGGAACCGAACTGATCAGAAACTTCCTCTTCAGGATCTGCGGCGTGCATCCGGACTGGACTCCCGGCTCGTTCGTCGATCGCGAAGTGACGCGTATCCGCGAGCTCGTTGGCGATGCAAGAGTGATCTGTGGACTCTCCGGCGGTGTGGATTCATCCGTCGCAGCCGCCCTGGTGCATCGCGCGATCGGTGATCAGCTCACGTGCATCTTCGTCGATACCGGATTGCTTCGGCTCAACGAGCGTGAGCAGGTCGAGCGCACATTCCGGGCGCACATGGGTGTCAATCTCGTAACCATTGATGCAGGCGATGCTTTCCTGAGTGCTCTCGCCGGCGTCGAAGATCCCGAAAAGAAGCGGAAGATCATTGGACATACTTTCATCGACGTGTTCGAGGCGGCCGCGGAAAACGTTGGGGACAACGTTCGATTTCTGGTACAGGGAACGCTGTACCCTGATGTCATCGAGTCATTCTCCCCGACGGGTGGAGCGTCTGTTACAATCAAGACGCATCACAACGTCGGCGGGTTGAAGAGCGAAATGAAGTTCGCGCTCATCGAGCCGCTGCGCGAACTGTTCAAGGATGAAGTTCGCAACGTTGGCCGCGAGCTCGGACTCCCGGAAGAGATGGTGGGACGTCATCCATTTCCAGGGCCGGGGCTGGCAATCCGCATCCTCGGCGACGTTACACCCGAGAAGCTCACGCTGCTTCGCAAGGCCGACGCGGTGTATCTCGAAGAGATCCGCGCTGCAGGATTGTACGACGTGATCTGGCAGGCATTCGCGGTGCTCCTTCCAATCAGAAGCGTCGGTGTCATGGGTGACGAGAGAACATACGAGAACGTTCTCGCGTTGCGCGCTGTTACAAGCAGTGATGGTATGACTGCCGACTGGTACCCATTCCCGTATGACGTTCTCGGCCGCATCTCGAACCGTATAATGAATGAGATACGCGGGATCAACCGCGTTGCCTACGACGTCAGCTCGAAACCTCCAGCCACGATCGAGTGGGAATGATTAATTTCGCGGGCCATATCGTATGGCGATGAAGAAGATCGGCTTTCTGTCGTTCGGCCACTGGACCGCGTCTTCACAATCGCAAACGCGATCGGCATCCGACGCACTGCTCCAATCCATAGATCTCGCGGTAGCGGCCGAGGCGCTGGGCGCCGACGGCGCGTATTTTCGAGTTCACCATTTCGCGCGGCAGCTCGCTTCGCCCTTCCCGCTTCTGGCGGCCGTCGGCGCGCGAACCAGTCGTATCGAGATCGGCACTGCTGTCATCGACATGCGCTACGAGAATCCATTCTACATGGTGGAGGACTCGGGAGCGGCCGACGTCATTGCTGGCGGGCGGCTGCAGTTGGGGATCAGCCGCGGCTCACCGGAGCAGGTAATCGATGGCTGGCGGTATTTCGGCTACAACCCGTCTGAAGGACAGACTGACGCTGACATGGGCAGGCGCCATGCGGAGGTATTCCTCGACCTGTTGCGTGGCGAGGGGTTTGCACAGCCGAGCCCGCGGCCGATGTTTTCAAATCCACCTGGACTGCTGCGGATCGAGCCGCATTCGGAGGGCTTGCGCGATCGCATCTGGTGGGGCGCCGGATCCAACGCAACTGCAGCATGGGCGGCAAAGCTCGGCATGAATTTGCAGAGCTCGACGCTCAAGAATGATGAGACCGGCGAGCCATTCCATGTCCAGCAGGCCGCGCAGATCCGCGCGTTCCGCGCTGCGTGGAAGGAGGCCGGACATGCGCGCGAGCCGCGTGTCTCCGTCAGTCGCAGCATCTTTCCGCTCGTCACCGATAGAGATCGCGCGTACTTTGGGCACGAGGGCGCGGATGCGGACCAGATCGGCAACATCGATGAGAAGACGCGCGCGATTTTCGGTCGGAGTTACGCGGCGGAGCCGGACTTACTCGTGGAGCAACTCAGGGGCGACGAGGCGATCGCTGCGGCTGACACGTTGTTGCTGACGGTACCGAACCAGCTTGGTGTCGAGTACAACGCGCATGTGATCGAGGCCGTTCTTACGCATATCGCGCCGGCGCTCGGTTGGCGCTGACGCAAACGACGTGGATCATGACGCCAGCGCCCGAGCGATAGTCGGGCGCTAACTCGTCGACCACGCAGGAGAATAACTGTTAGACGCCTTTCTCCTTCAGCAGCGCCATGAACTGGGAAGGTTCTGTAAGCGCCGTCAGCCGTTCCGGCACGTCAGCTTCCTTGCTGAACTGCGCGATCTTCCCGAGGACAGGCAGATACTGGTTCGAGACCTCGAGGGGCGGGGCGACGATGAGGAAGAAATAATAAACCGGCTTCTCATCGATGGCCTTGAAGTCGACGCCGCCGGGCTTCCGTCCGAAGGCGACGCGGAGCTTGTTGACTACCAGCGACCGGCAATGCGGAATCGCGATTCCGTGTCCAATCCCGGTAGAGCCTAGATTCTCTCGGCGTTTGAGCATCTTGAACAGCATCCCTTCGGACTTTTCGTCCAGCTTCAGGAGCGAAATGAGCTCGCGAAGGATGTCGTCCTTGGTGTCGGCCTTGAGGTCGAGCGATATCGCGTCTTCGGAGAAGAACTCGCGTAATTCCATGTCGGTCGTTGCAAGCGGGGGCAAACGTAGTGAACCGTCCAAGCTACGTTCCATCCACGCGAGAGTCAAATGCGCGCGTTGCCGGGGGCACCGGCGAACATTAGCTTGAAAGGGATGCTCCGGGACTTTCCCTTTCCGCTCCGCAAGGATACGCCGCTTTACCTGGCCCCAATGGCCGGTGTATCCGAGTCACCGTTCCGGCGAATCTGCCGGCGCTTTGGCGCGGACGTAGTCGTCACCGAGTTCCTTTCTGCAGAAGCGATTCGCAGGGAGAACGAGGCGACGCTGGCCAAGCTGCGCTTTGGCGCGGACGAGCGGCCGATCGGCGTTCAGATATTCGGCGCCGATCCCGCTGCGATGGGCGATGCTGCGCGCCTCGTCTCCGACGTGTTCCAGCCCGAGTTCATAGACATCAATTTTGGATGCCCTGTGAAGAAAGTGGTGAAGCGGAACGGCGGGTCGGGATGTCTCAAGGATCTTGGTCTCGTCGAGTCGGTGATCCGCTCCGTATCCGCAGCGACGACGCTGCCCGTTACCGTCAAGATTCGCAGTGGCTGGAGCGAAGACATGCGCAATCCCGTTGAGATCGCTCTACGGTGTCAGGATGCGGGTGCGACGGTACTCACGCTTCATCCGCGTACGCGAGCGCAGATGTACAGCGGTGCCGCGCGGTGGGATGAGATAGCGGCGGTGGTTGCTGCTCTGGATATTCCGGTACTTGGCAACGGCGATATCAAGACGCCGGAAGACGCCGTAAAGATGGCGCGCCAGACAGGGTGCTCTGGCGTGATGATCGCGCGCGGATCATTCGGCCAGCCGTGGGTGTTCAACCAGACGCGCGATCTGCTCGAGGGCCGAGCCAAGAGTCCAGCACCACCAGTGAGCGATCGCTTTGCGATCGCACTGGAACACGCGCATATGGCAGATGAGTTCGAACTGGATCCGCGCGGTGCGGCGGTAGAGTTCAGGAAGCATCTGGGATGGTACGTAAAGGGCTTGCCAGGCTCGGCGGATCTGCGCAAGCAGCTTTACGCGGTGCGGTCGGTTAGCGAGGTCGAGGCGATTTTCGGAGAGTACCTGCGCATGCCGTTTGGGATGGATAATGATGACACCGTCGAACAGTCCGATGCAGCCACTAGCGACTCGGTCGCCGCGGCCGCGTAGCCCGGAGCCGCCGCCCTCGGCCGAGCGGACGCCGACCACGGACCTCCTCTCGGACGTCCGCGAGCTACTCGGTGGTGTGCAGGCGTCGCTGTGGGACGCGACCGACCCGAACGTCGCGCCGGTGCTTCTCGAATGCGTCAGCGCCGACACCGTTCCGCCCGAACTCGATGAGAAGAGCGTTGGGCTGATCATGTGGGCGGCTCACCAGAAGGCCGGCGAGATGTGTACCGATGGCGAATGGGTCAGTTTTGCCGCGGCACCGCTGCCGTCGCAGAACGCGACGCGTCACGTACTGGCGGTGGCGGCCCCGGAACGCATGGAACTTCAGTTGCCAAGAGAACAACTGCGAAAGTGGCTACCGCGGCTCGCGCGCCGCCTGGCAACACTCCGTTCGCTTCTCGAAGCGCAGGCAACCGCAAGCCAGGGCGAGCGCAATGCAGACCTCCTGCTGCTGACGGCGACTCAGCTGCAGGATCAACGGAGCATTGGTGATCTGGGCGCATCGCTGTGCACTGCGGCGGCGCACATGATGGGCACAAAGCGGGTTGCCCTGGTTCGCTGGAATCCGGCTCGTACGTCCGGTGAGGTCGCGTATTCGATCCGGGGACACATTGTGCCGACCGGGTCCGTGGTGACGCCTGAGAGCCAGGTGGGCGCCGCCTGCGTGGGCGATTATCCAGTTCTGATCGCCGATGCTCGTGACCGGACCAGAGGCTTCATCGTGTTTGGCGGCGACGAAGCGCAGCATGCACTCGGAGCGCTAGCAATCATCCCGCTCCGGGGGATGGAAGGGGTTATCGGAGCACTCGTGATGGAGAGCGAAGCCCCGATCCCGATCACGCCGACGATAGCCAAGAACCTTCGCTTGCTCGGCGTCATGGCCACCCACGCGCTCGAGACGGTTTGGGAGATCGAGGAGATCAACCAGCGAGCGCGTACTGATCCGCTCACGGGCCTTGCCAACCGACAGCAGTTCGAGGAGCGCCTTTCCCGTATCGTCATGGAGACTGATCGTTTCGGCGGCTCGTCCACGCTGGTCATCATCGATATCGACCGCTTCAAACAGGTAAATGACACCTACGGTCATCAGACTGGCGACGACGTGCTCAAGAAAGTGGCTGCGCTGCTGCAGGAAGGGGTTAGAAACGTGGATCTTTGCGCCAGATATGGCGGCGAAGAGATGGCGCTGCTTCTTCCGCAGACTGACCTGGTTGGCGGCTGCCAACTCGCAGAACGTCTTCGTAGCGCGGTCGGGGACAGGCCGTTCGTCATTGGCGGGCGCGAAATCAGCGTCACAATCTCGCTTGGTGTGGCCACCTATCCAGAGGGAGCACGGGATCGCGACGAACTCTTCAGCGCCGCTGACAAGGCGCTGTACGGCGCCAAGCGCGCAGGTAGGAACCAGGTTGCAACCGGCGGGCTATAACGTTATTGGGTAGTGTTTTAAGTACCCTGACATAAAGTGCTTTCGAAGCGATTCCGGCTGTCAAACCGCTGGCGCCAATCACCCCCGTGGAACCGGGGCTTCCATACGGTGTTATCATTACTCACGGGGGCGACCGGCTTCGACGGGGTTGGTGAAGCTGTGGCCGCGTGCCGAGGTTCCTGGAACCTCGTAAAAAAATCTGGGAATTTTCACAACTGCCAACGATAACTTGGCCCTGGCTGCGTAACTCGCTGTAAAGCGGTTACTGCACCTGCCTGAATCGGAGCGCTCCTGACGCGCCGACCAGGTATTGCAAATTCGGGATAGCGGTTGGGGGCGGTCTCCCTTCGATCACGAAATTCCAGAGACCTTGTCTGATCGTAGCCCCGCCTTCCGGGTCGCGATCGGAGAGACAAAAAAGCGAAGGCTACGCACGTAGATGCTGTGGTGAATCTTGCTTCGGACCGGGGTTCGAATCCCCGCGCCTCCACTTTCTCAGAAACGCCGATTACGGGTCAGACCGTAGTCGGCTTTTTTGCCTTTCTGCGGAAGATGAATTCCGGGGCGAGTGCGACACCTATGATGGTCGTCGGGATGATTTGCAACGCCTGAATCAGAACGGCGACACCGACCGCGTTCGCCTCGAGGGTCCCGAACGGGGCGGTTGCGAGCGCGTATGCGAATTGAAAAAATCCCACGTTCCCGGGCGTCGCCCGGACGATAAGCGAGACGTTGACAGCCAGCATGGCGGCCAGGCTTCCCTGGAGCGGGAGATGGATATGTGCGGCTCTTGCGGCATAGGCAAATGTTGCCAGCTGCCCGGCCCACGCGATAATCGTGAGGAGTAGCAGCGGGACCATTCGCTTTCCCGTTGCGAGTTCGCGCATGCTGCCGCCAAACTCCCGGAGCCATCGGAGGGCCCGTGCGCGCCACCCGCGCGGTTGCGAGCGCCGTTCGGGCACGTGCTCCGGCTCGGCGTCCGGCGCCGTTCTGGCAAGCCATATGAGCCCGACGGTAATTGCAATCAGCGCAATCAAGACTGGCCACCGTAACACCTCGAACTCGGCAGGCAGCGTGAATACAGCGAGCCCGACAGCGAGCATGACGATGAAGCCAATCGGGTCGAACAAGCGGTCGAGCGCCGCTGTTGCGAGTACACGCGACGCAGGCACGCCACTGGATCGAGTAACGAACACAATCCGTGCAGCGTCGCCGCCGCTGGCAACCAGCACATTGTTGAGGCCGGCTCCGGCGAAGGTCGCGCGCATGCAAAGGGCGAGGGACGGTGAGCCGACCGCACGCAGGAGTATCCACCAACGCACGCCGCGCACGACGAGACTGAGCAGGTTTACGGCAAGCGCCGCGAGGAGCAATGGGCGCGACGCATTTATCATCGCATGCCACGCCTGACCCCAGTCTACCTTACGAGCAAAAATGATCAGCAGTACAATGATCGCGGCAGATAGCGCCAGGCGTACCAGCCTGCCCACCTTCGACTTATTCATCTGGGGAGAGTGGCGAAGCTGTAGCCTCGTTGGTGAAGCTCGCTGACGATCGTTGGTATAGCCGCAGCGGTCTGGGTACGGTCTCCCACCGGATCATATCCGTCACCGTCATGTAGCAGAAGGATATAACCAGGGCGCGCACCATCTACAGTTCTCTTCGCGATTGCTTCCGCGCCGGGCAAGTCTGTATCCCAAACTCCGAGCGACCAGCCGACGGTTTTTTGTCCCATGGAGCGTGCGATTGGGGTGACCCAGGGGCTTCGGAAGCCGTGTGGCGCTCTGAAGAAAGTCGGAGTCACCCCACACGCCGCTTCAATGGCGCGCTTTCCGCGACCGATATCGTCGCGGACGTACGAAATTCCGCGAAAGTGCAGCTTGCGGTGAAAGTATCCGTGGTTGCCAATCTGATGACCTTCAGCCGCAGCGCGACGCGCGATGTCGGGCCATCGCTCGACATGTCGACCGAGAAAGAAGAACGTCACCTTTACGTTTGCCCGCTCGAGCGCGTCGAGGATCAGCGGCGTCGCATAGGGATTTGGCCCGTCATCGAAGGTCAGCGATACGTCATGAGCGGCCGTGGGCAGCTGGTGCAGGACGGATCCAAAGACGGGACTGTTTCTATAGAATGCCCCGTACGCGGCCGTCCCCGTCGCGGCAAGCGCGGCCGCTACGGGGAGGATCATGCCGCCGCTGATCGCCGCGCGAGAACGCTATCGTATTGTTCCAGGACGGACCGCGTGACGCGCGGCCAGGAGTACTGCTCGGCTTCGCGGCGACCAGTTTTCCCGAGGCGCGTTCGCAGCGTCTCATCGTCAAGGAGTGTGACCATCGCGTCTGCGAGCGCATCACGATCGCCGCACGGCACCATAAGGGCTTCGCGTCCGTTCTTTACGACGTCCCTGAAGCCAAGTATGTCGGAGCAGACAACCGGCGTTTCGCAGGCCATCGACTCGAGCAATGTGATTCCGAAAGACGCCTTTGTAGTGGGGCACGCGTACATTGCCGCGTGCGCATAATAGCTGGGACGCTCCTTCAGCACCGAACCGACGAAAGTGATGTCCGGGTCGCCAGCAGCAGCACGATAGTAGTGTTTGCGCAAGGGCCCGTCGCCAACGACAACAAGTTGCGCTTCGCGACCCTTGCCGCGTACGCGTTTGAATGAATCGATCAGCGTAGTGAGACCGTTCCGCGGGTCGAACCGGCCGAGGAACAGAACTGCCGGTACATCTCGACGCATACCCGGAGGAAACGGTGCGTGCGGGTTGAAGAGATTGACATCGATTCCGTTGGGAATGATTGTCCAGTCGGCTTCGAAATATCGATCCAGCGCGATCGTTGTGGAGTGTGAGACGGCGATTGCGACGTCGAGCATGTCCAACCGTCTCTGGAAATACTTGCGGCCGAGTTGATAACCGAGCGACTTGTCGAAGTACGTGTGGAAGGTGCCGACGACCGGACACTCGGCTTCTTCGATCGCTAGCATTGGAAGAATCGGGCTGAGCGGCGAATGCACGTGGACGATATCGTAACGACCGTCATGCAGTACACGCCGCACGTCCTTGCGAAGCGACAAACCGACCGTAATGCGCGCCTGAGATCCATTGGCGTAGATCGGCTGGCTTCGGCCGATGCGTATCACTCCTGGCTCCGGGACAGCGCCAGGCAGGTTGGAGGTGATGATGTCTACATGATGCCCGAGTTTTCGCGCCTCACGTGCGAAGAAGTGTACGTGCTCGCAGATACCGCCGAGGTGCGGATAGTAATACTCCGTGACCAGGGCGATCCTGAGCGGACGCGATGGCGTGAGGCTCAGAACGGGGCCGGCGATGGCCGACGCGGAGAGTGCGCTAGCGGTCAGGGGAGACCTCTAGTGCGGCGTGCGCGGCTGCGAGTCTGGCGATCGGAACGCGATAAGGTGAGCATGAGACGTAGTCGAGGCCGATGGCGTGACAGAAAGCCACCGAACGCGGCTCGCCTCCGTGCTCGCCGCAGATACCCAATTTAATCCCCGGTCGGGCATTTCGCCCGTCCTCCACGGCCATGCGGATCAGGCGGCCAACTCCGACGGTGTCCAGAGTCTGGAATGGATCATCCAGAAAAATGCCACTTTCTACGTAAGAAGGAAGGAACCGGCCTGCGTCGTCTCGGCTGAGGCCGTAAGTGGTCTGGGTCAGGTCGTTGGTCCCGAAGCTGAAGAATTGGGCCCGTTTGGCAATTTCTCCGGCTGTGAGAGCGGCCCTTGGAAGCTCTATCATCGTACCAATAAGGTAGGTGACGGATTCCCTCATGACTCCCAGGACCTGGTCGGCTGCGTTCTCAAGGATGGCGCGCTGGTTGTCAAATTCTGTCACCGCGGCGACCAGGGGGACCATTATTTCGGGTCTGACGTCAATGCCGCGGCGTTTTACGCGGACCGCTGCCTCGAAGATGGCTCGGCCCTGCATTTCGGTTATCTCGGGGTAGGTAATGCCGAGCCGGCAACCCCTGTGTCCAAGCATAGGGTTGGTTTCCCTGAGCGACTCCACAATGCGCTGGAGATCACTCCTGGGAATGTCGAGGCTACGGGCGAGGAGCTTGCTTTCCTCGCCGCCGTGCGGGAGGAACTCGTGCAGTGGGGGGTCCAGCAACCGTATGGTCACCGGAAGGCCGTCCATGGCCTCGAAAATTCCTTCGAAGTCGGCACGCTGCATTGGAAGCAGCTTTGCTAGTGCCCGCCGACGACCGGACCCATCGCGGGCGACGATCATCTCGCGCATCACCTGGATCCGCTCACCCTCGAAGAACATATGCTCCGTTCGACAGAGCCCGATCCCCTCGGCGCCGAAATTCCGCGCTATCCGAGCGTCGCGTGGCGTGTCGGCGTTGGCGCGGACTTTGAGCGTTCGAACCTCGTCGGCCCAGCCCAGGAGTTCCGCATAGGCCTGATATGTTGGCGCGGCGGCGGGCCTGAGAGTTCCGTTGGTGACCTGTACGACCTCGCTGGGAATCGTCGGCAGTGCGCCAGCGAAGACTCGCCCCGTTGCGCCATCGAGGGTGATGTAGTCGCCCTCGTTGATCGTCATTCCGTTGACGTTGAATCGCCGATGTTCAAGTTCGACGTGGATATCGCGACAGCCAACGACCGCGCACTTTCCCATTCCCCGTGCAACAACTGCCGCGTGGCTCGTCATGCCACCACGAGCTGTCAGCACTGCTCGCGCCGCGACGATACCGTGAAAGTCTTCGGGAGTGGTTTCTTCGCGAACCAGAATTACTGCATCTCCGTTTGCGGCGCGTGATTCGGCGCTATCGGGGTCGAACACCGCAATGCCGCTTGCCGCGCCGGGGCTCGCTGGCAAGCCGGTGCATAGCGGCTTGGCGCGAGCCGTCGGATCGATGACAGGGTGGAGCAGCTGGTCGAGCTGTGCAGCCGGCACGCGGAGAATTGCATCGCGTCTGCTTATGAGTCCTTCCGCGACCATGTCACGCGCGATCCGCACGGCAGCTGCTGCGGTGCGTTTCCCGGTGCGCGTCTGCAGCAGGTACAGCGTGCCGCGTTCCACAGTGAACTCGATGTCCTGCATGTCGCGGAAATGCCGCTCAAGTCGCGCCTGCGTATCCATGAGCTGCTCGAAGGCAGCCGGAAGCTGGCTCGCCATCTGGTCGATGGCAATTGGGGTTCGAATGCCGGCGACGACGTCTTCGCCCTGCGCGTTGATCAGGAATTCACCGTAGAACTTGTGCTCACCTGTCGATGGATCGCGTGTGAATGCAACGCCGGTTCCGGAATCATTACCAAGATTTCCGAATACCATCGCGACGATGTTCACACCGGTGCCGAGCGTTTCGGGAATGCCGTTCACACGTCGGTAATCGCGAGCCTTCTTGAGCGTCCATGAGCGCCAAACGGCCTGAATTGCGCCCCAGAGTTGTTCCGTTGGATCGGTCGGGAATGGAGTGCCAGTCCGGTGACGTACAACGCCCTTGAATTCTTCCACAAGGTTGCGGAGGTTGTCCTCGCTCAGCTCTGCGTCAGTTGAAACGCCGGCAGTCATGCGTTTCGCTGTAAGCAGATGCTCAAAGTCGCTGCTTGGTACATCCAGCACGACGTCGGCGTACATCTGGATGAAACGGCGGTACGAGTCGTACGCAAAGCGCGCGCTTCCGCTCGCGCGCGCAAGGCTGACCACGGTGCGATCGTTGAGTCCCAGATTCAGGATTGTCTCCATCATCCCCGGCATCGATACGGACGCCCCGGAACGCACGGAAACGAGCAGCGGATTGACGGAATCGCTGAACCTCTTTCCGGAAGTTGCTTCGAGCCGCGCTACGCTTGCATCGACTTCAGCGCGTAGTTCGTCTGAATACTCACCTTTTTGCAGATACGCGATGCATTCGCTGCAAGCGATCGTGAAGCCGGGCGGTACGGGTACTCCAAGATTGGTCATCTCAGCGAGATTGGCGCCCTTTCCTCCGAGCATTTCCTTCATCTCCCGCGCGCCTTCGGCGTTGCCCGCACCGAAGAAGAAGACTTTTTTGCTCACGCTCAGCAGCCACAGCCGAAGCGAAGCTTATCCGGGTCCGTCGGCGGCGCCGTTGGATAATCGCCGGAAAAGCATGCGTGGCAGAAGCCCTCGGGGCCATCCGGCACCGCATTCAACATTCCATCGAGCGACAGATAACCGAGTGAATCGACTCCAATATGCTCCGCGATTTCATCGACGGTGTAATTGGCAGCAATCAAGTGCTCGCGGTTTGGAGTGTCGATCCCGTAGTAGCACGGACCTGTAACGGGGGGAGAGCTGACACGCATGTGCACTTCGGTAGCACCAGCACCGCGTACCATGGCAACGAGGCCGCGAGTAGTCGTTCCGCGAACGATGGAATCGTCTACCATTACTACGCGTTTGCCTTGGAGGACTTCGCGCACGGCATTGTACTTCACCTTGACCTTGGCGTCCCTGCCAGCCTGTTCAGGCTGGATGAACGTGCGCCCGACATAATGGTTGCGAATGAGGGCGAGTTCGTAAGGGATGTGCGATTCCTCGGCGTATCCGAGTGCCGCCGAGTTTGAAGAGTCCGGCACGGCGAAGACGAGATCTGCACTCGGGGCGGGGCACTCTCTCGCGAGTTGTCGACCGAGCGCCCGCCGCGCGCGGTCCACCGAGCCACCAAAGACGCGGCTATCTGGTCGTGCGAAATAGACGTACTCGAATACGCAGCGAGCTGAAGGCTTTCGCTCGAACGGAAATATGGATCGAATACCGTTCGCGTCCACCGCGATGATCTCGCCACGCTCCACCTCACGAATCGCTGTTGCGTTGACGATATCGAGCGCACAGGTCTCAGATGCGAATACGATTGCGCCGTTTACACTGCCCATTACCAGAGGACGCCACCCACGCGGATCTCGCGCAGCGAGCAGCGTATCACCGATGATAGCCACGAGAGAGTAGGCGCCTTCTACCGGAGCGAGCGCTGATGCCAATCGTGTTTCCGGTGCGCCGTCTGCCGCTTTCGCAATCCGGTGTACCATGACTTCCGAGTCGATTGTAGAAGAAAAAATCGAACCCTGATCCTCCAACTCGCGACGTAGTTCGGTGGCATTCGTGAGATTGCCGTTGTGTCCGAGCGCGATGTGCCCGTCCCGGGAGCGTGCGAGGATCGGCTGCGCATTCTCGATCGTGGAGCTACCGGCTGTGCTGTAGCGGGTGTGACCTATGGCCAGACGTGCATCGAGGGGCGCATTGCGCGTGCTCGCTTCGGATATGAGGCCCATCGCCCGAGTTGCGCGTGCTACGCCTTCCGGGCTGACAGATACCATGCCCCAGGACTCCTGCCCGCGATGCTGTAAAGAGTACAGTCCGAGTTGCGTCAGCGACGCCGCTCGATCATCTCCGAAAATGCCAAATACGCCACACATCTAGGCCAACACTCCTTCGACTTCGTCGATTACGATCGCCTGGGCGGTCGTGTTCATAATTTTCGGAATAGCCGTGTGATACGCCTCGCCGAGCTGATCCGTTCCAATTCTGACCTTCTGGCGCCCGACGCGAATCGTTAAACCTTCATCGCGTGACCTCACCACGCCGATCTTGCGTGCTGGCACAGAATTCTCCGCCGCGATCTGCAGTACGCGATCGGCGTCACCCGATGAGACGATGACTCGCCCCTGAGCTTCACCGAAAAGGACTGCGCGGTCCGGTAGAGAATCCCATGGTGCAAGGTCGATATCCGCACCAGTTGTAGCTTCGGCGTCGGACATCATGCACTCAGCGATCGCTATTGCGAGCCCGCCGTCACTGCAATCGTGGGCTGACGCGACGACCCCAGCCTGGATGGCCTGGAGCAGCGTGTTGATCACGCCTCGCTCGCGGACGATGTCGCACCCGGGTGGTGCGCCACCCGTGACGCCGTGCACTGTCGCAAGGTATTCGCTGCCGCCAATCTCATCGGTGCAGTCCCCGAGCAGCACAATCGCGTCGCCAACGTTGCGGAACGTTGAACGTGTAATGTGCTCCAGCGAGTCGATCACACCGACCATTCCAATTACAGGCGTTGGGTATACGCTGCCAGTTGGACTTTCGTTATAGAACGAGACGTTGCCGCCCGTGACTGGCGTGTCAAGCGCGATGCACGCCTCGCTGATGCCCGCGACGGCTTCGGTGAACTGGAAGAAGATTTCCGGACGAGTCGGATTACCAAAGTTCAGACAATTCGTGATTGCGAGGGGACGTGCGCCCGTACAAGCGACGTTGCGCGCCGCTTCCGCCACTGCAATGCGGCCGCCGACACGTGGATCCAACGCGACATAGCGTCCGTTGCAGTCAGTCTTCACCGCGATGGCACGGTCCGTCCCGCGAATTCGTAACACTGCCGCGTCACCGCCCGGTCCGACGACCGTGTTGGTACGAACGGTAGAATCATACTGCTGGAATGCCCAACGCTTACTCGCAATCGTCGGACTGGCTAGAAGTTTGAGCATCGTCCACGCCGGATCACGTTCTTCGGGGAGTTCAGCAATTGCGCTGACATCCATGGCGCGAAGTCTGATTGCGTCTGCGCCTTCCCTGGCAGGGACATCATACCGAGGGCATTGAGTGACAAGGTCGGAACCAGGAAATTCAGCAACGACCGTATCTCCTTCTGTCACGCGATACACTGGTTCGGCGATGACTTTGCCGATTACTTCGGCCGTGAGATCCCACTTGAAGAGAATCGCGCGAACAGCTTCCTCGTGCCCTTGAAGTGCGACAACGAGCATCCTTTCCTGCGATTCGCTGAGGAGTATCTCATACGGTGTCATTCCTGTTTCGCGCACCGGTACAAGACTGGTGTCGATCGTCACGCCGACATCGCCGCGCGCGGCCATCTCGGCAGATGAAGACGTAAGGCCCGCCGCACCCATGTCCTGGATTGCGACGATGTGTCCGCTCCGGATCAGTTCAAGGCTGGCCTCAAGCAGGAGCTTTTCGGTAAATGGATCGCCGACCTGCACACGGGGCCGCTTTGCTTCACTGGCTTCCGACAGGTCTTCCGACGCGAACGATGCTCCGTGTATGCCGTCGCGGCCTGTGCGAGCGCCAACACAGAGGATTGAGTTTCCTACGCCCTGTGCCTTCGCAAGAATCAGCTCATCTTCGCGCAGCATCCCGACGCACATCGCGTTGACCAGCGGATTGCCATCATACGCAGGGTCGAATACAATCTCCCCGGCGACTGTCGGAACGCCGATGCAGTTACCGTAGTCTCCTATTCCCCTCACAACTCCGGCGAACAGATAACGATTGCGTGCGCTGTCGAGTGAGCCAAAACGCAGCGAGTTGAGCATCGCGATCGGGCGTGCACCCATTGTGAAGACGTCACGCAATATTCCGCCCACACCTGTGGCCGCGCCCTGATAGGGCTCGATCGCCGACGGGTGGTTGTGTGATTCGATCTTGAATGCGATTGCGATGCCATCGCCAATCCTGACGACTCCGGCGTTCTCTCCGGGTCCCTGAATTACGGCAGCGCCCTCGGTCGGAAGGGTCCGAAGCGTATTCTTTGAATGCTTGTACGAACAATGCTCGTTCCAGAGCGCGCTCACGATACCGAGTTCGGTAAACGTGGGTGCTCTGCCGAGCATTTTTGACACCCGGTCGAATTCACCGGGTGTGAGCCCGTGTTCCTTTACCAGTTCTGGCGTGATGGCTGGATCGCCGGGGCGGGGAAGTACTTCGCTCATGTCAGGCGGCTACTCCCGCCAGCAGGCTGTGAAACAGTCCAAGTCCGTCAGGCACTCCGAGGAGCGGATCAACGGCTCGTTCCGGGTGCGGCATCAAGCCAAGTACATTACCAGACTCGTTCAGTATGCCCGCGATGGAATTGACTGATCCGTTCACGTTGTACGCATCGCCAATGCTTCCGTCCGGCGCAGAGTATCGAAACGCGACGCGCCCGTCGTCCTCGAGCGAAGCTATGACATCCGGATCAGCTATGTAGCGGCCATCGCCGTGCGCGATGGGAAGACGGAGCACCTGCGCAGCGAAATACTCATGCGTAAACATGCTCGTTGCATTCTCTACGCGTACGGTCACCACGCGTGAGATGAAGCGACGCGAGATATTGCGCATCAAGGCGCCTGGTAGCAACCCCGCCTCACAAGCGACCTGAAATCCATTGCAGATCGCGAGGATTGGCGCACCGCGCTTTGCGTGCGCAACAACTTCGGTCATGATTGGACTGAACCGGGCGATAGCTCCGGCACGAAGATAGTCACCGTAACTGAATCCCCCTGGCAGGATGACCACATCGGAGTCCTTCAGGTCGTGATCCTTATGCCACAGGTACACCGCTTCTTCACCGAGCGCTTCCGCCGCAGCGTGATATGCATCGTAATCGCCGTTCGACCCCGGGAAGGTTACGATCCCGAATTTCATGACTTGCCTCTGGGCTGTACTCTGGGCGCTTCCAGAGCGAAGTCCTCAATTACCGGGTTGGCGAGGAGTTTTTCGCACATGCGTTGCACAATCAGCGTCGCTGCCTCGGCGGAATCCGCGTCGACGTCGACCGTCAGGAATCGTCCAATGCGGACATCTACGACCGATGCGAAGCCCAGAGTCTTCAGCGCTCCTACGACGGCCGCACCCTGCGGATCGAGGATTCCAGGGCGGGGGACAATCTGAACGGGAACGCGATATAACTCCACTTATGCCTCAATCTTCGGATGAAGGTGATTGCTTGTCATCGCCGCCATCGCCGCCATCACGGCGGGGCCGACGTCGACGTCGACGTCGACGGGGTGGCGATGTGGCTGCGGAACTCGCCGCGGAGCTTGCTGGCATGTCGCCAGACGCGTACGGCATCGGAGACGGCCCCCCTCTCGCGCTTGAGGAAGTCTCGATTCCGTCGTCGCCCTCGACGTCGTCATCGACTTCGTCAGATGCGCGACGCGCAACGAGGCCCAGGAATACGGTCGAGCCAAGCCCATAGAGCACGTACGCGAGACAGGCCGGAAAGAAGAACTGCTTGGGCACGAAAAAGACGCCAACCACGGTGCCGACAATGACGAGCGTGCCAAGTATGTCGCGGAGCGACTTGAATCCAATGTTTGGCACCGCCGGGTACGACACATCGCTAACCATTAGCGCCCCAAGGCCGGCCATGACGAAACGCAGCATCACGTGCCACGGCAGGTTCGCGATGTTGGTGTCGTTGTAGAGCGGGGTCTGGCTGAACCAGTAATACGTCGCAAGCGTGAGACCGGCGGCCGGACTCGGCAGCCCGTGGAAGTATCGCTTTGGGCGACCGGCCTGCTCCACATTGAAGCGGGCAAGCCGAAGTGCTGCGCATGCGATGAACGCGAAGGAAAACACCCAGTCCCAGCCTTCCCGGTTGAGCACCGCGAAGTACATGATCATCGCCGGCGCGACGCCGAAAGAGACGATATCAACGAGTGAATCGAGTTCCGATCCGAGCGGGCTGCCGGTGTTGGTTGCCCGGGCAACACGACCGTCGAACACATCGAAGATCCCCGCAAATACTACATAGAGACCCGCCTTCGAGGGATCGCCACGAGAGGCCGCGACGATGGCGAATATCCCGAAGAAGAGATTGGCGATCGTGAGACCACTCGGAAGCATGATCACCGCGCGACGAATGGGGCGTCGTTTGCGTTGATGTGATGCCGCAATTCGGGGACTCATTTTACGAGATCTGCAAGGACAGTGGTTCCGGCAGTTGTGATATCACCGAGCTTCACTTTCACGGTCGATGTGGGAGGGATGAATACATCGACACGGGATCCGAATCGTATTATCCCGAATCTGTCGCCCTGGTGCGCCTCGTCGCCGACCTTGCTGTACGTCACGATTCGTCGAGCGATAAGGCCCGCTATTTGACGCGTCAGTATGCGTACCCCGGATGGCGTCGTGACACCAATCGACATCTGCTCGTTTTCGAGACTCGATTTCTCCGCGGCGGCGTTCAGGAACTTGCCCTTGTTGTACCAGACAAAGTTGACGCGACCATCTACGGGGTATCTGTTGACGTGAACGTTGAAGACGTTCATGAAGATCGAGATCCTCGTCGCCTGTCCTCCAATAAAACGAGGTTCGTCAACTTGTGTAATCATGAGCACCTTGCCGTCAGCGGGAGCAATGACGAGGGCAGCGCCGCGCGGCCCGGTGCGTTCGGGATCACGAAAGAAGTACGCGCACCAGAGCGCGAGAACGGTAACGACGACTGCCACGAGCCAAAGCGGCCACGATCGGAATTGCAGTGCAACGGCAAAGGCGATGACGACGAGCGCAACGCCAATTCCAATGAATGGCCATCCCTCGCGTGCGAAACTCATCGGTCGGATCCAGTTGCGAGAGGGGCGCCCGTGATGCGCCGGAATGCCTCCAGATAGCGATCGCTCATCGCGCGCGCAACGTCGTCGGGAATTTGCGGGCCTGGTGCCTCGCCATTCCACTCGCCCTTGTCACGCAGTCTCTGCAGGTAGTCGCGCAGCGGTTGTTTGTCGAAGCTCGGCGGAGTTGTTCCCACGCGATAACTGTCGCGTGCCCAGAAGCGGGAACTGTCTGGCGTCATCACCTCGTCTATCAATATAACGTGACCGCCTCGCCGACCGAATTCGAACTTGGTATCAGCGAGGATCAACCCCGCCTTGGCGGCGACAGTGGCGCCGTATTCAAAGAGCCTTAGCGACAGACCCTCCAGTTCATCCGCCACCGGGCCAAGCCGTTCACGCGCATCGGCGCGGGAGATATTCTCGTCGTGCCCGGCCTCCGCCTTTGTTGCTGGCGTGAAGATAGGATGCGGAAGCGCCTCGCTCTCCTGCATACCAGGGGGTAGCGGCTCACCGGCAAGTTTGCCGGTGGCGCGGTAGTCCTTCCAACCGCTTCCGGACAGGTATGCCCTGACAACGCATTCAACGGGAAATACATCGGCGCGATATCCCAGCATCGATCGACCGACAAGCTCTTCCCGATGCGGCTCAAGTGATGGGATCCGCGCAACTATTTCGTCGACGTCGGCCGTAATCATGTGATGCGGGATGTCGTGCACCTGACCAAGCCACCAGGCGGTGAGCTGCGTGAGCACAGCACCCTTGTATGGGATCGGCCGGTCCATGACGACATCGAATGCGCTCACACGATCGGTGGCCACTAGCAGGAGCCGGTCTTGATCGACCTCGTACACGTCACGTACTTTACCGTGACGGAGAAGCGGCAGTGGCAGCGATGTAGTGCGGACGGTGGCGCTCATACGCGGAGCACCTCGGCCTCGGAAGACTCGGACGACGCTCCGACCAGAGGCTCCACAACTTCGCGCAGAAATTCCATTACCTGGACGGCAGCCCGACCGATGAATCGCCGCGCATCAAGCGTACTCCTGAGATCGTCAAGCGGGACTGCGAATTCCGGATCTCCCGCAAGACGATCGAGCATGTCGTTGCGGGGCGCGCCGTTTTTCATGGCTGTCGCTGCCGCAACGCTGTGTCGCCGAATGATCTCATGGGCCACCTGACGATCTCCCCCCGCCTCTACGGAGCGCACAATAAGCTCTTCTGTCGCCATGAACGGCAACTCATCTGCGACACGCGCCGCGATCCGCGCGGGATGAACCTCCAGCCCGGAAGCGATGTTATGGTAAATCAACATGATCGCGTCGGTAGCCAGGAACATCTCGGGGATCACGAGTCTCCGATTTGCGCTGTCGTCCAGCGTGCGTTCGAAATACTGCACAGAGTGGGTCTCGTTCGCGTTCGTCTCCAGAGACAGGACGAACCGTGCGAGCGCGTTGATGCGCTCTGAACGCATCGGATTGCGTTTGTAAGCCATCGCGCTCGATCCGATCTGTTCCTTCTCGAAGGGTTCCTCGATCTCGCCGAATGCCTGCAGCATGCGCATGTCACTCGCAAATTTGGCGGCACTCGCAGCGGCACCAGCGACAACGTCCAGCACACCCGCGTCGATCTTTCGAGTATACGTCTGGCCGCTCACCGGTATCGACGTCGAGAAGCCCATCTTGGCGGTAACTCGTCGATCGAGCTCACGCACCTTCGCATCGTCTCCATTGAACAGGCGAAGGAACGATGCCTGGGTTCCGGTCGTTCCCTTGACGCCGCGCAGCGGCATGGTTGCAAGCCGATAGTCGATGTCTGCAATATCCAGCACCAGGTCCTGCATCCACAATGTCGCGCGCTTTCCGACTGTCGTGAGCTGAGCTGCTTGCAGGTGGGTGTAGCCGAGCGTCGGCTCATCCTTCCATGTCACTGCAAACTGCGAGAGCGCCCTCAGCACATCCACGGCGCGCTCCCTCAACATCTCGAGCGCGCGGTGCATGAGCACAAGATCAGCATTATCCGTGACAAAGGCACTCGTTGCACCCAGGTGAATGAACCGACGGGCGCTCGGAGCCGCGTCACCAAAGGTGTGAACATGCGCCATTACATCGTGCCTGAACCGCTGCTCATAGCTGGCAGCCGCGTCGAAATCGATGTCATTCGCCACAGCGCGCATCTCTTCGATGGCCGAGACGGGTATGTCGATGCCGAGTTCCATTTCGGATTCGGCAAGGGCGATCCAGAGCTCGCGCCAGAGTCGATGCCGCTCCTGCGGAGACCATAACTCAAGCATAGCGCGCGATGCATAGCGCGCAGAAAGCGGGGAAGAATAAGTGTCGTTCATCTATTGAGTCACAAATTCCGTGGTGTAGTACTGACCGTTTCGCTCGACATACATCACAACCGCCCCGCGCCCGCTGTTGAGTGCCTGTGCTGCGTCCTCGGCGCTGGTAATACGGGTACTGTTCACCTGTACGATCACATCGCCTGGTGCGAGTCCGACCTGCGCCTGCACGCGCGGACTCACGTTCTGTACGTAAGCGCCGACGGCGCTGCGGATGTTACGCTCCGACCTGATCGCCGGAGTCAGCGTTGTCAGTTCGATCTCGTGCAGTACAGTGACGCGCGGTGCGTCCACCTCCGGCAGGTCAGCAACGCGGACACTGAGTGTCACGTCGGTTCCATCGCGCTTTACAACAATGGGCACCGTGTCGCCAACGCGCAGTTCGAGAAGTTCCGCTTCCCAGTCATAAGCATTGCGGATCGGTCGTGCCGCCGCACGTATGATGACATCGCCGGCGCGAATGCCAGCCTTCGCTGCGGGTGATCCCGCCGTTATCGCGGCGATGTTCACGCCGATCGCTGGCGCCTTGCCGAGTGTGCGATTCGAACCAACCGACGGTTTGACTCCGATCCACGGCCGCCGCACCTTCCCGTGGGAGAGCAAGTCGTCGGCGACCCGCGATGCGCGATTGATCGGGATCGCAAAGCCAAGACCAACCGAACCGCCGCTCGGCGAGTAGATGGAGCTGTTGACGCCGATGACTTCGCCCGCTGCATCAACGAGCGGACCGCCGGAATTGCCGGGGTTGATAGCCGCGTCCGTCTGGATCATGTCAACGTATGCGCCGTTACCGCCGTCAGAAGGACTGGCAAGCAGGTTGCGCCCGACGCCGCTGACGACACCAACCGTCACACTCGGCTCCGTATTGGCAAGTACGAAGCCGTATGGGTTGCCGATCGCGATCGCCCATTCTCCGACTATGAGCGATGACGAGTTGCCGAGCGGAGCGACCGGCATGTTCGAGGCATCGACCTTGAGGACCGCAAGATCGTTCACATCGTCGAGGCCGATGAGCTTGGCTGCATATGTGGTACCGTCGCGTAACGCAACCGAGATGCTCGTCGCCCCACGCACAACGTGAGCGTTGGTGAGAATGACGCCGTCCTTGCGGATGATGAAACCGGATCCCAGTCCCGCCACCGGCCGCTCCGCCGACTGGCCGCCGAAGAATTGTTCGAGCATGTCGGCTGGAACTCGCTGAACAGCCTCCGTCTGCACTGTCACGACGCTTGGAGCAACGCGCGCGACCGCAGATGTGATCGCTGTACGACGTGAAGCGTCGACCTGCGCGTTCGATGTTGGCTGTGCGACGCTGACCTGCTGCGCATTTGAGGAACCGCCGTTGCACGCAATGATTATCGCGACGATCGAAACAGCGCAGAGACGCTTCATGGTGCTTATAGGCTCCTTGGCAGGTGGCGCTTGCTGAGTGCACTCAGGTACCGGTCTACGCCGCGATCGGTGAGCGAGTGAATCATGAGGGAAGAGAATAATTCGGTGGTGACGTAGGCCGTATCTGCCCCTGCAAGCAGATATTCAGTGAATGCGACCGAGTTCTGTGCCGGAGTAACAGCCACGTCGCATTCAAAGCCGCATCTGTCGATTACGGCCCGAACCTGCTCCACCAGCTCGACACTCGGGCGTCCCTGCGCTTCCAGATCGCGAACGTCTAACGCAATCATCGACGCGCCAAGTTTGCCAGCGATGAACGCCTGCGCTCCAGAGTACACGTGCGTAGTGCAGACCTTGACGCCATCCGCAACCAGTTTTCGGATCGGCGAGACGGCATCTTCGACGAACGGGAGCTGAATGACCGCATGTTCCGAAGCGTGCGCGAGGTCGCGCGCTTCTCTATACATCTCAGGACCATTGATAGCCGTAACCGGCACGCAAATCGGAACACCGAAGTCAACTGCGATCTCGGCCAGCCGCGCAACAACAGAGGTGGTTGGGTCTTCTGCCGCCAGGTCGAGCGGAGACAGCACTACTCCGTCGAGGAGCTCTGCATTTGCCCACTCCTTGATCTGGGCGATTTCCGCGCTCTGCACAAAGATCTTCATTCTCCCTCGGAGTAGAAGTGCGCCGGATAGGCGACACGTTCAAGAAACAGCCCATGCGATGGCGCAGGGGGCGAAACTGCACGATTGTCGCCTGCCGCCAGCAAATCGGCAAAGGAGTCCTGCGACCGGCGGCCAGCCGCGACATCAATCATAGTACCTACCAGGAAGCGAACCATATGGTGCAGAAATCGATTCGCCTCGACCGTGAAGTCCAGTCGTCCGCCAACCCGATTCCACGCAGCATAAGTCACTGTGCATTTGTGCTGATCGGCCTCGGGCGCGGTCCCGCGAACGGCGAAACCGAAAAACTGGTGCTCCCCGAGCAGCGCTTGAGCCAGATCCGGGAGGACAGACTCGTGCGGCAACGGCCAGGGCAGGTGCCATTCATAACCGCGCCTGAAAGGAGAGGCGGACTCAGCGTCCGTCCCGATCTGGTAGATGTATCGCCGCGAGACGGCGCTGTAACGGGCGTGAAATTGATCGGTAACGTGATGCGCGTTTGCAATCCAGACATCTGGTGGGAGCAGCGAGTTGAGCGCTCGGCGAAGTTTAAAGGCGTTCCACGCCTCCGGAACTCGCACGTGCGCAGACTGTCCTCGCGCGTGAACCCCAGCATCTGTCCGTCCAGCCCCGAGCAGTGTAATGTGCCGTTCGAACAGGCGTTCGAGAACGTCCTCGATGACACCCTGAACCGTTACCGATGTCGGCTGACGCTGCCATCCGGCGAACCGCGACCCGTCGTACTGCAGCACGAGTTGGACGGTGCGCTCCCGCATGAGGCGGAACTTACGGACTGCCGGTATGAAGTCAAGCAATCGGGCCCGCACAATTCATATACGCAAAACCCACGCAAACGATTGACAAATCACGATTTAGGCAGCAAACTCGCATCATCGGATGTCCGTGAAATCTCTTCCCGCACTCGCGGCTGATCTCGCTCTCGCCTCAGACGCCGCCGCTGCGCTCAGAGCGGTCCACGAAGAGCTATGCGGTGCGGACCGCAACACGGGACTCGTGCTGCTCACCGTGGACCCTCGGCGCAACGCCCTGGTCAACCGGGCGCTCGGATCGGCGGCGGACGCATCGCCCGACGGCGCACTCCCGGCGTACGCGCTGCTGGCGCTCGATCATCTTCCGCCGACCGTCCAGTACGCGGTCCTCGCCGGCCAGCGCTTTGCCGATGTTGGCGATCAGGGTTCGCAGTTCGCGCGACTGCTGGGAGTTGAAGCCGGGGTTGGCGAGTTCCGGCTGCTCCTCAAGGGGGTAGTCTTCGAAGGCGCGCTCGCTGCAGCCTTGGCACTGTACGATTCCAGCCGCCGGTCCGGTCCAAAACTGCTGGAGCGGGCAGCTCCGCTTGCAACCCTGTTCGAGCTCGCGTACGCGCGGTTCTACGAGCGTGATGCCCGATTTGAGGCGGTTGCCGCATTGCACGACGTAACAAACAGGCTCCGTGCTGAACACGCAAGTTCGGCTTCCGGATTGGAGCGTGAGGTCGAGCGGCTGCGTGCTGCGCAGCGAGCCGGAACGAGCGACGTCGTGCACCGCCTGCGCGATGCGATCGGCGCTGCGGAGCGTCGCGCTATGGCCGCTGAACAGCAGCTCGTCGCGATTGAGGGGCAAGTCATAAATGCTGTCGATCGTCTTGAGCGTGCGCATATTCAGCTGCACCAACAGGACACCACACTGCGCGCGCAAAGCGAACTCATCCGCGAGCTGGA
>PMEM01000030.1 GCA_003155795.1 Gemmatimonadota bacterium
CGTTAGACGCACTACACTAGCGCGCAGTTTGCCGTATGACAGCAAACCACCCAGATGCATCTTCTGAATAGCATCGGTAAACACGAAGCTGCCGGACACCGATGGATAGAAGTACGAGTTGTTACCCGCCGGGAGTGTTGACGACCAATCGTTACGCCCAGTCGCGTCGACGAAGAGATAATTGTTCCACGCAAACTGCGCCTGACCATACATGCTGTTGGTTTGGCGCGCAGTCTGGTAGGAAGATACCTGCGGCGTTACGGCAGAGTTTCCGATGTTGAACGTTCCCGGAATGACGAGATGTGGGGTCCCGTCGAGATACTGACTTGTGGAATTGTCGCGCCGACTTCCGCCGAAATTGAATGTTGTAGCGAGTCGCCCCTTGGCAGGTGCTTCGGCCGTAAAAAGAAAGTCGCTGTTGGTCTCGCGAATGAAGTACTGCTGTTCGAAGAAAGCGCCACCTGAGTAGTCTACTCCGATATTTCCGTTTGCGAACTCCTGCTTCCGCCAGTCGCGGTGCCAGTCGGTTCCGGTACGGGCCATGCCCGTCAACCAGTTGCTGAACTTGTAGGTCACGTCCCCGACGCCGATGACGCGATCGCGCGTGTCAGCATTGGGATTCGCGTAGACGTCCCAGTATGGATTGTTGGTCGTAGTGTTATTCGGCCCCTTCTGTGTTCCGTCGGGGTTGATGTAATCCATCATATGCGGGTCATCGCGTTGGCGACCACCCCAGATCTCGATATTGAAGAGCGCGCTGTTGCTGTTGTAGCCAGTCTGCGGACGATTGTGAGCCTCATCCTGGATATACTGGACCGATGCGCGCGTGCTCAACTTCGGAGTGATCTGCGTACCGCCGGCGAGCGACAGGTTAAGGCGCCGGAGCGTATTGGTAGGATACATTGACTTCTGATCCAGATCGGTTGCGCTGATCCTGATGTCGGACCTGTCGTTCGAATTGGCTACCGCGACGTTGGTCGTTGACGTGCGCCCGGTGTTGAAGAAGTCGGCAACGTTATTCGGCGCCGGAACCCATGGCTCCGCCACTCCGTTGCTCCACCACTGGACGATTGGTCGGCCGTCCATCTTGGGACCCCAACTGCGGTTCACGTTGTCGGCGATGCCGCCGCCCTTGCCATCTTTATACGCGAACTGTCCGCCCGAACCCTGTCCGTACACGTTCTGGAAATCCGGGAGCTTGAGGGGAGTCTCGAACGTGAGGTTCTGCGAGGCGGTAATCCCAAGGCCCTTGCTGCCTTTGCCAGTCTTGGTGGTAATTACTATGGCGCCGTTTGCCGCGCGCGCACCGTATAGCGCGGCAGCGTTCGCGCCGGACAGCACGCTGATCGAAGCTATGTCGTCGGGATTGATGTCGGACGCGGCGTTTCCAAAGTCGTAGCCGCCGAATCCGCTATTGGTACCAGCGCTGTTGTCGATGGGAATCCCGTCAATGACGAAGAGCGGCTGGTTATTCCCGGTAATGGAGTTCTCGCCGCGAATCACGATTCGGGACGATCCGCCCGGCGGCCCGTCTGCGGTTATCTCGACACCGGGGACCTTTCCGGCAAGCGCGTTTACGATGTTTGGATCTCGCGCCTCAGTGAGCTCTTCTGCGTTGACGCTGGTCTGAGCCACGCCGAGTGACCGTTTGTCACGCTGAATACCAAGAGCGGTCACCACCACGCCTTCCAGCGCGGTGCTTGTCTCCTGGAGCACGAAGTCGTGTGTTATGTCACCTGCGTTGAGCGTGACCTCTGTTGAAACCGCCTTGAAGCCGATGCGCCTGGCTGTGAGTGTGGCAGACAATCCCGTGAGCCGCGCCGCCGGAACGACGAAGGAATACCGCCCGTCGCCACCCGTAGTGGCGCCGATGTTGACGCCGCTGAGAAAAACGCTGACCGCAGGCAGCGGCCCGGCGTCAGAGGTGACCCGACCGGAGATGGTGGCACCTCCCTGCGCAAGCGAGATACACGGAAAAAGAGCCAGCGCGCCTATCACCACGCTGGTGAGGCGAACGAGACGTCCCATCATAATCCTCCTTGACTGCTCAGTATCGATTCGTCACCGGGCTATATCCGCAGCCGGGGTTGGGGATACAGTATACAGTATGCTGTGGATAGCACAAGGCGGGCTGGCCGGCCCGGCCGGAGGCGGTATCTTCTCCTCGGGGGGCCCTCCCCGCTGCCGCCACCTGGAAACCGTCCGACCGACACACCTGCCCGCTACCGATGCCACGAGCACTAATCACACGACTGTTCCGTACGCTGTCCACTGCTCTATGCGTGGGCGCCATGGCCGCGTGCGCCACACCGCGTATCGCGATGCGATCAGACTCAACACCGCTGTTGCACCCGGAGTCGGCCGCACTCAGCACTCCTGCTCCGCCACTATTCCAGGTGCGATTCGAAACCACCCAAGGCCCAATCGTTATCACCGTACACCGGGACTGGGCACCGATTGGCGCAGATCGTTTCTACTATCTCGCGCGTAATGGCTTTTTTGATGGCGAAAGATTCTTTCGCGTTCGCGCAAACTACATCGCGCAGTTCGGATTGAACGGCGACCCCGCAGTGATCGCCACATGGAAAAATCGCACGATGCCGGATGACTCCGTGCGGGTCAGCAATCTGCGTGGCACACTGGGATATGCGATGACAGGCCCCAACACCCGCACGACGCAGATCTATTTCAATCTCGTCGACAATCCTCAGCTTGACTCACAAGGATTCGCGCCTTTCGGGACAGTCACGAGCGGCATGGATGCAGTGCTACGACTCTACTCCGGCTACGGCGAGAATGCCGGCGGCGGAGTCAGGGCCGGCAAACAGGGTCTGATCGAAGCGGGAGGCAATGCGTATCTCAGCCGTGCCTTCCCAAAACTCGACTATATCAAACGCGCGATTGTGATCGAACCGAACTGATCAGCGTCACGGCCTGGGGCGCGGCGGAGTCGGCGCCCAGGCTGCGGTATCGGCAGCGCTCGCCGGCCCTATTTTCCCCTCCACCGACTTCATCAACGACTGCGGGTCGTACACTTTGCCAGCCTTGATCACAAGCCGCGGCAGTCGCACGCGACGGATATCCACGAGCGGATTGCCGCGCACGATGACAAGATCGGCCCACTTCCCGGGTTCAATCGTACCGAGCTTGTCACCCACGCCGATCGCGCGCGCGCTGTTGATGGTGGCGATTCTGAGAACGGCAGCGTTCGGGATTCCCGACAACGACAGTGACAGCAATTCTCTATTGACAGCGAACGGTGTGAAGAACTCGCCCCAGCTTGGATGGTCTGTACCGAGCGTAATCAGATCGCCACCGCCAGCGTCGTAGAATGCTTTCACTTCCTTTCGCTTGGTCCAGTAGATGTTCTCGAACTGCTGATTCACTGGCCGCGGCGGCCGTGCATCCACGATTGCACGCATGTATGGCGTGAGGAAGCGCTTTTCGTCGGTGTAATACGAGAACACGACGGGATCCTTCTTCCCGTAGTAACCGTAAGCACTCAAAGTCGCGTCAAAATACACATGCTGCTGCTTGTACAACGCGACAATCCGGCGGAAGGCCGGCGTGTCGAACTTCATGTGCTCATAAGAATCGTATGCGGATCTGTCAGGCGTGAACGCGTCACCGCCCATGAAGTGCTCGATGCGATCTATTCCCATGAGAATCGCGTCGCGCGGATTCACAGTGTTCTGGAACCCGGAACCGAGGTGACCAGTCACAGTAAGCCCGTGCTGATGCGCACGCTCAATGAGAGCCTGCAACTGGTACGGCGCGATCCCCTTGGCCTTGAAGCCGCGCACCCCCAGCTCCGCCCAGTGGTCAACCTCCGCGTAGATCGAATCGACCGAGATGTCGCGCTTCCAGCCCGGGCGAGCGGTGCCGAAATACGGTCCGGAGTTCATCAACCGCGGACCCGGTTCGAGACCACGATCGATCCGGATACGCAATGCACGCATCGAATCCGGATTCATCTCCCCAGCCGGCCACGTCGACGTTACGCCGTTCGCGAGAAAGAGCGACGGATACGCCGTCGTCTCATCCTTCCGGCCGGCGTTGAAGAGGTCCATCGCATAATGAGCGTGCAGATCAAACAGTCCGGGGATCACCGTCTCCGTATCCGCGAGCTGGATGCGATGCGCATCCGCCGCAGCGATCGAAATGTCCCCGCCGACGCGCAAGAGCTTGCCGGCGCGTATAAGTATTCCGGGATTGCGAACGCGCTGGTTGCCAGTGGACGAGAACATCCAGCCACCGGTGATCACTACATCGCGTGTCTGTGGCGTACCCTGCGATTGCAGCAGGCTGATCGGGACACACAGAACCAGCGCGAATCGTGCGAGCCATCTTTTCAAAACTCGCGTTCCGTGCCGTGTCTGGCGAGTCCCCATTGGTTGACAGGTTCGATCCCGATGTGTCGTCATTTCCCGGTATCCGCGCCAAGGAGTTTGTTCAGTGCAGTCAACTGTACATCGAGTTTTGCGCGAAGCGTGCGATAACGCTCGACTGCATCGCGCCCGATCTTCTGATCGGCGCCGTTCGTCATACCGTAAAGATATGTGATATTTCCCTGCAGTTGCGGTTCACTGTAGCGAATTGGCGGTGATTCGAGCTTCGCGGCTATAGCCGACAGTCTCTGCAAAGTGTCCGCCGCGGCACCTGTGCCACCCTTGAGCCGAGCCTGAGCAGCGCGAATGCGCGACACAGCGATGTTGACGTCGGACACCATATCGCGCACACGCATATTATGATCGAACTGTTGACGCATGTCAGCGATGGTCACGCCGTCCTGAGTCACTCTCGGATCCGGTTTGACAATTAGCGGCTGCGTTTCACTCCACGGTTTGGCGTTTCCGGTTGCCGCCACTGTAAGTCGCACGCGATACGTACCGGGCACTGCGTCCGGCCCGACGCCGCCAGCTGGCCGCGATGCAGACTGCCGAGGTCCGGGATACGTCAGGTCCCATGTAAAACGATTGACACCGGCGTGAGTTGTCACAACGGCGGGCGCAGGCCGGCGTCGCGGTGCGTCCTCGTCTTCGCTCGACGCATCGACCGTTGATTCGCGATTCGCGGGAGCCGTTGAGCTTGCGAAGCTCTGTACGACTTTCCCACTCGCGTCCAGTATATCGAGAGTGACGTGCCCCTCTGGCGCAGTTGGGAAATAATAATCTATCGTCGCGCCACTCCGCGGATATTGCGGCGCCGCAGTGCTGTTGCCGCGATCGGATACCGGATTTGCGCGATAATGCATGCGGTACGCAGTGCGCGGCTTGAACAGATGCGCACTCGACGCATTATAACCGACATTCCAGTCGCGCAGCGGTGCAAGATCGTCCATGATCCAGAATGCGCGCCCCTGCGTGGCGATCGCCATGTCACTGCCGTGGACGTTGATATCGTTGATCGGCGTCGCCGGCAGGTTGAACTGGAACGGCGACCAGTGCGCACCGTTATCGAGCGACACGAACATACCGAATTCAGTTCCAGCGTAGAGCAGTCCAGCTCGCACCGGATCCTCGCGGATCACTCTCGTTGGATAGTCGGCTGGGATTCCGTTCTTGCCATCAGTGAGACGCGTCCAGTTCTTACCGTAGTCGTCAGTTCGATAGATATACGGCGCGAAATCGCCGAGTAGATAGCGATATACTGCGATGTACGCAGAACCGGCACGATGCGGTGACGGCTCGATAGTCTGTACGCGTCCTCCCGGTGGGAGATCCCTGGGTGTGACATTCGCCCAGGTCTTGCCGTCGTCACGCGTCACGTAAACCGGACCGTCATTGGAGCCGGTCCAGATCAGACCTTTCTGCAATGGCGATTCACGAATCGCATAAAGAGTGCTGTAAACCTCTTCACCTGTTACGTCACGCGTGATCGGGCCGCCGCTTACAACACTTTGATAACGCGGATCGTGCGCAGTCAGATCGGGGCTGATTCGCTCCCATGTTACGCCCTCGTCTCGCGTACGATGCAGGTACTGTGAGCCGTAGTAGATCACATGCGAGTCATGCGGTGATAACTCGATCGGCGAAACGCGCTGAAAACGGTAGATGAGGTCGGACGGCGGACTACCATACAATGATTGGGCACCGACCCAGTACTGCTTTTGCTGGCCGGTGCGCAACGACATGCGACTGAACTGACCCTTGCACGACGCATAGACCGTATCGGGATTCGTGATGTGGGGCATGATCGGCCCAGTCTCGCACCCGGGCCCCGTCCGCCATTCTGCAATCTGACCGGAGTTGAGCGGGAGACTCGGCACTATCAGGGTTTCGTTGTCCTGTTGCGCTCCGTACAGCCGATACGGGAACTGATTGTCGATCGCGACTGCGTATATCTCGGCGGTCGGTTGATTTTCGATTGACGACCATGTGTTACCACCGTCGAGTGAAACGTTCGCCCCGCCATCGTTGGCCTCAATCATCACGTTGCCATCGTGCGGATTGATCCACATGTCGTGATTATCGCCATGCGGCGTACGCAGAATACGAAAAGTCCTGCCACCATCCGTGGATTTGTAGAAGTTCTCCGCCCCGCCGTACACAACATCCGCGTTTGTCGGATCTGCCGCGAGAGTGACATAGTAGAACGGACGCGTGATGAGTTGGGGGTTGTTGCTTGTCATCACCCAGTGCTCGCCCGCGTCGTCGGACCGATACAGACCACCGCCTGGCTTGGCTTCGATCAGCGCGTAGACTCGATCGGGATTCGCTGCTGTGACCGCGATATTGCTCTTTCCGATTAGATCGGATGGCAGCCCGTTCGTCATTTTTGCCCAGTGATCGCCGCCGTCGACGCTCTTGTACAGTCCGCCCTCACGAGCACCGCTGATGATTGTCCACGGCTTGCGGACACCGTGCCACATGCCAGCGTAGATGACATTGGGATGGCCCGGCTGCAGCTCCAGATCCGATGCGCCGGTGCTATCGGAGAGATAGAGAACCTTCTGCCACGTCTTGCCGCCGTCTCTGGTGCGAAATACGCCGCGCTCTGTATTCGTTGTGAATGCGTTACCGATTGCGGCGACATAAACGATGTCAGGATTGGTCGGATCGATTCGCACTGAGCCGATCTGACCGGCGTCACGCAAGCCAGCGAAAGTCCACGTCGCGCCAGCGTCGATAGACTTGTACACACCACGACCGGTCGAAACATTGCTGCGGATATCGTCAGATCCAGTTCCTACGTAGATGACCTTCGGATCCGAGATCGATACGTCGATGGAACCCATGGAGCCGACGGGGATCTTTCCATCCGAAATGGGCACCCAGCTTGCGCCCGCGTCAGTCGTCCGCCACAATCCTCCGCTCGCGACGCCCATATAGAAGGTGCGCGGCTCCGATGGCACGCCCATGACGGTGGTAACTCGACCGCCGCGCGCTGGGCCGACCATTCTGTAGCGCAGATCGAAATGAGCGTTGTCGAAAGTCGGAGTAGCCTGTGCGCCGACAGATGGAACGTTGCCTGCGGCGATGGCAAGCGCGGCTACTGCGGTAATGAACGACTGGGCACGGTGCATTTTGACTCGCGGACAGAATTGGCTATTTGGACAGAAGGCGTTTCGTAAGTATGGAACGCACGACTCGGCATGTCCATGCCGCGCATCCTACGGGGCTACGACGTCGGCGACCGAAATGCTGTATTGCGTCACTTCCCAGACGGCGCTGGCCACTGCGATTGATGCCGCAAACCCGTCTGGTGCATCAAGCGGGCGAACGAGCGTCGCGGGATCCGGTGTCGCAGCCTCCCAGACACTTGCGCCGCGGACCTTTACACGTGCCTCGGACCGAGTCCACGCCTCCATGAATCGGAAATCGCGATTGTCATCCGAGAGAATCGCATTCACATCTTCGTGCGTGAAGAAACGCCGGAGAATTGTCTCTGCATTCGGCACTGCGCGCATCTGTTCGATATCGACACCAATCTGCGCGACACGCGTCACCGCCAGCATTGCGATACCGTGGGAATGCGAGATGGAGAAATGCAGTGACGGATCGTTCCGCAGCAACGGTTTCCCCTTTGGTGCAGCGTATATCTCGATCGCGTCAGTTGCAACACCGACCTGCACCGCGAGAACGCGTTTCGCCACCTCTCGTACGGTAACTCCGTCACCGGTATCAAGAGTGAACACGCGCACTTCGTCAACTCGCAGCGGGGTGACGACAGATTCAGGAAGTCCAGTCATTCGCTGAATGGACCCGCTTCACTCAAGTGCGACCAACTCCACTGCAACGCGCCCTTCGGCGATCGTCATGACCGCAACGGTTGGGGGCATGTTGAAACGGCGCTCACCCGCGGAGCCAGGATTCACGACCATTACATCAGCACTCTTGAATATCAGTTGGTGGTGCGTGTGCCCATACACGATGACGTCTGCGCCAGGATAGGCGGCGAGCAGTTGCTCCGGCTTGGGCCTCCCAAGCTCGTTACCGTGGCTCATATGGAGCCGAGCCCCTTCGAACGTATGTTCGAAAGTGAGCGGAAGGTTCGGATCGTCGATCGGATCACAGTTTCCTGCGACTGCGTGGACCGGCGCGATAGCACGGAGCTCGTGGAGTATATCGTCTCCGCAGACATCGCCAGCGTGAAGGATCACGTCCACGCCCTGGAACACTGTGTGGACCTTGGGGCGCAGCAGCCCGTGTGTATCGGAGATGAGGCCGATTTTGATCATGCTGACACGTCGTGCTGCGTCATGCTGGAAAACTAGGCAGAAGTGCGGCTCGCCGTGAAGGGGAACGTGCGTAATAGACGGGTACGACTGCCCGGCGCGGGTCTAGATTGGTGGCATGTCCATGCTGAGACTGACTCTCGCACTTGGCGCCCGCTCGATTCGCCACCCGTCGCTCGCCGTCGATCTGGTGCGCGTGAGCTGGCGTTTTCGGAACAGGCGCTGGTATCTGAGACCGCCTTTCCTTCCGCTTCCGGATAGAGACTACGTTCGCTGGCGTATGGACACAGCGTACGGATCCCCTGACGCCATCCCTTCTGCGTTAGACGCGGAGCGGTATGTGCGCTGGGCCGCGAAGAAATGAGCGATGACGATGCGACCGTGAATCGCATTGAAGATGAGATCAAAGCGCGCGCGCGCGAACTCGGCTTCGACCTGGTTGGAATCACAACTCTCGGCGAAGTAGAATCCGCAGCTCAATTTGATGCATGGATCGCCGCGGGTTACGCGGGCGACATGGGATATCTCGAACGCGGCGCAGAGAAGCGACACGATACTCGCTTGCCGTTCGAAGGCGTTTGCAGCGCGGTCGTCGTCGCGATGAACTACGGAGGGACGCAACCTCCCGGTCCGGTCGCGCGATATGCGCGCGGCGACGACTATCACGAACTGATGGTTGACCGACTGAATGAATTGCATCGATGGATCGAAGGCGTAGTTGGTCATTCGATACGCGGCAAACCGTATGTTGACACAGGTCCAATTCTCGAGCGCGATCTTGCGCAGCGCGCCGGACTCGGCTGGATCGGGAAGAACACCAATCTGCTCAATCCAACGTTGGGTTCGTTTTTCTTTTTGGGCGAATTGTTACTGGATCTGGATCTTCGCGCGGATCAGCCGATCGAGACGGATCATTGCGGAAGTTGCACGCGATGTCTCGATGCATGTCCGACAAACGCGTTCGTTGCGCCACATGTCCTGGACGCTACAAGATGCATCTCGTATCAGACGATCGAGCAGAAGGGGTCGATCGACGAGACGTTGAAAGAGGCGATTGGAGAGAATCTGTATGGGTGCGATATATGTCAATCTGTGTGTCCTTGGAACGTGAAGTTCTCAAAGGATGCGACGGAGGTGGCGTTCGCGCCGCGAGAGATGATCGCCGGGAAGGATGCGCGGACGTTGGCCGATGAGGTTATCTCGATGGATGACGAACAGTTCCGGACAGCGTTCAGGAAATCGCCGATCAAGCGCGCAAAGCTCGCCGGTTTGCAGCGGAATGCGATCGTTGTGCTCGGCAACTCGGCAACTGCAGCACAGGCGGAGAACGCGGAAGCCGCAGCGAGAGCATGACGCAGCGCTGATGACGCGCGCTCAGCGGTCGATGAAAGCCATGACAGCTTCCTCGTGCCGCTCGCCGGCGGCCGGCGTAAGGTTGTTCAGCCTGTGGATCTGTGCAGCGCTCAACTCAAGCCGGTCGGCGGCGGTATTCTCCTCGACGCGTGACACGCGCTTGGTGCCGGGGATCGGGGCGATGTCGTTGCCTTGCGCCAGTAACCACGCGAGCGCGACCTGGGCCAGAGTGGCACCCGCCTCGGCGGCGACGTCCCTCACCTCGTCGACGATACGCAGGTTTCGCGTGAAGTTCTCGCCGCTGAAGCGTGGGTTCGTCTTGCGCCAGTCGCCGTCCGAGAGTTGCGCGGATGAGCGGACGTCGCCAGTGAGGAAGCCGTGGCCGAGCGGCGAGTAGGGCACGAAGCCGATACCCAGCTCGCGAACGAGCGGGATCAGCTCGGCCTCCGGGTCGCGCGTCCACAGAGAGTATTCCGTTTGTAGCGCGGCGATGGGGTGAACGGGATGGGCGCGGCGGATTGTGGCGGGGCTGGCCTCGGATAGACCGATGTAGCGAACCTTTCCCTCGGCGATCAGCTCGGCGAGCGCGCCGACTGTATCCTCAATGGGAGTCTTGGGGTCCACACGATGCTGATAGTACAGGTCGATATGGTCGGTGCCGAGTCGCCGGAGTGAGCCCTCAACCGCGACGCGCACGTTTGCGGGGCTGCTGTCGGCCACGCGCGCACCAGCGCGGGAATGGGAAATGAGTCCGAACTTCGTCGCCAGCACGACCTTGTCTCGGCGGTCACTGATGGCCTGGCCGACCAACGCCTCGTTCTTGAAGGGGCCATAAACCTCGGCGGTGTCGATAAGCGTGACACCCAGTTCGATCGCCCGATGGATGGTCCGGATGGACTCGGCGTCGCTACCCTCGCCGACGTTGTAGTAGCCGGACATTGACATGGCGCCGAGGCCGATGCGCGAGACGTCGAGACCGCCGATGGATACGTGTTTCATGGTGCCGCAACTCCGTGGTGTGGTGCTGGATCCGCTAGCTATCGCAGCGGAACACCCGCACTCTGTGAGCGTCTTCGAGTCTGTCCTTGGCTTGCCCATTTCTACCGAGCCTCTCCTGGATTAGCTGCGGGATCGTCTTTTCGGCCGGGACGGTTTCTGACGCGGCAGGACTCGTCTGCTACTGGAGGAACGTACTCGCGATCTGGGAGATAGTCCCTACCCGATTAGCGCGAATCATTGCCTATTCCTCTACAGTACTGGCAATACATCTGTGTTCTGCCTATTCTGGGGTTATGTCGAATGGAGCAACGCCCCGTCGGGCGGACACGACTGCGACATCGCATTCAAGAGGATCGCACGCTGCACCGCCAGGAGCTCAAGAGGCGACGCGCAGGGCGGCGCTGTGCAGCGAACTCGCGGGTCTGATCGAGCAGCGGACGGGCACCGATGGCGGGCACGAGACGCCGATTCCGCAGCTGGCGCTGTGGCGTTTCTCGAACCCGACCGAACCGACGCACGTCTGCCAGCAGCCGGGCGTGTACGTGGTAGTACAGGGCCGCAAGCAGGTGACGGTCGGAAGCGAGACATACGTCTATGATCCATCACAGTACCTCGCGGTTTCGCTCGAGCTGCCAGCAGTAGGGCACGTCGTGGAGGCGAGCCCGGACGCACCCTATCTCTGCATGACACTGCGCGTGGATCCGCGCGAGCTCGCGGCGCTGATCGTCGAGACGGGACGGCCGGCTCCCCGCAACGATCACGATGGACGCGCGCTCTTCGTGAGCTCCCTCCAGCCGCCGCTGCTCGACGGTTTTGTGCGGCTTTTACGCCTGTTTGATGCCCCGCAGGACATCCCGGTGCTGGCGCCGCTCATTCTCCGAGAGCTGCACTTCCGGTTGCTGCAGGGGGAGCAGCAGGGTCGCCTGGCAGAGATGGCGATTGGCGACGGACGGCTACGCCGGGTGGCTGGCGCGATCAACTGGATCAAGGAGCACTACGCGGAGCCGCTGCAGATCGAGGCACTGGCGAAGCGGGTGAACATGAGCGCCTCTGCACTGCACAGTCACTTCAGAGCAACAGCAGGGGTGAGTCCGATCCAGTACCAGAAACACCTGCGACTGCAGGAGGCTCGTCGCCTTCTGCTGTCTGGAGCGACGAGCGCCGAAGCGGTAGCCTACGAGGTGGGGTACGCCAGCGCGTCGCAGTTCAGCCGCGAGTACGGGCGGTTGTTCGGGGAGCCACCGCGTCGCGATGCCGAGCGGATGCGGGAACTGACGTCTGCGCGGTCTTAGAGTTCGCGCCCCAGCCCCGAGCGGGATCTCAAAATGGTTTTGCCGGCACATTTCCCAGGGGGCTACAACGCAGTGCGGCAGTGGTGCTCGAGAATCTCGACTAACCGGTCACTTAGCTCGTCGACGTCACCTCGACAGGCATCAGGTTTCGCGTGCGGACAGCGTCCATACAACGCAGCTCAATAAACGTCAGCGTCACGCAACGCACCGTCGTTAAGCGTGCGGATGGCCGCGAGCACATCTCTGCGGTCTCTCGGATCCGCCGTCCCCCAGCGCGCCTCTTCATCCGTCCTATCCGCGAGCCATTTGTAGTGCCGCCGAAGTCCATCTTCAAGCGCGGCGAGCGTGGGCGGCGCGCTGGCGAGCATTCCGATCTGCTCGTCGTCCCAGCGCGCGCGGTGGCCGAGCCAGCTAGCCGCATCGAACGGCATGGAAGCCAGTGCCGGGCTCCACCCTGGACTCATGCCGTGGTTGTCCACCCAGACCTTGAGCATCGCGACTCGGCGCACTCGCTCCCGGTCGAACTGCGAATGCGGGCTCGTCCGCGCAACCCACACCAAGTCGGAGGCATCGCGGGCTGTAGCCTTGCGGGAGAGCCTCGCGATCTTCTCAGCGAGGATCTCCTCGAGCCGCATGCACGGGAGTGCTGGCAGCGTGAAGCCATATCGTTGCTGCGTCGGCGTCGGGATGAAGTCCCCCAGGACGGGCGCGAGCCAGCATGGGGGTCCTATGTCGAGCTTCATGGTCAGTGTTGGGCTGCCGTAGTCGCTCGTAACGGCGATGTGCCAGCGGTCACGAGCCATCGCTGGCGTGAACGTGAACGGACCGAGCGTGATAGCGCACTCGCCGGCGACGATACCGCCGAGCGCGCCTCGGTCGACGTCCACCTCCACGGTTGCGAGGTCGATGTCTGTCGAGAAGCGACCGTGCGCACCAGCAAAGAGCTTCCGGAGTGCGGTGCCGCCCTTGAACGTGACAAGGTCGAATACACCGCGCTTCTGGAGGTGTGCGAGGAGAAAGTCCTGCGCGATGTCGAGGACCGCGATGTCGAGCCCGAGCCTGGACTGCGGGGGGATGTGCCTGGCGACATACCCAGCGGTCAACTTGTGGGTATCACCGATCATGGTGTGCCGGGGTCGAGCGTTTGGGCTCAGACGATGTTTGTGTCGGCGCGATTATCCCAGGGGCGAAAGGCAGGATCGTGTCGGCGACGTTCCACGCGGCGTCGTGCCGCAGGAGCGGGCCGCGCGGGCCGAACCAGACCTTGCCAGCTGGCGTGATTCCGAGAGCGCTCGCAAGCGTCGGCGCGACGGAACGCATGAGGTATGCGAACCTCACACGGGTGGCCTGCGGTCGGCCCTGTAGTTCCTCGGCGATCTCGTCCTCAGGAGCGGCTGCGACGAGGTCGGGCAGCGCCTCCAGCATAGCAGCCCAGTTTCGGACGTCGTTCGGCCGGTGTGCCAGGTGCACGATCACGGTCGCAGGTCGATGAACGGGAATACCGCGCAGCTGTATGGTGGGGAGCGTCGCGTCGAAACGGACGATCCGGACGTTTCCCCGACGGAGAGGGCGCGGGACTGTCTGCGAACTAGGCAGCGCCAGCTCGGGGACGTCCGGCCCGCGGTCGGTGATGTTTTGCATGACCAGCGCAGTCCCAAGCGCAACTGCAATTGGTAGGTTCGGGTTCTCGGAGAGGACTCCCTGCACGGCGAGGAGTGCGTCACCTCCGGAGATCGGCCCGGCGCGCTCAGCCGGAGCGAACTCGTACGCGCCGCGAACGCCTGTCGGGAGAAGCCAGCCGCGCTCTCGAAGCTGGAACGCAACGCGGCGTGGCACGCCATTGAGGCCAAGAGCGCTCNNTCTGGGCGAGTTGATGGAGCGTGACGATCTGCGGCCGGTCCAGTTCGAGTTGCTGGACGAGGGGCGCGAGATGCGTTGGAATGGTCCGGGCCATTTGTGGTGTCAAATTAGATACGATAGTTCTAACCTTTGGGACTATTGATCGTGATGTGACACTAATCCATCGACCCGGTGGTGTCAATCACCATACGATAGTTCCTATATGGAGGACTATCGCAGCCGCGTTGGCACTAACGGACAGATCCTTTCAAAAGCATGGGCGCGTAGAGTTAACCCTGGATCCTTCCTGACGATTCTGTTACCGTCGAAAGCGGGATCGCAAACGGGTGACTGGCTGCAGTTCCCAGCGAGAGGATCCCAACGCGATGGGTATGATAACCTCGATAAGCAGGCGGTCGTCGTCACGCTTGCAAAGCAAGCCCCGCAATAGTGCGGGGCTTGCTTGCGGGCACCAGGCCACGCGGCCGTGAGCCGGAGGCCTTTCCGGATACTAGCTGTTTCTGCGACGGCGAAGCACTGGGACCAGGCCAAGCATCCCGGTTCCGAGTAGCGCCATCGAACTCGGCTCGGGGACGGTGCTGGTGCCGGCGGCAGCGCACGTCGAGATGACGTTGTGGTCCATGGTCACGGCACCGTGCAACGCGATCGCTCTGCCGCACGTGATCGAGGCGTCGGTGGTCAGCGTGATACTCTGGTCTGCTATGATGCTCCCCAGGAATTGTGTGCCAGTCCCCAGGGTGGCGGAACTCCCAACCTGCCAGAACACGTTTGCGCCCGGCGCACCGTTGACCGCTGACACTGAAGAATTGCTGGCGGTTGTTAGTGTGCTGACGATCTGGAACACGAATGTCGAGTTCGGGCCGCCGGCAAAATCGAGAAACAGATTTCCCGTGAGCTGTGCCGACGACGAGAAGGAATACACGCCCGGTGCCAGGGGTGCGGCCGCCGTTGACACCAAGCCGAGGTCACCTGTAAGGCTATGAGCGGGCGTTCGACCAGCGAGGTCGGTGTACGCGGTGCTCGCGTCGCCCTGCGCTGCCTGCGCAACGGCGTCAGTATTATGCACCACACCGGTGATGAAAGTGATGCCTGTCAGGTCAGTGATCGAAGATCCCGGCCAGACGCCGAGGTTACCAGTAATCGTTGTGGAACCCGTGTTCGTAACCGCCGACGCCCCGAGGACGCCGAACGACTGGGCTGTACCAAGCGTTGCCTGAGCCTTGAGCTGGGAGGTGCCAAGGAACGCCGCCGCGAAAGCAGCGAGCGACGCTGCCACTCGAACGGTACGCCTCGACCTGATGGTGCGGAGTGAGGGCTCATGGCGCTCTCTTCCAAGAGGGAAGTACTTCAATTCAGTGCTCGACATTCCTAGTGCTCCGACAGTGAAAGTTCGCCTACCAGATCGCATACTGGATCGAAGACTTCCTGCTTCCACTGAAAAACGGGAGCGCTAGCTCTCGCAGTGACAGTGAAGAAGAGAGTGGCCGCCAGACCACTGCTGCATAGAGCAAGATGCGAGCCCTTCCAAAACAGCACGGTGCGCAATCAACTGTACGCGACCATTATACGGCCATTTTGTCCGGCTCAAGATGGGGAGAGAGCGCATATTCAGCGCACAGGGCATCGTAAACGCCTGCTTGATATCGCCCTTTCCGTACTGCGACCTGTCCGTACTGCGACTGCATGTGCAGTAGTGGACCGCCGTGCAGCCAGACCGAGATCAGACGGCACGCCGGTGAGCAGTGCGGCGCGGTGAAATATGTACTGCAAGTGGTGTAGCGGGATTATCACGGGAGAATTACATCTGCGGCGATATGTTACACCTGTGGCGAGGGTACGACAGTATGCTCGGATGATTGTGGCTTCGTGGCCTCAGTGTTTCCCCGTACTGTTGCATGGGGCTCAATGATCTACGTTTCTGCTGGCGGGATCGGTGCTGACTCAGACGCCGGACAAGAAGAAGTAACGAGGTCGAGCGAAGCGCCGTGCTGGTGGAGCTCTATTATCCGCAGCACGGCGGGTGCCCGGCACCGCCTCCTCCGCTTCGTTCAAGCGGACTCCGCACGCCCGTAGCGGGGACGGACTCCGCCCGGACTCCGCACGGGGTTAATGATGGCTGTCGGCGAGTGGTACGCCCGCGCTGCGACTCTAGCACAATACTGATTCGCGCCACCACTCGCCCATCCACATAACCTGCCTGCAGCGGCCGCTTTCCCGTCACGTGCCACGTCGACCACGACTTATCATTCCGGACGTTCCCGTCCACATCACTCAGCGCGGAGTAGATCGCTGCGTGACGTTCATCAGCGATGATGATTTCGCCCTTTACCTGTGGGTACTGCGCGACGCATACGCGTTCGAGCGCGCTGCGCGATTCACGCGTATGCGTTGATGACCAATCACGTGCATTTGCTTCTGACGCCCGCCGATTCCGACGCCGCAGCTTGCCTGATGCGAGCGCTTGGACAGCGGTACGTACGCTACTTCAATGACCGGTACAGGCGTACGGGGACACTGTGGGAAGGGCGCTTCCGATCCACAATCGTCGACACGTGTCACTATTTTCTCGCGTGCAGCAGGTACATCGAGCGTAATCCGGTTCGGGCCGGGATCGTCGACGATCCTGGCGCTTATCCGTGGTCAAGTTACCGGCGTAACGCGTTCGGTGAGAATGACGGGATCGTCACGGCGCACGCATTGTACACATCTCTTGGTGGAGATAGCGAAGCGCGGCATGCTGCCTACCGTGGACTGTTTGCGACCGAAGTCCCGCCGGTCGTCGTGGCAGAAATTCGCACGGCGACACGGGGGCGGCATACACTCGGAATGACGAGTTATCACCAAGCGGTTGCAACGATGTACGGGGATTCACAAGACTCGGACGGACCCAGTCCGGACGGCATCGGCCGGTAATCCTGCGGAGATCGAACCCGCGAAGGTAAACCAATGGCCGGGCTCCGCAGAACGCGCGCGCGCCGGGCAACGCCCTACTCCGTCCCTACTCCGTCCCTACTCCGTCCCTACTCCGTCCCTACTCCGTCCCCACTCCGTCCCCGAGCGCTGTCTTGCGTCGTCCTCGGCTGCCGCGGATATTCTGCCCGGAGGTGCCGCTCATCCTCGTGGGCCGAGTGCACGCGTAGCCACGTTCGCTGAACCAGGATCAGTATGACGCTCCACGAACTGTTCGAGAGGGCTGGCGCTCGTTGAGTGCGGCGGCGGCCGGTCGATTGCTCCGCGCGCACCCCGCATGAACGCGGACGCCGTTAACCTCGAGCGTCTGACGCGTGCCCTCGCCGACCGTTACGCGATCGAGCGCGAGCTTGGGCAGGGTGGAATGGCCACCGTCTACCTGGCACGCGACCTGAAGCACGACCGGCATGTCGCGGTGAAGGTGCTTCACCCGGATCTGGCTGCTGTCGTGGGCGCGGCCCGTTTCCTGGCCGAGATTCGCACGACGGCAAATCTGCAGCATCCACACATCCTCCCGCTTCACGATTCGG
>PMEM01000036.1 GCA_003155795.1 Gemmatimonadota bacterium
TTCCCCGTCATCCCCGCGAAAGCGGGGATCCATGTTCCCCGTCATCCCCGCGAAAGCGGGGATCCATTGAATACTCCGGCACCGAAACAAGTTTCGAGATTCACCGAATCCCATGAATGACGACGATGATCAGTATCGGTGACTTCTGGTCTGGCCCCGGGCGGAAATCGTCGATATGCTTCAGTTATGCCTGTACCGGATTCGCAGTTCCCGCCCGACAGCCGCAGGGTCGCCGAAGCGACACGCCGAGCGCTGGTCGAGGCCGCCATCGAGGCGTATGAAGAAGCGGGCCTGTCCGGTCTCTGCGCTGAAGGAAGATGGGAGGTCGCAATTGGCGCGATCAGAGACTTCGATGTTGGTCCGGTCATCGACGCTACGGCCGAACTGACGAAATAACCTCGTCTGGACGCCTCGACTCGGCTAGTCCAACGCCTTCAAAACCACACTGCCTGCGTCCCTGATTGCTGCGTTACGATCACTCAGTGACGCCGAGCTCTCAACTATGTAAGTCGTTACAATGATCGGCTTACGATTGGGCGGCCACATTATCGCGATGTCACCAGTTGCGCCGTTCAGACCGGTGCCAGTCTTGTCGCCAATCCGCCATGTTGCTGGAACGGATGCGCGAAGCCTCTCGCCGCCGGTCGTGTTCGCGATCAGCCACGACGCCAGCAGTTGTCGCGACGCAGCAGACAGAACGTCTCCAAGCAGAATCGTTCGCATGTCTGCCAACATAGCCGCTGGAGTCGTGGTATCACGCTCATCGCCCTGTATTGCAGTATTCAGGGTGGGCTCATTGCGATCGAGCCGAGTCACATTGTCTCCGATCGAACGCGCGAATCTTGTTACACCAGCGGGGCCATTCAGCGATTCAAGCAGCAGGTTTGCAGCAGTGTTGTCGCTGTATTCGATGGCTGCAGAACACAGCGCGGACAGCTCCATGGCTCCCTGATTTATGTGCGAACGCGTCACCGGTGCGTAATCGAGCAGATCCTTCTCCGCGAACGCAACCTTGCGATCGAGCCGGTCGAGTTTTTCATCCACTCTTTGCAGCGTCGCCGCGACCGCAAGGAATTTGAATGTGCTGCACATCGCGAATCTCTCACCAGCGCGATAAGTGACGCTCCGCCCACTTCCGGTATCGATAGCCGATACACCCAGCCGTGCACGGATCCGGTGTTCGATCGCAGCCAGATCAGCATCCGGGCCACGGACTTTAAACGCAATTGCATCTCGCGCTACCTCACGCACCGAACTCCACTGCAATACTGGAGCGGTTGCAATCGCTCCAAACAGAAAATCTCGGCGCGTGAGGGGCATAGTTTCCGTGCGAACGCGTTAGAGCTACATCACTTGACTATCGTTGCACCTGTAAGCGTCGCTACCGCGCCTAGCGTAGTCTGAGCAGCGTTCAGACCCAGCCTGAAATCAGCATCGGCGTACGTCTTGAACATGTCGGTCGGCTGATGCCAGTTGGGATCCCAACCCGCACCGATCTGTGCACCACGTTCGTTCTCACGCACACTGATCGACGGTGCAAGATCCTGGAACGGCGCCGAGTCGGTGTTGGTCATGTGTTGCCCGACCTGTGCAGGATAGTCGGTAGCGTACTTGTCATTCGCATTCGCAAGCGTCCACGCCAGTTTCTGCGAAGCATCAGCAAACTTCGACTTCGACTGGAACTCGATATTTACATCGGCCTCTGGTCGCTGTGTTGGACTAAGCGTGCCGTCTGGCCGGGGCATCCCATGATCGAACAACATCATGTCATGCTGGATCATGCCGAGCCACTTTGGTTCAGGGTATTTGCCCGATCCCGCCGGAAACTCCTTCCCCTGCAACGAGTCGCGCTGCTCCACATATGCGCGGGATCCGTTCAGGCCACTCTCTTCATTATTCCACAGGATGAAGCGAATCGAGCGATCCGTCTTCACATCTGGCGAGCTGAACACGCGAGCAAGTTGCATGACGAGCGCAGTACCGGATCCGTCGTCGTTTGCAGCCTCACCCCAGCCGATTCCGTCCATGTGGCCACCGACGATGTACATCTCTTCGGGGTGAGTGGTGCCAACTTTGGTGCAGTACACTTCCTGACGCTCACCGCCCACTGTCTGCGGCGTATCGAGCTTGCGCAAGGCGAGATCCGGCTGGCGAAGCGAGTCGGTGTTGACACCGGTCCGCGCGATCTCGCCGCGCAAGCGCGATCCGCCGGAGCCCGCTGTGCGATCACGTGTGCGTGAGCGGAACTGGGCAAGCTGTTCCGGTGTGAGCGGTTGTCGTGGCGGTGGGGGTTCGTATTGATACGTGATTCGCTCGGTCGGAGTGCAGCCATAACTCTTGAGCTGAGCTTCTATCCAGTCGACTGCAGCACGATTGCGATCAGTGCCCTGTCGCCGATCACCAAACTTCGTCAACCCCTTGATGGTCGCCTTGTACTGCTCCAGATCGAGGCGCCCGACCATTGTCTTGATGGGATCAACGGTCGAATCCGCTGGCGTGGCGGCTCGGCTCGCCGTCTGAGCGACTGTCGAAGTCGCTGGCACCGCGAGACCGGCGAGCGAACCAACCATCATGAGCCTGCTGATCGAGATGTGCATACGAATATTGGTCGAGGTAAAAGCCAGAAATCTCTTCACTCAAATGGCCTACGCATCCAGCGGATCAATCGCTGGACGACGCCGGTTCGGCCATCCGATGAAAATTACTGCGATACCGTCAGACTTGCGGTGACATCAGACAGCGGGCGTAGCGGGCTGAAGAAGAGCACGGAAGGCTGCGGCCGACGGGCTCGCCGCTCGCCCGATCAGCTGCAATTCAGAGAGATCGCGCCTGAACGTAACTCCGCGCAGGCGAACGACTGCTATATAGCCAAGCGCCAGCTGGTCGGCCGCCGATGCCCTGGACACCACAGCGAGTCCGAGTCCCGCGGCGACAGCCTGCTTGATTGCCTCGGTGCTGCCAAGTTGCATCGAGGCGGTCGGATGCACGTTGTACCTGGCGAGCTCAGACTCTGCGACGTCGCGTGTTCCGGAACCCGGTTCACGCAGAATGAACGTTTCATCAGCGAGATCGGCCGGAACCACCTTGCGCTTACGCAGAAGGTGATGCGCCGCCGGCGCGATCACCACAAGCTCATCCTGGCGCCACGCTGCTACAGAGATTCGCTCGTGGTGGACGGGGCCCTCCACGAGCGCAATATCCAGCCGCCCTTCAAGCAACCTGCGCGCGACAGCACGAGTGTTCGCACTCAGAACACGCAGTGTTACGCCCGGATGCTGCGCGTGGAACCAAGCCAGTAGCGGCGGAAGGAAATACGTGGCTATGGTTGTGCTCGCCCCAACCCGCAGAATACCCCGGTCCAGCCCTCTGAGCGCGGCGAGTTCTTCCTCAGCGAGCCGCGCCACTCCAAACAGCTCCCGGGCGCGAACGAGCAGGCTCGTGCCTGCATCGGTCAGCTTCGGTGTACGCGCCACTCGATCAAAGAGAGCGACGCCCACCTGCCGCTCCAACTCCTGCACCGTCTTCGACACCGCTGGCTGACTCAGCCGCAAAGCAATCGCCGCCCGCGAAAAACCGCCGTGCTCGGCGACCGAAGCGAAGACGCGAAGATGATGCAGATTGAGAGTCATAACCGTAGAGAATACTAATATAGAAATAATGTCTTTGCGTTATGGCTCCTGATGACCTAACCTCATTGGTCGGCTCCGCACTCGCCATCCGCGCTCCGACGCTGGGGCTCGCCGCGTGAGCGAGGCGGCAGGATTCCAGGGCGGCGGCCTCTTTCCACCATGACAGCATCCGTATCACCCAGTCGCTCGCGCAGAGCAGCAATTCCTGCAAGGCTGGCCGGACTCCTACCGGGGCTCGTTCTCACTGGCCTGGTGAGCATCGCCTCGCTCGCCGTCGCGGCAGGTGAAGAGCGCGTTTTCGGCCACGCAATCATCGAAGGCCTCGTCGTCGCGATTCTGCTTGGCATGGTAGTTCGCACATTCTGGACGCCGCCTGCAAGCATGGAAAGCGGCGTGGCGTTCAGCGCGAAACAGGTGCTCGAGGTGGCCGTCTTTCTGCTTGGTGCTTCAGTGGACCTTCCACTTCTGCTTCGCGCAGGCCCTTCGCTGGCTATCGGAATCGTTCTGCTGGTAATACTTGGAATCTCCGCCAGCTATACGATCGGCCGCGTCATGGGGCTCCCGCACAAGCTGGCCGTACTCGTAGCATGCGGCAATTCGATCTGCGGCAATTCTGCGATTGCGGCGATTGCGCCTGTCATAGGCGCCAAAAAGGAACACGTTGTCTCGTCCATCGCCTTCACCGCGATTCTGGGAGTTGTTGTTGTCCTCGGGCTTCCGTTGCTCATTCATCCGCTCGGGTTGAACAACTATCAGTACGGCGTTCTCGCTGGCCTCACCGTTTATGCTGTTCCACAGGTTCTCGCAGCAGCCTTTCCAGTAAGCATGCTTTCAGGTCAGGTTGGCACCCTGGTCAAGCTGGTGCGCGTCCTCATGCTCGGCCCCGTCGTGCTGTTCTTCGCGATCACACATCGTGACGCTACCGGGACAGCAACTGATGGCACAAAACCGCGCTTCCAGTTGACGCGCTTCGTGCCGTGGTTCATCGTCGGATTCCTGTTGCTCGCCATCCTTCGCGCCACCAACATATTTCCAGCGATGGCGGTCGCGCCCACGCGCGCTGCATCGACATGGCTCACGGTTGTTGCGATGGCGGCGCTTGGTCTGGGTGTCGATCTCAAGGCAATCAGCAAGGTGGGATCACGCGTGATCACAACCGTCACCGGCTCTCTCGCTGTCCTGATTGCACTGGCCCTGACACTGATTCACTTCCTCGCCATCAGCTGAACCGGAACGCAAGTCGCCCGCTCGCCCGCCCGCTACAACCAGCGCCTTACCCGACTGCAATACGCCGCATACTCGTCCGGGAAAGCGCTGCCGAGATAACGCTCTTCGCGCGCGATGACAGCATATCTCATTATCAGCAGCACAGGGAGCAGCAGTACGACCGGCCACCAGCTGCCGTAAATTATGGCAATCGCCAGATAGAGCGCAGCGAGACTGACGTACATTGGATTACGAGTAAAGCGATACGGTCCACTTGTAACCACCGTAGTTGCCGCGCGATTGGGGATTATGGCGGTACGTGCGCGCATGAATTCAATAAACGCACCCAGCATCAACGCGAGCCATACAATCAGGAGAAGCGCGATGACCACCTGACGAAGCTGCGGAGCATACAACGGTAACGGCGCTGGCCACACGCGATTCATCAACCACCCGATCGCGAAGCCAACTACATAGATGAACGGCGGTGGAAAGTGCACACCGGCACTACGGAGTGGTGCGTCTTGCGCCATGCTGGAGCCTTGTCGTTGGTGAACCAACGGGAGCAGCAGGCATAACATCTGCTGCGGCAGTAAGATGCTAAGTTGCGACTCGCGGAAGGGCGTCCCCGCTGGACCCGCCACTGATTCCGTGTCCATAGAGGCGTTTGCCACGTGTACAATCACCCGTACCCTCGTGGATAATCCCTCATCAGACGGTGAATAATATATACCTGCGGTGCCTCTCTGACCGTCTGATTCTGATCGCGAGCGATGTATGTGGCGCGATGGATCCCGAGCTTCGGCAGGATGACTAGTTCGGCGTCAGGCAATCCTCCACATTCCCCCTTGCACCTCACGTTACGTCAGGGCTTACCCTATCCTCGTGGCCACACTTGACCCATCATCGCTGAGACAACGAAAATGAAAGAGCCGCCCTGGAAGGTCGGTGAGCTGGCCCGGAATACCGGGGTGTCAGTTCGAGCTCTACATCACTACGACGAGATCGGACTGCTCACTCCGTCGCTCCGGACAGCTGCCGGTCACCGGTTGTACAGCCGGTCTGACATAGAGCGGCTGCAACAGATTCAATCGCTTCGGCTGATGGGGATGTCGCTGGACGAGTCAAGGCGCCTGCTCGACGGGGCAGTCGCTTCGCCTCTGCAGGTCATTCACCTGCACCTCGCCAGGCTGCGTGAGCAGATCGCCATGCAGAAACGACTGGCGGCGCGTCTCGGGACGCTAGCCCAACATCTGGACGGATCCGACACGGTTTCGCTCGTGGAAATCTGTCAGACAATCGAGGAAATGATGACAATGGAGAAATACTTTTCGCCCGAACAGCTGGAAGTTCTTGAGGAGCGGAGGATCAAGGTTGGTGAAGCGCGTATGAAATCGGTGGGTGACGACTGGAATGTTCTGATCCCACAGGTGCGAACCGCAATGGACCACGGCATCGACCCGACCAGCCCGGAGGTGCTCGAGCTCGCGCGACGTTGGCAATCGCTGGTGCACGAGTTCACCGGTGGCGATCCGGCGCTGGCCAAAGCGGTAAAGACGATGTACGACAACGAAGGACCAACGCTGCAAAAGCAACTCGCGAATGTTCCAACCCCGGAAATGTTCGCCTACATCTCGAAGGGCTGCGCAGCACTCAAGTCCTGATAACTATCCGACGACAGGCGCGGAAGTCTCCGCGCCTGTCGTCGGATTTCAGCCTACACTTCTGGAGCGGTGGGCGCCGGCGTGGTGTGCAGTATCAACCAACCAATAACTCCCGCGAGCAATGACGCGGCGAACGTTCCGAGTTTTGCGGCTGTCAGCAACTCTTCCGATCCGCCAAATGCGAGTCCGGCAATGAAGAGCGACATCGTGAATCCGATGCCGCCGAGGCACGCTACTCCAAACAGCATGCGACGTGAAACGTCGGACGCCAGCGTCGCCATCCCGCTGCGAATTGCAATCCATGATGCGAGGAAGATTCCGATCGGCTTGCCCAGGAACAGTCCTGCGATCACGCCGAGGGCAACCGGTGTGGTCAACAGGTGTTCGCTTCCGTGCAGCGATACTCCTGCATTCGCAATCGCGAACAGAGGCATCACACCGAACGTGACGATTCCATTCAGGCCGTGCTCCATGCGTATCAATGGCGACTGCGCGTGGTCCGTGAGGCTGTTGAGCTGTTCCAGTGCGCCCTGATGCGCGCGGCTCGACAAGACCGTTTTTTCCGGAGCTTGAGCGTCATGAAATGCTGCAAGCGCCTCGCGCGCGCCGCTGAGAAATGCGGCTTCGTCGATTCGTGTGCGTGACGGGATCGTCATCGCCAGAAGCACACCTGCCACCGTAGGATGAACGCCGGAAAGCAGGACTGCGACCCAGAGCCCAACCCCGATCAGCGCATAGGCCCATGTCGCACGCACCCCGACGGCGTTCGCAACAATCGATACCACGAGCAGCACTCCTGCTGCGCCGAGCGCTGTCCACGAAAGAGTCGCGGTGTAGAAAAGAGCAATTACGAGCACCGCGCCAAGGTCGTCCGCTATTGCAAGTGCCGACAGAAAAACTCTGAGCGATGCGGGGATCCTGTCGCCTACCAGCGCGAGAACTCCGAGTGCGAATGCAATATCCGTCGCCATCGGAACGCCCCAGCCGCGCGCGCTGTGGTGGCTGTAGTTGAGCGCAACGAAAAACAACGCTGGTACCACCATCCCGCCAAAGGCAGCAACAAGTGGTAGTGCAGCCTTTCGCGCTGTGGCAAGCTCGCCGACGAGGAACTCACGCTTTATTTCGAGTCCCACAAGGAAGAAGAAGACGACCATCAAGCCGTCGTTCACAACATTGTGCAGCGTGAGGCTTCCTGCAAATTCGCCAAAACCAACGAACATCCGCGTGTCGAGCAGCTCGTGATACGCGCCTGCCCATGGCGAATTGGCCCACACGAGCGCGATCACCGCGCATACCAGCAGCACGATGCCACCGGCGGGTCCGGTCTGCATCAGTCGATTCAACGGCAGCGTAAAGTGCTCGATGAGCGGCTTGCGGCCGAGCGCCAGCTGTTTTGCCACCGGATTCGATTTGACGGGTCCGCTCATGCCTACAGTTTAGCGCCGGAATGGAGATACAACGAGAGTCCGTTCTTGATCGGCACCGGATTTGCCCGTCAAGCACGCACAATGAACCAATCCCAGAGTGACGCCCGCCAGGGTCCCGATACGATCGAGGCCGAGTCCAACCGCTACTCCAACACCGACGCCAACACCGACGCCAACAGCTACGATGTGGCGATCATTGGCGGCGGGCCAGCAGGGCTGTCAGCGGCAATCTGGCTCGGGCGCTACTTGCGGCGCGTAGTCGTCATTGACGCAGGAGACCCACGCAACTGGGAAACGCGAGGCATACACGGATACCTCGGCCTCGAATCAATAACACCAGCGGAGCTACGCGGGCGCGGCCGCGAGGAGTGCAGACGATACGGAGTAAGGCTCGTCGATGCGACGGTGGCCACGGTGGATCAGATCGAAGACGGAAAGTTTCAGGTCAAACTACACACAGGCGAACTCCTTTCCGCCGCGCGCATCCTGCTCGCCATCGGAGTGCGTGATGTTTGGCCGGATGTGCCAGGTCTCGACACATGCTACGGCGCTACCGCGCATGTGTGTCCCGACTGCGACGGCTACGAAGCGCGCAACAAGAAAACTGTCGTTATCGCACACGGACGCAAAGCGGCTGGTCTTGCCCTCGCACTCACGACATGGACGCGCGAGATCGTGATATGTACGAACGGTGAAGCGGCTGAGATGAGTGCAGAAATCCTCGCCAAACTCGACGCACTGGATATCCCGATCATCGAAGCGCCGATCGGCGCCATCAAATCGTCGGGTAGCGAAGCCAGGTCGATCGAGCTACCGGACGGTATGGTGCTCGATTGCGACCAGATCTTCTTCGCTATCGGGCAGGAACCATCAGACGACCTCGGCAAGCAGCTAGGGTGCGAGCGCGACGAGATCGGGCGGGTAGTTACGGATCTGCACTTTCACACTTCCGTCAGGAATGTGTACGCGGCAGGCGACATCATACACGGTCCGCAAATGGCGATCGCTGCGGCCGGAATCGGAGCAGTTGCAGCAGTCGCCATCCATCACTCGCTGCTGCCGGACGGACAGAAACTCCAAGCGACAGCTGTTACCAGTTGATCGTCAGCTTCTGCGGCTTGCCGTTGCGGAGAACCTGCAACGTCACGCTCTGACCGGCTGCAAGGCGGAGAGCCGTCATGATTCCGAGCGCGCTTTCGACCTGGATGGAATCTGCACGCGTAATCACATCGCCGGCTCGCAGTCCGGAGTGCATTGCATCGGACCCATTCCCAACATCGATTACCAGCACGCCAGACGGAGCAACGTTCAGCGCGCCCGCCAACCCGGCGTTGATGCGCGCGAAGTACGCGCCTGCAAATGGCGCCTTGCGATCTGCGGCGACCGGTGCAACGATCGCGATCGGCCCGGTGGCCGCCCCGGATACCAGCTGCATGAGTGACGTTTGCTTGCTGCTCATCGTTATCGACTGGCCGTACGGATGGTCGTCGGTGCGCTTCGCAACCTTGAGAGAAAGCGTGCGAACGCCATTGCGACGAATCTTGATCCTTAGTTGTGTGCCAGGCTTCAGAAATGGTTTCACAGCAAGCGCGCTACTGTTGGCATCCACATCGTTGTAAGCCAGAATCGTATCTCCGGCAACAAGCCCCGCGGACTGCGCCGGAGAACCGGGATCCACCGACGCGACGACCGGGTAGGTCAACCGCGTGTCTGAACCGTCTACGGCGCGCGCATTCTGCGTCACCGACAGGCCGACCCAGCCGGTCGGTCCCGATGTCTTTTGTGCACCTGCGCTACCGACCGCGCCCAACGACGCCACGGCTGCTGCGATCACGGCGCACCGAATTGATTCCGACACTCAGAACCTTTCCATGGTTGTGCCAACCGGGAGTGAATTGCCCAGTTGCTGCAGTGTAGCTTCACGCGCGGCAGAAGCTGAGAGGAAATACTGATTGAGCAGCGGATCCCGCGGTGCATCCTTGAGTGCGGCTAGCGAAGCGGTAGTCATCTCGTCGAGCCCCACGAGACGATCCTGATACAACGATGAACCGCCGAGGACCTGCGGGACCGAATCGCTCGCATCGAGAAACGCGGCAGCTGCCTGGTATTCTGTCTGTGCACGCAATAGTGTCTTGCGAGCGCTCGCTGGCGAATTGAACGGCTTGCCGGAAATACGGACCGACGAACTGCCTGAGCTGTCAGCAACTGCCTGTTGAATCTCCGAGACTATTGACTGGCCGAAGGTCATCCCTCGTCCAGCGACTATCCCGACACCAACAAGTGCTGCGCCCGTTGCAACGCGCATCGTCCATCTTCCCGTCGCGCGGAGCCATCCGGATCCGCGTCGCACGGGCTCTGCACTCGGCGTGTACGGACGCTCAGGACGTGGTCGTTCTCCTGCTGAATCACGGATCAGACCCTCCTGACGAAGCGACATCGACAGATTGTGCCACTCTGTCAGTGGCGCTACCACGCGCGTCTGCTCTCGCGTTATCAGCGCGTCGAGTCCGCGCTCGGAGAGTTCCTTAGATGGCAGTGCCATGCTCTTGTCCAACGCCAGCGGAGAATCCATCAGAAAGATGCGCGAGCAGCCGGCGTAGCTTCGCGCGCGCTTTGAATAACTGCGACTTCGACCCACCAGTGGTTATACCCAGTTCACCGGCAATTTCTTCATGCGTGTAGCCTTCAACATCGTGCAAGAGAAATACCGTGCGCGCGCCGGGGGAGAGCTGCTTCACGGCCTGATCTATTGATTCAGCCATGATGCCACGCTCCGCGTCGGATTCCGGGTTGTCCGGTGCAGCTGCGGTATCATCTTCGACATCCATCTCCACTTTCGCGATTCGCCGGACCTTGCGCAACGCATTCAGTGTACGGTTAACAGCAATCCGGTGCGCCCAGGTTCCGAATTGGGAGTCACCGCGATAACTCGGTAGTGCTCGAAAAATTTGAATCCATACTTCCTGCGCAACGTCGGCGGCCAAGTCGCGGTCGCCGCAAAGACGAAGAACGACGGCGTCTATGTGCGGCGCATTCTCCATCCAGAGCTGCCTCAGGGCGCGTTCATCGCCTGCAGCAGCCCGCTGCACTATTGTCTGGTCGGTCGTCATCCAGTGTGTGCTTGTATTTGACTCAGGTCGATACTCAAGGGTTGCCGGATTCGGCAAATATGGCAAATTGGGCTTCCGTCCGTTCTTTCCCGATTTGCGGGTCCTCTAGTTTGCAGGTCATCTGATGCTTGCTGCTCTCCTTTTTGCCTTCGCCGGGGCCACCGGCTCCGCGTACCCTGCCCCTCGCGCGACGGGTCCGGACCTGTATGGCACAACTGGCCTTCCGACTGCCACGCCGGCTTCCGTCGGCATGTCGGCCGAGCGGCTGGAAGCGATCGACCGGGTAGTCGAACGCGGGATCGCTGCCGGTGGCTACCCTGGCGCCGCAGTAATCGTCGGGCGAAAGGGTAAGGCCGTGCTCGAGCGTGGCTTCGGAAGGCTTGCCTGGGACCCTGCAAGCCCGGATGTCAGCGCGACCTCCACTATATATGACCTCGCGTCTCTAACGAAGGTAGTGGGTACCACCACCGCCGTCATGGTGCTTTTCGACCAGGGCCGCATCTCGCTCGACGCTCCCGTTTCGAAGTATCTCCCCGAGTTCACGGGCGGAGAAAAGGACCAGGTAACGATCAGACAGTTGCTGACACACCGCTCCGGCCTCCCCGCCGGTCGCGATATTTTTCGCCTTACCCACGATCCCGCCGAGGCGAGGCGGCTCATCCTGGCTACGCCCCTTATTGCACGTCCAGGGCAGCAGTATGAGTACTCCGACCTCGGCGCCGATGTCCTGGCGATGGCGGTCGAAAAGATCTCAGCCCAGCCACTCGATGAGTTCCTGGCGGACTACGTATTTCACCCGCTGGGGATGTATGAGACAGGCTTCCGCCCCGCGGACTCGCTGGATGCCCACATAGCGCCTACCGGCAGCTCCGAGAGCGGTCGCACCAAGCGGGGCCAGGTCAACGACGAAAACGCCTTCGCAATGGGTGGCGTGGCCGGTCACGCCGGACTCTTCTCCACCGCCGCAGACCTGTCCGTCTTCGCGCAAATGATGCTGAATGGCGGCGTTTACGACGGCGTTCGAATCATTGCCGACTCCACCGTACAGCTCTTCACCACACGCACTGCGGGACACCGCGCCTTGGGGTGGGACACTCCGAGCGGCTCATTTGGCTCCGGTGAGTATCTTTCCGAACACTCGTTCGGACACACTGGCTTCACCGGAACATCC
>PMEM01000045.1 GCA_003155795.1 Gemmatimonadota bacterium
GCGAAGGCAAGACCAGCAACACGTCGACCATTACGGTGACCACAGCACCGGTCGCCACTGTCACACTGTCGCCCACCAGCGCGAGTTTGATCGTTGGCGGACCGAATACTAATCTGACTGCAGTTCTCAAGGATGCCTACGGCAATGTGCTCACTGGCCGCGCAATAGTGTGGGCATCGAGTAATACCGCGGCAGCAACGGTTGATGCGAGCGGAGTCGTTGCAGCGGTAGCAGCTGGCACCACTTCGATCACCGCAACCAGCGAAGGCAAGACCAGCAACACATCGAATATCACTGTCACCGTCGCGCCGGTCGCAACCGTCACTGTATCGCCCGCCAGCGCGAGTGTGATCGTTGGCGGACCGCCTACTACTCTCACCGCCGTTCTCAAGGATGCCTACGGCAATGTGCTCACTGGCCGCTCAATAGTGTGGGCATCGAGTAATACCGCGGCAGCAACGGTTGACGCGAGCGGAGTCGTGACAGCGGTAGCAGCTGGAACGACTTCGATCACTGCTACGAGCGAGACCAAATCCAATAGTCCGGCAACGAGCATCACAGTGAGCCTTGAGCCGGTCGCCACAGTTACAATTACTCCCGCCGACTCATCGGTTTCGATTGGCGGTACCACTACCCCTACGACGGTCCAGCTCACAGCGACAGCAAAGAACAGCGGCGGAACGACACTGAGTCTGAGCGGACGCACCGTCATCTGGTCATCCAGCGATAACACGATGGCAACCGTCGACGCCACCGGCCTAGTCACAGCAGGCACTACGCAGGGCACCGCCACCATCACCGCAACCGTAGATGGCGTACCCGGCACCACCACTGTCACCGTAAATCCGTAACTAACTTCACCCATGGCAATACGCCTTTCAGTTCTGCTCGTCGTCTCTGCAACGATCGCCGCGCCAGCACTCGTCGCAGCACAGAGCACCGCCGCGGACACAGTGCCGACCCGAGCCTTGCCCGGTCGTTGCGTCAACACCGCAGCGCCGGTTGGCCCTGTCTCGGAGTCTGCAAAGACCGCGGCTCGCGAAATTGCCGGCCGCGCGCAGACGGCTTCGATCGTAGGTGACAACGCTGCTGCATCCGCGCTCTACGAACAGGCCGCCAAGCTCGACCCTTCCGACGCTACAATCGCTTACGCACTCGGCCGCGGGTACGAAGCGGCCGGAGATCCACGCGCAATGAGCGAATATTGCCGCTTTCTCGCCCTCACGCCCTCCGCACCCGAAGCGCCAGACGTCAAACAGAGAATCGCTGAACTGGCACTCGCGCTACCTCCCGATACAACCGTCGTGCGCATTCCGGTCGCTAGCGCGCAGCGGATGCCAGCACCCGGTGCTGCCTTCGCGGCAGGCCTCGTAATCCCCGGAATGGGTCAGTTCATGACACACCAACCCGTTGGCGGATTCCTCGTCATGGCCGCTGCTGGCGCTGGCATCTGGTACGGACTCCAATCGCAGAACGTGACCAAATCGGTCACCCGCACCGGCACCGATCCGTTCGGGAACCCGTATCAGTACCAGACCACCGAGGCAACTTCGGAGCGCCAGCATCTCGCCGTCGGACTCGGCGCCGCTGGCGCACTCGGAATCATGGCCGCAATCCAGGCGATGGCACATGCTCACTCGGGGCAAGGCCCCGCTCAGCAGGCCAGCGCTGCCGCGATCCCGGCAAAGCCCCCCGCGACCATCTCGGCGTTCCCCATTCTCGGGTTCGCGCAACGCTCCGTCGGCCTGGGCTTCGCAATCCGCTAGGCAGGGACCACAAGCCCCCCGACTGCACCCTCGGGCGCTTACTTTCAATCAATGACAGTCGACACAAGCCTCGACTCGCTGGTCGCCCGAGCCAGCGCCGAGGCCCGCGTAAAGCACCGCCAGGTTCTGGTTAGTACAGTCGAGCGTGTTCGATCGATAGATCCGCTCGAGGCGATCGTTGCAGCAGGTGAAGCGGCCAGATCCGATCCTGCACTCGCGGGCCTGATCGACGCGCGTTCATATTGGACCCGCCCCGCCGATGGCTTCGCCCTGGCTGGCCTCGGGTCGGCAATTACATTCGCCCCGAAAGGAGTCGATCGCTTCGCCGCGATCGACCGAGGCTGGAGGGATCTGCTGGTCGACGCCGTAATCATGGATCAATCATCAGGTGTTCCCGGCGCTGGTCCCACCCTGATCGGCGGATTCGCGTTCGACCCTGAGCGCGCCGCTACCCGGACATGGCGCGACTTCCCTCAAGCGCGACTCACTGTCCCGCTCATCCAACTTGTGGAACGCGGCGGCGCCTGCTGGCTGACGACGTCGCTCGTCGTCAACTCAGCTGGCGAAACCGAAATCGATCTGTCGCTCCTCGCGCGACTTCGCGCTGCAGTTCTGGATGCGCAACCCTGCTCTTCGGAATCGCAGCCGGCAATGACGAACGTCGATGCGGTCGCGTACAACGAGTCACGCAAGGCGAGCGACTGGCGCGCAACGGTGCGCGCCGCAGTCACACGGATTCGATCCGGTGATCTCGAAAAAGTAGTGCTCGCGCGCGAAGTGCATGCGGAAACGACGCGCGATTTCGATGTTGCTGAAACGATCAGACAACTGCGATATGCACATCCGACGTGCTATGTGTTCGGATTCTGGGCTGGTGACAGTGCATTTGTCGGCGCCACGCCGGAACGACTCATTCGAGTGGACGGACAGGAAGTACAGGCCAGCAGTCTGGCTGGATCGACGCGCCGAGGCGCGACTCCGGCAGACGACGCGGCCCAGGCACAGGAGCTCTTCGCGAGCGAGAAGGAACGATCCGAACATGAAATCGTGCGGCGCGCGTTGTGTACGGCCCTGGCACGCTTCTGCGACGATGTCACCTCCGCTGACATGCCGACACTCCTGTCGCTTCCGCAGGTGCATCATCTCCACACGGCGGTGCGCGCTCGACTGAGACCGGGACACACGATCCTTCAGCTCGTCAAAGAACTTCACCCGACGCCCGCGGTTGGCGGAGCGCCGAGAGACGCCGCACTTGAGTTCATACGCAAGAACGAAGAGCTGGATCGCGGTTGGTACGCGGCACCTATCGGCTGGCTTCAGAGTGATCGCGCGGAATTCGCGGTCGCGCTTCGCTCGGCGGTGATCACGGGTGCGGACGCATGGCTTTTTGCTGGCTGCGGCGTCGTGCAAGACTCCGATCCGAATCAGGAATACGCAGAATCGATGCTCAAGCTGCAACCCGTGCAGACCGCCCTCGCTGCAGCGGTCGCCGTCGCGGACATCGATTCTGCAATTGCGGAGGCTACCGCCTACAGCGGCGACACGCAATGAAAGCAAACGAGCAGGCGTCGTCTGCGTACATAAACGCATTTGTCGACGAACTCGCGCGCTCAGGCCTCCGTAATGTCTGCATCGCTCCTGGATCCCGCTCGACGCCACTTGCTATTACCATCGCGAAGCATCCATCACTCAAGATATGGATGCATCTCGACGAACGTTCGGCGTCGTTCTTCGCACTCGGAATGGCGCGCGCACTGAATGCGCCCGTTGCGCTACTCTGCACATCGGGCACCGCTGCCGCGAATTTTCTGCCGGCCGTCGTCGAGGCACGCGTCGCGTCGGTCCCGCTGCTCGTACTGACCGCCGACCGTCCGCCTGAACTGCGCAACATTGGCGCGTCACAAACCATCGATCAGAACAGGCTGTACGGCAACTATCCCAAATCGTTCACCGAAGTTGCGCTCGCGGAATCGTCGCCGGACATGCTGAGATACATTCGGACTCTTGCCTGCCGATCCGTGGCGACTGCTGCAGCATCGCCGGCAGGCCCCGTACATCTCAACTTTCCGTTCCGCGAACCGCTCACTCCGCTTGCGATCAGCATCCCGGCGAATCTATCCGAAGGCGATGCGCTCGCATGGCACGGCCGAGCGGAGGGCGCACCGTGGGTGACCGTTGCCGACGAACCGTCAGTGCCGTCCCCCAAGACGATTCACGATATCGCTTCGCGACTCCAGCACGCGAAGCGTCCGTTGTTGATCTGCGGGCCGCAGTGCGACGGCGCACTCGCCGGTCCATTCGCGGCCCTTGCAGCCGCGCTGGATGCACCGTTGCTCGTAGATCCACTTTCGCAGCTACGCTGGGGGCCGCACAATCACTGCGCACTGATCGATCGCTACGACGCTGTGCTCCACGACCGATCTGTCTTTTCCGATCTTGGCCCGGACGTAGTGTTCCGCGTCGGTGCGCTGCCGACGTCGAAGCCGTTGCTCAACTTCATGCAACGCAATGCAGCGGCGCACCACGTCATCGTCGATGCTGCGCACTGGCCCGACCCGACGTTGCTCGCTGCTCAAGTCGTTCATGCAGAACCGCGGCTAGTATGCGAAGAAATCCTGGAGCAGCTTGGTCGCCTGGGCGAGCCTGCACGTATGCACACACCGTGGCTCGCCGCGTGGCGAAGACTTGACGACCGCGCCGGTGCGGCGATCAGAGAATACACCGACAACTTGAAGGAAACGTTCGAGGGTGACGTGCTGGCGCAGATCGTTTCCGTAATCCCCGATCACGGTACGATCTTCGTGAGCAGCAGCATGCCAGTTCGCGATCTCGACGGCTTCGCCGCAGGTGATGGTCGCTCGCTGCGAGTCCTCGCGAACCGCGGCGCAAGTGGAATCGACGGAGTTGTCTCGACGGCACTTGGAGTCGCCGCTACGCTCGACTCCAATTCCGGGCCGCTAGTGCTCGTGATTGGTGACATCGCCATGTATCACGACATGAATGGTTTGCTCGCCGCGAAGCTGCACAAACTCGACGCAACTATTGTTGTACTGAACAACGATGGCGGTGGGATATTCTCTTTCCTTCCGCAAGCTGCAGCGCCGGAACATTTCGAGCAACTCTTCGGGACGCCACACGGACTTCAGTTCGATTCTGCGGCTGCGCTTTACGGCGCCAGTTACCGCAAGGTCGATTCGGTCAGCTCGCTACGCGACGCCGTTGCAGCGTGTATCAAAGCTGACGGGCTGCACATCGTTGAAATCCGCACTGATCGCGCGCGCAACGTGCAACTCCACCGCGAGGTATGGGAGCGCGTAGCAGTCGCTGTCACTGCGGTAGAGTGACCTGCGCGAAGGAGCATCTGGAGTTGACCGTTCCGGACGGCATCCGATTCCACATTGTGCGATCGGGCTCCGGGCCAGCTGTAGTTCTTCTGCACGGCTTCACGGGTTCGGCAGAAACCTGGGCAGAGCTGCAATCGACGCTCTGCGATCGATACACAACAATCGCGGTTGACCTTGCTGGCCACGGAAAGTCTGATGCGCCAACCGACCCTCGACGTTATTCACTGAACCGGTTTGCCGACGATCTTCGCGACATTCTCGATTCGCTTGCCGTATCACGAGCGGCCATACTCGGCTATTCCATGGGTGGCCGCGCGGCTTTGCGCTTTACGCTCCGTCATCCTGATCGAGTTGCCGGATTGATTCTCGAGAGTACGTCACCCGGAATCGCAGATCCGCACGAGCGCGAAAGTCGAATCGCATCTGATATGGAACTCGCCGATTTCATTGAGCGCGAAGGGATCACCGCCTTCGTCGAGAGATGGGAGCAACTTCCGCTCTGGGCGAGCCTGGGCGGTGTACCGGTGCCCGCACTCGAACGGCTGCGCGCCGAGCGTTTGGGGAACCGGGTTCAGGGCCTGGCTAACAGCCTCCGTGGCGCAGGCTCGGCGGCCGACCCACCCGTCATTAATGAGCTAGCGGGTCTTCGAACAGATGTTCGAATCATTGCCGGCGAACTGGACACAAAATACGTCGAGCTGGGCGGCCTTATGCGGGCTTCGGTCCCGCGGGCAGAATTTGATATAGTGCAGGGGGCTGGTCACATGACCCACCTGGAGCGGCCGAAACGATTCGAAGAGCTTGTCGAGGGCGCTCTTGGCGGGCTGGCTCGACAAGGTGCCGGCTGGGCCTGATACCTTGTAAGCTGAACTCTGGCTGACCGCCTTCGCGCGGTGCACCAGGACGATAAGTTGACAGTCGCGGCCGGCGTCACGCACGACGCTTCCGTGAGCCGCGAGGACCTTTAGGAGAAAGCATGAACGTCGATTGGAAAACCATCAAGGAATACAAGGACATTCGCTATGAAAAGGCTGGTGACGAGGGGATCGCCAAGATCACCATCAACCGCCCCGAAGTCCACAATGCATTCCGCCCCGAGACCGTCGGCGAAATGATTGACGCGTTCAACCACGCGCGCGACGACATGACGACCGGAGTCGTCCTGTTGACCGGCGAGGGCGATCAGGCCTTCTGCTCCGGCGGCGACCAGCGCGTGCGCGGACACGGCGGCTATGTCGGAGAAACCGACCTGGTGCCGCGCCTCAACATCCTCGATGTGCAGAAGCAGATCAAGTATCTGCCGAAACCGGTGATCGCTGTAGTCGCAGGATTCGCGGTTGGAGGCGGTCATGTGCTGCACCTGGTTTGCGATCTCACCATTGCAGCCGACAATGCAAGGTTCGGCCAGGCTGGCCCGCGCGTCGGCAGTTTCGACGGTGGTTATGGCACCGCGTATCTCGCTCGCGTTGTCGGGCACAAGAAGGCGCGAGAGATCTGGTATCTCTGCCGTCAGTACAGTGCGCAGGAAGCGCTCGACATGGGACTCGTGAATACCGTGGTTCCGCTCGCGCAACTGCACGACGAGGCGATGCAGTGGGCAAGAGAGATCATGCAGAAGAGCCCGACTGCAATTCGTTTTCTCAAGGCTTCATTCAACGTGGACACCGATGGTCAGGCTGGTCTTCAGCAACTGGCTGGCGATGCGACGCTGCTCTACTACCTCACCGAAGAGGCAAAGGAAGGCAAGAACGCATTCCTCGAGAAGCGCCCGCCAGACTGGTCAAAGTTTCCACGGTTTCCGTGAGCGCTGTCTCCGTACCCGATAACGCTGGACAGCAGCCGGCTCATGCGTGGTTGCTCGCGTCACGACCAGCGACGCTGCCAGCGGCAGCAGTACCGGTAATTGTGGGCGGCGGAGTCGCATTGTACGAGCGGGGACATATCCTTCCGCTCGTTTTTGCGGCCACTCTCGTCGCTGCGCTGCTGATTCAGATCGGAACCAACTTCGCGAACGATTACTCGGATTTTCACCGCGGCGCCGATCACGATGGTCGACTCGGGCCCGTACGTGTGACGCAGAGCGGACTTATCAGCCATGAGTCTGTTCGTCGTGGAATCGTGGTCGCATTTGGATTGGCCGCCTTACTGGGATGTTATCTCGCCTGGATAGGAGGCTGGCCAATTATTCTGATTGGTGCACTATCCATAGGATGCGGCCTCGCATACACCGGCGGCCCATGGCCATTCGGCTATCATGGCCTTGGTGACGTATTCGTATTTTTATTCTTCGGCGTTGTTGCGGTCACTGGCACGGCGTACCTGCAAACTGGTACGTGGAGCACCGTCGCACTGCTCGCGTCGCTCCCCGTTGGATTCCTCGTGACGAACATCCTTGTGATCAACAACCTCCGTGACCTGCCGACTGATCTCACAGCCGGAAAGATCACACTGGCTGTCCGGCTTGGCGATCGCGCAACGCGATACCAGTACGCGCTGTTCGCGTTGCTCGCGTATGGCGTTCCTGGCGTGATGACCTTCACCGGGATTTCCAGGCAACGCTGGTTGCTGCTTCCGTGGATCTCCGCACCGCTTGCCTTCGTTCTGGTGCGACAGGTGCTTCGCGGTCTCACAGGGCGCGATCTCAACCCGATGCTCAAGCGCAGCGGTCTTCTGCTTCTGTCGTTTGGGCTGCTCTTCACAGCCGGCCTGATATTCGCGCGAACGTCATTCGCCTGAACGTGCCCACGCTCTACCAAGGAGTCCACCAACAGATCGCGATGACACCGTTGCCCGAACCGGTGCCACTCACCGACTGGATCTCCTACCGCGCTGCCAACACGCCGTCGCGACCGGCGCTCGTCGCTGATGGACGCACATGGACGTATGCGGAGCTTGACGCAGACGTAACGAGTACCGCACAGATGCTCGGCGGTTGGGGCATCAAGGAGAACGATCGAGTCGCGATGCTGCTCAACAACGGCGCCGGTGCCGCGTTGTTGATTCACGCGACGCTTCGAATTGGCGCCACGCTTGTCCCGCTCAACGTCAGGCTCGGTGCCGCCGAACTCGCGTGGCAGATCGCCGACTCCCACGCACAATTACTTGTAGTCGATGGACGCACCGTCAAACTTGCAGAGCGGACGCGCGCAGAGCAGCCGGATCTGATCGTTGTGAGCATCGATGATCCGGCCGCGTCGGAAGCGCGATGTGAGAGGCTCGATTCGCGCACGAGTAGAGATGCAACATTGCACTTCGCACACGATCCCAACGCAGTGCTCGCGATAATCTATACATCGGGCACGACCGGCCAGCCGAAGGGTGCGATGCTGACTGTTGGCAATTTCTGGTGGAGCGCTATTGGCTCCGCGCTCAACCTCGGCACTCACATCGATGATAGATGGCTCGCGTGCATGCCGCTATTCCATGTGGGTGGGCTTTCAATCCTGTTGCGATCTGCGATCTACGGAATAACCGCTGTCGTTCACGGCGGCTTCGATGCGGTAGCGGCAAACAGAGCGCTCGACGAGGATGGTGTAACCATCATATCTGTCGTGCTCATCATGCTGCAGCGAATGCTGGACGCGCACGAGGACAGACCGTATCCATCGTCGCTACGCTGTGTGCTACTCGGCGGCGGACCGGCACCGCAACCTGTCCTCGAGCGGTGTGCACGGCTCGGCATTCCCGTTTCACAGACATACGGCCTGACGGAAACAACATCACAAGTTGCCACTCTCACACCCGGCGATGCACTCCGAAAGCTCGGTACGGCGGGTCGTGCGATCTACCCGAATGAAATTCGCGTAGTCATGGACGATAAGGACACACCAGCTGGCGAGCCCGGTGAAATTCTCGTGCGCGGTCCCGTTGTGATGGCCGGATATGCGGGTCGACCCGAGGTGACAGAGCGTACCATCGTTGATGGCTGGTTGCACACCGGCGATGTCGGCACGCTCGATGCCGACGGCTATTTACGCGTTCTCGATCGGCGCAGCGATCTGATCGTCACCGGCGGGGAGAATGTCTACCCTGCAGAAGTCGAGGCCGCACTGCTTTCCCATCCGAGCGTTGTCGAAGCAGCGGTCATCGGCATACCGGATACAACCTGGGGCCAGTGCGTGATCGCATTCGTGCGACTTTCAGATGCACCGGACGGCGTGGATCCCTCGACTACGGACGAGCTGCGCGTGCACTGCCGCACATTGCTCGCTGGGTACAAGACGCCCCGGGACATTCGCATCGTTACTGCACCTCTACCGCGGACCGCATCCGGCAAGGTGCAACGGCATGTCCTGCGCAAAAGACTCACGCAAACAGACGGTCCCGCCAGTTCGACCGCACGGTAACTTACGAGTATTAGTCAGGCGCCCTGGTCAAGCGCCATCTTTATCACCTGAGCAATGTGAACTGCGCGTCTGTCCGTAGTCTGCGAAATCTGCTCACGACAGCTGAATCCGTTCGTCACTATCAGAGTATCCGGGTCAGCCTTGCGCACTTCCGGAAGCAGAACGCGCTCGCCGCATTTAATCGCCACATCGTAATGATCACCACGCTCGAAACCAAACGCTCCGGCCATTCCGCAGCAGCCTGAGTCCAGTACTGTGTAGTCCACGCCGAGTTTCTTGAGCGTTGTGATTTCGTCGTCGAACCTGAGCACCGATCTCTGATGACAGTGCCCGTGGACCAGTACCTTCCTGTGCAGCTTCGGTATGGAGAAGTCAGGGACTTTCTCAGTCAGGAATTCTGTCAGCAGGAAAGTCTGTGCGCTCAGTCGTTTGGCGTCCTCATCATCGGTAATGAGATTGACGAGTTCGTCGCGGAAAACGGACACACAGCTTGGTTCCAGCCCAACGACGCACATGCCGGCCTGGATTTGCGGCCGCAGTTCTTGCAGGATCTCGCGCAGCAGGCGTTTCGCGGTCTTGAGCATCCCATAGTCGTACAGCGGGCGACCGCAACATAATGAGGCTTCGGGAACGATCACCTGGAAGCCTGCAGCTTCGAGGACCTCCACCCCAGCAATTGCAGTGTCGGGGTGAAAGTGATTATTCCACGTATCGGCCCAAAGTAATACCTGCTTTGCGCCAGCGTTTTTTATTGGGCGAGACTTGAACCAGGCCTTGAACGTCTGGTTCGCGAAACGAGGAATGCTGCGCTCCGGTGCCATCGTCGCGACAAATTTTGCAACGCTTCGGAGCCCAGGTGTCTGGGTGAAGAAGTTCGCGACACGCGGCATGTGTGACGCGACACGCGCCCAGCAGTACATGAGCCCGAACGCGTAGTGCGCGACGGGCCGCAAGTGTCCCTTGAAATAGTGCGACAGGAATTCCGACTTGTAAGTGGCCATGTCCACGTTCACGGGACACTCACTTCGGCACGCCTTGCATGAAAGACACAGATCGAGAGCTTCGTGTACGGACTCGTCGCGCCAACCATTTTTCAACGGATTTCCTTCCAGCATCTCGAACAACAAGCGCGAGCGACCGCGCGTGGAGTAGCGCTCCTCGCGCGTTACCATGTAGCTCGGACACATTGTGCCGCCATCGTGCTTGCGGCACTTGCCTGATCCTACGCAGCGGTTGGCGGCGTAAGAGAAATTCCCCTCGTCTGAAGGAAATGCAAAGTGGGTCTCTGGTTCCCACGGGTGGTAGTGCGTTCCCCAGCGCAGGTTCTCATCCACGGCGTATGCATCGATCACCTTGCCAGGGTTCATCTTCCCTTCAGGGTCCCAGATCGCTTTGAACTCACGGAACGCCTTCATGATCTCGTCGCCGAACATGATCGGGAGCAGCGAGCCGCGCGCCTGCCCGTCACCATGCTCGCCGGATAGCGAGCCGCCATATGAGGTGCACAGGTGCGCCGCTTCGGTAAGGAACTTTTTCCAGTGCGCGATGCCCTCTGCCGTGTAGAGGTCAAAATCGATACTGCAGTGGATGCAACCCTGACCAAAGTGACCGTACAGCGATGCCGTATATCCGTACTTGTTGAACAGCTCCTGGAGTTGACGTAGATAATTGCCTACGTCTTTGGGAGCAACGGCTGAGTCTTCCCATCCGGGATAGAAATCCGGTTCATGTGGAATCTTGGATGTGGCGCCAAGTCCCGACTCACGAATCTCCCAAAGTCGCTTCTCTTCTTCCTCGTCATCAAAGAGCTTCATCGTGGGTGGTGTCTTCGTTGAGCGAAAAGCGTCCATCAGATCATGCGCCTGCCTGTCCGCTGCTTCGTCCGTTTCCGCGCCGAACTCGACGACAAGCCACGCATTGCCATCCGGGAGCATGGCGCGCCCCGTGGTGGACATGTGCTTGTCCTGCATGTACGTGAACATGCTGGCATCGATCCCTTCCAGCGCGATCGGGTGGTGCCCGTTGCAGAACGTCACCTGATCTCCCGCGTCGAAGATCGTATCGAAGCCGAACACGACGAGCGTGCGCGATGGCGGACTGTGAACCAGTCGTAGCTTGGCCTGAAGCACGGTGACGCAAGTGTTCTCGGTGCCCACGAGTGCACGGGCCACGTTGAATCCATTTTCCGGCAACAACTGCTGCAACGGATAGCCGGATACAAGTCGCGGTATGTCCGGGAACCGCTTTCTGATCTCGTCGGCGTACTGGTCTCGTATCCCCTTGAGTCGCGAATAGATCTCCCCGCGACGCCCGCCCTCCGCGATGATCTTTTCGAGTTCGGTATCGCTCACTGGACCCACCCACATTCGCTGGCCGTCATAGGTGAGGATCTCGAGCTCTTCGGTGTTCTCCTCCACCTTGCCCGCCATCTGCGCGTGCATGCCACACGAGTTGTTGCCGATCATTCCACCAAGAGTATTGCGATTGTGCGTTGCCGGATCGGGGCCGAATGTCAGATGTCGTTCCTCGGCGCGATCACGCAGATCATCGAGTACAGTTCCTGGCTCGACCCGGGCCCATTTCTCATCCCAGTTGATTTCCAGGATGTGATTCATGTACTTGCTCATGTCGAGCACCACCGCCGCATTGCACGTCGAGCCCGCGAGATCGGTCGCCCCACCACGAGCGACGATAGGGACAGAATATTTCCGGCACACTGCCACCGCAGCGACGACATCGTCCGCATCGTGAGGAATCACTATGCCGATCGGTATCTGCCGGTAGTTTGACGCATCGGTGGAATAAAGCGCCCGATCCCCATCATCGAATCTGACTTCTCCTCGTACTGCGTTTTGAAGTGCGCCGGCGAGGGCCGCAAGGTCGGCGCTCGATTCGTGCGCGTGAATTGCATCGGGCCGCGGCGGCGGTGAGGGAAGATTCGGGCCTGCGGTTGGTAGCGGCGCCCGTTGTCGAACCTTCGGCGCCGCGTTGCTGAGCTTCGTCATGGTTGTATCATCACTGCTTCACGGTTCCTCATAATCGGGTCAGAGTGCGTACGGGGCAGCGTCGGTATGCTTGAACGCAAGGCCAAGTCCCGGCCGCGACACGTCGGGGCACAGTGCACCCCCTACCGGCGTTAGGACACCATCAAAGAACATCTTCTCTATTCGCACGTGGTCGTGAAAATATTCCACATGCCGCACTCTCTTTGCCGCACACGCGGGATGCGCGTGCAGGGACGGAGCGCAGTGTGTGGACAGCGGGATGCTGTGTGCATCACACAGCGAATCCACGAGCATGAGCCCCGTGATTCCTTCGCAGCGTGAGGCATCAGCCTGAAGCACGTCCATCGCGCCGGCTTCTATCAGATGTACGAAATCCATCGGGTCATACCCGTATTCACCAACCGATATTTCCATCGTCGCAGGTGCGCGATCCCGACACAGTCTTAAACCTTCCAGATCGAGATGATACACGGGTTCTTCGAACCAGCTTACCTGCGAGTCCACAAAACGCTCGGCCTGCGCCAGCGCCAGTTTCCGTGGATACGCGCCATTTGCATCGACAAACAGCTCGGCACTATTGCCAATCGCCTGGCGAGCAGATGCGATCCGCAGAACATCGGCTTCTGCGTCGCGCCCGATTTTCATCTTTACGCGAGTAATACCGTCACGCACCCAACCGTCCAGCTGGCTTTGAAGCTGCGATACGGAATACGATGTGAAACCGCCGCTCCCGTACACGGGGACTTCTTCGCGAACCGGGCCGATCAATGTGACGAGTGCAACGTCAAGCAATTTGGCCTTCAGGTCCCACAAGGCTACATCCAGCGCGGAGATCGCCATTGCAGCGATGCCAGGCCGGCCGAGGTTACGTATTGACGCCACCATGGCTGCCCAACACTTGCCGGTCGCCATTGCGTCCATGCCGCATACTTCTCGCGCGAGTGTGTCGCGGATTACTACGGCGGTAGCCGCGTCAGCGTACGTGTAGCCTATGCCGGTCACATCTCCCGCACACACCTCGACAAGCACCATCGTCGTGGAGTCCCATTCGAGCGAGCCATCCGACTCCACCGGGACATCCGTCGGGACGCGGTACGCCGAGACGGTGACCTGCTCGATCGGAATCGCGCTTCCCATTGCGCGCGCGCGTCCCATCCTAATGCCTGTGCGTTATTCCGTGGAATATCTCGGCGAGAACTTCCTTTGTCCCCTCGATTATGATCCCTTTTCTGTCTGGATCGTCTTTCACAAGTGCTGTCATCAGATTCTTGGCCTGCTTGAAACTGATGTGCGGCGGCAGAATCGATACGTCCGGATCGGTAATCGCCTCAATCACTACGGGGCGGTCAGCCGAGAGCGCTTCGTCCCACGCGGCACCAATCCGCTTTGGCTCGTCAACGCGAATCCCCTTGAAACCAAGCAACTCGGCGTATCGTGCATAGGGGAAATCGGGCAGGTCCTGTGACGCGTCAAACTTGGGATCACCGTTCTCCACGCGCATCTCCCACGACACCTGGTTGAGATCCCTGTTGTTGAGTACCAGGAAGATGATCCGCGGGTCGCTCCAGCGTTTCCAGTATTTGGCAACGGTGATCAATTCGTTGATTCCATTCATCTGCATCGCGCCGTCACCTGTCATCGCGATTGCAACGCGATCCGGATAGGCAAACTTGGCCGCAATGGCGTATGGTACCGCGGGTCCCATGGTCGCAAGGCTGCCCGAAAGTGCAAACTTCATCCCGCGTCGCATCTGGAGGTACCTGGCGAGCCAGTTCGTTGCTGTGCCGGCGTCGCCACTGAGGATGCAGTTGTCGGGGAGTCGCCGCGACAACTCAAGGAAGAGGAGGGCCGGATTGATCGGGTGCGCGCGTACTGCCGCGGTCTTCGCGTCGATCTCTTTCCACTCTTCACGGTTGGAGGCAATACGATCGCGCCACGATGTGTCGGTTTTCTGTATGAGAAGTGGCAGTAGCGCACGAAGCGTATCGCCGGCGTCACCTGGAAGATTCACTTCCATCGGGTATCGCAGGCTCAGGTTCTTGCCGTTCACGTCGATCTGTACGCCGCGCGCCTGTCCTTCCTTTGGAAGGAATTCCCCGTACGGGAATGTCGATCCAATCATCAGCAACGTGTCGCATTCATTCATCATATCGTTACTGGGACGGGTGCCGAGAAGACCAATGGTCCCGGTCACCCATGGCAGGTCGTCGGGAAGCACCGCCTTACCCAGGAGAGCCTTAGCCGCGCCCGCACCGAGCCGATCGGCTAGAGCGATGACTTCGTCGGTCGCATACATCGCCCCAGCGCCAACGAGCAACGCTACTTTGCTGCCCTCATTGAGCACTGCGGCTGCGCGCTGAAGGTCCTCGTCCCTGGGGAGAATGCGCGGATACGAGAATCCGACTCCGGTGTGCACCGTGTTGTGTATGTGTCCTGGATTCGGGATTGCCTCCATCTCAGCAACGTCTTTCGGTACGATAACGCACGTCACGGAGCGCGTCGCCATTGCAATTCGTATGGCGCGATCCACTACGTGTCTCATCGCGGCAGGGTTCGACACGGTAAAGCAATATTCGCTCGCGACATCCTTGAACAGCGAGTTCAGATCGACTTCCTGCTGGTAGCTGCCGCCGAGCGCCATCGTGGAGGCCTGACCGACAATCGCGAGTACAGGCTGGTGATCCATCTTTGCATCGTACAAACCATTGAGCAGATGGATGGCGCCGGGGCCGGATGTCGCCAGGCAAACCCCCAGCTCGCGCGTAAACTTGGCATGCGCAGACGCCATGAAAGCGGCCTGTTCTTCGTGTCTCACCTGTATGAAGTCGATCTTGCCTTCCGTGCGGTCAATCGCCGATATCAGACCATTGATGCCATCTCCCGGGTAGCCGAAGATCCGCTGAATTCCCCATTCTGTAAGCCGCTGCATGAGAAAATCGCCGGCTGTTTCACTCATTTAAGTCCATCCATTGCGACAATCCTGCGCATGTTCGAGTTCGTAGTGCAGACCGAGTTCGCATAGGTCATACCGAAGTGATTTCTTCGCGGCGAATGAGTGGCATGCGTCGCTGTACGCTCTGCATATACAGGCAATCTCGACGTCGTACCCTTCCGGACGAGTACGGGCCCGACTTTTGCGCAGACGGGCGAGGGTGACAGGCCAGGTGGCTTCGACACCGTTAGAATCCTGCCGCCATTCGCAAACAACTATCCAGTGCGCCAGACGACCCTCCCGGCCAAGCGCGCATGGCTTGATTACACATGACGTGTAAGCGGACTTGCGCTAGAGATTCCCTGAAGCGTGCGCGGAGAACTCCGCCCGCGCAAGCCGATGCTATGCTCAGGCCTACACCATTCTCCTCCCTGCACGGCTCGAACAGGTCGTTCCCGCGCGTCGCGGTGACCGCCGGACTCATACTCACGACTGCGTCATGTGCACGCGCGCCAGCGATTTTCGGCACATACGGTCTCGCCGCCGATCGCATTGCTGTGCTAGGGTGGGTGTTCACCATTGTGGGGTGCGCAGTTCTAGCCGTGGTGTCTGTTCTGCTGGTCATGGCGCTTACTCGTCGCCGCAAACGGATTGCTGAATCCGACGAAAGTACACTCGAGTATTCCGGATCGGATCACGCAGTGCGCTGGATTCTGATCGGTGGCATTGCGATACCAGCTGTCATTCTATTTTTTACGTTTCTCGTCACCCTCGTGATACAAGCGGAAGTATCGAGCCCACCTCGAAAGGCGGTGGCGACGATAGAAGTAACCGGACATCGATGGTGGTGGGAAGCCAAGTACGTTGAGGCCGACTCCAGCGAGACGGCCATCACGGCGAACGAGATACACGTGCCGGTAGGTGAGCCGGTACGACTTGTTCTTCTCTCCGCCGACGTCATACACAGCTTCTGGGTGCCTAGACTCGCGGGAAAGACGGACGTGATTCCCGGCTCGCGCAACACGATGTGGATACAGGCGGACAAACCTGGAGTCTATTGGGGCGAATGCGCCGAGTATTGTGGACTGCAGCACTCACACATGAATTTCACTGTCGTGGCGGAATCTCCGGAGGCCTTTCGAAGCTGGCTGGCCATCCAGCGACAACCTGCTGCTGTTGCGACAGATACTGCGACAGATACACTGATTGCACGTGGCCTCGACACCTTCAGACGATCGGGATGCGCTGCGTGCCATTCCATTCGAGGAACGGATGCGCAAGGCCGCATCGGACCTGACCTTACACATCTGGCGAGCAGAAATCTGATTGCCGCTGGCACCCTTACGAATACGCGCGGCAATCTTGCCGGGTGGATATCAAACGCGCAAGCGCTCAAACCTGGAAGTGGAATGCCTGCAATGAAACTCTCGTCGCAGGACCTCAAAACACTGCTCGCATATCTGGAAACGCTGAAGTAGCGACTGAACGTCGCAGGAGGATGTGTGGCTGTCACAACCGCGCCGATGGAATCGACTGAACAACTGAACAGGATCTGGGAGACGCGCCCGGGTCTGTTTGGTGTTTTAGGAACTGTCGATCATAAGACAATCGGCAAGCGGTATCTCATTACGGCATTCGTGTTTTTTCTGCTTGGGGGACTCGCCGCCTCGGTCATGCGCTGGCAGTTGAGCCGCCCTGAAATGCACCTTCTGTCACCAGAAGCGTACAACCAGCTTTTCACAATGCACGGCGTGACGATGATTTTCCTCTTCGCGTCCCCAATCCTGTCCGGTTTCAGCAACTACCTCTGGCCTCTGATGATCGGAGCGCGTGATATGGCCTTTCCGCGCGTCAACGCATTGAGCTATTGGACATTCGTTATGTCCGGAATCTTTATATACTCGAGCGTGCTCATCGGGCAGGCCCCCGATGGTGGCTGGTTTGCATACGTCCCGATGACCGAGCTTGCGTACTCGCCGGGACTGAACATGGATTTCTATGCGCTCGGCATGATTTTCCTCTCGATCTCGACCACGATCGGCGCGATCAACTTCGTCGTGACTTTTTTCAAGCTCCGCGCGCCGGGGATGTCGTTGAATCGTGTTCCGGTAATTCTATGGGGAACGCTCAGTGCGTCGGTAATGATCGTATTCGCGGCACCCGCCCTCACGGCCGCATGCATATTGCTCTTTTTCGACCGACACTTCGGGATGCATTTCTTCGATGCAGCCAGCGGCGGCCAACCGCTACTCTGGCAGCATCTGTTCTGGATGTTCGGCCATCCCTGGGTTTACATCGTGGTGTTGCCGGCGATCGGACTTGCTTCGGACATGATCCCGACGTTCGCGCGGCGCCCGCTTGTCGGCTACACGTTTGTCGTTCTGTCCACGATCACCACTGCCATACTCGGCTTCGGTGTGTGGGTACACCACATGTTCGCGACCGGATTGCCGCAGATGGCAATGACGTTCTTCAGCGCCGCCAGCATGATGATCGCGATCCCGAGCGGTGTGTCAATCTTCGCGTGGATCGCGACTCTCTGGCACGGCCGCCCAATGTTCCGGACACCGCTTCTGTTTCTGGGTGGGTTCATAATTCTCTTCGTCATCGGCGGCATCAACGGCGTCATGACCGCGCCTGTACCGTTCGACTGGCAGCTCACCGACAGTTACTTCATCGTGGCACATATTCACTATGTCCTCGTTGGGATTAATGTGTTCCCAGTGTTTGGTGCGCTGTATTACTGGCTGCCAAAAATGACTGGTCGCATGCTCAGCGAACGTATCGGACGCTGGGTATTCTGGCTCATGTTCATTGGAGCGAACGTTGCGTTCTTTCCGATGCACATTACTGGCATGCTTGGAATGCCGCGTCGTATCTACACGTATCAAGCCGGGCTCGGCTGGACGGACCTGAATGTCATTACCACAGTCGGAGCTTACATCTTCGCACTCGGTGTTGGTCTCTTCATCTTCGACTTCTTCCGCAGCCTGAAACATGGCGCTATCGCAGGGAACAATCCCTGGGATGCCCCGACACTTGAATGGTCTGTTTCCTCACCACCCCCGCCATACAACTTTGCCGTGATCCCCGTCGTCCGCAGTCGCCACCCGCTCTGGGCGGAACGGTTGGGAGAAGCGCCTTCGACTACAGGCTCTGAATTGCCGGTACTCGAGGATGGCCGCGAAACGATCGGCACATCCATGCTGGACTCCAGGCCACAGGAGGTCCTCCTGATGCCGGAGGACTCCATATGGCCATTCCTGCTTTCATCTGCGCTTCTCGTCTTTTTCTATGGGATTCTTACGAGTCTCTGGTGGCTGGCAATCATCGGTGCAGTGGGTCTTGCTACTACCATGACAGGATGGTTTTGGCCAAGCGCTCCTCCGGATGATCACTCAAGGCTGCTTCCGGTGGAGTCATAGCCATGGCAGCGAGTACACTGCTTGACGATCTCCCAATCGCCGACGCGGACGCTCGTTCGCCCGGTCGATTGGGAATGATACTGGTCATCGCGACCGAAGCATCGTTTTTCGCATATCTCCTGTTCGCCTATTTCTACCTCGCGTCCATGGCTCCAGGTGCATGGCCGCCAGCTGGCGCTCCGTCGCTGCACCTCGCGCTGCCGAACACATTCATTCTCATAGCAAGCAGCGCGACAATATGGTGGAGTGAGATCGGCATCCGCAAAGGAAACCAGACACAGTTGAGACTCGGTTTGCTGATGACACTCATCCTTGGCATTGCCTTCCTTGCACTCCAGGCCATTGAGTATTCTCATCAGACGTTCTCCCCCGATTCAGGTGCGTACGGGTCACTGTTCTTTACAATAACCGGCTTTCATGGCGCGCACGTATTCGTTGGATTGCTGATGAACATCGTAATTCAGGTGCGCGCCTGGTGCGGTCACTTCTCCGAGAAGCATCACCTCGCGGTGTCAAACATCGCCTTATACTGGCATTTCGTGGACGTCGTCTGGATTGTGGTGTTCGCATCGTTATATCTCTCACCGCGGCTGGGATAAGAACGTGATGAGTCGCTCAGCCAATGAGGCACTGCAACAGCCGACGATGCAACCTGCACCGCCGACCCCCGATGTACATCATGCGTTCCTCTGGTTCGGCCTCTTCGGCGGACCGGCTGCGTGGAGTCTGCAGTTGCTTATCAACTATCCGTTGATGGCGCACGCCTGCTATCCGGGCAAGCTGCCACTCGGAACGCCAACTAGTGGGCGCGCGTGGGCAGTCGCCGTCGCCATCAACGCACTGATGATACTGATAACACTTGCGGCCGGCGCAACTGCAATATCGACGTGGCGCCGCAGTCGCGGCGAGTTGGCGGCGGAACCCAGAGGCTTGCTTGAAAACAGACCCGCAAGAACACACTTCATGGCTTACGCTGGCATGCTCGTCAGCGGCCTCTTTCTGTTCGCATTAATCATGAGCGCGATGCCACTGTTTATTGTGCCGGCGTGCAGCTATGGCGCTTGATCCCGCAAACGTGTGGTCGGCCTGGAACTTCGAGCCCGGTGTCCTTATACCAGTTGCAATCTCCGCACTGTGGTACGGTTGCGGAGTTCGCGCTCTCTGGCAATCTGCAGGTCGCGGTCGTGGAATTCGCGCGCCTCAGATCCGGGCGTTTTCTGGTGGCCTGATCACCATCCTGATCGCGCTCATCTCGCCGATTGACGCAATGGGCGACGACCTCTTCTCGGCGCACATGACTCAGCATCTGCTACTCATACTCGTAGCTGCCCCGCTCATCGTGCTCGGAGAGCCGTTGCTACCCATGCTGTGGGCCATTCCACATAACGCGCGACGAGGGGTCACTCACTGGTGGATGCGCTCGACCAACACACGCGCAGTTGTTGTCTTTATCGTCAGTCCTGCCGCGGCCTGGGCACTCCACATGGCGGCACTCTTCTTCTGGCACATCCCGGCGCCGTACGGCTGGGCGCTCGACAACGAAGCCGTGCATGCTCTGGAACACTTCTGCTTTCTCAGCACAGCGGTTCTGTTCTGGTGGGCCGTATTGCAACCCGCCGCGCGCAGGAGATTGAGCTACGGCATGAGCGTTGTTTACGTATCGACAGCCGGGCTGCTGATGAGCGCGCTCGGTGCCATCCTGACACTGGCCCGATATCCATGGTACGCCGGTCATCTGACAACCACAGCTGCATGGCATCTGACGCCACTTCAGGATCAGCAACTCGCCGGAGTGATAATGTGGGTGCCAGCAAGCATTGTATACGTTGGCGCGGCGTGCTGGTTCTTCGTGAAATGGCTCGAGACCGACGCTCCACGCGAATTCGAGCACCGTTCGCTCGATAATTCACGCGGCAGTCGGCATACGGAACATGGCCCTCCGATCGACATCCCAATCCGCACAATCATACCAAAGGCGCATGATGCGAGGTGAAGATGATCGGTACGTCTCGCGGAAAGCGCGGGCCCTTCTTCCCGCCATATTCCTCGCATGCCTCCTTCCAGCATGTCATAGTGGGGACAGTGCAAGTGCACCCGCCGATACCAACGCGACCGGGCAACCGAGCCACCAAGTCGCCGGAGGCAATGCGAATCGCGGGAAAGCAGCTATTCAAACTCTCGGTTGTGCTGCGTGCCACACGATTCCGGGGATCAGAGCCACGCGCGGGATGGTCGGACCGCCGCTCGCCGATTTCGCGGGTCGTGTTTTCATCGCCGGCGAAGTGCCGAACACGACGGCGTCCCTGATACAGTGGATTCGCAACCCTCAGTCCATCGAGCCGAAGACCGCCATGCCCAACCTCGGCGTGACCGAGGGGCAGGCTCGCGATATCGCAGCGTATCTCTACACGCTCCGCTAACCCGCATATCACGCGACCGCACGGACAGGCCTCACACATGATGCCAACACCCGATCACTCATTGCACACTCGCAGCGCATTGCTCGCGGGGCTCGCACTGGCCGGATTTGCGATCGCATCATACCTCGCGCTCTATCAATTGCAGGTCCTGGCGACAGTGTGGGAACCGCTTTTTGGAAACGGTAGCGAACTCATCCTCCACTCAAGTCTCGCGCGTTCACTGCCAATCCCCGATGCGGCACTTGGCGCGGTTGGCTATCTGATCGAAGTTTTGTGCGTTGCCGTACGCGCACGTTCCCCCGGGTGGGTAAGTGCGGTTTACAAAAGCGTTGTAACGATCTTCGCACTCGCGAGTGTCGTCCTGATCGCACTGCAGTGGAGCTATTTCCATGCGTGGTGCACATTATGCCTGTTATCGGCTGCGCTGTCGTTCGTGATTGCTGGCATCGTTATGAGTGAATCAAGTCGGAGCAAAGTTCAATGAGCGGTACTGAAGTAGTCGTAATAACCGGAGCTTCTGCCGGTGTCGGTCGGGCAACCGTTCGCGCTTTTGCCAAACGGGGTGCGCATATCGGATTGATTGCCCGGGGAAATGACGGCTTGGAAGGCGCGAAGCGTGATGTCGAACAGGCAGGTGGAAGGGCGATCGTATTGCCGGTTGATGTTGCTGATGCCGACGCCGTCGAGGCGGCGGCATCACAGGTGGAGGAACAGTTCGGCCCCATCGATATATGGGTAAATGACGCCATGACGTCGGTATTCTCGCCGTTCAAGGAGATGACAGCCGCTGAATTCAAGCGCGTTACCGAGGTTACTTATCTCGGCTACGTGTACGGTACGATGTCAGCACTGAAGCGCATGTTGCCGCGCAATCGCGGATCCATTGTGCAGGTTGGTTCCGCGCTCGCATATCGCAGCATCCCGTTGCAATCCGCATACTGTGGCGCCAAGCATGCGATCGCAGGATTCACGGATTCGATCAGATGTGAGTTGATTCACGATCGGAGCAATGTGCACATCACGATGGTGCAGATGCCGGCTCTCAACACGCCACAGTTTGGCTGGGTCAAGTCGCGGCTGCCTCATAAGGCGCAGCCCGTCCCGCCGATCTATGAGCCCGAAGTCGCCGCAGGTGCGATCTATTGGGCGGCACACCACCGGAAGCGGGAGGTCTGGGTAGGAATGCCGACTGTCGCAGCTATCGGCGCCAACAAGTTTATCCCGGGACTGCTTGATCGTTATCTCGGCAAGACCGGCTACGCTTCACAGCAGACTTCGGAGCCGGCAGATCCGAACGCGCCAAATGACCTCTGGGCGCCGGTTGCCGGAGACCACGGCGCGCGTGGCACGTTCGACAGCCGCGCGCATGCGTACAGTCCAGAATTGTGGCTCGATGAACACAAGCGGCCGCTCCGATTTCTAGCTGCAGTCGGATTTCTCGGCGTCATGACTGCGGTCGGGATGCAGAGAAATCCCCGGCGCCGTCTGTGGTAGCGTGATGCCGGAATTCTCGTGTAAACTGTCCGGCCCGAGTACGCCGCTACAGCATGTCTGGGAGCACACGATTGGCAGCGGTCACGCCGCACTGGCGCTGCGCGCCGATTGGCAGACGCAACTCGCGCGGAGTCACCGCGAACTGGGCGTACAGCATGTGCGCTTCCATGGACTGCTGTCCGATCCCATGGACACGCTCATCTGCCAGGATGAGAAGTGGCTTTACTCCTTCTTCAATACTGATCGAATCATGGATTACATCCTGTCGATCGGAATGCGGCCATTCGTTGAGTTGAGCTTCACGCCCGATGCGCTGTCATCGAGCGGCAAGACCGCGTTTCACTATCGAGCCAACGTCAGTGCGCCAAGAGCCCCCGCAGAGTGGGCGACCCTCATCAACAAACTCGTGCGGCACTGGATTGATCGATACGGTTCGGTCGAAGTTGGCAAATGGTTTTTCGAGGTGTGGAATGAACCCAACCTTACGGTGTTCGGTTCCGGTAAGCAATCTGACTATTTCACGCTGTACCGCTCCACGGTAGAGGCGATCAAGCAGGCCGATGCCTCGCTTGTCGTCGGCGGGCCCGCCACAGCCAACGGCGAATGGGTCGATGATTTTGTAGCGTTCTGCGAAACAAACCAGCTTCCGGCCGACTTCATCAGCACGCATCAGTACCCAACGGACTCCTTCGGCAAACCGGGCGACGACACGGAAACGCAGCTCTCCAAATCCACCCCCGGGTTCATGCGACAGCGCGCACAAATTGCGCACGATCAGGCGCGTGGACGACCAGTGTATTACACCGAGTGGAGTACCTCATCCAACCCGCGCGACCATTTGCACGACGAGCCTTTCGCAGCGGCATTCTCAGTGAACATCCTGATGAGCGTCTTCGACCTCGTGAAGGCATACAGCTACTGGACCTTTTCCGACATTTTCGACGAGAACTACATGCCGTCCCAACCGTTCCAGGGTGGATTTGGATTGCTCTCAACCGAGGGTGTGCCCAAGCCGGCATATCGTGCGTTCGAACTGCTTCACCACCTTGGCACGGATCAATTGATGGTCAAAGGGAAGCACGACACCGTATCCGCATGGGCGACACGCCGGGATAGCACCGTCAAGCTGCTTCTCACCAATCACGCTCTTCCTCGGCATCCCATCAGCACCGAGACCGTCCATCTGGGGCTTACAGATACTGCATCACCTCGCACGGTATACATCGAACGAGTCGACGAAGATCACGCCAATCCCAAGCGGACGTGGCAGGAGATGGGGGCGGCCGAGTACCCGACGCCGCGCCATATTGAACAGCTGGAAGCCGCTTCGCAGGTGGAAAAGCGACCGATCGACGTGCATTACAACACCCGAACCATTACGATTGATGTTGATCTGCCCGCGCACGCCGTTGCCGTTATAACACTGGAACTTCCCCTTCTGAATGTCTGAGTCTACGCACGAGCAGTTGCTCGCCAAGCTGCAAAAGATGACGTTCTCCTATTTCATGCACGAGACCAGCCGAAGTAACGGCCTCGTGCTCGACAGGACCGAGCCAACATCACCGTCGAGCATCGCCGCAACCGGGCTTGCACTTGCCGCCTATCCTGTCGGAGTGGAACACGGCTTTCTGAGCCGCTCCGATGCCGTCGCGCGCATCCTTACGTGCCTGCGGTTTTTCTGGAACAGCCATCAGGGACAGGAGAAGGACGCAACCGGCTATAAGGGCTTCTACTATCACTTCCTCGACATGCAGACGGGCCGCCGAGTATGGAAGTGCGAGCTATCATCGATTGACACCACGTTCCTGATAGCCGGCATGCTCACAGCCGCTGCGTATTTCACACAGGACAACGCGGACGAGAACGAGATTCGAACACTTGCGACGCAGTTGTTCGAACGGATCGATTGGCAGTGGATGCTGAATGGCGGGACCACCGCGTCACTTGGCTGGAAACCGGAGAGTGGGTTCATCACGTATCGCTGGGAGGGTTACAGCGAGGCGTTGCTACTTTATATCCTCGGGCTCGGCTCACCTACGCACCCGCTTCCGGACGACAGTTACTCCGCATGGACTTCGTCCTACAAATGGAAGAAGATATACGGAACGGAGTTTCTGTACTCAGGCCCGCTCTTCACGCATCAGCTCTCGCATATCTGGCTCGACCTGGACGGTATTCAGGACGATTACATGCGCCACAAGCATTCAGACTATTTCCAGAACAGCCGGGACGCGACACACATTCAGCGCGAGTATGCAACCCGCAATCCGATGCAGTTCACCGGCTACGGAAAGGATTGTTGGGGGCTGACAGCTAGCGACGGACCGGGACGCAGCAAGGCCAAGGTGGACGGGATTGAACGCCACTTCTACGGCTACGTCGGACGCGGCGTGCCGTTCGGTCCGGACGATGGCACCATCGCGCCCTGGGCAGTAGTCGCGTCACTTCCCTTCGCACCTGAAATAGTTCTCCCCGCAATAGAGCATTTCGACGGTCTGGCACTCATGGATCAGAATCCATACGGCTTCAAGACGGCATTCAACCAGACATTCCCTGAGAAGAACAATCCCGTGGGGTGGATTTCAGCTGGTCACTGCGGCCTGAACCAGGGACCGATAGTCCTGATGATCGAGAACTATCGCACCAGGATGATCTGGTCTCTGATGCGTAATTGTCCCTACGTCGTATCAGGACTCCGGCGTGCGGGCTTCACGGGTGGTTGGCTATAATTCGATGGCTATTCCACTCCAACAATTCTTCAGTGACAGCCGAGTCCAACGACATTCCTATCGCGGAGCGCCTGCGCGCCGCGACTGATCTCCTTGAATCGATAGCCAACGATCGAGCTGTGCTCGCTGGCGTGCCAGAACAGGAAAGGACACGCCTCCTTCAAGCCGCCGGTCGAGTATCCCGCCCCGACGCTGTCGATCGTCGTCGGCTCGTTCAGGCCACCAAGCGCGATCGCAAGGCATCGCGGACTCAGCGCGCAGAAAGCGTGCTATCCAACACTGGTATCCGGAGACTGAGGCGTGAAACGGTCTTCATGACACCAAACGTGTTTCCTCCGGAAAACTTCTCCCAGGCCGAAGTCGCCGACAACCCGGTATTCCGCGAAGCCGTCGAGCCGCAGAACTGCTACATCTGCAAGAAGGACTTTTCCGAGATACACCACTTCTACGATCAGCTGTGTCCGTCGTGCGCGGCATTCAATTTCGCGAAACGCACCGAATCGGCCGATCTGCGCGGGCGGGTTGCATTGCTCACTGGTGGCCGTGTCAAGATCGGATATCAGGCAGGGATCAAACTACTTCGCGCTGGCGCCGAGCTTATCGTCACGACTCGCTTCCCACGCGACTCCGCAGCTCGCTACGCGCAGGAACCGGATTTCGCAGAGTGGAGCAGTCGACTCACCATCTTCGGCCTCGATCTGCGACACACGCCGAGCGTTGAAGCATTCTGCGCAGAACTGCTGCATACACGCGACAGATTGGATTTCATTGTCAACAACGCGTGCCAAACAGTTCGACGTCCGCCGGCATTCTATGAACACATGATGGCCGCTGAAACGGCGGCATTGCACCATATGCCTGAACATGTACGACTTGTACTTGGTGCGTACGAGGGACTCCGCGGATATCACATGCTTCCCGAAGCCGACGCCCGCACTACACACGTTGCGGCGCTCGATAATCAACTCTCCGAGATCGCCGGTCTTACGCATGCCGCAGAACTCTCTCAGGTGCGCCTGCTTCCGGAAGAAGTAGCCGCGCAGCGTGCGCTATTCCCAGAAGGGCGACTCGACCAGGATCTTCAACAGGTCGATCTGCGCGATCGCAATTCGTGGCGCATGTTGATGGCGGAAGTGCCGTCAGTCGAACTGCTCGAAGTGCAACTCGTGAATGCAATCGCACCATTCATCATCAACGCCCGGCTCAAGCCGTTGATGCTCCGCACGCCCGAACGTGACAAGCACATTGTGAATGTGTCAGCGGTCGAGGGGCAGTTCTATCGAACCTTCAAGACCACTCGTCATCCACACACCAACATGGCAAAAGCTGCGCTCAACATGATGACGCGAACTGCCGCCGCAGACTATCACTTGGATGGCATTCACATGAACAGCGTGGACACGGGCTGGGTGACGGACGAGGACCCGGCAGATATTGCAGCAAGAAAGATTGCCGAACACGGGTTTCATCCTCCACTCGACATTGTGGACGGCGCCGCCAGGATCGTGGACCCGATAATCGCAGGCGCGAACACGGGCGAACATATCTGGGGCAAGTTCCTCAAGGATTACGTCCCTACGGACTGGTAATCATCGCGAAGTACTGAAAGTTCGCTACCGCACGTCAGCGCGGTAGCGAACTTCAAAGGCCGGCCAGCAACTATTTCGGCGCGTGAATAAAGACTTCGCCGCCGACCGCTTCAGGTGGGGTCACGCGGACGCCGGCGAGATTGTCGCGTATCCACGCAGCCGCACGGCGTGTACTCTCTTCAGCATCCGCGCGCGACTCGCAAATCGTGATTGTTCCAAGCGCCTCGCCATCACCGATCGCGTAATACGAAATGAAGCCAGGACCGCCAGTCAGGACCGAAGTCACCTCCGCCTGCCTCTTGTCCAGCTCGCTGATCAACTTGGCGACACCGCTATAACGTCGGATTACTGCGTACATGCCGGAACTCCGTGAGCTTGGGGATTTGATCGTAGGTCGTCCGCGGTGCCGGATTCGGTATCCGGCAACGGAATGGACTGGCGAAGTCTGCACCAAAGGAACGCGATGTCAACCCTCGCGGCCCGCAATCACCGGGCAGGAACCGAGAAGATCGAAGCTGCAGCGGAATCTAAATCCTGCTGTCGCTATTCGCTGATCCGAAAGGCACACTGGGGCGGATTCTGCGACCGGTCGCACTGCTCATGTACTTCGCCGCCCGTCACTTCGACGAGCAGTTGCTCCACCATGCAGCACGTCCCGGCGCAGCAGTTCACCGTCTCACCGAGCGCACACCCGTGGCCCTGAATTTCGTAGCCCCCCTCCGTTTTGACCAGATCCGCGTCGCCGCCAAGCTCGGTCAGCAGTGCAGCTGCGCTGCCCACTCTCTCCGCAAACGTCCCGGATGCGGGTTTTGCGAGACGGCGGCCCGCTCCGCGTAATACCGATTCCAGCTCCTTTCCGGAGTGACGACTCGCAAGCTCCGCAATTACAGCTGACAGTGCAGGCGCGTAAGCGCTGGAAAACATCGTCTGCGCTTTCGCCGCCACGCCGTAAAGCGTCGCTGGCTTCCCCACCGACCCGTCGCGCCGCTCGCCCGTCGCCGCGACAACCCCGTCGCGTTCCAGAGACGCGATATGCGCGCGAACGGCATTATCCGTCAGCCCTAACACGGTGGCGATCTCGTCAACACTGCGCCATCCTCGGCGCAGTATAGCGACAATACGTCCCCGTGTGCTGTTTCCGAAATGATTTTCCCACCAACTCATGGCGACGTCACCTCCACTCGCCCCGCCTGCATTATCCGGTCGTGTCCTGTGGCCACGGCGAATCTAGCCGCTCCCCCGACGCTATCAAGATATCAGGAAATACAGCATTTGTACAATATCCCCATGACTTTCTTGACAAATCCTTTACTAACTGCCATATCTCACATACGGCTTTGCCGTACGCACGGAACCGGGGCAGCACCGCCCGCCTTCGGCGACCAAACTTACAGGAGATCCACAATGAAAAAGACCCGGCTCGCAATTGGAGCCATCGCCGCACTAGCGATGGCTGCCACAACTTCAACGCTTCAGGCGCAGGTGTCGCATCGCGCTTCCGCCGCGACCGCCGCCCCGACCGCAACCGCCCATTCCGCAGCTCTGGACGATCCGACTATCGTCGCGATCTTCGACGCAGCGAACACGTGGGACATCAACCTTGGGCACCTCGCGCTCAAGAAGAGCACCAACAAGGACGTTCGCACCTTCGCAGACATGATGGTCCGTGACCACACGGCGGCGCGCCAACTCGGTCGCGATCTCGCCACCAAGCTCAAAGTGACGCCGACGCCTCCAGGCAAGGACTTCGCTCTTTACAAGGATTACGTCGCCACAACCGCGAAGTTGAACGGCCTCAAGGGCGCGGCATTTGACAAGGCGTACATCGATCATGAAGCCTGGTATCACCAGGCAGTTATCGACGCTGTCACCAACACGCTTCTGCCAGCTACCAAGAATGCAGAACTGAAAGATCTCGAAATCAAGGTCGCGCCGAACTTCCAGGCTCACCTTGCAGCCNNCTCTCGAAGTAACTGAGGCTCCGCAACAGTATCCGTGGCACAGCGGCCCGATACCCACTTGGGCGTCGGGCCGCTGTGTTATACCTGCGTCAATTTCTCGCGTCTCTGAGTTCTGCCCGTAGCCTCTCGGTAATTTCATTCGATGAAAAATCAACAAGCTGCTCGAGAGCCCGGTGAAAATCGGCGACGGTGACCGTATTGAGAACGGCTGCGGTGATTGCGCCGGCGGGCGCGCGGTTGGCACCATAGAGGAATGGCGTGAGTCGATTGCGGCCATCCACATCGAAACTCCAGATCTCGCGACCGGTGCGAGCATCCAGCAACACTGCGGTCGCACTCATGAAGACAGATGCTGATCGGGATCCACGAATATCGATTCCGGATCCACGCATGTTCAACTCAAGTAGAAAATCGGCATTCCGTTGATCGAGAGTCGGCTGTGTACCGAGGTACCTGCTCGCGCGTTCGAGTGTTCTGGTGGACATCAAACTGTCAATGTTGATCAGAGCAGTCGCAACCGTGCCTTGCGGCCGACTACTTCCTTCGCGACGCCAGATCCTGCGGCGACGACAGCCGCCACGGGATCATCCACATTCGGAATGTCGTACCACCCGGTGACCAGCTCGGGCCGCGGTGGCGCAATGTAGACGAGTGCCATCGACCGATTTGCAAAATTGTACTCGGCGAGATGATTATGCCCGCCGCAAGCCATAGCCAGCGGCAGTAGTGCAGCGGC
>PMEM01000059.1 GCA_003155795.1 Gemmatimonadota bacterium
CCGCCTCTTGCTGACCACCCGCGCCTCGGCGCCCTGGCAGCCTTCCTCACGGGATTGCTGTGTTTCGGCGTCGCAAATCCCTCGGTCACCCACGAACCGGCGCGCTGGCCAGATGTCATCACAAGCTCGGTGCTGCTAGCACTGTTCGTGTATATCGCCCGCACTACGCGCTCAGCTCGCTTTCTGCCTGTTACGCTCATCGGCGTTTCTGTTCTCGCGCTCGGTGTGTATTGGAACCTCGTCAAGACGCGGGGCGTGCCGCACGGCGAAAATAATCGCCTGGTATTTGCGTCGATGATCGCAACTCCGCTTGCCGGTCTTGCGATGGCGTCGTGGCTGCTCCTACGACATCCTCACGGAAATAAATGATACGGAGGACACCATGCGGCGCCTGCAACCGCATTGTGTCACGGTTCTGTATGCCAAAGCTCGCCGGTAAACGCATCAGGAACCATCAGCAGGAGCTGTCACATGCCATATCGCCCGCAGCTCGCCGGGCATCCGCGCTGCGCTCGTGGTCACTCTGCTCGCGCCGCCGCTGATTTTGGCTGGATCTCACCTGGCATTTCTGGTGTGCCGCCGCGCTGACCGTGGGTAATCACCGAATCACTGATGCTCGCTGGCATCACCTACGTGGCGCGCACCCGGTCGGGGCGGTTCCTAGGCAGTCTCGTCACCGTCGTGTCGCTTGCCGTGCTCCTGCTCTACGGCGTCATGACGTGCACGCACGGCATCCCACAGAATGCGACCGAGCGCATGTACTGGGTCCTCGTCATCGCACTGCCCGTCGTGGGCCTCGCGCTCGGCGGGTGGATGCTCCGCGGTTACGCTTCGGGCTCCTCAGGACGTGATGACGCAGCAGGTTGGCGTTAAGCGTCGCGTCGCGCCGCGGTGACGAAGTCGAGCGTTCGAGGATAGGTTCTATCGCGGATCATACCTATCCAGGTCGCGCACCATTGACTGCCACGGGAGCCGTGCTGGATCGACCACCACGTGAAGAGGGGGAACTAGGCGAATGAGATTCCATGCAGTCTGCGTAGCTACTGCAGTAGTAACGATGTCGCTTGGCGCGCCGGGCATGCGCGCGAGCCTCGTTGGCACTCTCGTTCGCACTGACGCTCGCTCTGTGCGTCCGTTGCAGGAACGTTGCACCCCGGTCGTGCTGTCGACGCGACCGCTCGCGCTTCCCGATGGCACGCTCGTCTCCATCGACGTGAAGAGTGCCGCAACCGACGGGCATGCCCTCCTCATTGTCGGGCCGAACACCTATCTGTGGGCGCCCCGAACTGCGGGAGGCGCGCCCCCCGTTCGCCGGGCGCCAGCGGTCGGCGTGCTGCGGGATTCTCTCAGCCGGATCAGCCTCGTGCCCGCACCACACTCGCCATCTGGCGCCGAGTTCCACGTGCTGCGCGTGGCCAGCGCGGGACGGGGAACGTGGCATTTCCTACTTCTCGCTGGGCTCAGCCGCGACACGCTCGTTCAACGCTTCGGGACGGTCGACAGCGCGTCCATCTGGTACGGTCTCTTCGATGGGCGACGGTGGCGCCAGCTGACGCAGATTGGCGTCGCGCGCGATGCAGGCCTGGTTCCCGAGCGGAGCTCGGACCTGATTGCGACGAGACACGGCCTCGCGTTCGCCTACTCGTACGACCGGTCACGCACCCTCAACTCGAACGCACCTGGCAACCAGGGTCTCGTGCTGCTCACCCGGGAGGGTGACGATTGGAAGAGTGATACGCTTCCCACGTGGGATGGGCCGGGATCGGTCCAACTCACGTCTGAGACGGACGGTGGCGTGCTCGCCGTCTTCAATCAGGACTACTTCGAGAACCACCGGCTCCACTACGACGCGCTCTTCCTCGCAGCGCACGACGCGGTTTGGCACCGTCCTCGTATCGTCTGGGAGCCGTCAGAGCCCGGGTACGTCAACTATCCGCTCGGCATCGCTCGCGTTCGCGACTCGCAGCATGCGCTCCGCACGATCTTGTCGTGGGAGGAGGGCCTGGCGGGAAAACAATCTATGGATAGTCTCGCGTGGGGCGTTCTGGACACCGACGGGACGATCCATCACGTCAGTCGGTCGATCAAGGCGCGGGACTTCAATAGCACATCCCTGTCGCTCATGCGTGACGGCGGAGCGATCTGGATCACGCCGAGCGACACGGCGCGCGACGAGCTCCGAGTTATCTACGCTCGCGATACGATAGTCGAAGTGTTGGCCACAGTGCACGTGCCGTCTTTCAGTCCGACGCCAGTCGCAGTTACACTCGCAGACGGCACATTGCTCGTTGCGACGATGAGCATCCGCTTCGTGGAGCAAACTGGGAAGCCACAGTCGGCCACCACCTATCTCACCGAGCTCGCGGTGAGATGCGAGGCTCAGCGCAGGTGACGCCAATGCGCGCCATCGCGCGGATCGTCCTCGGCGCGCTGCGCCTGATTTGCGGACCAGGCGCAGATCCTTCGCCGTGGTCTGAAGGCACTCCGTGACAACGTGCGTTGTCACGATCTCCGTCGTGACAAGCACGAACTACACGGGGTGAGCCGCTAACTGTATGCAACACAACGTCCTGTGCAGCGCCACCGTGTGAACTACACGCGCCCTTCCGTATGCTGAGGGGAATTACAAGGAGTACGAAGCCGATCTGCATAAGAGAAAGGGGATCGATGCGGATCAGCCGAAGAGGATCAAGTACAAGGCGTTGGTGCGGGGGTAGTTACGACTTGAGTAATGCCGCCGGCATTTGCGCAAATGCTGGCGGCATTTCTTGCCCCGGCCCGTCAGAAAATGCCATGTTGGCAGCATCGTTTGTCACGGATTTTGTCACAATCCGCTGCAGCAGAGTGCGAGATCTCCCACGCAGCGCGAAGCTTGCTCTTCTGGTCCTGCGGAACCGGTGTTGGTGCACCCGCACGGCACGGCACGGCACCGAGCCGAGCCGGCCTAGAGCCCCACAGCGCCCGAAATGAGCCGGTCGCGAGAACCGCCGACAGTCCTGGATCGCAGTCCGTCGCCGCCGGTCGAACTCCGATATGGCCGTGCCTCCCTGGCCTCGCGGCCGGACCGCTCGACTATCGCTGCCCGAAATATCGCACGTGAACGCGCTCGGCTGCGTGACAATTTGTACGGTGTCGTGCATATTCGCGCAGCGTTTGATGCGTTGGTCTCCCAAGCCCTCCGAGAAAACTATGCGGTATCGCTCCGCCAAGATCGTGCTCATCGCCGGACTCGCCACCGCCGCGACGACGGCGGATCCGGCAGCGGCAACCCCAGTTACGCGACCGGTGCATGCGAAGCGTGCGGTGAGCCGCACGTTCGTCGTCACCGCGAGTGATTTCGCGTATCGGGATCTCCCCGTTCACGCCCCTGCCGGTTGGGTGACCGTTCGCATGGCGAACGCAGGTCACGAGTTGCACATGTTCGCGACCGCGGCTGTTCCCCACGGCTACACTGCGGCGAGTCTCGAGGCAGCGATCCTCAAGGGCCACGTTCCCCGCGGCGTCACCGAGTTTGGCGGCCCGAATGCCGTCGCGCCCGGTGATACCACGTCGGTAACCATGTTTCTGCCAGCCGGCGAGTACATGGTCGGGTGCTTCGTGCCGGGCCGCGATGGGAAGGTGCATTTCATGAAGGGGATGATGGGCTCCTTCGACGTGGTCGCGGCCGCTGATACTGGCGCGCCGCCACGAAGCGACGAGCGGATCATGCTATCGACGTATGGGATCGCGATGCCAGGCGCATCTCCGAAACCCGGAATGCGGACGTTCCTCGTGCGCAACACCGCGAAGGAGACACACGACGTCGTGGTTCTCAGAGTGCTGCCGGGTCACACCGTCGCGCAGGCGCTCACGTGGTTTGCGAAGTTGCCGTCCGGGGCGCCTGCGGCAGTGCCAGTCGGCGGAACGACCGGAATACACACAGGGGATCAGGTGCTCGTACCCGCGGACCTGACGCCTGGCCAGTATGTGCTCGTCTGCTGGATGACCACCAATCACAAGTACCACTTTAATATGGGTATGCAGCACGCGTTCGTCGTTCGCGCGACGTAGACGACGTAAAGGCCGTTAGTGCGCGGCCGGCCGCTCCGTCGCGAGCGCGACATCGTCCTCGGCGCGCTGCGCCTGATTTGCGGACCAGGCGCAGATCCATCGCCGTGGTCCGAAGGCACGCCGTGACAACCTGCGTTGTCGCGATCTCCGTCGTGACAAGCAAGAACTACACGGCATGCTGCGCTAAGTGTATGCGACACAACGCTGTCCACGCCACCGCCCCCTCAACTACACCCGCCCTCGTGTATGCTGAGGGGAATTACAAAGAGTACGAAGCCGATCTGCATAAGAGAAAGGGGACCGATGCGGATCAGCCGAAGAGGATCAAGTACAAGGCGTTGGTGCGGGGGTAGGGGTGCGCGATATCGCGGAGTCGACGACGGTTATGGCGGATGAACGACGCAATTGGCTTTAGCTTCGTCGAAATCGTTACTCTTTCGGGAACCAGTAGACCGACTGGCTTTTTGAGCTCGTGGGTGACGATACGGATCGGTTCATACAGGGCGGAGTCGTTGCTGATGACGACTGCGACGTCGAACTCCCCGCGGAATGCGTCGCGGACGAGATGTGTCGCCAGATTCACATCCGAACCCTTTTCCTCCGCTCGTAACACCTCCACTGTGCGCTCCTGAATCCATCTCACGAACCGGGGAGCAGAGCACACAGCAGAAGCACTATGCAGATGGAAGAGGTAGATTGGGCGAACCTCTGCAGCCTTAGCCTATCCTTGCGACTGACACTTCTCCACGGATGCTCAAGTGAGCTTTAGACCGCCTCTTGCTGACCACCCGCGCCTCGGCGCCCTGGCAGCCTTCCTCACGGGATTGCTGTGTTTCGGCGTCGCAAATCCCTCGGTCACCCACGAACCGGCGCGCTGGCCAGATGTCATCACAAGCTCGGTGCTGCTAGCACTGTTCGTATATCTCGCCCGCACTACGCGCTCAGGTCGCTTTCTGCCTCTTACGCTCATCGGCGTTTCTGTTCTCGCGCTTGGCGTGTATTGGAACCTGGTCAAGACGCAGGGCGTGCCGCACGGCGAAAATAATCGCCTGATATTTGCGTCGATGATCGCAACTCCGCTTGCCGGTCTTGCGATGGCGTCGTGGCTGCTCCTACGACATCCTCACGGAAATAAATGATACGAAGGACACCATGCGGCGCCTGCAACCGCATTGTGTCACGGTTCTGTATGCCAAAGCTCGCCGGTCAACGGCGTCAGGAATCTCAGTGGCCTGTACCCGGTTCTGTAGACACACCGCTAAGCTACACTTATTGAAAGGCAACACGCGCTTCAGGATGTCCGTATCGAAGCTCGTTTCCGAGCTGGCAACGCCGTAGATCACTTGCGCAAATCGGCGTATGCTGGTCTGGACGACTGCTCAGCGCACGAGCCCCGAGCCGCTTGGCGGAGATAGCTAACTGACTCCGGTGACAACACGATCGGCTGCAGGCGCGCGGCTGAGGACACGACGGACTTTCAAGCGCACGAGATAAGGGGAGAGGCCATGGACAGCGGCCGTCTCCCTTTTTTTGTTCCCCTCTCTGCCATCCAACTAGTGGAAGGCGTACCAGTGAGCGCCGAGCGAGCGATGGGAAGAGCATGCGGAGAGTCGTGCACCTGATCTACGGTGTATAGAAATCCCGATGCGCGGCCTTGATTCTCAAGACGGTATTTGACCCGCTCCGCTGCTCCACACTACGCTGCTCGATGACGATGGACCAGCGTTCGCACCGTCGCTTCGCGCCGTGATCGTGGTTTCGGCTGCACAACGATGCGGACATCCTGGCCAAGCGCATTGAGGAAGCGATAGAGCCGTTCCATCGAGTATCCAGCAAGCCGGCCGCGATAAAGGTTTGAGATATCCGATTGCACGACGCTCAGAAGTTTTGCGGCCTGCGTCTGAGTGAGCTTCCGTTCCTGAATCACGTGTGCAATCGCTCGGGCCAGCTCCGCCTTCGCCAGCCATTCATCGGCATCGGGAAGATTCAGTGCTTCGAAGATATTGTCGTTTGGCCCGACGGTCGCGACCGCCTTCGTGGCCGTGTCGTGATGCGCAGCCTTGCGGCGCGCTCCTCCTGTAGCCTTACGCATCGCTTCCCTCCGTTCTCTCCGTTCTGGATGCAACTGAATATTGGTGCGCATGGTGCTGGCGGGCCAGCTCATAGCGCGATTTTACAAGAGCGATATCCGCCCTGGACGTGGCGATAGCCTTCCTGGATTTCTTCTGGAAAACGTGCAAGACGTAAACTGCTCCTGCCAAACGCACCGTATAAATCGCACGGTAGGTATTCGTATCGCAGTCTTCGATCAACTCGAGGACACCGGCACCCGTTATCCCCTTCAACGGTTTCGCCCCGTACGGCGTTTCCCCGTACTGGACATCCAGCAGTAAACGGCCAAAGGCGCCACGGACAGGATCGGGCAGTGCCTGGAGATCCTTGAGACTCGAAGCAATAAAGTGAACCGGCTTGCGGACGCCGTCGGACGGCATCGGGAATATTGCAGAATTACGATAATACGTCAACTGCCCAGAATGGCGTGTCAAGCACGGATAGAAATG
>PMEM01000063.1 GCA_003155795.1 Gemmatimonadota bacterium
CCGCGCGCAAGCAGGCGGAAGACGCGCAAACCGAGGCGCTGCGCGCGAGCCAGGCGCAGCTGCAGCTCATCTCCGACAACATGCTGGATCTCGTCGCGCAGATACGCCTGGATGGTACCTATGTCTACGTCAGTCCCAGCTACGAGACCCTTCTGGGCTACCCGCCGCAGCGGCTGATTGGAACGTCAGCCTTTGCGTTTGTGCATGAAGAGGATCTGGAGCGCGTGCAGGCCGCCTTGGCCGAAGCGATGCGGCAGGGCGCGAGCCGCGTCGCATTTCGGTATCGCCACGCAGATGGCCGCTACGTGTGGGTGGACACGCTGGGCAAAGTCTTCATCGACGAGGCGGGCGCGCCGGGCGGAGCCGTTCTGAGCGCGCGCGACATCACGCTGCAGAAGGAGCACGAAAAATACATCACGCGCCTGAACCGCGTGTACGCCGTTCTGAGCGGCATCAACACGACCATCGTTCGCACCCGGGATCTGCAGGCGCTGTTCGATGAGGTGTGCCGAATCGCGGTCGAGCTGGGCAAGTTCAGACTGGCATGGATCGGCCTGGTCGACGCCAATGGCCTGGACGTGACGCCCGTGGCCAGGGCGGGCGTCGACGAAGGCTACATCGACAATGTCCAGCTGACGGCCAGGGATGACGCGCCCGACCGCTGCGAGATGGTAGCGCGGGCGTTGCGCGAAAAGACGGCCGTGGTCTGCAACGATATCGACACCGATCCGCAGATGGCGCGCTGGCGCGAGGAGGCGCTGCGGCGCGGTTACCGGTCGGTGGTCGTGTTGCCTCTGCAATTCGACGATAAGGTGTTGGGCGTCCTCTTGTTCTACGCATCGGAGAAGGAGTTCTTCGACACGGAGGAGATAAAGTCGCTCACCGAGCTCGCCGGTGACGTCTCGTTTGCGCTTGAACACATCGAGGCGGACGAATCCCGGCACGTACAAAGCGCCGCCCTGAGCGCCGCCGGTGATGCCATTGTCATCACCGACCGCGCAGGCATCATGGAGTGGGTCAATCCGGCGTTCACCCAGCTCACCGGGTACACCGCCGAAGAAGCTTTTGGCAAGAAAATCGGGAGCCTCAGCAGATCGGGCAAGCATGATCAGGCGTTTTACAAAGACCTCTGGGATACCGCCCTCGCCGGGCGAGTCTGGCGCGGCGAGATAATCAATCGCCGGAGAGACGGCAGTCTGTTTACCGAGGATCAAACCGTGACGCCGATCCTGGATGCGTCAGGCGCCATCACGCACTTCGTCACGATCCGAAGAGACATTACCGAGCGCTTGCAGCTCGAAGCCCAGTTCCGTCAGGCGCAGAAAATGGAAAGTGTGGGGCAGCTCGCCGGCGGCATCGCACACGACTTCAACAACCTGCTCACCCTGATCAACGGGATGTCGGAGCTCGTGCTGGCGCAGGTCCGACAAGACGATCCGGTGCACGCGGATGTACAGGAGATTCTCCACGCTGGGGAGCGGGCCGCCACCTTGACCCGCCAGCTGCTGACTTTCAGCCGTCGGCAAATCCTGGAGTCACGGGTGTTGAACCTCAACACGGTGGTGGCGGGGCTGGAGCGTCTGCTCCGGCGCTTGCTCGGCGAGGACGTCGACCTGGTGGTCGTGCTGACACCAGGTCTGGATCAGGTCAAGGTGGACCCTGGGCAAATCGAGCAAGTGATTACCAACTTGGCCGTGAATGCGCGAGACGCCATGCCGCAAGGCGGCCAGCTGACCATCGAAACGCAGAACGTCACTATCGACGAGGACTACGCTCGCCAGCACGGTGTGGCCGTGCCGCCCGGATCCTACGTGCTGCTGACCGTGAGCGATTCCGGCGTCGGCATTGACGAGGCTACACGCACGCGAATCTTCGATCCGTTTTTCACCACCAAAGGTCCGGGCAAGGGCACTGGGCTGGGACTGTCGACCGTGTATGGCATAGTCAAGCAAAGCCACGGGTTCATCTGGGTCGATAGCGAGGTCGGCCACGGGACCAGCTTCAAGATTTACCTGCCACAGGTGACCGAGGCAGCGGGCACCGACCGGCCGGAGCCGACCGTGGTGTCGAGTTCCGGCACCGAAACCATTCTCCTCGTGGAGGATAACGCAGAGCTCCGCAAGCTGGCCACGCGTTTTCTTGAACCCGCCGGCTATACCGTACTCCTGGCGTCCACAGGTGAGGAGGCGCTGCAACTGCTGGAGCGTCATGAAGAACCGGTCCACCTCCTGCTCAGCGATGTGGTGATGCCCGGCATGAGCGGACGGCAACTCGCGGAACGGCTCGCGCAGACTCGTCCGGGGATGAAGGTGCTCTACATGTCAGGCTATACGAGTGACACCATCCTGCGGCACGGGGTATCGGACGCGCAGGGACCCTTCCTCAACAAGCCGTTCACCGTGGCGGCGTTGCTCCGAAAGGTTCGGGATGTGCTGGACTCGTAGGCCCGATACGTCTCCGCCGACCGGCGCCCGATGAACCAGAACACTTCGGAACGACTCCATTCCTCGCCGGGCTACAGAACCCAAGCGGCGTTCGAGCAGGATCTGCGCCGCACTCCGCGAGTGCAGCGGGCGTGATCACGTCACAGCGGGGTCGCTAGCGCGAAGCGCGCGCACTCGGCGCGACACGTAAGGCGAGCGAACGCGAACGCGAGCAAACCGCTTTTCGTTAAAGCGTTGTGCTCTGCTCCCCGTTTGGTGAGACAGATTCAGGAGCGCACTGTGCGCTCTTTTGGTCCGGCGACGTTCGTCACCTGACTGTCCTGCTGGCTTGCTTCTAGGGCACGGTACTCCACCGGCGCGCGATAACAGAGCGCCGAGTGTGGAGCGATCCCGTTGTAATCGCTGATCCAGTTTGCTACCTGGTCAAGCACAGCGGCGGCTGTGCTACGGTCAGCCCCGTCGAGATAATCCCGACGCAGCGTGTTCACAAAGGATTCTGACATTCCGTTCGACTGCGGACTGTACGCGCGCGTCGTTACTCGAGATAGGCCGAGCCGCTCGGCTGTGCAGACCGTGTCGAGCGCGGTGTAGATACTTCCGTTGTCACTCAGGAATTGCACGCGCTCGACAGGCGGTACGCTGCCGAAGCGCGCACGCGCAGCGAGCGTGAGGAGCTGCTGTACATCTATCGAGCGATACTTCCGCGGTACTGCTACATGCGCGATCACTTCACGATCATGGCAGTCGAGAATAAAGCCCAGCTCGACTAGCTCCCCGTTCCAGCACGAGATCTCAAGCGTGTCACTCGACCAGCGCTCGTTCGAGCGTCCCCGCACAATGCGGCCCGTATGCGCACATCCACTCCGACGACGACCTGATCGCGGCAAGTTCCACGCATTGATCTCCATTACGCGACGAATGCGCTTGCGATTATACGCAGTATCGAACGTGCGATTGACCATCGCCGTCACGCGCCGATAGCCGTAGGAACCACGCTGGCGGATAACCTCGCGGATCTGTGCAGCGACCACAGGATCATCAGCCTTCGCATATTGCACCGGACGACCCGTAGTAGCGCGATACGGCGTCGCGCGACCCACTCCCAGCGTGCGACAGATCGCTGCGATAGGATGATTTGTCATTTCGCGACAACGCCGTACCAATGAGGCTTTTTTTAATCTCATCGCGAGCCGCTTGAAGGATCTCGACCTCCATTGTCTTACGACCCAGGGCGCGCTCTAGCTCGCGGATCCTCTGATCGCGTGCCTTGAGCTCCGAGATCGGAACCACATCCTCATTGGCCGTTACCGCGACTCGGCCACCGCCATTAATACGCCGCTTCCAATGCTGAAGGAGCGAAGGCTGTATCCCCAACTCGCGGCTCAGCTCGGCAGCCGTGACCTCGCCGCTCGTGACACGGCGAACGGCCTCCTGCTTGAACTCGGCGCTAAATAGCCGCCGCCCATCGGAACCCTTCTGATGCTTCTCCACGGTTTGACCCCGCTCCGAATGACTGATAATATCTCATCCGAAACTGTCTCGCTGAATTGGGGAGCAGAGCAGGGAGCAGAGCACACCGTAGAAGCACTATGCAGATGGAAGAGGTAGATTGGGCGAACCTCTGCAGCCTTAGCAGATCCTTGCGACTGACACTTCTCCACGGAGACTCAAGTGAGCTTTAGGCCGCCTCTTGCTGACCACCCGCGCCTCGGCGCCCTGGCAGCCTTCCTCACGGGATTGCTGTGTTTCGGCGTCGCAAATCCCTCGGTCACCCACGAACCGGCGCGCTGGCCAGATGTCATCACAAGCTCGGTGCTGCTAGCACTGTTCGT
>PMEM01000006.1 GCA_003155795.1 Gemmatimonadota bacterium
AGCAGAAGTCCACGCGAAAGGTGGGAGGAACCGGACTCGGTCTGAGTGTATCGCGGCAACTGGCGCGCCTTATGAACGGAGAGCTCACCGTAGCCTCCAATCTGGGCGAAGGAAGTGCGTTCACCCTGCGGCTGCCGGCGCTGCCCCCCGCCGCGTAGATCAATTAACCCACCAACAAACCCGAACCACGTACCTCAACCGAAGCAATTGCTCTTTAACAGGTTGCAAAAAAACTACGATAAAACACGCTTGTACGGCTAGGATCGTGCTGTAATGTTGTGTGGCCTTCACAGCGAGTCGGGCGATGCGTGGTGCAGAGGAACAGCAGGCGATTCTCTTCAGTTATCGGTCCATCGAGGATCGGATTCCGAGCGATCATCCGCTCCGGGCGATGCGGCAACTGGTCGATCCGTTGTTGAGCGAACTGTCGCCGCGCTTCCAGGCGCTGTACGCCTCGACGGGCCGTCCGTCGATCCCTCCGGAACAACTACTGCGCGCGCTGCTTCTCCAGGTGCGGTATACGATCCGAAGCGAGCGGCAGCTAATGGAGCAGCTCGACTACAATCTGCTGTACCGCTGGTTCGTGGGTCTGACACCGGACGACGATGTGTGGGTGCCGACGGTGTTCAGCAAGAATCGCGATCGGCTGTTGAATGGGAACATCGCCGAGGTGTTCTTCAATCAGGTGCTCGTCATGGCTAACGATCACCAATTACTGTCGCAGGAGCACTTCACCGTAGATGGCACGCTGATCGAGGCATGGGCCAGCCAGAAGAGCTTTCGCCCGATAGACGATGTAACGCCACCCCCGAACGACGACACCCCGAGCAATGGAAGCAATCCGAGTGTGAACTTTCATGGTGAGAAGCGAACGAACGCGACGCATCGCTCGACGACGGATCCGGATGCTCGTCTGGCCAAGAAGAGCCGTAATGCTGCCGCTGTGCTCGCGTATCAGGCGAGCGTATTGATGGATAATCGGCATGGATTGATTGTCGAGACGGATGTACGTGCACCGGGCTACCACGCCGAGCGTGACGCTGCGCTGGAAATGCTGACATGTCTGGAGCCCGTGGGACAGGTGGAGTCGGGAAGATCAGGATCGCGATCACGCCGCCGCACGCTGGGAGCGGACAAGGGCTACGACGAAGACGGATTCATAGGTGATCTACGCCGGATGGGTATTACGCCACACATCGCACCGAACCTGCATGCACGGCGAACGCATAGCGCGGTAGACGGACGCACCACGCGACACCGAAGCTACGAGACGAGTCAGCGCAAACGAAAACTGGTGGAAGAATGCTTTGGCTGGCAGAAATGTGTGGGGCTGCTCAGGAAGCTGCACCATCGCGGGCAGGACAGGGTGAGCTGGATCTTCACCTTTGCGAGCGCAGCTTACAATCTGGTGCGTTTACGACAGCTGGTGGTGCCGGTAATGCCATGTACCGCATGAAACCACGCGTAAGACAGTGGCTCGCGGCGTCACTCGGTGACGCCAAGGCGAGCTGGGTCGTCAAGCGACCACATTCGTGACTGATGAAACTCGCATGATCCAGCCTGTTTACGACTTCAACCGCCGATTTTCAGCAACCTGCTAGGCGGAGGGGCGACGCACCCAGACCTGCTAGATCTCGAGCTGGGCTCCCAACTCCACAACGCGGTTCGGCGGCAAGCCGAAGAACGCAGTTGCAGACAGAGAATTACGCGCCATGAAAGCGTACAGCTTCTTTCGCCACGTCGCCAGCTTTGTACTTCCGATTGGCAACAGCTGCTCGCGACCGAGATAGTAGGTGGTCTCCATACGCTTGGCCTTCAACCCGGATGATCGTGCTGCGGCCAACAGGCGTTGAACATCTGGCTGCTCCATGAACCCGTACTGAGCAACGACGCGCCAGAATCCGAGCGGGAGCTTCGTGACTGTCATTCGGTCGCTCTCGGCGACCTCCGGGATTTCCTTCACCTGGATCGTGAGCAGGATCACTTCCTCGTGCAGCACCTTGTTGTGTTTGAGGTGATGCAGCAACACCATCGGCGCTCCGCTCGAGTCGGCCGTCATGAAGACCGCCGTTCCCGGAACGCGAACAACATGAGTTGCCGAAAGACTCTTGAGTAGCGAGTCGAGCGGCAGACTGGCGTTTCGCAGAAGAGCACGTGTGATACGCCTGCCGGAGTGCCAGGTCGTCATCAGCGTAAAGATTGCGCCTGCAATCGCGAGAGGCACCCAGCCACCGGATTCGATCTTGAGAACGTTGGAAGCCGCAAAGGCGAGGTCGATGGTAAGAAAGAATGCCATGAACGAGAGGTACTGCCACGGCCGCCAATTCCATTTCATCTTTGCGAGCTGCGTGAACAACAACGTCGTGATGACCATCGTACCGGTCACGGCGATCCCGTAGGCAGCGCTCAACGCGTCCGACGAGCCGAAGCCGAGTACCATGATGACGCATCCAATCATCAGTGCGTGATTGACTTCAGGAACGTAGATCTGCCCCGCCTCTTCACCGGACGTATGGATGACGTTGAACCGCGGACTGTAGCCAAGCTGTACGCACTGATGCGTCAGCGAGAATGCCCCGGTTATGAGTGCCTGGGACGCGATCACGGCTGCGATCGCCGCGAGCACGATGAGAGGGAAGAGCAGCGCGTGCGGCGCCAGGGAGAAGAACGGATTTTCAACAGCGCCCGGATTTTCCAGTACCATTGCGCCCTGGCCGAAATAGTTCAGTGCCAGCGATGGCAAAACAATTCCAAACCATCCAACGCGAATTGCACGTCGTCCAAAGTGCCCCATGTCGGCGTAGAGGGCTTCCGCACCGGTAACAGCGAGAACAACAGCGCCCAATAGCAGGAATGCTATTCGTCCATCATTCAGGAACAGCTGCAGGCCGAACGCCGGACTGATTGCAAGGAGTATGTGCGGGTGGTGAATGATCGAAATCGCGCCCAGGGCGCCGATCGCTCCGAACCAGACAAGCATGATCGGCCCGAATACCCAGCCGATGTGTCCCGTCCCTCGTTTTTGCACGAGGAAGAGGAGGACGAGAATGATCACCGAAAACGGCACCACCAGGTGACTCATGGTTGGCGCCAGCACTTCGAGACCTTCGACCGCGCCGAGCACTGTAATCGCTGGAGTGATGACGCCATCTCCGTAGAGAAGCGCCGATCCGATCAGCCCGGTCATGATAAGCGTGACGCGCCATCGTCGCGAGAGCTTTTCGCGTTGCTGAAGTATGAGCGCAAGAAGCGCTAGAATTCCGCCTTCTCCGCGGTTATCAGCCCGCATGATGAAGACGATGTACTTGATGCCGACGGTGAGAATCAGCGCCCAGAGAATCAGCGACAAAACGCCGTACACATTACCAGGTGTACGTGCCAGGCCATACTCGGCGCGGAAGGATTCGCGAAAGGCGTAGAGCGGGCTCGTCCCGATATCCCCGAAGACGACGCCGAGAGCGAGCAGCGAGAGCTTTCCGAGGCGTTTGCCTGCTGGTGGTTCCTTTTGCGGCACCTCAGAGACAACGGGTGCCGACATTAAACGGACTTGCTCCCATGTCCTGCGTCGGGTTGATCCGACGGGTGGGAGTTGCGAGCAAGTACCTCGGATTCTTGATGTTCTGCGGCCGGGAACAGGCCAACGAGCCGACGTGCTACTCGTGAATTCGTAGAGAGCATAACCAACTGAAAGGAAGCCGATAACCAACCCGGCCAACGCTGCGAAGGCGGGCACCGACGCAACGGAGAAACATATCGCAAAGCATCGGCCGATTTATCGATCTCGTTGCCTTTGCTGCATAAAGTACTTGACAGAAATTTACCTCCGGCCTAATTTCCCGGCAGGCAGGCGGATCGATGGCGGCACTTCACCTCACTGAAAACATGCGACTCAGTCTTCTGCTCGCCCTGGGCGTCTTATCCGGTACGCTCGGCGCGCTGGTGCTCTTCGACGCACGCCCCGGAATCAACTGGACCGTCTGGACGGTCGTCACCATCGCCGGACTGCTTATCTACAGGCGACCAGATTCGGCCGCTCTTAAAGCACTCGCCCTTCCACTTGGCTTCGCTGCCGTGCTCGCCATTGGAGCCAGCATTACAACGACGGAGATCCTGATTGTCTTCATCGTCCTCATCGTTGCCTCATTGTTGGCGCTCGCGCTGCTGGTGGCGCCCGACGAGAGCCCGGTCCGAGGGTACGGCGCTGCGTATATCATCACGGCGCCGCTGAATGGGCTCGCCCGCAGCATTGGAGGCGCCGTGTCAGCCATCGAGGCAGTCATAGACGCCTCTGGCGCCACCCGCGAGAAGCCACTGCTCAGGGGCGCTCTCATCGCCACGCCGTTCGTCGTGATACTCGCACTTCTGTTTGCGACCGCGGACCCACTACTGGCTCGCGGGCGCGATGCGATCTTCGAAGCGTTGACCACGCTGGATGCGCTCCCCCGGATTATTTTCGGCGTGCTGCTGTCGCTCTTCGTCGTGGGCGCGTATCTGGCATCACAGAGAGGTTCTACTGGCAGAGTTCCTGCCATGATTGCGACGTCACCCCGAGTTCGGATCGGGCTGACCGAACGTCGCGTTGTGCTATATGCCACGGCGGCGACGTCCTGGCTGTTTGTGCTGCTGCAGGTCAGCTATCTGTTCGCAACTCATCCGGCCAACGCGGGGTCGGGAATCACGTTCGCCGAATATGCGCATCGCGGCTTCGGCGAACTTACCATTGCTGCGACCGGCGTCGCTCTGCTTATCGTCGCCGCCCATCAGCAACTCCTGATCACAGATGAGCCACGTGCGCACTCCGCGCTCATGTGGCCTTCTCTGGCACTACTCGGCGCAGTTGGCTGCATTCTGTTTTCCGCATTTCATCGCATGTCGCTTTACGAAGACGCATATGGCTACACGACTATGCGAGTTTACGCGCAGGCCTACATGGTGCTTACGCTCGGTGTGCTCGCAGTCGTCGGCTGGCACGTGGTGCGTGATTTCGACGTTCGTGCGCTGGCGCGCGGCGTGATGACCGTCTCGCTCAGCACGCTTGTAGTACTGGTGTTCTGGAATGCGGACGCGTGGGTCGCTCGTGCGAACGTCGACAGGTATGCGCATACCGGCAAGATTGACGTTGACTATCTTGTTCGCGGCCTGTCACCCGACGCCTATCCGACGCTGATTGCGGCGCTCCCCCGGCTTGGGCCAGTTGAACAACAGCAATTACGCTCCGCACTGGTGAAGAAGTTCGTGGCAGAATCGAGCAAAAGGCGATCTGCGCACTGGTATGAGTGGAATTTGAGGCGGAGTCGCGCGACAACCGTGCAAATCGCCGCCGCAAGTCGATAGCTTTCTGTCTGGAGGAAAGTAGATGAAAGACCAGACAGCCGAGATGCCACCGGAAACGTTGGAAGGGTGGTACGCTCTTCATCAGATATTTCGAATTGATCGTGAACGCAACATGCCGGCCGGAAATGTCGATTCTGACGTGTTCGGCAGACGTGAAGGCAATGATGGCTGGAGTGAGGCCGTAACGCTGATTGGCTCTACGTCTGACGTGATGTTCATGCATTTTCGACCGACTCTTGATGCGATCGGCGAAGTGCAGCGCGAACTTGCGTCGCAGCCGTGGATGCGTCGCCTTGAACCGACATATTCATTCCTGAGTGTGACAGAAGCAGGTCTCTATCACATGACCGCGAAACTCGCGGAAGAGGCGGTTGCGCGCGGCGGTGCGCCGGGTGATGCGGAGCATGTTGCTGCTGTAAAGGCAAAAGCGGCGACGGAAGTAGACAATCCGTACGTGCGGCGCAGGTTATATCCGCAGCGTCCCGAGGCGATGCCATACGTGTCGTTCTATCCAATGTCCAAACGCCGTGCTGTCGGGCAGAACTGGTATTCACTGCCGATCGCTGAACGGAGCAGGCTCATGCACGAGCACGGGCTCAGCGGGCGGCGCTACGCGGGCCGCGTGCAGCAGGTGATCTCCGGCGCAATTGGATTCGATGCGTGGGAGTGGGGAGTGACGCTGTTCGCGGGGGATCCGCTTGATTTCAAGAAGATCGTTTCCGAACTGCGATTCGATGTTGCGAGCGCGGAGTACGGTGAGTTCGGGCCGTTCTACGTTGGCAAGGCTGGCACGCTGGCGGAAGTGCTGGGCGGCTGATCGGCGACGCTCGGCGAGGTCTGCGCGTGGTGACGATAACGGGCGGCCATGGGCACACGAGTTCGCACAGGCACGAAGACAGCGCTAACGGGCGTCATACCAACGACTTACGCCGCTGTTGTGTAAGCCGCCGCCGAGCGGTAACTTTCGGATTCGTTGGTCGGCGGCATTTTAGCCGAAAAACGGGATGTGGCGCAGCCCGGTAGCGCACCTGAATGGGGTTCAGGGGGTCGCAGGTTCAAATCCTGTCATCCCGATTTGAGAGGGCACCGTACAGTTTATACACTGTAAGTGCCCTCTTTTTCGTTGCGCTCCCCACCTTTGCGATTCATCGGTGTTATTCGATCCGGCGCAGTTGGTGCGCTGGCGGCGATAAATTGGGGGAATGCTGCGAATACTGACCAGCACGCGAGGCTCGGCCTTCGTGATCGTACTCGGCACGGCCGCGTTGGCCGTCGTCCCGTCCGTTAGCCTCGCCCAATCACCAGACTCCGTCGCCGCGAAACCGGATTCCATCAATCCCCGCGCCGCGCTGCCTGAACGACCAACCGTCGCGACGCACGCATACACAATCGCGCCCGGTTACGTCGAAATCGAAGCGGGCCTGCAGGACGCACAACCCGCGAACATTACCCAATTTTCCGCTCCGGTTGTCGTCAAGATCGGTGTTGTCCCGCGGCTTCAACTGGAAATTCAGGGCGGTTACTCTCGCGTGTCGGTCCATGGCGCGACTGTTTCAGGTGTGAGCGATCTGGCCTTCGCGCTCAAACAACGCGTGCTGGATAACGCCCCGATACTTCACGACTTTTCCCTGCAGGCGGCTGTCAAATTTCCGACCGGCTCGACGAACGTGACCACAAATACCACGGATGCGTCACTCCTCCTGATATCCAGCCGCCCGATCGGCGCGGGCGAGCTTGATCTCAATGCTGGATATACTCGGCGCTCCGGCGACGGCACTGTCGCGCCAATCAACGCAACGCTGTTGACGGCTTCGTTCGGAGCGCCAATAGCTGGCGCGGTTGGCGGCGTCGCCGAGGTATTCAGCACGCCGGCGACGAGTGGCCCCGCTGGTACAGCGACGTCGGTCGGTTTCCTGTTCGGTCCGACCTATCAGGTGCAACCATCGCTCGTGCTCGATGCTGGCGCGATTCTCAACGTCCGCAACATGCCAGGTAATGCTATTTATGCGGGGCTCACGTACAATGTTGGAAGAATTCCGGGGTTCCCCGCGGTGCGCTAACTCGCCAGGCGTTGACTTACGCGTGAAGCGAAACGCCGAGCTCATCTCGCAGAAACGCCACGCCCATTGCCCATGACTGCCGCGCCGCGTCTGCATTGTAGCGCTCTACCCATTCTTCGTTGAAGAATCCGTGATTGCATTCGGAAAACTCAACGTCGACAAACGATTTACCAGCTTCGCGTAGCGCATCGACGACCGCGCGGTGTTGTTCGGGTGCGATGCTTGTATCCTTACCACCCCAGAAAAAGAGGTGCGGTCCGTGCAGCGACGCGGCGCGATCGAGCAGACTGGGAGCCACACTGCCAGCGTAATACGAGATGGCGGCCGCGAGCGGCAACACGCTGTTCGCGAGATACGTCGCGCGCCCTCCCATGCAGAAACCCATCGCCGCCGTCTTCTGCATGTCCACGTTGGGCTGCGATACCAGCCATGCGTGCGCAGCCCGAACGTCAGCGAGCATGCCATCGGTCGTCAGTGCCTTGATCAACGGCATGACAACATCCATCTCTAGCGTCGAAGCGTTATAGCCAGGACTCACTCGGTGGAATAGATCCGGGGCGATTGCGACGAACCCGAGCGCTGCGTACCGGTCCACTACTCCGCGCAACTGCGAGTTGACGCCCATAGCTTCCTGAAGTACCAGGATCCCCGGGTGCTGTCCGTCGCCCGCCGGGTAACTCACGTAGGCGTTCATTTCGGTGCCATCGTCTGCAGCAACCGTTATCCGACTGGATCGAACTTGCATCATTTCTGCCTGTGGGCTGGGGGGTCTGGTGCGGACTCGGCACGGTTTACGCCATTTCGGCATATTCAAGGAGCGCCGCACTCGCCAACGACATTCTCTCACACTTGTGGAGTTGACTCATGAAATTACGCATTGCTTGCGCCAACGGTCTTGCCCTGGTCGGATTATCAGTCGCGGGGGCGGCTGCGCAGCAGGCCCCACCACTAATGGAAGTTGGCAGGTTGCAGCTCGCGATCGTCAGTGTTCCGGCTAAAGGGTCCGAGAAACTCGTCGTGACATCCCCTGCGTTTTCGATGCTCGGGGACATTCCGTTACAGAATACCTCGTGGGGCGCCAATGTCTTTCCCGGACTCAAGTGGACCACCGGGCCGGCTGGGACAAAGTCATACGTGGTAATCATGCAGGACGGCGACGCGCTCTCAAAAGGCGCACCCATTCTTCATTGGACGATGGTGAACATTCCGGCCAGCGTGACGCACCTCGACGCGGGCATGACGGCGCCGCCGGAAGGTGCCGAATACGGTCCGAATATCCGGGGGCGAGCGCATGCGTATATGGGTCCGCGCACGCCACCGGGGCCAAAGCATCGCTATCACATGCAGGTGTTTGCGCTGAATACGACGATTCCGGGCGGCAGCCAGAACGGCTACACAGATCTCATTGCGGCGATGAAGCGACACGTACTCGCGAGCGGGGAACTGATCGGACTCGGCCAGGCTCCTCCGGCGGACTCGGCGAAGTAGGCGTTGTCAAAATTGACCCCAACGAACGGTGGCCGCGACCAATCGGCGCGACCGCCCGTACTGGGACTCAACGTCGATGCGCAAACCCGCTGCTCGCATTATCGGAGCGAGCTGGACGTCATAGCCATCAAGCTCCGGTGCTGTGGCGAGTACTACGCGTGCAAGGACTGTCACGACGTGCTCGCGGATCACCATCTGGAGCCGTGGCCGCGCGATGAATTCGACTCGCTGGCCGTGCTTTGCGGTGTGTGCGGCTCCGAGATTTCGATCGCGGCCTATCTGGCGTCCGGGAATGCCTGCCCCAACTGCGGCGCGGGCTTCAATCCGGGCTGTCGCAATCACCATCGTTTCTACTTTGCCTCGGCGGGCCCCAACGCGAGGTAGGGTCGAGCGTCTTCAGGACCGCCGCCCTACGGTATGCGCGCGTTCCACCGTCGATCGCGTTTACCACTGACGCAGAACTCTTACAATCGCATTACGCGTATCAGGCTATCGGTAGTCGGTTCGGACTGCAACTTGAGTGAAGGCGGGACCACTTCACGATCGAGGGTACCGAACCATGTATGTACGCATCCCGATGGGTGTTGCATTCGCCGCTGCGACTATGGCGCTCGCACAGCCAGCATGTAGCACTCCAGTGCAGGACAGTGCCACACTCGTCACAACGCTTGGCCGCGATACGGTTGTGATGGAGAGCTTCACGCGATCGCCGGAGCAACTGGAAGGACACATGCTGGTGCGGATTCCAGGCACAGTATTGATTCACTACATACTGGACCTGGATAATTCCGGCGCGCCGATGCAGTCGCTCGTTGATCTCACACCGATGGGCACGTCGGACGTATTCGCGCGACGCGTGAAGATTGATTTCCGGCACGACTCCGCGTTCGTCGATCTCGACTCTGTGGGTAATCACAAGCGAGGCGCTCTGGCGCTTCCGTCTGGTGTGTTTCCATCACTGATGACTGGATTCGGCCCCTCATATGGGCTGTACGAATCTCCGGAATTCTTCACGCTTTACAAGCCGCTCTCGGCTGCTCAGCGGGGCGATACGATTCACCTGACCACGATTGACATAGCGAGCGGTCAGCGCAGCCGCCGTGCGTTTGTGAAACAGTCTGCGACGCAACTCGATGCTGATTTCTTCGGTATTGCATATGCGCATGTGACGTTCGACGATGCTGGGCGGATCGCGACGGTGGATGCGAGCCAGACTACTGAGCGGACCAGGACTAAGCGATCGGACTACACGGACATCGGGAATCTCGCGCGACGGTTCGCGGCAGAAGACCGCAGCGGCAGGGGTCTGGGCGCCGCCTCGCCCACGGTCGTAGAGCGTGGAAAGGTTGGAGGTGCGCCAGTCGTAATCTCATATTCCAGCCCGCGTTTGAGGGGCCGTACGGTGCTGGGGAGCGTAGTTCCGTACGGCGAGATATGGCGCACTGGCGCGAATGCGGCAACGACGTTGTCCTCGGGCACCAATCTCGTGATCAGTGGAAAAATTATTCCCGCAGGCGTTTACAGCGTGTGGACGCTACCCGAAAGGAATGGCAGCGTCGCTCTGATCATCAATAGTCAGCACGGGCAATGGGGTACGGATTACGATGGCTCTCATGACTTCGCAAGGATTCCGATGCACGTGACAGCGGTTGCAACTCCTGGCGAAGATTTCAGCATCACAATCGGTGATACGGTGCCGCAGGTGCTAAGTATCGCGTGGGACCGTTTTGTATGGAGCGTGCCGATTTCGGTCGCCAAATAACATCATCAGCAGCTTGCTCAGGAGACGAAGCGGTACCCGGCTTTCCTGGCAGTGAGAATATGTTGTGGAACCGCGGCATCTATTTCAAGCTTGTGACGCAGTCGCGCGACGTGCTGGTCCACTGTGCGCGATGTCAATCCTGGGACATAATGCCACACTTCGCCCATCACAAGTTCGCGTGAGATGATGGCACCGTCGGCCTTGATCAGGAACACGAGCAATTCGTACTCACGTGGCGTGAGCTCGACCGGTACTCCCTGGCGTGTGACTGTGCGAGTGCGTGGATCAACTACGATGTTCCCAAAACGCATCACTTTATCTCCGCTGCCTGTGCGCGATGAGAAGTCAGTTCGCGAGTCGGAATGTGGCTGCCGGTGTGGCTCCGCGCGCCTGNNAGCGCCTGAGCATCGCTTCGGCGCGCGCGAGGAGCTCGAGTATTCCGACAGGTTTTACGACGTAGTCATCCGCGCCACTGCGAAAACCCTGTACCTTATCTACTTCCGCATCGCGCGCCGAGAGGATGAGCACCGCCGAATCTCCACCATCCGCGCGGTACCGACGCAGGACCTCGAAGCCGTTCACCTTTGGCAGCATCAGGTCGAGGATGATAAGGTCAGGGCGGTTCGATGCGAGCCATTCCAGTGCGGCCTCCCCGTCCGCGACCCAGTCAACACTATAGCCTTCGAACTCGAAACTGGTACGCAGCCCGAGTGCCAGGGTTTCGCTGTCTTCCACGATAAGCACGCTGCGAACCGATCTGACGGTATTGTCTTGTACGTCGTCGCTCATTGGGAGTCTCCGTTCCAGCGGGGAAGAAATATTGATATTCTCGCGCCTCCTCCGGCGGTATCGTATATCTCGGCGCGGCCATTCATTTGATCAACGAGTTCACGCACAATCGTGAGTCCGATGCCAGTGCCTGCGGTCGCGTCGCCAGGAGTATCGAGTCTCACGAACGGTCGCCATACGCGATGCCGATCCCTGGGTGGTATCCCCGGTCCGGAATCTTCCACCCATATCTGAACCTCGTTCCCGTCCGTTCGTACCCCGATCCAGATCGTCTGGCCGTTCGGGCCGTACTTGACTGCATTGTCGATGAGGTTGACGAGTATCTGCTGCAACGACTCGGGGTCGGCTGCGGCCGTGGCCGGCGTGGCGTCGACCTCGATCGTCATCGAGCGAGCCTGCGCAAGGGGAGCACACAAAGTGGCGGCGCGCGACGCGATCGCGGACGCATCCACGGCGGTGATGACGACGCGCGGTCGGTTGGTCCGCACCACGCCCAGTACGTTATCTGCAAGCCGTATGAGGCGGTGTGTCTCAGTCTCTATCACCTCGATCGCCTTTTCCCGTTCCTCGTCGGTGCGAGTTCGCTTGAGCCGAAGAATCTGAACAAAGAGGAGGATGTGTTGCAACGGTGTGCGCAATTCGTGCGAAACATTTGCGAGGAACATTTCGCGTGATTCGACGAGCTTGAATTCACGGCGCAGCATGGCGAGTGTCGCAAGCGCCAGTATGATACTGCCAACCAGGACGAAAAATGAATCGGGTATTCGTGACGCTGGCATCCCGCCGACCACAAGTCGTTCCGCAACGCGGGGACGCAGCCCAATCCTGACGATGATGTCGCTGAGTTGAGCGATCGTGTCGGTACCGGTGGCGACAACAGCGCCTCGACGAGCCGGTGCGACGTACAGCGGTCTGCCGTGGGCGTCGGTCACACTGAGAGTCATGATCGAATCCACCGGCATCCCTTCAGTCAGGAAAGGCGGAACTATGCGCGCAACACGATGCACTACCATGAAGTCCCACACGTCGTACGTTCCGTAACATGAACGATACCCGTACACCGCCAGTACCCGTCCGGTCGAGTCTCGTACCGGAGAGTATGCAATCGCTTCCGGGGCTTTCGACTGGAGGAAGAGATATCCGAAATGCCACAACGCGACCGGGGGTGAGACAGCCAGTTTCGGAATCGAGTCGCGTATCAGGTGCATGGCTTCGGCTGAAGGCGTCCCTCCGATTACGCTGAGTGCACCCGACGGCAGGTCGAGCCTGAACCGATATATGGGGAACGACTTTGAATGTGCGCACGCCTCGCCCGTGTCCGGAATTGCCGGAATCACCGTAACTGGCGGAAGCGGACCGGACCACGGATCGTCGGGGCCAAGCTTTACGAAGGCCTGAAGAACCGTTCGTTCGCGCGCCATGAGATACACGCGAGTCGAGAACAGGTAGCTCGCGAAATGCGCGTAAGCATCCAGTGTCCGTTGTGCAGCCACTCGTTGCTCTCGCGCTGACCGGAAAGCGTCACGAAGAGCAAGTGCGGCTCCGCCCACGATCATCGCGAGAGTAACTCCCACGAGGATCATCCGAAGTCCCTTAAGTCCTGGCCGGTCGGTTACAAACATGGGTCGTGGCGATTGGCTCCATGATTATAGCATCGTCAGGCCCAAAGCAGCCTCGAAAGACTGTATGCAATTCGTTCCAGAGTGTTGCGGAGTGTCAAGATCAGACCGGACAGCCAGTCCGATCGAACACTCTGGATCGCTGAAGCGTCCTCAGCCGATGTCGCTGAACGCTTCTGCTGCTGCCTCAAGGGTGAGCGCGACTTCGTCCTCGCCATGGGCTGTGGATAGGAACCACGTCTCGAACGCGGAGGGAGGTGGTGACACGCCACGTTGCAGCATCGAGTGAAAGAATGTTGCATAGCGCTTGGTGTCGCATGCGCGCGCTGTTGCGTAATCGGTGACTGGTACTTCGGAGAAGAACGGAGTCAACATCGTTCCGACGTGCGGTACCTGAATACTCACGCCACTGCTCTGCGCGGCGTCCACCAATCCCTCGGCCAGCGCGGAGGTCGCATCGGCGGCGCTGCGCCAGACACCGGGCTTGGCGAGTTCGCGCAATACCGCGATTCCGGCAGCCATGACAACTGGATTCCCCGCAAGCGTACCCGCCTGATACACCGGACCGTCTGGGGCTATCTGGCGCATGAGATCGGCGCGACCACCGTAAGCTCCAATTGGCAAGCCGCCACCAATGACCTTTCCGAGTGTTGTGAGGTCGGGGCTGATACCGAATAAAGTCTGCGCTCCGCCAGGATCTACGCGAAAGCCGGTCATCACTTCATCAAAGATCAGAATTGCATCGTAAGCCGTAGTCTGCCAGCGCAGCGCCTCAAGAAAGCCCGGTGCGGGAGGCACGACCCCCATGTTGCCTGCCACAGGCTCGACAATCACAGCAGCGATCCTGCCACCGTGTTCTGCGAATACTTCGCGCACTGCTTCGATGTCGTTGTACGGTACCACGATTGTATCACCCGCAGCACCAGCAGGCACGCCGGGCGAGTCGGGCAAGCCGAGCGTGGCTACTCCAGAGCCGGCACGTGCGAGTACTGCGTCCGAGTGTCCGTGATAGTTGCCCTCGAACTTGACAATCAGATTGCGACTGGTTGCTGCGCGCGCGAGCCGGATCGCACTCATCACTGCTTCCGTCCCTGACGTCACGAAACGCATTACCTGCATCGACGGAATGAATTCCTGCACCAGTCCGGCGAGTTCCGTCTCCTGGGTACTGGGCGCACCAAAGCTGGTGCCGTTAGCGACCGTGCGAGTGATCGCCGCTATGACACATGGCGGCGCGTGGCCAAGGATGTGTGGCCCGTAAGCCAGAACGTAGTCGACGAGACGGTTCCCATCAGCGTCAACAACAAACGCGCCCTCCCCGCGAACGATGAATCGCGGCGTTCCGCCGACCCCGTTGAAGGCCCGGACTGGCGAGCTGACGCCGCCGGGGAAGTAGTGTCTCGCAGCTTCGTAAAGCCGAGCAGACTCGGTGGTTGGCGCTTCCGTGCGACTTGCGGTCATGCCGCTGCCTCTGTTGATCTGGAAAGGAGATATGAGACTACGCTCTCGGCTGCTCTCTCACCAGAGAAGATGCAGTCAGGAATTCCGACGCCGTGAAACGCGGAGCCAGCCACGAACAATCCTGGTGTCGAGTGAAGCTGCGTGCCAAGCGCACGAACCGCCGCCGCGTGCGTGGGAGTGTACAATGGGATACCCGAAGTCCATCGGTAAACGCGCGCGAATAGCGGCGGAGCCGAAATACCGAGGACGGAGTGGACCTCCTGTCGCATCAACGCGACTGGGTCGTCGACATCGCGCCGGACGTAGCAGCGCAAGAGTGCAATACCATCAGGTGCATGCGACGGGTTCTTCGCGGAGGTAAAAGTACACGCACTGACGGCCGCGTCAGCGTCTGCGACGAGATAACCTGTTGCGTTCAGCGAGTGCGGAACATCGATTCGTCGCCACGCCATTGTGATGGTAGTCGTAAGCGGACATTCAACCGCACGCAGGGTCGACGCCAGTTCAGCAGTGATCCCCGGAATCAGTGCGGCTGCCGCGCTCGCAGGCGTTGCGACGACAACTGCATCAGCCATTAGCGATCGACCATCCGCGAGCCGAACATTCCATCGCTGACCATCTCTCTCTACCACCTCGGCGCGCGTGTCCCGTAACACTTCGACGTTATCAAGGGCGAGGCAAGCGAGATCCACGAGTTCACGCACACCTCCGGGGAAACTAAGAAGCTCTCCGTCGAAGGCCGTCGGGAGGCGTTGCAGATATCCGTCACGCAATTCGTATGTAGGAAGTCCGTTTGGATTTGCACGGATCGTGCGCGAAGCAAGGTCGAGCGAGTTGAAAAGGTGTGTCGCACGCAGCTTGTTGCCGATGCAGACATCGGCGCCACCGTCGATGACGCAGCCGTCAACGATGTCGCCGACAATCTTGCCGCCGAGGGTTCCTTTGGCCTCGATGACCGCAATATTCGCAGCTGGCGCCAGAGCGTGAAGCCGCAACGCGGCTGCGAGACCAGCAATACCTCCACCAATGACAACGACGCTCGCGCGGATGTCCGCCTGCTGCGTCGCGTCCATCACATCCAGCCCGCTGATCGCGCCCGGTCCGATATGATCGATGCCAGCTGGTTTATGAAGCGTGGGTCATCGTTAAGCGAAGGCGGCCGTTCAAGGCGCATTCCAAGGCTGTGAGCGATACGCTGTGCGTCGATGTCGATGTCGAAGAGGATCTCAACGTGATCGCTCACAAAACCAACCGGCACGCTTACAACGTTGCGGATGCCGCGCTCGGCAAGCGCCGCGAGATGTTCGGGATACGTCGGGCCGAGCCATGGCTCGGGGCTGCGACCAGCAGACTGGTAGCTCCACGACCACGTGTCCGACGCGAGTCCAGCGCGATCTGCGACCAGGCTTGCGGTCTCGTGTACCTGTGCGTCGTAGGGATCTCCGGCGCGAATTATCCGCTCCGGAAGACTGTGTGCGCTAAAGATGACGTGAACTGACTCGCGCTCTTCCTCGGGCCATCTTGCGATTGCGATATTCACGCGTTCCGCGAGTGCATCAATCAGGCCGGGAGCAGCGTGATAGCTGTCGATGTGCGCGAAGTCGATCGACGCACGGTACATGTCGAGGCCATCTGCTATTCTGCCCTGATACTTGGCGATGCTCATCCCGCTGTAGTGGGGAGCAAGCACGGCGCTTACGGCTCTCGTAATTCCATCTGCGGCCATGAGGCCGACGGCATCCTCAATCCACGGCGCCCAGTGCCGCATTCCGACGTATATTCGGAATCGCGGCTCTCCATCGGCTGGATTCAGTGCACGTTCGACACCTTGCGACTGCAAGTGCGTGAGTTCCGCGATAGGCGACCTGCCGCCTATTGCTTCGTAATTGCGAGTGATCTCCTGCAACACCGAGGGTGTCGTCGGTCGGCCATCGCGGATATCGGCGAGATAGCCCGGTATTTCTGCAAGCGAAGACGGTCCACCATACGCCATCAGAAGGACGCCGATAGGTGGGGACGTCATCGCCTTATTCCTTGGATGCAATTGCGGTCTGCTCATGGACGTATTCGACAAGTCGGCGAACGTTGTCCACGGATGTAGCGGGGAGGATCCCGTGACCAATGTTGAAGATGTGCCCGGGGTTCGAACCCGCGCGTCTCAACACGTCGTCCACCTGAGCCTTCAATTCGCGCCAGGGCGCGAGTAGTGCTATGGGATCGAGATTCCCCATGATTGCGCGAGTCGCGCCGAGGCGCGAGCGCACGGCGTCCAGCGGAGTCCGCCAGTCGATACCGACTACGTCGCCTCCACAAGCAGCGACATCATCAATGTATGCGCCCGTCCCAGTGCTGAAGTTAATGACGGGCACGCCGACACCGGAGAGCGAATTGAACAGTTTTACGTTATATGGCCGCACGAATCTGTTGTAGTCGTGCGGCCCGAGTGCGCCAGCCCAGGAGTCGAACACCTGTAGGACGTCTGCTCCGGCGCGGGCTTGTGCGAGAAGATAGTCGCTCAATACGGTGACAAGGCGTCGCATAAGCCTGCTCCATGCAGCAGGTTCTGCATACATGAAGGCCTTGGCCGTTTCGTATCGCTGCGATCCTCCGCCTTCAATTGCGTAGCAGGCGAGTGTGAACGGTGCACCTGCAAATCCTATCAACGGTTTGCTGGACGGCAGAGCAGCGCGCACGAGGCGTATGGCATCGAGCGTTCCGCGCAGCGTCTGCTCAGCGGGTGGAGTGCCCAGCATGTCAACATCGTGCGGGACACGCACCGGGTTGGCAATGCGCGGGCCCGTGCCCGAAACGAAATCGAGCTCCAGCCCCATACCAATGAGCGGCGGGAGGATATCGGAGAAAATGATTGCAGCGTCGACACCGAGTGCGTCAACTGGTTGCAAGGTGATCTCCGCGGCGACTGCTGGATCGCTGATAGCCTCCAGCATCGACTGGCGAGCGCGTATTGCGCGATACTCCGGCATGTACCGTCCGGCCTGACGCATGAGCCAGATGGGTGTGTGCGGCACGACCTCGCGTCGGCACGCGCGCACCATGAGCGAATCGGCTGCGGTACTCCGCGAGGTTGCATGCTGCCCGGGTCGCACCGGGGGCGCATGATGGGACGCGGCCTGAAGAGTTTCCACCCTCAATCCTTGAGCCAACGAGCGGCGTCGGCAGCGTGATAGGTGATTATCAGATCCGCACCCGCACGCCGCATTGATGTGAGCGACTCGATAACGATCCCTTGCTCATCTACCCAGCCAGCTGCCGCTGCCGCCTTCACCATCGCGTATTCACCACTCACGTTATATGCAACAAGTGGCACACCGGGATGCGCCTCGTGGACTGCGCTTACGATATCGAGATATGCGAGAGCGGGTTTGACCATGAGGAAATCAGCGCCTTCATCCACGTCGAGTTGCGCTTCACGCATTGCGATACCGCGGTTCGCCGGGTCAAGCTGATGTGTACGCCGATCGCCAAAGCTCGGCGCACCGCCAGCCGCTTCGCGAAACGGGCCGTAAAACGCTGAAGCGTACTTGACGGCGTAAGCCAGGATGCCAACACTTTGATGGCCGGAGGTGTCAAGCGCATCGCGAATCGCGCCGACGGCACCATCGATCATCCCGCTCGGTGCGACGATATCCGCGCCAGCTTCGGCATGTGACACAGCGATTCGCCGAAGCGCTTCGAGCGTTTCGTCATTCTGGAGGAAGTGATTGTCGTCGAGAATGCCACAGTGACCGTGGGATGTATACTCACACATGCACACGTCGGTTATGACAACAAGTTGTGATCCACTTGTCTTGATTGCGCGTATGGCGCGTTGCACCGCGCCGTTGGGAGAATAGCTCTCCTTGCCGGAGGGATCCTTACGATCCTGATCTGGAACTCCAAACAGGATTACCGACTGAATCCCGAGCTCGGCAAGATCCTGCGCCACTTCCACGACCCTGTCGGCGGAGACGCGGCTGATTCCAGGCATGGACTGAATGGGCTGCGTAGCCTGGGTCCCGTCGGTAATGAACAGTGGCGCTATGAGATGTGCGGGTGATAGAGAAGTCTCGCGCACCATCGCACGCAAAGCGGCCGTCGCTCGAATTCGGCGCAATCGCACGGTAGGATACTGCCCAGGTGTGCTCACTTATGCTCGTGTAAAGTTGAGCGATGTGACCACAGCGGTCGACTCCCGTGCAAACACGTCACTCAATGCATTGACGAGCCCATCAAGCGTGAATATGCCGGCGACAGCTACAACCTTCAGACCGGCAGCACGCGCCGCCTCTGCGGTAACTGGGCCGATGCATACGATGCGCGGTTGCGTCGCGGTCCCGAATGACGCAACGAATGCCCGAACCGCGGACGGGCTTGTGAATGTGATCGCGTCGGCCTCGAGGATGCATTCTCTCGTGTGTTCGGGAATCGTTAGCGCCACAGTGTCGTAGAGGATCTGATCGATGACCGTCGCGCCACGCGCGCGTAGTTTCGCAGCCAGTACAGATCGTGCGCCCGCCGCGCGAGGCCACAGAATCGACTTGCCCTGCACGTCGCCGAGCGCGTCCGCAAGCGACTCGGCGACAAACTCGGGAGCGACAAGTGCCGACGTCGCACCAAGATTGGCGACGGCGCGCGCGGTTGCGGGACCAACGGCCGCAATCCCACGGTGAACACGAAACGCGCTCTGTTCCTCGTCGCTCAGGCGCGCCCAGAATATTCGGACACCGTTCGCGCTCGTAAAGGCGATCCAGTCGAAGTCGCGGACAGACTGGTCCGTATCAGAAGCGTCTTTGGCGAGCGGGTCTATTCCGATGAGGGGTACGACGATCGGTTCAGCGCCCGCCAGCCGGAGCGCGGTCGCGAGAGGCCCGTCATGCGGCTCAAACCGGGTTACGACGATCCGCCGCCCCGCGAGCGTCCGTATCATCCGGGAATCGTGCGCCGCGAAGTCGCAATTTCTGCGTCAACAGCGTTGTGCAGTTCAACGTCGTCGATGTCGGCGAGCACGGCCAGGGCGAACGCATCATCCGCACGGCACTGCACGGCAAGTGCGCCCTGCCCGGCAGCAGGCGGCATTAGAGCGAGATCGAATATTTCGGTGATGTGCTCCAGCAGGTCGAGACGGTGAAGCCCGGCGAGTGCAAGCAGTGCAGCGTCGTACTGGCCATCAAGCACCATCGCCACGCGAGCATCAACGGTTCCGCGAATCGGTCGAACATGAAGATCCGGCCGTAATGCAAGCACCGCCGCCGCGCGACGTTCGCTGGATGTTCCGACTACTGAGCCCGCCTTGAGTTCGCTCAACTTGAGAGGCTGCGCGCAGACCAGTGCTTCTCGCGGGTCAGCACGCAATGGTACCGCAGCGACAATCAATCCAGGCGTGTCATCGGGCGGAAGATCCTTGTAGGAGTGTACCGCCGCGTCGATTTCACCCGCCGCGAGCGCCGTCTCGATCGAATCGGTGAAAGCATCGAGTGATAGCTGCGGGGCTGGAACCTCCAGCATTCTGTCGCCTGACGATTCGTATTTGACGATTGCCACTTCGAGGTCGGGACGCGCAGACCCTAGCAGATCGCAAACCAGCTGTGTCTGTCGGAGGGCCAGGGTGGACTGTCGTGTCCCGATTCTGAATCGGCGTCGGCTCATACTGCCATCGCCGTTGTCGCGTTGGTGTGTCGGGTCGCCGCCGCGGGAGTTCTGCGTGCGAGGCGAGCCTGCAACAGAAGAACTTCTTCATCGATGATGCGCTCGACTGTCGGTGCCACACGACGTCGTTCCGTGTGCGCTGCGCACACATAGGGACCGAGATCATCGATGCCAATGAGTTGCGCACCTGCAACGTGCCGTACGTCGACGTCGATATTGCGAGGCAGTGAGACGTCGATGAACGTGAGCGGTCGTGCTGCCCGCTGCTTGAGCGTCGCCGCGACAGCGTCGCGGCCAATCAAGGTATGTGTCGCGCGCGTCGCCGCAATTACCACATCTGCGTCGCGCAACAGCGACGGTAGTTGATCGAGTGGGCATGCGTCGGCGCCGTGGTGCGTGCCAAGCTCCAGCGCAGTTTCGATCGATCGGTTCGCGATCGTGATGCGGGCTGGTGCGTAAGCTGATAGCGCTCGTAGTGCGAGTTCAGCGATCTCGCCAGCGCCGATGATTACCACGTTGCGTCCGGCAAGTCCGTGAGCGGCGACTGCCGCGGCATCGACCGCAGCCGATCCGAGGCTCGCCGCCTGCAGCCTTCCCCAGACAGTAGCTCGCGCACGCTCGCCCGCACGTACCGCTCCCTTGAAGGCGAGCTTGAGCAATGGCGATGCGGCGTGAACGGCCACAGAGTGGCGCAGCGAGCTGGCGACCTGCGACACTATCTGCGCCTCACCGAGCACCACGGAATCAAGACCGGCCGCGACCCGGAACAGATGCCGCACCGCATCCAAGCCGGACAAACCGTACGAGTGGGGCGCGAGTTTTTGCGCGTCGACGCCGGAATGCGTGCACCACCACTTCAGAAGCGTCGCGGTAAAGTCCGTTTCCGGGAGCGGCAACTCGGAATACAGCTCCGTCCGATGGCACGTAGACACGATGACGAGGCGCTCGATATGCGGATCATGCCTGGCCGCCGAGAGCGACGTGCGAAGCTGAGCCGCCGAGAATCCTGCGTGCTCGCGTATCTCGGGACTAGCCGTTCGATGGCTTATTCCGAGGCAATTGAGTCTCAAGCCAGGTTCGACGGCTGATGTGTTGACCAAGGGCCTACTGATACAGGTGATACGAGGAGATGTGGCGAAAGTTGCCAGCGAAACTGGCTCTGCGGTATCCGGGTGACTACGGAGTAAAGTCGCCGCCACGCCCGGGGAGATTGAGGAGTGTGACCACGTGCCACGAGCATTGCTCGAGGCTCCCGCGAATCACGCAATATACGTCCTCCCGCGGGTTGGATCCTGCCGAGGCGCAGGGTGGGGTGCCGACGGGCTAGACCGCGCCCCCCGTCCGCTCGATCTTCAACTGCCGCTGAAGTTCGCGTCGGGCCTCTGCGATCACGGCTCGAGTGCGGTCCCGGAGCTCAGGCAGATCAGCGGTTGTCAGGCCGGTCGTCGCGATGGGTTCCAACACCGCACAGATAGCGTTCGCGCGCCGGAAGCTGAAGGAGCCCTTTGCCATCGCATCGCGCGTTCCGGCAATTGCGATGGGAATAATCGGCGTACCCGTCGTTATCGCGAGTTGAAACGCGCCGTCCTTGAACGGGAGGAGGTCATCTGTACGTGACCTGGTCCCTTCTGGAAAAATCATTACAGAGACGCGCTTCGACAGGCGATCCCGGCATGCTTCGAGCGCCTGCTGAGCGCTACCCCGGCTCCGGCGGTTGATTGGCACGTCACCCGCCATACGCATCATCCAGCCCATGATGGGGATCCGGAAGATTGTATCCTTTGCGAGCCATTTCATTTCCCATTTGAGGCGCGAAACGAGGAAAATGTCAGCATAGCTCTCATGATTCGCCACGACGACATACGGGCGCCGCGGATCCCTGATCGGTACCCCACTCGTGCGAAAATGCCAGTATGGATTGAGCCACGTTGCCGCGACTGCCAGATGCCGGAACGCTCGGCCCGCAGCATAGCGGCCCGGATCGAACGGCGCCGTGCACAGCCAGACGATCGACACATACAGCAGTCCGATCAGGACGACCAGAACTGTCTCCGTCCAGACCCAGGCATTTACAAGACGTTGCATGCGGGGAATTTGTCAGGCCGACGCCGCGGAGGAAAGTCTCCTGTGAACGCTGTGGAAGCCGGTCCCCGGGCACCAGTCAGTCCAGTGCCTCCAGTCGCCGCGCTATCGCCGAAGCAACGCGCGCGTTGTTCTTGACGAGCGCAATATTGGCGCGAAGGCTCCTTCCACCGGTCAACTCGACGATTCGTCCGAGAAGAAAAGGCGTCGCGTCCTTGCCAGAAATCCCACGCGTTGACATCTCACTCAGAGCTTCGCGGATGATCGGGTCTATCTCGGACGCAGGGATCTCGGATTCTGCCGGGATAGGGTTCGCGATCAACGCGCCTCCCTGCAGCCCGAGATCCCATTTCGCCCTGAGTATTCGCGCAACATCGCCCGCACTGTCTGCTCGCAGCGGAGCCTGAAAGCCGCTATTCCGGGAAAAGAACGCGGGGAACTCCGACGTTCCAAACGCGATAACCGGTACGCCAAGCGTCTCGAGCTTCTCAAGTGTCAGGCCGATGTCCAGAATGCTCTTGACGCCGGCACTGACAACCGCGACGCTGGTGTGCGCCAGCTCCGTCAGATCCGCACTGATGTCGAACGACTCTGCTCCACCGCGGTGTACACCGCCGGTCCCGCCCGTGGCAAAGACGCGGATTCCAGCCAACGACGCAATTCGCATGGTCGTTGCGACTGTGGTCGCGCCGTGCCGCTTCATTGCGACCGTTACCGGCAGATCGCGAATACTGATCTTGTTCACCTCGCTGCTCGTGCCAAGCAACTCGAGTTCGTCAGTCGTCAGGCCGACCTTGAGCATGCCATGCAGAACGGCTATCGTCGCCGGCACCGCACCTGCCTCACGAATGAGCGATTCGACTTCGCGCGCCGTCGTCACGTTCTGTGGGTACGGCATCCCGTGGCTGATGATCGTGCTCTCGAGAGCTACTACCGGAGCCCCACGCTCCAGAGCGTCATGCACTTCTTCCGTGTACTCGAGGTATGGAACAACGGGTGCTCTGGTCATGATGAAAAGCTACCAAAGCTGGGCGTTCCGGTCGCGTCAGCCCTGGCCAGGAGCGCTGCCAGACTCATCGACGGATTGACAGTTTCGGCCGACTCGATCGTGATCGCCGCAGCGGCCCGCCCGAGTCGCGCCGCGGCGAACTCGTCCAGCCCGCGCAACAGGCCGGTAACGTATCCGGCGAGCATCGCATCGCCCGCGCCCGTCGCGTTGTTCAGAGTTGCAGGCGCCGCCGCAATCATTTCAACTCGCTGAGTGCCGTCTTTCAGTACGCTGAGGAAGCTTCCGCTCGACCCGAGACTGATCCAGACATTCCGCACGTTGGATGCGTGCATTTGTGCGCACGCGGCGCAAAGGTCAGCGCGACTGGAACCCGTTGTTCCCGTGAGCCGAAACATCTCGTCCAGGTTTGGCGTGATCGTGTGGAGTGGCAGGCCAGCCGCAAGTATAGCCGATATCAAATCCGCCTTGGGTACGCTGACCGGGTCGATTATTACGGGCACATCATTGTCTGCGGCGAGCTCCACGGCGCGAATGAGACCGCTCGCGGGAACGTTGCAGTCAAGCACCAGACATCGAGTGTTCGCTATCAGCGATCGCCGAGCGTTCACCGCGTCCGGCGAGATCACTTTCATAGCTGCCATGTCTGATACGGCGATGACCATTTCACCGGAACTGTCGAGCACGACGGTGTACACGCCAGTCGATTCAGGAGTCACGATTATGTACCGCGTGTCGACGCCGGCCGCATCGGCCTCTCTTCGAATGCGATCACCTTCGGCGTCGTCACCGACGGCAGTGATAAGCGCCGAGGAAACACCCATTCTCGCCAGGTTCTCGGCCACGTTCCGCCCGACGCCTCCAGATGATATCTGGACCGTCGCAGGGTTGCTGGAGCCGATCACGGCACGTGCTCGGGTCTGCCACTTCTGATCGCTATTCGCCCCGCCGATGATAACCACGGCGGGGTTGTCAACGCGCGGAACGATCGGTGTCAGGGGGAGCGTCATTGCGCAGGAAAGAGGTTGTCCATCGGCTAATCAACGATCAACCCCGGACATACGCAAACACTCGGCCGCTGGCGCCGGGACGGAGGCGGCTGGTCCGATTGCGAGCATTTCGTAGCAGCCAGTTGACTTCTGCGATCGCGGCCAATACTGTAGGTCGAAGCAAGTCCCCAAACACAATCGATGACAGCCTACCGTTTCTCAGGTTTTAATAAGCGCCGCCAATTCTCGTACCCGGGAAGCTGGTTGTCGCATGCGTGAGGCTGTTCGAATCCGTTTCCTCAATGCTCGCCAGACTTTTCGTCAGGCGGGCATTTTTTTTGGCCGCCAATGCCAACCTTCAACCCACCCGGAACCCGCAAAATGACTGTTGCAGATGTAGCAGGAGGAATGACTTCTTCGCTTCCAGTGCATTACCTGGACGCGATCTCGCTTGGTAAAATTGTCCAGATTCGGGAGCAGCTTCTCAAGGCGCAGGCGGGTGGTATGCGCGTCTTCCGTTTCGAGTCTGGTGATCCCAGCTTCGCCGTAGCCGATGTCGTCCTCGAGGCGGTGGACAAGGCGGCCAGAGCGGGGAAGACGCATTACATCCCCAACAACGGGGTCCCCCAGCTTCGAAGTGCACTCGCAAGCAAGGTGGCCCGGAAGAACGGGCTCCGCGGAGTCACATCGGACGACATCTTCGTCACGAATGGCGCGATGCACGCACTGTTCGTCACATTTGGCGCGCTACTCGTCGCGGGCGACGAGGTGATTGTCCCGGATCCCATGTGGACCGAAGTCGTGGAGAATATCCGGATGGCCGGTGGAGTACCGGTTGGAGTCGAGCTCGACGCCACAGACGACTTCGAATATCGGGCGGATCGTATCGAGGCAGCGATCACACCGCGCACTCGCGCCATCTTTCTGAACACGCCACACAATCCGACCGGCGCGGTACTTTCGCGCGATAGGTTACAGGAAATACTTGCGATTGCTCGAGCCAACGGCCTCTGGATCATCTCGGACGAAGCGTATGAGGACGTTCTTTATGAGCCGTGGACTCACACGTCGATCGGATCCATCGCAGGCGACTATGCTGATCGCGTCATCAGCATCTATTCGTTCTCGAAGTCCCATGCGATGAGTGGCCTTCGCGTGGGCTACATTGTCACCCAGGCGAAATTGCTGCATGACCGCATCCCCAAACTGCTGCGTTGCACAATCAATGGTGTCAACAGTCTGGCGCAGTGGGGTGCGCTCGCGGCGGTGGGTGGACCAGCCGATCATCTTCTTGCGATGTGCGAGCAGTACGCTGTCAGACGCAAAATCATGCTCGACGCTCTGACAAATATCCCCGGAGTACGACCGTTCGCTCCGCGTGGTGCTTTCTACGTATGGATCGAGCTGGATGACTCCGCGTTGGAAAGGCTCGGGGTTCCAGATGCTGCTACGCTCTCCGAAAAGCTTGCAGAGGTCGGGATTGGGAGCGCGCCGGGTGATGCATTTGGCGACAGTTGCGTGAACTCCATGCGGTTCGCCTTCAGTTGCGACACTGAGATGGTTCGCGAAGGAAGCGTGCTGCTCCGGGCGGCGCTCAATGAGGGAATCGTGTGAGGGCGAGCCAGTGACCGAGCAATCACAACTGCGAGTGGCGCTGGGCGAGTACGACATAGGCTGGCACGATCCGGAAACCTCGCTGAATCGTGCCGCGGTGGTAGTAACTCAATCCGCAGCCGCAGGCGCGCACCTGGTCGTACTCCCCGAGATGTGTACCAGTGGCTTTACAATGAACGTCGCTGACTTCGCGGAGTCGATGACGGGCGACAGAATTACACGACTCTCGCGCATGGCACGGTCGTCGGGTGTGTGGCTCGTCGCCGGTGTGCCAACGCGCGACACGCACTCCTCTGAACGCGTTGTGCGGAATTCCGCACTGGTATTTTCTCCATCGGGCGACCTCGCTGCGGCGTACCACAAGCAGAAACTGTTCGCCTACGCTGATGAACAGCGGTCGTACATGGGCGGTGACCAATCCGTCGTACTGGAAATAGACGGAGTTCGGGTTGCACCGTTCATTTGCTATGATCTTCGTTTCCCGGAACTGTTCCGGGCTGTGGCCGCTCAATCTGACCTTATCCTCATTATCGCGAGTTGGCCGGCAGCGCGCCGCACGCACTGGGATGTCCTGCTGCGCGCGCGAGCCATCGAAAATCAATGTTACGTGGCCGGCGTCAACCGATCCGGGGAGGGCGGGGGAATAGCGTACGATGGCGGATCCGCCGCGTTTGACCCATGGGGTGCGCCTGTGCCAGCGAGAGACGTCCCGGGCACCGAAGGCGTTCGCACGGTTGTTGTGTCCCCTGCTGAGGTTGCCAGGGTTCGGACGGCATACCCGTTTCTTGCCGATGCAACGTGTTCTTAACGCTCGCTTGATGGCTCCGTCTACCAGTGTGGGAGCGTGAAAACCGCTCCAGGACCTTCAGCACAGAGGTGGGCGCATATGAGATACAGACTAATTGCCGCGGCCGCAGCGACCGTGCTATCGATAACCGCAGTGGCTGCCGGTGCACAAGGTGTGACGCAGAGCACCGCCGCTGGTAATGCGTGGTGCGCGATACATATGAACCAGTGTGCGGTTCCGCAGGACGTAAGACAGGACCGAAGAGATGTCCTGCCGGACGGCCGCGAAGTCATCCGTGACAGGCGTGACATCCGTTACGATAATCGCGAGATAGCGCGCGATGTCCATGACATCCGAGTGGATCGCGCCATCGGCAACGTTCGCGATGTGCGCGCCGACCGCCGCGACGTCGCCCGCGATCGCATCGACACAAAAGTCGATCACCGCGACATCAGGCACGATCACAGGGACGTCCGGCACGACCGTCGCGACATCCGATACGACAGGAACGGTCGCTAGCCGTCGACTGACTCGTCTGACTAGCACGCACAATGCAACGCCGCCGGCTAAAGAGCCGGCGGCGTTTTTTCAGGTTGGTATCCCGTCGGCTGCGCTCAGCCGCAGAGTACACTTCCGCCGTTCACGTTTAGAATCTCGCCCGTGACATGTCGCGCGAGGCTGGAGCAGAGGAACACGATCGGCCCCGCAATGTCTTCGGGAGACGCGATCCGACCGAGTGGAATACCACGCGAAATCTGCTCGAGACCCTGGCCTGCGATCGCGCCAGCCACCATTTCTGTGTCAACCCATCCCGGCGCCACACAGTTTACGGTGACGTCGCGCGGCGCAAGCTCGACCGCGAGTGATTTCGCGATTGATATGACGGCGCCTTTTGTTGCAGCGTAGTCCGCGTGGAATGCTTCCCCGCGCTGACCAGCCGTGCTCGACACGAGCACAATGCGCCCGCCAGCGGAGATCTCCTTTGCTACGGCTGCGCTGCTGAAGAAAATAGAATCGAGATTTTCCCGCACGGTGCGGTGCCATCGGGCAGGATTCATGATGGCAAGTTCAACTTCCTCCTCCGGCCAGATGCCCGCGTTCGCTACGAAAATGTCGATTCCGCCGAGTTGTGCGATTGTGGCTTGCACAAGTGCCGCTGCACCATCGGCGTGGCTCAGATCAGCCGGATGCGTACAGGCACGCACGCCGAATTTTGCTGAATCGGTGGCAACTTGTTCGGCATCGCTGGCGCGGGTTTTGTACCCGATCATGACGTCCGCTCCAGCTGCCGCTAGAAGCCGGCTTGTCGCAGCCCCTATCCCGCGTGAGCCGCCGGTAACCAGCGCTCGGCGCCCGGTCAGATCCAGAATCGTTTGGCTTCTTGGCATTGTACCGCACAATGTACTGGCTGACGAAGCCGAGCGAATGCCTGCCATCAAGAATTATGCTGAATCAGCGTCGAGCGGCGGCCTTCTGTTGTTTCGGTCGATTGCTCCATCTCATTGCCAGCCCGGCCGCCCAGCCAGCGACCGCCGATGCCGGCATTGGATGGGCGAATAGATAGCCCTGCCCGAATTTGCATCCCAGCGCAGCGAGCGCATCGCACTGCTCCTGCGTCTCGATTCCCTCGGCGAGTGTCCGAACCTTCATCATCTCGCCGAGCGCAAGAATCGTTCGGGCCAATGCGCCATCGCTTCCCGGTAGTTCGACACCCTCGATGAATGCCTTGTCCACCTTGAGCACGTCGATGGGGAAGCGCTGCAGGTAGCTGAGCGAGGAGTATCCGGTCCCGAAATCGTCGATCGCGAGTTGTACGCCGAGGTTCTTGAGCGAATGTAGCCGGTCAAATACGTCCGAAGTCCGTCGCATGATGGTTCCTTCCGTCAATTCCAGCACGACTCGATCAGATGGCGCCCCGCTTCTCTGAATGGCGTGCGCGACGTCGGCAACGAATTGTGGATCTTCGAGCTGGGCGCCCGATATGTTGATGCTTACGCGCAACTCGGAGTTGAGTCCAGCCGCTCCGGCAGCGGCCAGCCGATGCCAGCGGCTCAGTTCATCGCAAGCGCTGTTCAGCACCCAGCGGCCGATATCGACGATGAGACCGGTATCTTCCGCGAGTTGAATGAAATGATTTGGCGCGAGGATGCCACGTGTGCGATGCGACCATCGAGAGAGCGCCTCGAAGCCCTGGAGGATACCGCTGTCGAGGGCCACCACCGGCTGGTAGAGCAGATGCAGCTCATGCCTCTCCAGCGCACCGCGAAGATCCGATTCGAGTTCAAGGCGATCCACGATTGCCGCGTGCATCTGCGGCTCGAATACGGTGGCACGCGCCGAACCCGCCGCCTTGGAAGTGTACATCGCAACGTCGGCATTTCTGAGAATGTCGTCCGCGGCATCGCCGGGTAACGCATGTGCGAGGCCAACGCTCGCGGTCACATTGACTTCGCGACCACGCAGGCCGATTGGCGCACGTAGTGACTCTTCAACGCGGGATACGACGTCGAGGGCTTCGTCGGGACAGACCATGTCCTCAATGAGAATGGCAAACTCGTCACCGCCAAGTCGCGCCACGGTGTCGTGACTGCGAACCGCACCAACGAGCCTGGACCCGACGGCTGCGAGCAGTCGATCGCCCTCGCCGTGTCCGAGGCTGTCGTTTACGGTCTTGAAATCGTCGAGATCGAGAAAGACGATCGCGACGTGTCGACCGCGACCAACCCGACTCAATGCGTGCATCACACGATCACGGAATAATGCACGGTTCGCGAGGCCCGTGAGCGGATCGTGAAATGCGCGATAAGTCAGCTGCGTTTCAAGAATCTTCCTTTCAGTAATGTCGACCGCTAGGCCGAGAGTACCGGCAATATCGCCCGACGACGTGCGGAGTGGTTCCACGTTGCAGGCGAAGCTCCGACCTGCCCACGCCAGCTCGAATGCAGCGGAATCGCCGCGCAGTGCGGTCGAGATCGCACTCGTCTCCGACTCCGTATCTGCCGGTGAGCCGAAATGCTCGCGGGCGTGCGTGCCAATCAACTGCTCGGCTTCGAGGCCGATCGCGTTGAGACCCGCGCCGAGCGCCGACGTGAACTGTCCATCGCGATCGGTCGCCCACATCACCGCGGGGATCTGGTGCATGACGAGGTGGAGACGTGCCTCGCGATCGCGAAGCGCAGATTCGGCAACCTTGCGCGCCGTCACGTCGCGGAGAACCGTTTGAACAGCCGGCATCCCGTTGTGCTCCACCGCGACGGAGAGGGCTTCCACATCCGCGATGCTACCCCCGCTCGTGAGCACCTGATATTCGACGGGTTTGTTTGAGAAGTCGCCACCCGCGCGGGCAACAACAGCTTCGACCAGTCGTTGGTGCGAGTCCGGATGCACAAAGTCCGTCAGCGGACGTCCAGTGAACGATTCGGCCTCTGCTCCGCCCAGGATCTCAGCCCCGGTCTTGTTGATGTAGAGGAGCGTCCCATCGCGGTGCACGATGATGGCTTCGGGAGAATGCTCCACGAGCTGCCTGTAGCGTTCTTCGCTGGTTCGCAGTGATCGTTCGGCTCGCAGCTTGTCCGTAACGTCGCGAGCGACGCCGATTATGCCGATGATATTCCCGTCGCTGTCGCGCCACGGCGTGCGATTCGTTACGTACTGTCGCATCACGCCTTCCGAATCGCGTTCGCTCGACTCGCTCGTGGTCGGCGCACCACGCGCAATTGCGTCAAGATCACGTGCGCTGATCTCCGCTGCTACCCGTGCTCCGAACAATGCCAGATCCGAAGAACCTATTATTACATGTGCGGGAAAGCCGAACATGCGGCTGCCGGCGGTATTCACGAGGTGGTAGTGGCCGTCGATGCTCTTGGCCCAGACTGCGTCCGTGGTACCCTCCGTGACGGCGCGCATGGTAGCCATGTGCTCGCGAAGAGTTTCTGCCTCCAGGTTTCGTTCGGTTACGTCGCGGACGATCGCGGTGAAGATGATCGGATCATCAGCTATCGTATTTTCATTCCGCACGCTCAGCGCAAGCTCGATTACGAATATCGAGCCGTCCTTGCGAACAGCACGCAGCTCAAGCGTCCGACCCATGACAACAGTTTCGCGTTGCCGGATGCGTCGGAGTGCGGCGAGGCACGTCTCTCGCCGCTCGGGAGGAAGCAGCAAACCGAGTGGCTGGCCGAGAATCTCTTCAGCAGAGTAGCCAAACATTCGCTCAGCGGGGACGTTCCAGAATACTACGCGGTAATCGTGATCAGCCGCGATCACCGCGTCGGAAACGTCCATCGCAATGGTGCGAAAATATGCTTGTGATTCGCGCAGGAACGCCACATCGGTGCTCCGACGGTATTCTCGTCTGCGCAGCATGTACGTCGCGACGGCCGCGCCCAGCGTCGCAGCGATGACCGGAAGGATCCCGACTCCGTCGCGCGAAAGTGCCGGGAACAGCGCAACCCCACCCATTTGCAACAGGAGGAGGACAACGAGCGTAAGCAGGCTAACGACAGCTGTCGATCGAATGATCGATATTCGTGCTTGCATGCGGTGTGTTAAGGTGCGCGATGCCCGGCTTCAATCGGGGCGTCTCCCGAGAGTATCGGCGCTGCAAACGCATGGGATGAGCCTGGCGACCCGATAAACACGTGGGTGAACGACAACAGATGTAATTTAAGTTGCCCACATGGACGACGGAGTCGCAGAGGCCGGTCAGTCGTGCATCGGGCGACCTCCGGGTTCTATCGGCTCACAATCATCTGAGATATTTGTGATACCCTATTTTCATCTTGCCTTTCCGGTGCACGACCTCGCTCTGGCGCGGGAATTCTATGGCGGCATCCTGGGCTGCAGAGAGGGTCGGAGCGACCCGGCGTGGGTCGATTTTGATCTGTACGGCCACCAGATTGTCGCCCACCTTCAACCCGCGGCAGTAGGCGACCGTGCGTCCAGCGCTGTGGACGGTCATGGTGTGCCGATTCCCCATTTCGGCCTGATCATGGAAATGGGCGATTGGGAGAGGCTGGCGCAGCGGCTGAAGGCGGCCGGCGTCACGTTTGTGATCGAGCCTTATGTTCGATTCAAGGGGCTGCCGGGCGAGCAGGCGACGATGTTCGTGCGGGACCCCAGTGGCAATGCGTTGGAGTTCAAGGCATTCCGCGACATGTCCCAGGTTTTCGCGAAGTGAGCTGAATCGCAACGGGTGCGACTGCATACGCCCGACGCTGACGGCCCGCACCGTCGATCAGTTCCCTGGCTGAGCTTGCGCGGCCTTCTGCTCGCTGCGTACGGCTGCGCGCATACTGGACTCCAGGTTCCGAATGAAACGACAACTGTCTAGTTGCGGTGGGCAAGTACCGCTGCAGCAGTGTCGTGCACGGGTGTCGGGACGCCGACATCCCGGCCGAATCTCGAGACTGCGCCGCTCAAAGCGTCAAGCTCAGTGCGACCGCCGCGTTCGACATCGAGCAGGAAGCTTGGCTTCATCGTCCCTGGGAGCGCATCTATCCCACGCATGATGTCGGCTTCCTGCGCGTCTGGCAGTGGTACTCCCTTCGCACGTCCGACTGCAGCAATCTCGGCGACGGCGCGCTCGATCAATAGATGCCCCAGCGCGGTGTCGCGAATGCCCGTCACATTACTGCGCGCCATGCCACAAGCCGCAGCCATGGCGCACAACATATTGAACTTGCGCCACAATTCGACTGTGATGTTGGTTGTTGCAATTGCGTCAATCCCGCCCGATCTCAGGACATCGACGAGCACCATGACTCGTTCCGAGATCTGGCCATTCAGCTCTCCAACAACTATTCGCTCTTTCCACAGCGCGCGATGTATGACACCCGGCTCAACTTTGAATGCGCTGACGTTTGTCTGGCCGCCGAGGAGTTGCGCGCGCGGTACGCCGCCGCGCTCGAGATCTTGCGTGGCTTCGACACCGTTCAGGAGTGGCACAATCGTCGTGCCGGTGAGTGCCAGCTCGCGCGCAACCGGTGCGATCTCGGTTAACGAGTAGCTCTTGACGGCAACAATCGCGAAAGACGCGCCCGCGAGTTCTGCCGGATCGTTGGTCGCGCCGATCGGGACAGAGAAAGACCCGTTTGCGTCACGGATGGTAATCCCGTGGGCGCGAATCGCGTTGAGGTTGTCGCCGCGAGCGTAGAGGACTATGTCGTGGCCGGCGCGGGCTAGAAGGGCACCGAAATATCCTCCGACACCGCCGGCGCCCAGAATCGCAATTCTCATGGCATGCAGATGAATGGTCGAGTCGCTACGCCCTCAAGATGTAGTTCGAGGCATGTCCGTGTCAAAGGAAAGCGCGAATATCCTGGCTCGAGACTTGTTTTTGCGCTGGATACATGCGAGCGTAGGCTGAAGATAATGCGCCCTTCCTCCATGACTCCCGGCCATGCCCGCACGGCGCGACTGGCTTACGTCGCCATCATTCTCGTAGCGACTCTCAGCAACCTGCATTTTGATCCTTCGCTGGCGGATGTGCCGTTTCGGCTGCACAGGGCGTTGGACATGTCACCTCACCTTAGCGATGCGATCGACGCGGCGCGCAACATCGTCCTCTTTGCGGGCCTCGGCGCGGTCTGGATTGCCACAAGCCGCCTTTCCAGGCCGGTTTCAACGCTTCTGGCGGTCACCGTCATTTCGATGTTACTGAGCAGCTGCGTGGAAACCATGCAGCTGTTTTCTCCTGTTCGTAATTCAAGCCTCATCGATGTAACAACGAATACGCTCGGCGGCCTTTTCGGTGGCCTCGCCATGCTCGGCGCCCTGAGTGTGATTCACGAGGTGGCTCGCAAACGATCCTATATCGGTATTCCCGCAATCATGTTTGCGGTGACGTACGGCCTCGCTACGATCATGGAAGCATTTATCCCGTTATTTCGCCAGGATCTGCTTCCACAACTTGGCGGCAGCATCCCGGCTCGAATTGGTCGAGCGATCGATGCCGTTCAAGCATCGTCGATTACGCAGATTCCATTTACTGATCTGTTCATCTTTCTCCCAGCTGGTGTCTTCGCTACCGCAGCACTCATCGAGAGCGGCATCTCCGGTGCCGTCGCGGCAACCATGATTGTTGTCGTTGCAGTGGTGATTTATCCGTTGGTCGAGGTCGTGCATGGTGTCGCTGCGTTGCCGATCATTCTCGGAGCAGCGATCATGCACGTTGTTGCCGTGTCGCTCGGCGCATTGGTTGCTGCGTTATTCGTGACTCCGTTCACGCGGCATTTTCCGATTCGACGTCGTGCGGGCCTGGTTGCAATCGCATACTCGCTGGTCATAATGGTCTGGAGTTGGCGGCCATTCCGACTCGATCTTTCGCTGTCGTCGATGTCGGACCAGTTCACGGCTGATCACCTGGTTCCACTTCAGGCGCTTGCTTCGCGCGGCGATCTTTTCAGCGTGACCGACGTGATCGCGCAGGGCGTGATTTTCTTCCCTCTGGGGGCACTCCTCGCTGTGTGGCCACTCGCCCGACGGGGTGCGTTCCGCGGCTGTCTCCCAGCGATATATCTCGCGATAATCCTGGAGGTCGGAAAGATCCCGATCTCGGATCGGTTCATGGACGTAACGCACATACTCATCCAGAGCGCGGGTGCCGCACTCGGCTTTCTGTTGCTTCGCCGACTGAAATTCGAGGTTGCTGACACGCTGCTGACCGGCCGCTAGCGATTACGTGCCGGGGCGCACCAGTAGAGTCTGACCTATGCGCACCTTGTCACCCGACAGATGGTTCCACTCGCGAATCTGCTTCGGCGTGGCTCCGTAGCGCGCCGCGATGGTCGATATGGCATCGCCTCGCTCGACAACGTATCTGAGTGGCTGACGCAGCAGACTCGCGAGCTGTTCGCGGAGCTTGCGGTCCTGAACGGCTGCCGCCCTTAGCTGATCCTTGTGCCTGTCGATGTAGGCGACAAGCGAGTCAACGTCGTCTTCGTATCCGGGTGCGGCGGCGTACGACTCTGTCCGACTTCCGCGCGAAAGTACGACCCCGTGTGCAGAGAGGGCATAGATTCGGTGCGTCGCCGCCGAGAGGAGGGTGTCATCCGCAAACGCGCTCGTGAGAATTGCCGAAGGGGCGTCAGCTCCGGCCAGTTTGTCGCGCGGCTCAAGGCCAATGAAAATGACCCGTTCTGGCGTCGCGACGAGTAGCCCGTTGGCCTGGCGGAAATAGCTTGTTGCTCGGCGCCTGTACACCCGTGCAAGCCGCATGGGGCGTTCGCCATAATGGAGCATCCCGCCGTCGAGCTCACGTTGGGCATACGTCCACGCGGAGTGGGGGTCCACTTTCCGGATCAGGAAGAAATATCCCACCGCGGTGACCACGAGCACAATTGTGATCAGCCCGATGATCAGCCGCTTTACGAACCGAGCTGCCCTGTAGAGCGCCTCGTTTTGCCTCATGGTCGTCTGTGGGGCAAGTGACGTTCCCGCGCGGTCGCAGCCATGTGCGGATGATAATGGCCAGCCCGGAGGCCGCCCAACCCGCTTTGGCAAGATTTTGGTAAACAGTTGACGTATCCAGTCAGCCCGGCTACCGTTATACGTATTGTAGTAATGACGTTAATCGGATAGGTATGTCGGAATGGATCGGTCGGGACCTTGAGCAGCTCAGGCGGCTTAGAGGTTTACGCCGCGAAGACGTAGCTGCACAGTTGTCGTTGTCCCCGTCCACCATTCGCAACATCGAGCACGACGAGACATATAACGTTTCGCTCGATCTGCTGCGTCAGGTTGCTGAGGTGGTTGGTGCTACTGTCCGGATTTCACTGGAAATTCCGGAGCAGAGTGGTGGGCACGAGCAGGCTGGGTCAGACGTCGTCGTGGAAGAATCGCATGAGGATCATCACGTCGTTACGAACGAGCGGTTCATTCGGCGTGTACGTGAGCATTATCCGGATTGCCCACTGACCAATTCGCAGATCGGTCGGAGAATGTGGCAGTTTGCTCATTCGCGGGGCGCAGTATTGATGAAGGGTCGCAAGCAGGTCCGTCCGACGCTGTCACCGTCGATTGTTTCGTATCGCGTACCGACGACGTCCGCGGCGTATTCAGTAAAGGCAAGCGACATCGACGCGCTGGACCGGTTTGCGGACCGACTCGGGCGCGCGTACAAGGATAAAAAGGGACAGGTTCTTGTCCCCGTCAAATAAACTGGAGCTGAATTTGGCCGAAATCACTGAACGCAGGGAAGAGTCGACGCGAAGACGGTTGCCGGAGTGGGTGCGCACCGTGAAGTCGGTCAGCCACTTCATCGCTGCTGGAGCACTGCTCGCAGCCGGTGTGGTATTTACCGCGCGCCAGCCATCGCCGGTGCTCCGTCAACCGGCCGCCGGTTTCCAGGTTGCTGGAGCAATCATTGAAGCGCCCTCGTTCAGCAAGGAGGCGTTTCGTCTTTCAGAAGTTCTGAGTCGCTACACGAACGATCGGCTGAAGGCAGACCGGATTGCCGGAGCGATTGTTGCTGAAGGCAACCGACGCAATCTGGATCCCGCGTTGCTCGTAGGTGTGCTGCTTACCGAAGACGCTACGCTGGATACGACTGCTCGCAGCTTTGTTGGGGCTCGTGGCTTGATGCAAGTGATGCCGGGCCACGCTGGGAAGTGGGGATGCGATTCCTCGAATCTGTTCTCGATCGAGTCCAACATCTGCCACGGCGCCAGCATTCTTCAGGACAATGTTCGAAATTCATCCAGTATGCGAACCGCGTTGCTGAGATACAACGGCTGTGTTCACGGTAGCAACACGCCAGGCTGCCACAGTTATCCTGACAAGGTGTTACGCGCTGCGAATCGCGCGACGGCACAGATGCTCGCGGTGGCGGAATAGCGTAGTCACTTTCGAGATTCAGCACACCGGTAATACATGAAGCAAACCCGCCCGGCGCGATCATATACAGCTCGCGCCGGGCGGGTTTTTACCGTACAGTTGATTCCGTCAGACTACATCTCGCCCTTGGCACCCTTCGCAGTCGGGGGAAGAATTCCGTTCAGTCGCAGGTAGATTGCCGATGCGCCGTAGTGATCGGACCAGTCTCCAACGAGGTCCATCATGGCGCCGCCACGAGAAATCGTGCGGCCGCCAAAGAACGGGACGCTTTCTCCGAGCTTGGAATCATCAATCGGAGCCAGTGTTGTGCTGCAGTATTCAAACGACTGCTTGATACGCGCGACGAGGACGTCCTTGCTTGCCGTCGCCGTCAACTTCTCGCGTTGTGGGGCCTTCGTTCCGGCGATTGTGGCGCACATGAACTCATTTGACCCGGCGACGTGGAGTACCAGCTGCCCGAAGCTCATCTGAGCTGCGGTTGGCTTGTAGGCGTACTTGTCCGCAGGCATGAATTCGGCGGCCGCGACGAGATTCTTTTCGCTGGTCTTCAAGTTGCTCTTCAATGCTGTAGAGATCGGGTTTGCTTCTTGCTGTGCCGAGAGCGGCGTGAGAAGCGGGATGGCCATAGCGCCAACGCACAGTGCAACGCCTGTAACCAGTTTGCGATTCATATATCGACCTTTCGACTGAAGGGTGAGGGTGCTCGGGAGAATTGTGTCCGATTTGGTCCGCCGAAACGTGCGACATCGAGGCTCAGGCGCGCAAGTACTCGCTGGCGGGTCCGTTCGCGGGCTGCCGCCGGTACTCGAAAAAAGCGGTCCGGGGTGCCACGTTTACACGATGAAAAATCGCCCACTGGTTCTCCGGCTAGCCGCCGCTGCATTCTTCGCGCCGCTGTTCGTCGCGCCACCGGCCAAGGCGCAGCAGTCGGCCCGACCCGCGGCCGATGCCGCCGCCCCAGTACTGCTCGTTCCCGATCGGGTGTTCGACGCCCCAACAGGCCTTGTTCGAACTGGATGGGTCGTCCTCGTCCGGGGCGGCGCTTCAAGCGGCGACGTCAACTTCCGCGCGTGCTTCAACTGGACAACAAGCTCGGCAGTATCAAGCCCGGGCTTTATGCTGATATGGTCGCAGTTGACGGAGATCCCACTACGGACATCCATGCGCTCCGAAACGTCCGCATGGTGATGAAGGGTGGAGATATCGTAAGACAGCAGGGCAGATGAGAAATCGCTGAACTCCTGATGGAGCCGGCTTGCGAAGGGTCGGCTCTATTTGTAGCCGGCCGCCTGCATGGTGAACAGTTCGTGATAGAGGCCCTTGTTCGTGAGCAATTCCTCATGAGTTCCCTCTTCCTCCAACTGGCCGTGTCTGAGCACAACTATGCGGTCCGCCATTCGCACCGTCGAGAAGCGATGCGAGATCAACACCGCCATGCGTCCCGCGACGAGTTCGGAAAAGCGCAGAAACACTTCGTATTCTGCACGTGCATCGAGTGCCGCGGTTGGCTCGTCGAGAATCAGAACCTGCGCGGCGCGAAGGTATGCGCGTGCAAGTGCTACCTTCTGCCATTCGCCGCCGGACAGGTCCACACCGTTCTCGAACCTTCTGCCCAGCATCTGTCGATAACCTTCCTTGAACTTCGGCAGTAGCGAAGCAGCAAGCGACTGCTCTGCGGCAATCTCAATCAGTGCTGGCACAGGCTCATCCATGCCCTCGAGAGATTGCTCAACCGCATTGATTTCGCCGACGCCGATATTCTCATCGAAGCGCATGTCGTATCGGACAAAGTCCTGAAAGATGACGCCGATTGAGGCTCGAACAGAGGCGAGGTCGTACTCGCGCAGATCGCGCCCATCGAGGAGAATCCGTCCTTCGCTCGGGTCGTAGAGGCGAGCCAGCAGCTTGGTTATCGTTGTCTTTCCCGCGCCGTTCTCGCCAACCAGCGCGATACGCTCGCCGGGATTGAGCGTGAGATTGAGCCCCTTCACTGCCCAGCGTTCTTCACTGCCAGGATACTGGAATCCGACATTCTCGAAAACGAAACCCTGCCGGATTGGATCAGGAACCGGCGGCGCATTCAACCGTCCCGATATCGTCGGCTTCATTTCGAAGAACTCGAACAGATCGCGCAGGTACAGCGCCTGTTCATACACGCCGCTCGCTGCCATCAGGATACTCTGAATCACATCTCGCCCGCGCCCGAATGACGCGGCGAGAAATGTCAGCGTGCCAACCGTTATCTGACCGCGAACCGCGCTCAACAGAATGATTACGTAGGCGCCGTAATAGCCGATCGTACCAAGAAATGAAAGCAGCGTACTGACGATTGCACGACGGATCGAGAGTTTCCTGTTCTCGTCGTAGAACCGTTGCGACAGTTCGTCGTACTTTCGTGTCAGCCAGCCGGCGAGTCCGAACATGTGGACTTCCTTGGCAGTTTCGTCGCTCGCGCCTACATATCGGAGGTAATCAAGCTGTCTTCGTTCCGGCGTCCAGCGGAACAGCAGGGAATATCCGAGTGATGCGTAGTGCGTTTCGCCGAGGAAACTCGGTACGATCGCGACAATCAACAGCACGAGCAGCCATGGGCTGCTTATCACCAGTGCGCCGGCAAGCGTCAGCAACGTAAGAAAATCCTGGCTGATGCCAAGCAGCTGCGTCAACAGTGCGATGCGTCCCACTGTCTGTCGTCGCGCTCGCTCGAGGTGATCGTAGAAGTCCGGATTCTCGAATTGCGCAAGATCGAGCGTTGCGGCGTGCTCCATCAACCGCACGCTCATCTTGTTCGAGAAGAGATCGCTCAACAGACTCTCGATCAGCGCGGAAATGCGCGCCATGATCTCCCCTGCGGAAACAATCACGAGTTCCAGTATGATGTAGCGCCAGAGAAGATCGAGCCTGCCGTTGCCTGCGCGGGCGGCGATCACTCCATCTATTATCAGTTTCCCGATCCAGAACGTCGCAACGGGGATGAACGCGCGCGCGATGCGGAGCAATATCATCGTGAGCGCGTAGCCACGATGCGTGTTCCACACGAGCTTCACGAGCGCTGGAATGTGTCTCAGCGCATCGCGGCGCTCCGCCCATGTCGCATTCTCCGCCTCGGTCGCCAGTCGCGCGCGCGCCGCGCCGTGAGCGCGACGGCCGCCGCCGGGCGCCGTCATCTAGTGCGCAACGGGATGACCCGAAGCCTCCCACGCGAGGAAGCCGCCCTCGACATCGTGCACGTCGTCAAATCCAAATGCGTCCAGCGTTGCAGCGGCCGCGGCAGATCTGCTGCCGCGCTGACAGTGAACGATGACAGGTCGGTCGCGCGGCAGTTCCGACAGCCTGGTGTGAAGGACAGGCAGCGGGATCAGTGTGGCGTTGGGTATGTGTCCTGTGGCCCACTCATCCTCATCGCGCACATCCACTATCACTGCTCCATCGGCTGGTGAAAGCGAAGCCACCTCATCGGCTGTCATTATCCTCGGGAGGTGACGCGTCGGCTGAATCGTCGCATCGCGATTCCGCACCTTCATTGCACCGAAATAGGGAGGAGCAGTCGGTTGGCCATCCAGCACGCGGTCGACGAAATCCGCCTCACTCATCGGAGCGAAGGCCCAGTTTGCAACGCGCTCATACCCCAGCGTGGATTGCGCAGTTGAACTCATGGCCTTGCCGCAGGCCGAGCCGGCGCCGTGACCCGGCCATATCTGCAAGTAATCCGGCAATTTCTTGAAATTCGAAATCGAGTCGTACAGCGAAGCCGCCGCAGCTTTCATCGTTCCTGCCTGGCCAGCGGCGCGCTCCAGAAGGTCAGGTCGCCCAACATCGCCGATGAACATGAAATCGCCCGTAATTGCTCCAACCGGGATTTCACTTCGCGCGAGATCGGTAACCAGAAATGTCAGGTGCTCTGGCGTGTGGCCGGGAGTGTGAAGAACATCGACTCGCACCGAGCCAATCGTGATACTGTCGCCGTCCTGGAGTGTCGTCACACCGGGCTCGCTCGCGAAGCTGTATTGCCATCCGTCACCGCCTTCGGCGGACACGTAGAGCCGCGCACCTGTGGCACGTGCGAGCGCGCGCGATCCGGAAGCGAAGTCGGCGTGAATGTGTGTCTCGGTGACTGCAACTATCTGGAGATTCTCATCCCGCGCACCGCGCAGGTAGAGATCGAGATTCATATTCGGGTCGATGACGATCGCTTCTGCGCTGCGCTCGCAGCCTATCATGTAGCTGGCCTGAGCGAGCGCGTCATCGTAATAGCGATGGAAAATCATGAAGAACGCGATTAAGTGGATTTGGTTGACGCGGGCCGAGTGTAGTAGAAGATATAATCGAGAAATTCAGGTTGCAGCGGGCCGGCCGGAGCTGGGGCCGACCGACGCACATCCGGGGTCGCGATCCGGTAAATTGTCCGGAATGACTCCAGCGATCGTCACGGAGAGGCTACGGAAGGTGTACCACGGTTCGGGTCGGGCCAGCCAGGAATCCGCTTCGGCATCAGTACCAGGCGCGCAGGCGGGTGATACCGTCGCGCTCGACGGCCTCGACCTCACGGTGAACGAAGGCGAGTTTTTTGGAATCATCGGCCCCAACGGTGCCGGAAAGACTACCACGATCGGTGTCCTGACCACTCGCGTGCTGCCGACCAGCGGGACTGCCCGCGTAGCCGGTGCCGACGTAGTCAAGAATAGCGTCACTGTCAGGCAGCGCATTGGCGTGGTGCCACAACGTCCCAACCCGGATCGCTCGCTTGATGCCTGGGAAAATCTGATCTATCACGCGGCGTACTTCGGCGTTCCGCGCCGGGAAGCTGCTCGGCGCGCGACTGAACTCCTGGAGCGATTGGAAATTTCAGGAAAGGCGCGAATGAAAGTCGATCAACTGAGCGGCGGACAGCAGCAGCGACTCATGATCGCCCGTGCGTTGATTCACGAACCAATAATTCTCTTTCTCGACGAGCCAACGGTTGGGCTTGATCCGAACGCGCGTAATTCACTCTGGGAAATCCTGCGGGAACTTCACGGCCAGGGGCGCACTATCGTCATGACGACGCATTACATGCCCGAAGCCGACGAACTGAGCGACCGTATCGCGCTTATTGATCGAGGCCAATTGCTCGCGCTCGATACGCCCGAGAAGCTGAAGCTGCAGACGCCGGATGGCTCGCTCGAAACGTTCTTTATCGCGAAGGCTGGGCGAGGGTTGGACGCGTGAACTCCATGAGCGCCGCCGCACCAATAGCGTCGATTGAGATGCTGCACCCACCAGTTCCCGCGTGGAGAGTCTTTCTTGCATTGCTCAGTCGCGACGTTCGTGTCGCGCGGAGGGAGCTGCCATTCTTCCTCGTTCGCACGATCATGCAGCCAATGTTGTTCGTGATCGTGTTCGGTTATCTGCTTCCCAAGATGGGTTTCACCCAAGCAGGTTACCAGGCCGCTTTGCTTCCAGGTATTCTGGCGCTGAGTCTCATGCTTTCGTCGACGCAATCGGTTACGCTACCCATGGTCACAGAATTTGGCTGGACCAAGGAGATCGAGGATCGCCTGCTTGCTCCGATAAGCACAGATCTCGTTGCCGTTGAGAAGATCGTGAACGCAATGATCCAGGGAATCATCGCGGCGCTTGTGGTGTTGCCGCTTGCTCGACTCGTGATGGGCCCGGTTGCGGGATTCACGTTCTCGCACGTGCCTGAACTACTCATTGTCGTCATCCTTTCGGCTGCCGCTGCGTCCGCCTTCGGACTACTCCTCGGCGTTCTCATAAGCCCGCAGCAGATCGGATTCATGTTCAGCCTGATAATCACGCCGATGATCTTCTTCGGCTGCGCATACTATCCTTGGCGTGGACTGGACGTGGTGCCATGGCTCAAGTACGCGGTGCTTGTAAACCCGCTCGTCTATATCTCCGAGGGGCTGCGTGCGTCGCTGACTCCGTCGGTACCGCACATGCCGTTTGGCGCGATTGTCGGAGCGCTTGCAGTTCTGACTGCTGGATTTACTTGGGCGGCACTATTCCGATTTAGAAAGAGGGCGATCGGCTGATGACAATCCAATTCGCAGAACCGTTTGACCGGTTCGCGCAGATCTTCGCGCGCGCGCGCGCGGAGCTGCCAAGTGGCTGTTTTCCGGACCCGAATGCGATGTCGCTCGCGACTGTCGAGCCGGGTGGCCACCCATCCAACCGGATCGTACTGCTCAAGGCGTTTGACGAGCGAGGTTTCGTGTTCTACACGAACCTTGAAGGACGAAAGGGACGCGAGCTGATGGACAACCCAAATTGCGCGCTCTGCTTCCACTGGCCACCCATCGAGCTGCAGGTCCGGATCGAGGGGCATGCAGAAAAGGTGGAGGACGCTGAAGCGGATGCGTATTTCGCCACTCGCGCACGCTTGAGTCAGCTTGGCGCATGGGCCTCGGAACAGAGCCGCCCGATGGCTCGCCCGGGCGATCTCGAACGGCGCGTTGCTGAGTTCGACGCCCGTTTTGACGGCGAGGACGTGCCGCGGCCACCGAACTGGTCCGGCTTTCGCGTTGTTCCGGAACGCATCGAGTTCTGGCACGCAGGAACCAACCGACTGCACGACAGAACCGTATATCAGCGCGACGGCGAAGGTTGGAAGGTCGAAACAATTTACCCGTAATTAAAATTCGAGCATGACCACTACACCGCTTCGCGAACCATTCGCTCATCTCGGCGCCGAGCCGTGGACGATCGAGGCATCCCGCACCCTTTACAACATCGAGGGGTGGGGAAATGGCTACTTCGACATAAACGCGAAGGGCCACGTGGTCGTTCGACCCGACAAGGACGAACGTGGTCGCGAACTCGATCTGTTCGAACTCGCGATGGACCTGGAAGCTCAGGGCGTAGGTATGCCGCTGCTGATCCGGTTCTCTGACATTCTTCGTTCCCGCATCCGGGATCTTCACCAGCGGTTTGCCGCGGCTATGAAGGAGTTCGACTACTCCGGCGGATACACCACGATCTATCCGATCAAGGTGAATCAGCAGCGTCACGTAGTCGAAGAGATCGTTGAATTCGGCCAGCCCTACGGTGTTGGCCTGGAGTGCGGAAGCAAGCCGGAGCTGCAGGCAGTCCTCGGGCTCGCGGAAACCACTGGGCACGTGATTGTCTGCAATGGCTACAAGGACGAGGAGTTCATGCGTCTCGCCCTCATGGGGCAGAAGCTGGGGCATCAAGTCTTCATCGTGATGGAGCAGGTGAGCGAAGTCGATGTGCTGCTCCAGGTTGCTGCGGAACTTGGCGTGCGACCAAATGTGGGCCTGCGCATCAAGCTGAATGCGGAGGGCGCAGGCCGCTGGGCGGAAAGCGGTGGCGAGAAATCCAAGTTCGGACTCAGCCCGTCCCAACTTGTTCGCGTCATCGACAAGCTGACCGAGCACGGGTATCTGGACTGCGTTCATCTGCTGCACTTTCACCTGGGCTCGCAGATCACCGATATCAGATACATCAAGGCAGGCCTGCAGGAGATCGCGCGCTACTACTCGGAGCTCCGCAAGATGGGAGTTGACGTAACGCACGTTGATGTCGGCGGCGGCCTGGGAGTTGATTACGACGGGACTCGGTCCACTGCATACGCCAGCGTAAACTACACACTACAGGAATACGCCAACGACATTGTGTATACTCTGGCCGAAGCGTGTCGCGAGGAAGAGCTCCCGATGCCGCATATCATCAGCGAATCGGGACGTGCTCTGACTGCGCATCACGCGCTGCTGCTGTTGAGCGTGATTGACGTGGAGTCTGTGACGGAAGTCGTTGCGCCGGAGCTGACGGAAGGTGACCATGCACTGCTTCACGAGATGGCCATTGATCTGGAGACTGTGAACAGTCGCAGGCTTCGTGAAGTGTTTCACGATGCAACCTTCGACAAGGAACGTGCGCAACAGCTATTTGCGAGCGGCGTGTTGTCTCTTCGCGACAGGGCCCGTGCGGAACAACTTCACCTTGCGATCATCAACTCCGTCGCACGTGAGGTTCGCAAGGACCGGGAAGAGTATTCAGAGATCGTTGAAGATCTCGAGGCGATGCTGGTCGATCGCTACTTCTGCAATTTCTCGCTGTTCCAGTCGCTCCCGGACAGCTGGGCAATCGATCAGATATTCCCGATCATGCCAGTGCACCGGCTCGATGAGGAGCCTGTACGTCGGGGTACGATTCAGGATGTCACTTGCGACAGCGACGGTAAGATCGACAGATTCGTCGGCGGCGATCGGAACGCGCCTCGTCCCAGTCTTGAATTGCATCCATTCCACGACGGAGAACCGTACATCATCGGGATCTTTCTCACCGGTGCGTACCAGGAGATCCTTGGCGATCTGCACAACCTGTTTGGCGATACGAACGCCGTGCATATCCGGATCAAGGAAAAGGGATACGAGATCACCGATCTGGTTCACGGCGACACCGTCACGGAAGTGCTCGCGTACGTTCAGTTCCGTGCTGCGGACCTGTTGACGACGTTCCGTCGCAAGGTCAGCAACGCCAAGAACCTCACTCGCGATGAGGCTAATGCCTTCATCGCAGATTATCTCGCGGGGCTCGAAGGTTACACGTATCTCGAAGGCGACGCCGCGAGATAGTGGAGCGACGGCTGCGTTAGCATCGCTACCGTTCCAACCAGTTCGGTACCCGTCATTCCCGCTTGCGCGGGAATGACGGGGCGATTCGACTACGCTTCGAACCGACGGCCGACTTCCGGCCAGTTCACGACGTTCCACCAGGCCTCGACGTATGCCGGGCGCAAGTTCTGATACTTGAGATAGTACGCGTGCTCCCACACGTCGACGCCGAGGATCGGATGCTTCTTTTCCATCACAGGCGTGTCCTGATTGGGGGTGCTTGTGATCGTCAACTTTGAACCGTCCTTGACCAGCCAGGCCCAGCCCGAGCCGAAGCGCTTTCCCGCTGCGTCCGCGAACTGAGTCTTGAACGTCGCAAAGTCGCCAAACGATGCCTTGATGGCATCGGCGAGCTTGCCCGTTGGTGCGCCGCCACCCTTGGGCGACATTATCTCCCAGAACATCGAATGATTCCAGTGACCGCCAGCGTTGTTGCGTACGGCGGTACGGATGGACTCCGGAACAGCATCGAGGTGCTGCAACAGGTCGTCGAGAGATCGGGACTGCAGCTCGGGGGCCTTTTCGAGCGCAGCATTCAGGTTCTTGACATAACCCCCATGATGCTTGTCGTGATGGATTTCCATCGTTCGAGCGTCGATCGACGGCTCGAGTGCGGCGAAGTCATACGGAAGTGGAGGCAGCGTAAACGCCATGACGTTAATTCTCCGATTTGGATTTGAAGCGGGCGATCAATGCCGGCAAAATGGACAGGAATACGATAACCAGAATGATCAGCTCGATGTGGCTGGCCACTCCTGGAAATGTGCGGCCAAGCAACAGTCCAATGAGGAGCATAGACCATACCCAGGCCACTCCACCAATCAGATTGTAGACCAGAAAGCGAGAGTAGCGCATGTCGCCCATTCCCGCGACTACAGGGGCGAATGTACGGATTATGGGCATGAACCGGGCGATGATGATCGTCTTGCCACCGTGCCGCTCATAGAACTGGTGCGCCCGGAGAAGATGCTCGCGGTTGAAGAGGAGCGATTGTTCGCGCGTAAACAGACGGTGACCACCCGCCTTGCCAATCGAGTAACCAGCCGTGTCACCCGCGATCGCGGCGACGCTGAGGATGAGTCCGAGCAACCAGACATCGATGTAGCCCTGCGAGGCAAGCAATCCAGCCGTGACCAGCAAAGAATCACCAGGCAGAAAGAAGCCAATCAACAGTCCGGTTTCGGCAAAAATTATCGCTGCCATTCCGGAATATCCGGCCGCCTGCACCAGTCCATTGACGTCGCGCAGCCGGTGGAATAGCTCCGTTAATCCTTGCATTCTGTGGATGTGAGTGTGATTGCCAGCGTGCGCCGCACGATCAGCGTTACGATCACGTCGAACGGACGTTCGGAAACGGCGTTTATTGCCGTCGTCAAAATCCGTGCAATCGGATAAAATTTGCGATTGCTACGGTGAGGGCGGCCGGCGACAAAGTTAACATCTTCTCGCTGATCGCCACGTAGCACTCGTTGGTCCGAGCACGTGCGAACCACGAGCGGAGCCTCGTGGCATCAATCCTGTAGATGTGCATGCGATGAATGGCTTGCGCAGAGCTCGAATCGACGGCGTTTGCGACGATCCTGGCGCGCGCGGGGCCATTTGTGCGAAGCGACACGCGTTCGGATCGAGCACGATGGACCGGAACTGGAGACTCAAGATGTCGGAAGAAACTGAGCGGATCGTACCGCGCAGCAGCACGCCCGTGATCGAGCCGCAGGCGACGGAAGCCGACGATGCTCGCGCACGCCGCCCTGCGTCACCAAAGCGAATGCAGGTTCGGGCAGCCGACCTCGAACCATATGTCGGACTGAAGTACCTGTCGCGCCTTTTCAAGTTGATGGCGATAATTCTGATCCTCCTGTTGGCCTCCGAGGTCATCACCGGGCTCGTTACCAGCGGCGCCGCAGACTTGCCCGCGCTACTTGGCGAAACCAGCAGACTGATCGTTCTCGCGGGCCTGCTCTGGGGGAGCGGTGATCTTGCGATTCTCCTTATAGACATGGGTCATGATCTGCGTGCGACGAGGATCCTGCTCGGGCGCCAGTTGGCGCATAGCATGGACGTGCAACTGGTGGGGATCGATCCCGGAATGGCACACGCTGCCGGCGAGTCCGAGCAGCTAGTGTGATATTTGCGGGGCGCGATCGCTTTGTTGGTTCAAAATTCATCCCGTGGAGGCAATCACGATGCTATGGACAATCGCGGTAATCCTTTTCATTCTCTGGCTCCTTGGCTGGCTCGTCTTTCCAATTGTGGGCGGTCTGATTCACGTACTGCTCGTGGTCGCGATCATCGTCGTAATCTTCCGACTTATCACTGGCCGCAGACCTGTCGTCTAGCATCGCGAAGTTGCCGGATGTGCCAACCGTCGGAGCCGCGTCTGATTCGCTTGTGAACACGGCTGCAGCATCCCGTCCTTCTCGCGTGCTTCCACGCGTGCTTCCACGCGTGCTTCCACGCGTGCTCGCGGTGAACGTTGGGGAGGTGCGAGAAGTTGACTGGAACGGCCGGAAAATTCGGACGGGAATCTGGAAATTCCCGGTCACTGGCAAGTCTGTGGCTCTCCGCGGGGTGAATCTGGCTGGCGACGATCAGGGCGACCGGCAGGCGCACGGCGGCCCCGACAAGGCCGTCTACGCCTACGCAATCGAAGACTACCAGTACTGGAATGAGCGCGAAGGGATCGACATGCGCTCGGCGATGTTCGGTGAGAATCTCACCGTGCAGGGGGTCGATCTTCGAGCAACCCTGGTCGGCGAACGGTGGCGCATAGGAACCGCTGAGCTGGAAGCGGCGCAGCCCAGACTTCCGTGCTACAAGCTCGGGATTCGCGTGGGCGACGCAGAATTCCCCGCACGATTTCAGGCCGCCGGTCGACTCGGCGTATACTTTCGCGTCGCCGTCGAGGGCGAAGTCGCCTCTGGCGACGAAATAATGGTCACGCATCGCCCGGCGCATGCTGTCACCATCGGTTCGATGATCGAGGCACTTGGCGATCGGAGCATCGCAGCCGGACTGCTTGAGGCTGGATACCTGCCGAAATTCTGGCGACGCGTCGCCTCTGGGGAATCTGTCGCGTGAGCTGCGTCGTCCTCTCCTGACTGCGCTCTGGTGCGCAAGCGCGCCGCGAGGGGTTTCGAGCGGCAACCACACGGCCGCGTAACGGGTTAGCGTCGCTTTCTGCTACCTTACGCCGTGCCAGAATCCATTCTCACGCGCGTCGTGGTCGTCCTTTACGAGCCGCAGGACCCCGTCAACATCGGTGCCACTGTTCGCGCCATGAAAAACATGGGGGCGACTGATCTGAGGTTGGTGCGCCCCTGCGAGTATACCGAGTACCGGCTGGCTGGTATCGCCCATGGCACGGCGGACGTGATCGAGCGCATCGAACATTTTGAGACTCTCGACGAAGCACTTGCCGATTGTGTGAAGGTGGCGGCGTTCACGGCGAGGCGGCGTGCGGCCAAGCGAGCACTCACCGACGCTCGGGCGGCGGCGCCGATCATTCGCAGTGCCACGCAGGAGGGGAAGGTGGCGCTGCTGTTCGGTCGGGAGGACAGCGGGCTTCCGAATGATGCCATGGACCGTGGCCATCTTGTCGTGACGATTTCCACAACCGAGCACAGTTCGCTGAACCTGGCCCAGGCGGTCCTGCTGGCCCTGTACGAGTTGCACGTGGCTGCCGCCGACGCGACACGGATAATCCGCCCGCCCAAGCGAGATGCACCGGCTGCTCTGGCCGCCGATTACGAGTTGATGTTCGATGATGTCGAGAAAGCGCTGGACGCCGTTCAGTTCTTCAAGACGCGCCATCATGACCGGATTATGCGCTCAATCCGGTCCCTCGCGTTCCGGGCATCGCCCGACACGCGGGAGATCGCACTCACGCGCGCGATGGCGATCGAGGTTTTGCGTACGATAGATCGCATCAAGCGCGGCCTTGCATCATAGGCTTCTAGCGGCGATAATACGCGCACATCTTGGCTGGTGAACGTTTTCACAAAGCCGAGCGTTTCACTCGCCTTTAACTACGATTCACGGATGGCGTTGCGAAGGAAGTGGCTCACGGTATCGGGATTCATCGCGATAGCTGCAGTGGCCACGATGCTCTCAGCATTTAGCGGCGCTTCAACGTCGCAGGGTTTCAGCCCCGTGCAGCCGGTTCGATTCCCACATCCTCTGCATGTACAGACGTTGAAAATGAACTGCCTGTACTGCCACTTTTCCGCCAACAAATCGCCGGATCCAGGCATGCCCGCCGTTGCGACGTGCATGGGTTGCCACGCGCTGGTCGGGACGGACAAGCCGGAGATCAAGAAGCTGGCCGCGTACTGGAACAAGAAGCAGCCTGTGCCGTGGGTTCGGATGCACAAGGTTCCGGAGTACGTCCACTTCCCGCACATGAGTCACGTGAACGCTGGGGTGTCGTGCCAGACGTGCCACGGGCCGATTCAGAACATGAATCAAGTCTATCAGTACTCTTCTTTGAATATGGGTTGGTGCGTCAGCTGCCATATCGGTCAGTCGAACCCGCCATTCAAGGCGCGCTACGACTGCGCCGCCTGCCACTACTGAGTCGCACATGAGCAGCGAAGAAACAGAATCAAAGGGAATCAAGCGCAGAGACTTTCTGAAAGTTGTCGGAGGCGGCGTTGCAGTTGCGGCGTCCATCGGCTGCGAATCGGACAAGATCGAGAAGCTGATTCCATATCTGGTTTCACCTGACAACACCGTTCCCGGCGTTTCGACCTACTACGCAACTACCTGTCGAGGCTGTGCAGCGGCGTGCGGACTGATCGCCGAAACCAGGGACGGGCGCACCACCAAGCTTGAGGGGAATCCGGATCACCCGGTGAACCGCGGCGCGCTGTGCGCAACTGGCCAGGCTGAACTGCAGGCGTTGTACAATCCCGATCGTTATCGCTCGCCGATGATTCGCAAGAACGGCAAGCTGGTCGCGGCAAAATGGGACGAGGCGTTCAAGCTCTTCTCGGAGAAACTTGGCGAGACGCGCTCGCGCGGCGGTGCAGCGAATGCGGTCTTCATCAATCAGCACGAATCCGGCTCGTTCCCGGCGTTCCTCGATCAGTGGTTGTCCGATTTCGGGATGCCCGCGCACATCAGCTACGATGCCGGTGTTGATACCGAGGCGATAGCGGCGCACACGGCAGCATATGGCGTTGCGTGGCCGCGTTTCGACTTCACCGCGACGCAACTCATCATATCGTTCGGCGCGGATTTTCTGGATGGATGGGGACCGTCGGTTCCGCAGCAGTTGGACTGGGCTGACGCTCGTGCCAAGCTGGCTGGCGCACCGCGGCTCGTTTTCGTCGGCGCGCGCCGCTCGCTCACCGGCCTCAACGCCGATACGTGGATCGATTGCAAACCGGGCACCGAGATTTCGGTTGCGCGCGCATTGTCTGGCGAGATGCCTGTCGCCGCCGCTGCCCAGGCGTGTGGCGTTGACGCGTCGCGCCTGCAGGCGGTTGTTGACGAATACAAGGCTGCCAAGCCGGCACTCGTTCTGGCGGGTGGCCACGTTGCGGGCGCAGCACAGTTGCTCGCGGCCGCATCCGCGCTGAATCATGCGAACGGCGCGATCGGGACGGCGATTCGTCCTGACCAGGCGCTGCTTGGTTACGAAGGCATCGCCGCTCCGGCGCAGCTTCGCGCTGCGGTTGCGCGCATGAACTCTGGCGGCGTGTCGCTGCTCATGGTTCGCGGTGCCAACCCTGCGTACAGCATGCCCAGGAGCACCGGCTTCGCTCAGGCGATGGCGAAGGTGCCCTTCAAGGTGTCATTCTCGAGCATCATGGATGACACGAGTGAGTTGTGTGATCTGGTTCTTCCGGATCACCACTCGCTGGAACAGTGGGGCGATGCGGAACCTGTTCGCGGAACACTGTCGCTGCAACAGCCGGCGATGGATCCGGTGTTCGACTCGCTTGCAACGTCTGATGTTCTCATCCGGATTGCAAAGGGCGATCCTGCGACGGCCGCGAAATACGCGATGCCGGATTACCGCAGCTGGCTGATCGCTCGAATTCCGGGCGGTGCTGAAGGAATGGCGGCCGCGCTTCCAAAGGGCATTGTGGCCGGTACCGCGCTCGCGCGCACCGCGGCACGCCCGGCGCTTCCGGCCATCGCGCAGGTTCCGGACATCGCGACGACTTCTGGCGATCTGTATCTCTACGTTTACCACCATCCGGTGCTTCGCGATGGGCGCGGCGCAAACAAGCCATGGCTACAGGAGCTTCCGGATCCCGTTACCAAGCTCACCTGGCAGACGGTTGTCGAGATGCACCCGCTTACGGCCCTTAAGATGGGTCTCGACAATAGCGATCTCGTTGTGGTCACCACGAGCGCGGGCAAGCTGGCCGCGCCGGTCTATCTCTATCTCGGTATCCGCCAGGATACGATCGCCATCGCTACCGGCCGCGGACACGTCAACGCCGGCAGATACGCGAAGGCCGGTGAGAATGCGTTCGATCTGGTGCCGCTCGCAGAGAATGCTGCTGGTGGAATAGCACTCGTAAGTACCCGGGCAAGCGTGACGAAAGCTGGCGGCAGCATGTTGCTTGCGACGACAGAGGGTTCTGCCCGGCAGCACCTCCGTGACATCGCGCGCGCAATACCTGTCGGCGAACTCAATGGTGGCGGCGCACACAAGGCAGAGCCGGAAGAAGAGCACCTCGAAGGTGACGCGTCGCACGAATTTCTGCCTGGCCTCCGTTCGCCGGTCGCGAACGATGCACAGGGTGATTTCGGTAATCCGAACTCCAATGACAAGGGGATGTACGATCCCAACCATTGGAGCAACATGGCCAAGCGTCGCTGGGCCATGACAATCGATCTCGCCCGTTGTACGGGATGCGCTGCATGCGTCACTGCGTGCTACGCGGAGAACAACATTCCCACAGTTGGTGCGGACTGGCAGGCAGCACAGATACTTCCGGATCGCACAGGCTTTGGCGCGAACATCACGCGAAGCCGCGAGATGGCGTGGATTCGCCTTGAGCGCTACTACGAGGGTGGGGAAGACGGCAGCGCAGATTTCGAGACACGATTCATTCCAATGATGTGTCAGCACTGCGGCAACGCTCCGTGCGAGCCAGTCTGCCCGGTGTACGCGACGTACCACGCGCCCGACGGCCTGAATGTCCAGGTCTATAACCGTTGCGTCGGTACCCGTTATTGTTCCAACAACTGCCCGTACAAGGTTCGCTACTTCAACTGGTTTGGATATGGCGAACCGCATCGTCCGCAGTATGCATTCCCGGAACCGCTCAACTGGCAGTTGAATCCCGACGTGACGGTGCGTGGCAAGGGTGTCATGGAGAAGTGCTCCATGTGCGTCCAGCGCATTCGCGGCGCAGAGCATCGTGCGAAACTCGAGGACCGGCCGTTGCGTCCGGATGAGTTTACCACCGCGTGCGCGGAGGCGTGTCCATCGCGTGCAATTACGTTCGGCGACGCAGCAGATGAATCGTGGTCAGTTACGCGTCTGATCAAGGACGAGCGTGCATATCATGTATTCGAAGAGCTCAACACATTTACCGCGGTAGTGTACTTGAAGAAAGTCAATCACCCGTCGCCGGCTGCAGAGCCGGCGCACGCGTAGGAGTCCGCGGATGGCAACAGTCACCAAACCAGTCGAGGATGTCGAGCTGCTGCGTCGGCCGAACATCCCGTCGGCAGACGTACGACTTCCCGCCGTAAAGGATTACGAGCAGGTTGACGACGAGATAACAGCGACGCTGCACCCAACTGTCCAGTGGTTCATCGGACTTGGTGTCGCGATCACGTTCCTCATTATCGGTGCGCTCGCCTGGACTTACCAGATCTACACCGGACTCGGCGTCGCCGGCTACAATCCGCCGGTCATGTGGGGCGTTTACATCGTTACGTTCGTCTTCTGGATCGGTATTGGACACGCGGGAACGTTGATCTCAGCGATTCTGTATCTGTTCCGCGCCGGATTCCGAACGACGATCTATCGGTGCGCGGAAGCGATGACAGTGTTCGCGGTCATGACCGCAGGCCTGTTCCCGATTCTGCACCTCGGCCGCCCGTGGAAGTTTTTCTGGCTGATCCCATATCCCAACTGGCGCTACATCTGGCCGCAGATGAAGAGCCCCCTGATCTGGGACGTGTTCGCGGTTCTCACATACCTCACGATTTCAGCGACATTCCTGTACATAGGACTCGTCCCCGACCTCGCTATTCTGCGTGATCGCGAGAAGAACCCGATCCGCAAGCGCATCTTCGCGCAGCTCGCGCTCGGCTGGCGCAACACCGACCGGGAATGGCGCCATTTTGTTCGCGCGTATCTCTTTCTCGCCGCGTTCTCCACACCGCTCGTTCTTTCAGTTCACTCCGTGGTGTCGTTCGACTTCGCAATGTCGGACGTCCCCGGGTGGCACACCACGGTTTTCCCGCCGTACTTCGTCGCTGGCGCGATCTACTCGGGCATCGGAATGGTGCTCACGATCATGATTCCGCTGCGCAAGTGGTTCAATATCAAGCACTACGTAACGATCAACGATCTGGATGCCGCGGCAAAGCTGGCACTCTTCACTTCGCTGGTTGTCGGCGTGTCGTATGCGAATGAGTGGTTCGTTGCCTGGTACAGCGGAAGCCCGGCGGAGAAGCAGTTCTTTGCCAATCGCCTCTGGGGACAGTGGTGGTGGGCGTCTTCATTGCTGTACACCTGCAACATCTGTCTGCCACTGTCACTCTTCTCACAGTGGTGTCGCCGCAATACAACGTGGCTCTTCATTCTGTCGATTTTCATCAACATCGGCATGTGGTTCGAGCGCTTCGTCATCGTGGTGCCGTCGCTGTCACACGAGTACGAACCGTGGCAGTGGGCCGGATATCGTCCGACCTGGGTCGATTACGCGATTCTGTGCGGATCGTTTGGCTGGTTTTCGATGTGGTTCCTGCTATTCGTGAAGCAATTCCCGGTCATAGCGCTGACAGAGATCAAGGAGATCGTAAAGCCTCGCCTCAAACGTCGGCATGCGACGGGCGTGGACGTTACGGCCCACCCGTTGCCATTCATGCCTGACACTCCTGGGGAGTTCGACTGATGCGCGGCGTAATTGGGCTGTTTCGCGAACTGGATGCCACATGCGATGCGATCGCGGCTCTCAAGAAGCGGAAAATTGGAGAGTTTACGGTTTACTCGCCAACTCCGCGCCATGAGATCGAACACGCAATAGACAAGGGGCCGAGTGCTGTTCGCATGTTCACGCTGATCGGCGGCCTTTCTGGTGTCACGTTCGGTTACTGGATTGCAATCTGGATCTCTGATTACTGGCCACTCGTCGTAGGTGGAAAGGCAATCGCTTCATGGATTCCGTACACAGTCTTTGGCTTCGAAGTGATGGTGCTCTTCGGAGGCCTCGCGACAGTTGCGGGACTATTTGCGATGGCGAGATTTCCGCGCATCACGCACACAGTCGGCTACGATAACCGATTCAGCTACGGGGATTTCGGCGTGTGGATCGAACCGTCCCCCGATAAAATGCTGGAGGCAGAGCAGTTGCTACGCGATGCAGGAGCTGTGGAGGTGCGTGTTGAACGCTAGAACTATCCGCGCGCTGCTTGCGATAGCGCCGCTTACCCTCAGCCTCTCGGCTTGCGAGTGGTTCAGCGACTTCCGTCGCCAGCCAGCGCTGCATCCGTGGCAGCCCATTCACTGCGACGCGCGACGCGACGTCTGTGATGAGACGATACCGTCCCGCGGCAATCCGCAGAATTCGGTCTCGATATACGGTACCGAGCGTGCCGGTTTCGAAACTTCATATAGTCCGTTGCCCGGCACGATCGATTCCATGTCGAACATTCAGAATCCGACGCCTGTGACGGACGCATCCCTACGCAACGGACACAAATACTTCGCGATCAATTGCGAAGTCTGTCACGGAGAGAAGGGGTTGGGTGATGGACCCGCTACCAAGTATGGAATGATTGGAATCAATCTCACGATGGACATTACGAAGAATCGAACTGACGGGTACATCTTCGGCATGATTCGGAATGGGCGCGGTGCCATGCCGTCGTACAACCGAATCGAAGAGATGGACCGCTGGGATGTTGTGAATTACATCCGTGCACTGCAGGGGAAGGTTGCGGCTAACATCACGACTGGTCCGCTCGCCGAGCCAGGAGTGACGGGGCGGTGGGTCCCGGGCTTCACACGTGATGCGCCCACCAAGCGGCCGCCGTTTTATCCACCCTACGAAGGCAGCGCCAAAGCCTGGTATCACAACGGCGAGGCGCCTCCTGCGCTGAACATGAAATCCCCGCGTGTCGGCCCACCGTTGCTCGACTCAATGATCTACAAGACTGGTATCCCGCAGGCGGTCAAGCCATGAGTGCACACGCCGAGGAGCATGTCGTTACACGCGACGAGGTAATAAGCGGAACGCAGACGCCAGTCGCTCGGTGGCTCAAGATGTCGTGCGCGATTCTGGCAATTGTCGGAACGCTCGCGTTCATCGTCGGTGCTTTCATGGGTGTGGACCGCGCCTGGCAGGCGGTTCATTTCAACTGGCTGTTTTTCAGTACGGTGTCGTCGGCCGGCGTGACTGTAGTTGCGGTCCAGCGAATTACCACTGCGCGTTGGTCGCGTCCGGTGGTTCGGTTCATGGAAGGGTACGTCGCGTTCCTGCCGGTCGCGTTCATAATTCTGTGCCTGTCGCTGTTCTTCGGGCGCGATCACATCTTCCCGTGGACTCAGCACCCTCTGATGATCGAGGAGAAGCGGCAATATCTGAACATTCCATTCTTCATCACGCGCGATCTCGTGATGTTCGGAATTCAGACTCTGCTCAGCATCTGGTACGTCTACACGAGCGTACGCCTTGACGTCGGCATCGTACCCGAGCACGGCTCGGCTTGGGCCAAGGGCATCAGAGAACGCATGCGACGCAACTTCGGTGAAGAACGCCGAGAGCTCCATTCGACGCACTCCCTGCAGGGCAAGCTCGCAGTTTACATAGTGTTTGCGTTCTCGCTGTTCTGGATCATCATGTCGTGGGACCTCTCGATGTCCCTCGATCCGCATTTCCAGAGCACGCTGTATGGCTACTGGTTCTTCATGGGCGCGTGGGTTGGGGCGATCGCGGCGTGGACGCTCATCACCATGGCATGGCGCGCACATCTTGGCCGTCAGGACATGATTACCGATGTCCATTTTCATGACCTCGGCAAGCTATGCTTCGCGTTTACTGCATTCTGGGGATACCTCACATTTGGTCAGTACCTGGTCATCTGGTACGGTAACCTCGGTGAAGAAACGCACTGGGCTCGGCTTCGCCTGATCGCTCCGTGGAGTTGGGTCACCGTCGCCGTGGTGTTCCTGATGTTCGTTCTCCCATTCTTCGGACTGCTATCACGTGCAGCGAAAGTGTACCTCCCGACGATGGCGTTCTTCGCCTTCTGTCTCGTTCTGGGCCTCTACCTGCACCGTTACGACGAGATTTATCCGTCCATCTATGGTGTAAGACCAGATCGGACGCTGCCGTTCGGGATGTGGGAAGTTGTAATTACGGCCGGCTTCCTGGGAATCTGGGGACTTTGCTACATCGGCTTCATGGATGCATTCCCACGCATGCGGGTGGTGTTGATGACATCTCCGTATCGCGACGAGGTCCAGGTTCCCGTGAATGCGAAGACGATGGAGCCGCTGCCGGCGCACGAGTAGCAGAGGCGAACCAACGAGTTTGTGGCCATAGCCATGGTTTGCTGGGTGATGGTCGCCGGTTAAATTCCGTGGTTCGCCGCGCCGGGAACAGCGCGGCGGCGCTCGGGGGCTTCGTTCAACGGTAGGACATCGCCTTTGCAAGGCGAGAATAAGGGTTCGATTCCCTTAGCCTCCATAAATAGGCGCGGATAACTCCGCGCCTATTTTTTCGCCGGTGTCTCCTGGTGTGACAGCAACCCGGGCCAATCCTTCGCGGAAGTTCTCGTGACCGCGGCCGTTACGCTGCGGGATGCGGTGGCGATTCTATCGTGCAGTCGCGCGAATAGCAACGCCAGCGAAGCGTCAAACGGCGATTCATCGACGACGCGCGAGAAGTCCATCGGCCCTCGTGGCTCATATACGAGTTCGCTTGCCACCAGCGCCGTGCGCTCCGCCGCAACGGTCGTTACTTCCCGCGCGACACGGTGCGCGAGCAACTGGGCGTCCCGCAGCTCGCCAACACTGTCCTGGAATCGTGCCAGGTCGGTGACGACACCGGGTTCGACAGAAAACTCGGGATGAATTGCCTCAAGTACATACCGTGTGCGCTTTGCCGCGATACGCGCTTTGTGCAACCGCCCGGCATCATCGGCTGATCGGATACGCGAAAGTGTTGCCGCAAGTATGGTGGCCTGCATCTCCAGGGCTTTCGCAGTGGCGCGCCTCATCGAAACCGGAGGTTTCTCTGAATCCACATTGTGGCGCTCCACGTACTGCAATAGCTGCCTGCGGATATCGCGCTTCGTTTGAGCGTAGCTACGGTCCAGGATCCTCCCGAACTTGCGCCAGGCGACCTTTCTATCCCGCTTCAGGCTTACCATCACCCACTTCGCAGCCTGGAGACGGCCTTCGCCGAGTGCGATCGTTTCCGCGCGCAGCCAAGCCAGTTGAACATCGAGATCGCGTAGTTGCGTTGTTGCGCGGGAAATACGGCGGAGCGACCGAGTCGTTCCGGGGCGAACTGTATCGTCAAGAGACGTGCGATACGTACGAAGCCACGAGCGCAACCGTCGCAATTCAACCCGGAAATCGTGAATTGATTCCGGGTTCTTCTTTCGAATCAAGTCGTGTGTGTCGGCGACAGCATCCAGGATGCGCAGAGCCACGACGCGGGTCGCGCGTTGTGCGGAGTCACTGTCTGGATCCCAGTCGAGTTGGCGTTTCATGGAGAGCGCATTGCGCTGATTGAATGATACGGAATTCTGTGCCTTCCTGCCGCCGTAACGCGAACTCTGTTCTGGACGCCTGCCGTGAACAATTGGTTCTGCAGTCGTCCCGTAGTCGCCCTATTGCGAAAATTCGGTCAATCGCCTATCTCCGGGAATGGCTACCAGCGTCAAAATGTCCAATCGGACTTCCCGCGCGGTTATACTCATCACCACGGTCCTCCTCGGCGTGGCGGGGATCGCCCTCATCTTCGCCCCGGTCGAAATAGCGGGTGCGCTCGGCGTCCCGGAACCAGCGGGGATGGCGATCCTGATCCAGCTCTACGGGGCCGCGCTTTTTGGCCTCGGCATGACAGGGTGGACGGTCAAGGACTCCGTAATCGGGGGCGTGTTCGGAAGATCGTATGTGGTCGGCAACGCCGCTCACTCGTTTGTGGGGGCGTTGGTACTGATCAGACCCGCGCTGGCCGGGGCAACCCCGGCGTTTTGGGTACTCACCGTTGTGTACTGGCTTCTCGCAATCGCCTTCGGCTATTTAATGTTCATTGCAGCGCCAGGCGCGAAAAAAGCGTCGTAGCGCTTGCAATGGGATTTGAAGGTCGCGACGGATACCGCCTTATTGGAGCCGATCTGAATTGGCCAAGAGACAACAGAACCCGCGGAAGCCAAAGCAGAAGAGCGATAACATCGTAATTCTGTACTCCATCATTTTTTGCATCGTCCTGGTCGTTTACATCCGCTACATCATGTGAGGTGATGAATTGGTGAATCGGACCACTCAATTGAGAACGCAATGTTAGTAGAAAACCAGCCAGTTCCAGCAATCGGCGCTGCCGCACCTGACTTCACGCTTCCTTCGACAGCCGGCGAGAAGGTGACGCTAACCGACTATCGCGGCAAGCATGCGGTGCTTGTAGCCTTCTTTCCTCTCGCTTTCACGAGCACCTGCACCACGGAGCTCTGCGACTTCTCGAACGACTACGACGCCTTCTCGAAGTCGGGCGTGGTCGTGCTTCCAATCTCCGTCGATTCGGTTCCGACGCTCAAGGAGTTCAAGGCGAAATACAACATGAAGACCGATCTATTGTCCGACTTCAAGCGCGAGGTTGCTCCGGCGTACGGCGTCATGTGGGAGGATGCGTTTTTTGCGAACCGCGCGTACTTCCTGATCGATAAAGCCGGTATCATACGCTGGGAACACGTCGAGGCGACTCCCAGTGGGAAGCGCAGCAACGCAGAGATTCTGGAAGAGATCGCAAAGCTATAGCCGGGCATCGTTCCGCCGCGTCTACAGTCGCTGCGCCGGTTCCTAGTGGCCCATCATGAAGAGTCTTACTTTCACCGGACCTGTTGCTTTCAGGAGCAGCGCTGGGAGCCAGGGGAGAAGCCGTAGCTGAATTGGGCTCAGAATCTTCGGTAATGTCGCCTTGACGTCGTCGCGTGCTACATCCCAACCGGCCTGCACACCGCTTTCCTGCCGCTTCAGCGCTTCCGCCGAGTTGAAATCGTCCGGCAACGCGAACAAATCTTCCGCGAGGGATTGCCAGACCGGAGCGATGCGCGCCATATAGGCCGTATCCGCCTTTGACAGCGCGTCCGTCTGGTCACGCGTGAGCAATAGTGAATCCGACTCCTGAAGTATGTCCGCGTACGGATCAGGAACATTGCGTGAGTATAGCCGCACCAGCTCTTTCACCGAAAGCTTTGGTCCCTTCCGACCGCCGCGCCCGGGACCGATCCAGCGGTTGAGCTGTTGCTGCTGGATCGTGCGCCCCAGGGTCAGCGATATATCCAGAGTTACGCGAAACGGTGCTCGCAGCAGGGTGTTGCTGGGTTGAGTATTTCCGAAGCGCGGATTGATCGCGTATTTGAATCGATCAGCCGCAGGATCGAAACCAACCGGGCGGTACAGGATTGGATCGGGGTAGGCTGAAGTTCCCCAGCCGCGGAGATTGTTCGCGCCATGGAGCAGTTGATCGAGGCCGCCGAGTGGATTCGATAGCGCCAGCGAGATGGATCCGTACTGTCCAGTGAATGGCATCTGCCTGCCGTACTTGATTTGCGCATTCAGGGCAGTCGTCCATGGCCCCTCGCAGCTGTTCCGCTGCGCAGCGGAGCCGAATTGGCTGGTCAGGCAATTACGAACGCTCTTTGACGACGTCGCGAGAAGGGTCTGAGTTGCACTGGCGAGCGACGCATCCGACAGTGTTGCCGGATTGAAGATGAACGCGCGGTCGTTGGCGAACCCGTCTCCATTCACGTCTCCCCCGACCATCGGCGTGAACGGAAGTCCGGATTGAAGTCGGCCGAAAAAGGTCAACGAAACATCCTTGAATGCATAACCGCCCTGCAACAGCAATTGATGTCTGATATCGAGATTGCCTCTCGACCAATCGCGATCGAGTGGACTTCCGAAAGTCGATCCATCGAAGCCGCTCTCTCGCGATCGGGTGTCGGCAAGCGTGTAATGGAATCCGATAAACCAGTTGCTGACGTGTTCAAGTATCGGGGACGCAGAGATCGTTACCTGGCCACTGTGCGACGTCAAGGTTGAAACGTTCTCGATGACGTGCCCAAATAATTGCGAGTTCCGTGCGTCCACGGTCGATATGGCACCGCTGGACGCAACGATGCTACCCGGATCCACAAAAACCGGCCGATCCTCGTCGGTCAACGTGAAGCGGGGCGTATCGCTGAAGTTGACGTCAACCCGACCGGGTTGATTCAAATTGAGCGAGTAAAGTCCCTCGATCGCGTAGGTCAGGAAGTTTCGGAACTGCGATGAGTAGCTGAGGTTTGCTCGCCACGACCTCGGTGCGGTGTACGCAGGCGAGAAAAGCTGCACCGAGGGTGCAGCGTCTGTGAACGCCGGCGTTTGTCCACTGACGCATTGCGTGGGAATCAGGTTCGGATCGGACATGTACGCACTCCAGTCTGGAATTGGCGTCGCGGAGCCGACACACGATATCGTCTGAAGCCCGCCTGGCAGACCAGTCGCAATTGACGCATTGCTCAGCAGATTCGCGGGGAGAATATTCCGAAACTCTCCTATTCCACCGCGAATGTAACTGGCGGGCTCGAAGTGGAAGCTACCGAGCTGGTTGAAGGTGACGCCACCACCTGTCTGTCGAATCCACGTGAAGCCGATTCTGGGGCTGAAATGGACCGTGTTTGGAGCATCGTTGGTGCGCAACCCGAATGTTGATTCGACTTCGGGATTCGCCATGGGCGTCGATGTGTAGCGGTTGGCCTCGAATCGCCCTCCGTAAAGCACTTGAAGGTTTGGTGATACACGCCAGAGATCACCGACCGCTGCAAAGCCATTCCAGGCCGTTCCGTTGAGGCTTGGCGAGTTCAAAGATCGTGAAAAACCGGATGGCTGGTTCGCTGCCAGGTCGCCGAGCGAGTTGAACGAGAAACTGCCAAGCGAGTTGGAACTGACATCCTGGCGCACACCGTCAAATCGCGAATCTGCGTTGACTTTGATGAGATGCGAATTGCGACCGTGCAGGTAGAACTGCGTTTCGCTGGTAGTTTCCCAGGTCCACTTGCTGGTGGTGCTGAGCAGCGAACTGTTTCCGCCGAAGTTGAGCGAAGTAAGACCTCCGGTCCCATCGGGGAAAGACGACCCGACGAGAACTGTTCCACCTGGTAGTGCGAGGAAGGGATCGGAGTTGTCGCGGGAATAGCTGAACGCACTGCGTTCTTCGTTCAGGAAGTCTTCATGCACAAACGTTGAGAACAGCGCCTGCAGCGTGCCCATCACCTCCGAGCTCGAACCCGAGTACGCCGCCGTTGCTGTCGGCGTAATGCTCAGTGCATTGTTATCCGAAACCTTGCCGTAAGCGAGCACACCCCACGTCGTCTTCGCGGGTTTGAAGGTGGTCCAATCGTATGGTGCGTGGTCGAACCGCCCTATGAAAGACGCGTTTTGCGAGATCTGAGAGGAGGGAACTGCCCGTGTGCGGATTGGGATTCCTGAAGCCGAGAGGATGTTGAACAACCTTGCCGCGGAGTCCGCGGAAACACCGGCATGCTGAAGCAGGTCAGGTGCCGCGTCGGATAGGGATACCGCATCCGAAACCCGTCGGCCGACATGCATGCCGTAGTTGTACATGTACTTGTCGTCATCTACTGCGCCGTTGCCACCGAAGTCTGCGTTCACATTCGTATAACGCTGACCCATGCGCGCAGAAATCGGGTCGGTGTATTGCAGCGCGGGGAGATCGATCGTTACGTCGCCCTCACGTGATGAAAAGAGATTGCCTTGAGAGAGTTCGACGTTTTCGTTGAGGCCCCCAAACCAACCGCGCGCAGGGTCAAAGGTCGAACTGCTGACCCGAATGCTCTTTTTCGCTGCGCGCGGGACGTCGGCGCCACCAAACGCCAAGCCGTTCAGGGTCGTAGAGTTCTGATCTGACCCCAGCCCGCCAACAGACAGACCTCCGGGCGTTGTCGCAACGCCCGGGATTGTTGCGCCTATCGCGGCAAGGTTGCCTTGCTGGTCTGGTGATACTGATGCTGCCACACCGCCAGCCAGTTGCTCTGCGGCACCGGCCTCCGTTCCAAACAAAAAGTCCTGCCGGTTCGGTGTTTCCTTCTTACCTGTAACCTCGACGGCAGCAAGCTGCTGCACACCAGCCCGCGCGAGTTTCGCGTTAACCGTGAAAACGGAATCCGGGCCCGTGCGCGTTACCCGCTTGCGAAAGGCCTCGTAACCGACGGCGGAGATGTGAACGAGGTAATCCCCGGAACCGTCGACGAACGCCATGGTGTAGTGGCCCGAACTGTCCGCCTTCGTCGCTCGTGAATCGCGCGTCGGCGCGATCGTAATGATGATGTCAGCATCGGGAATCGCCTTGCCGCTGTCTGTAGTGACAGTGCCGCGGATCGTATCGACATGCGCCTGCGCGCTAGCGTTGGTCGCCGTGGTTGTCACGGCGACCAACGCGGTGATTGCGATGATCCCCCGGCGTAGCGGTGTCATTCGCTAATGGTTCAATGGATAGTGGCGAACGTGAAAGGCTGCTGCAGTAGTTGCTTCACCTTCCTCCCTCCAACTTCAGCCGGAGCGAAGCGCATCTCTGGTAGTGCCTTCAGTACGGCGCCCTTGAAGAGATCGTTGGTGGACCTGGTGATCTTGATCGGTGCGGACGGATCCAGGCGACCCGTTGTATCTACCGTGAACTCAGCGTCCACTTCTCCCCCAATGCCGGCACTGCGCAGGGCCGGCGGATAAACTGGCGCACCCGAGAGCGTGACAGCAGGCTTATCCACCTGATACGCGAAGTATGTCACATATGGATTCGGGTATGTCCCAGGCACGACATGCTGGGCGCGTGCCGTTGCAGCGTTCAACTCGGCGCGACGCTTCATGAGTTCCACTTGCGCAACCTCGATCGCGGCTTGTGCCTTTTGGACGGCGGCGCTCCTCGCCGCCCGCTCACGCTCGATAACTCGTATGCTGTCGCGCTGACGCGCGGTCAACGTATCGGTTTTCGTGCGCTCCTGTGGAATCGTATCCAGAACCACGCGATTCACTCGACGCACCGAACCGGGTGTACCAATGGCTGCAGGGACCGGAGTGAAACCTGTCTGCACCTGTGCCACCGGCACCGGCGAAGCAAAGGCGACTGTCACAGCCGCGACCGCGGCCAGTCCACCGCCGACCGCAGCTCTATATCCCGGCGTGCGCTTGCGTGTCATCGCGACGAGCCGTTGCTCCAACTCGGATGGCAGTCTTAGCAGTCCAACCATGGGTACAGCGAGCGGTCCCGTGCTGCGACCGCGCGCGGCGACTTCCAGCAGGACGTAACCATACTCCCTTGCGCCCGGGAATCGTTTGAGCACGCGCGCATCACAGTCGAGCTCAATTGCACGACGGAGCCGCGCCGCGCACACCCACAGTCCGATATTCCACGGCATCAACACGATCGCCGCAATCGCCAGCGCCAGACGCTCCGGATCATGCGCGTCGATGTGCTCGCCTTCATGTGCCAGGATCAACCTGCGATGCTCCGGCTCCATCCGTGTTGCCCACGCCGGCACTACTATACGATGTGACAGAAAACCAAGCACCGCCGGCCCAGTGCTCGGCGACACATCGACGTCGATACCGTCGAGCGTGACCCTGTCCCACGATTGCCTCGCCGCGCGCCAGTGAATTATGCCGAGCGCAAGCCAAAGCACCAACGCCAGAGACAGGCCCAGCCAGACGCACAACACAATTGTCGTTGCGCGCTGTCCCCATCCCGACCAGGCTGATAGCGTCGCGGACGCGTGAATCCACGTCGTACCAATCGATTCGACAATCCCGTGCCACAACGTCGATGGCGCACCGGGCTTTCCCGCGAGCGAGATCACCATGGGTGACAGCGACATCGGAAGCCCGCTCGTCGCATCGACCCGCGCAGCGCTTCGATCAGCGACGGTGTGCCAGGTGATCGCAGCCGCAGGCGCGACCAGCGCGAGTGCAATCGCGACCGTCCATACGTGCCGCGCGCCGACACGACCTTGCGAGCCCCACTCGATAGCGGCCGCCGCGCCTGCAATCAGCAGTGTGAAAAGCACGACGTATGCAAAAAGGATCGGAGTCATTTCGAACCCTCCTCAAGCCGTTCGTCCAACAGCGAGCGCAATCGACGCAACGTCGCGTCGTCCAGCCCACGATCCGAGACCATCTGAGTCAGGAGCTCTTCGGGCGATCCGCTAAAGAACTGACCAAGTACCCGGTCGATCGCGCTTGAACTTGCTTCATCGCGGTCGATCAATGCGCCATACCGATGCGCACGACCTTCCGCTTGCCGCGCTACGTGCCCTTTTTCTTCGAGCAGTCGGAGGATGGTAAGAATCGTGGTGTACGCGGCCCCATCGTCCAGCGCGTCCCGAACTTCTGCTACCGTGCTTGGCCCCCGCTCCCACAGAACCGTCATCAACTCCACTTCTCTCGGCGTCAATCGCTGCATGAGCATCCCCCGACAGAGTTTATAATACTAATCCCATAGTACTATATCTATAATTGTTCGTCAAGAGGCGGAACTTCCATGACCTCTACCGGCGCTGCCAAGGGCTCCTCCGCCTAACGTAGCACAAAAGAGAAACCTTGCTGGACGAGCTGGCGGCCGGTTCCGCAGGCCCTGATCCGCACGTCACCGTTTTCGAATGGCTCAACACGCGTCCCCCATTCGCGGGTCACGTCGCCGTTTTCGGAACATGGGATGAGTTCGCCGAATCCTTAATCGCAAGCGAAGCCATCTGCCGATCTGGGCCGCTTTTGACGCCCCGCCAACGGCAAACCCGGCGAGCGCCCGCGATTCGTTGCTGGCACATCTGTACGCAACCACAACGCGCCTTCTGCATCACCCGGCGTACGATGACAATTCTGCTGTTCCGGAAGCTGCGGCTCCGCTACCGGTTCGCACGAAGTAGTACCGCATCACTGTGTATGAATAATTATGCGGCATTTTGAAACGTCGTGTCGAATGAGCGTCACTTCAGCTAAGATTAAGCATCTCACGAGATTTTCAGGTTTCGATTCCCCTCAGCCGCTTCCCGTATGACAGCCGTCGCCAGTAGTTCCGAATCCAAGCCCAGAACGTCCGCCGATTTCATCGCAATCGAAGACGAGTGGGGCGCGCCCAATTATCATCCGCTCGACATCGTTGTCGAACGCGCCTCAGGTTCCTGGGTGTATGATGTGGATGGAAAGCGCTATCTGGATTGCCTGAGCGCCTACTCCGCACTCAATCAGGGACACTGCCATCCGCGCATCATGGCGACGATGGCCGAGCAGATGCACCGCGTCACGCTAACGTCGCGTGCATTCCGCAACGAGCAGCTTCCATTGTTCTGCGAGGAAGTTGCCGCACTCTGCGGAATGGAATCTGTGCTTCCAATGAACACTGGAGCGGAGGCCGTTGAAACTGCCATCAAGGCGGCGAGACGCTGGGGATATGAAAGGAAGGGAATCCCTGATGGACTCGCAGAAATCGTAGTTTTCGAAAACAACTTCCATGGACGCACGACGACGATCGTCGGATTCTCATCGGAGCCGTCGTACCGCGCTGGCTTCGGTCCATTCACTCCCGGCTTCAAGTTGATACCGTACGGCGACATCAATGCACTCCGCGCTGCAATCACGCCGAACACCTGCGCCGTATTGATGGAGCCGATCCAGTGTGAGGCGGGAATCCTGATTCCGCCTGACGGTTACCTCCGCGCGACGTCGGAACTCTGCCGCAGCAACAACGTGCTGTTCATGGCGGACGAAATCCAGACGGGCCTCGGTCGCACCGGCCTCATGTTCGCCTGCGATCATGAGGACGTGAAGCCGGACGTCTACATACTGGGCAAGGCACTCGCCGGCGGCTTCTATCCCGTCTCTGCGGTGGTGTCGAGCCACGACGTACTCGACGTCTTCCGCCCGGGTACCCACGGCAGCACCTTCGGTGGCAATCCACTCGGCTGCGCCGTCGCTCGCACCGCCATTCAAGTACTTACAGACGAGAAGCTTGTCGAACGCTCAGCTGAGCTGGGCGCCTGGTTCCAGTCGCAGGTCGCTGCGATTCGCCATCCAGACATCAAGTCGGTGCGCGGTCGCGGGCTTCTGGTCGGCATTGAGCTGCACGTGCCAGCGCGTTCGTACTGCGAAGCACTCATGCAGCTCGGAATGTTGTGCAAGGAAACCCACGATCACGTGATCCGCCTGGCGCCGCCGCTCGTGACGTCGCGCGAGGATCTGGAGTGGGCGCTGGTGCAGCTTCGGACGGTATTCGCTTCGAAGTAGGCCGCGCTACGATGTGTAGATGACAAGACAGCCCCGACCAAGGTCGGGGCTGTCTTGCAACGGTGCTCTCGGCGCGCTATTTGTGATCGACGGGCACTGATTTTTGCTGCATTTTCTCACTCGAAGCCTTGCCCTCGACCTGCGTTGAGGGAGTCCCGCCGTTCTTGCCGATAGCGATCTTCCGCGGCTGCGGCAATGCCGACTTTGGCACACGTACGTCCAGCACGCCGTCTGCGAAGTTGGCCGTTATCGCCGAATCATCGACACCTTTGGGTAGCCGGAAGGATCGTGTGAACGACCCGTAACTGCGTTCGACGAGATGATACTCGGTACCGTCGCCTTCCTTGCGCTCTGCCAATTTATGACCGCGAACAGTCAGCATTCCGTTATCGGCCGTTACCTCGACATCCTCGGCCTTCACGCCGGGAATTTCAATTGACATGGCGATCTCGCGGTCGTTCTCGGTTACGTCAACCGGGGGCGCCCACGCGGCGCCCGGCGTCGTGCGATTCACCGTTTCGTCGAATAGTCGATTCATCTCCCTGCGTAGGCCAAATACCGGAAGCGGTGAGAGAGAAGTTTCGAATAACATTCTTGCAAACCTCCATTCAAGTGTACTGGTCGGGACCTGCGTGATAGCCACAGTTTTCGCAATGACCTTGCCAGAGGATTCCGGCCACTATGGCTTACTCGCGTCGATGCGTCGGTCACTTCGGCACGGTCGCATGAAATTCTGGCACCTGGCGATTCAGCGAGATCCAAACGCGAACTAGTTACATCATTTTCACGGACTGAGTTCGCGCGAGCCCGTTAGACACTTGCGGCGTATATGATACGGTGCTCGAACGGTCGTTCGAGTCCTGATGCTGGTCATTGTGGGAGATGAGCGAGAGCGACGCCAATGCGTTACCAAATGATCGGTCATCCTGTCCTATGCTTGACCCGAGCCGAAGACGTCAGCCCAGGAAGTGACCTTGTCATGAAAGCACGCCCAAACTCAAGCACAGCAACTCTGTCCGACGATATCGATTCCGCCACGCTCATTGCAGCGCTTGCTGACATCGCGGTCAGGCTTACCGACGCTCGCCCGACCGAGCTGGTCGTCCAGGATGTACTGGAGCGCGCCCACCTGACGGTTGGTGCGAGTGAGCTCTCCGTCTGGCTCGACGTGTCGGGTGTGCTCACGCGGATATGGGGTGCGGGGCCGGACGAGGCCTCCGTGGAGGAATTGGGCGCAGCGTTGGCTGGCGCCACACACGACACCGTCGCGCGCGAGATGTTGTTCGGGCCTCGCCGCGTCGGAGTTCTCCTCGCGCGCTTTCAATCTGATGTGGGCGAACCGGTGGAGCGCTTCCTGGAAGCGCTGGCTGCGCTGTTGGCCGCTTTCGTGGCCAATTCTGAACGGAGCCGCCGGCTCGAGAGTGACCTGCAGATTCGCATGCGGGAGGTGCAGGAGCAGAAACGGTTCACCGAAACGGTACTCGATCTGTTGCCACTCGGCCTCTATGTCATTGATCGCGATTACCGGATCACCGTATGGAATCGGAAGCGCGAGACCGGTATGCAAGGCGTGTCGCGTGAAGAAGCGATCGGAAAGACCATATTCGAGATATTGCACCGTCAGCCTGCCGACGTGGTGCGCCGTGAGTTCGATGAAGTATTCGCCACCGGGAAGACGCAGCAGTTTCAGACCGAATCCAGCGCTAGTGGTTCACTGCGAACCTACAGACTGTCCAAGATACCGATTCGCGATCCGCGCGGGGAAGTAACTCACATCATTACAATCGGCGAGGACATCACCGATTGGGTCGAAGCGCGCGAGCTGGTTGCGCAAAGCGAGAAGCTTGCTGCCATCGGCCGTCTCGCAGCGGGAATAATGCACGAGATAAACAATCCGCTTGCAACCATCGCAGCTTGCGCAGAGACGATGGCGCTCGACACCAAGTCGGTTGAAGGTGAGCCCGAGTACCTGAAGATTATCGAGAGCGAAGTTCAGCGCTGCAAGCGCATCATCGACGGACTGCTGGATTTCAGCAGACCGCGCGCGCAGGAGCGCGTCTCGCTTCAAGTGAATACCGTCGTGGAGCGGGCGCTGTTTCTGCTCAAACACCATGCGCGTTTCAAGCAGCTCACTGTGCAGGCGGAACTGGGGACGGAGCTCAGGAGCGTTCACGCCAGTTCGGAGCAATTGATACAGGTAATGATTGCGCTTCTCATGAACGCGGCAGATGCGATGCCGCAGTACGGACGTGTCCTTGTCCGAACGCGACCGGCTCCCCGCGGTGCGAAGCACGTCGTCATAGAAGTGCAGGACGAGGGAACCGGCATGTCCCGCAACCAGATGGCAAGAATCTTCGAGCCGTTCTACACGACCAAGGAACCTGGCCGTGGCACGGGTCTCGGCCTGGCCATTTGTCACGGCATCGTTGCGGACCATGGTGGGCGTATCGAAGTCTCAAGCGAACCCGGTAAGGGAACGCGCTTTACAATTCTGCTCCCGGTGGAGGAAGCATGAGTTCCGAGAATGGAGCTCCGATTCGCCTTCTGATCGCAGAAGACGAAGAGCATCTTGGCGCGATCCTCGAGCACTTTCTGCGCGGCCGAGGATATACCGTGACGATGTGCCGGGACGGGCGCGCCGCTTTGACGGAACTGCACGCCGTTCCATACGACGTCGCGTTGATCGATATCGTCATGCCACAGATGGACGGACTCGAAGTCCTTCGCCATCTGCAGAACGAGCCGGCTCCTCCGGAAGTGATCATCATCACCGGTAATGGGACGATCGATACGGCGATCACGGCTATCAAGCTTGGAGCGTACGATTACATCTCGAAGCCATATCGCATGGCGGAGATCGATGTAATGGTGCGTCGCGCGTGGGAGAAGCGGGAGCTTGGGAAGGCGAATGTGATGTTGCGTTCACGCTCGCACGTTCTACCATCTGCGATGACGAGTGGGAACGCGGTGATGGCGAGCGTGCTGGAGACCGTTGCAGTGACTGCACCAACCGATGCGCCAATCATCATTTTGGGCGAGCGTGGCACTGGCAAGAGTCATGTCGCGCGCTACATCCACGCTTTGTCTGGAAGAGTGCGCGATTCACTCATCGAAATCAGGCGCTCTGCTGGCGAGTTGACGGATGCCGCGGCACTCGTGGGGCGCCAGGGAACTCCGTCGGGTGGCGCGATGCCAGCCGGTGCATTCCTTGCGGCCGATCGCGGGACGACTGTAATCGATGTCGATTCGCTGAGCGCCGGCGCTACGAGCATGGTGGGGGCGGTACTTGCAGAAAAGTCGTTCACTCGCGCTGGCGGGAGCGCACGCGTTCCGTTGACATCACGATTGATCCTCTGTATGGACGAGAGCTCGGGCGGCGATGCGTTTGCAAACGTTGACGGCGCTGTCAGGCTGAGTCTTCCACCATTAAGGCAACGACATGAGGACCTCGCCTCACTCGCTGGGGAGTTGCTGGGCAGTCAGGTGGGGCCGGTACACACGATCGCGCCCGAGGCGATCGAAGTGCTCGCATCGTACAGTTGGCCAGGGAACGTCCAGGAGTTGAGCGTTGTTCTCGCCCGTTGCGCGCTGCTCGCCACACGGGAAAACATATCGGCGGGCGACCTCAGGTTGCTGCTCGCAACCGGGGCAATTGGCGTGGAAGGTAGGGGTGCACCACTCTCCGACCTGGAAAAGCTGCATATTGAAGCCATGCTAGTACGATTTCATTGGCACCAGGGACGAGCCGCTGAGGCGCTGGGCATCTCGACGAAGACTCTGTATCGCAAGATGCGCGAGTTCGGATTTCAACGACCACGGAAGCGCAAACTTGCGCGGGTGCGGCCGGAGGGATGAAGATCCTCGTAATCGAAGACGACCCGACCGTTGGTCAGTTCGTCAAGCGAGGACTCGAGGAGCAGCGCTGGACAGTGGATCTCGTGGAGAATGGAAATGAGGGAGAGTCGCTCGCGTTGACGGGTGACTACGATCTCATAGTCCTCGACATGCGCCTGCCCGGGAAATCGGGAATTGAAGTGCTGCATGATCTTCGCGCGCGAAACTTTCAGCGACCGGTGCTCGTTCTCACAGCACAGGACGCAGTCGACGCGAAGGTGCAGACTCTGCGGGCGGGTGCGGACGACTACGTAACCAAGCCATTTGCGTTCGAGGAGCTCCTCGCACGTGTGGAGGCGCTGGCACGTCGCCCCGCGGCGATGGCGGCGCCGCTGATGCAGGTCGCGGACCTCACCCTCGATGTCGATACGCGCGAGGTACGTCGAGGGAAGACGCTGATCGAACTGACGCCCAAGGAATACACGGTGCTCGAGTATCTCATGCGACACCACGGTCGCGTCATGAGTCGCACTTTGATCACGGAATATGCGTGGGGATACCACTTTGATCCCGGCACCAATATCGTGGATGTCGTGATCAACCACCTGCGCAAGAAGATTGACGCCGACCACGAGAAGAAGCTGATCTCGACCGTGCGCGGTGTTGGATACGTTGTCCGCGGATGATTCGAGCTCGACTCAAGCTGACGCTGCTCTTCACGGCCGCAATGATCGTGACGGGCACCGCGCTTGCAGTCGCTGTGTCTGCATCTCGAACCGCAGGGGCGTATAGCGCGATTGGGCGTGAGGCGCTCGCCGACGCGGACCTCGCAATGCGCATTATCGCGCAGTCAGCCCGGATGCGCGAACCAACCGTGATCCGGGATTCAACCAATCTCGAGACGATTTCGCGGAACGTAGCTGAGCGGCTCGATGTCGTACCCGGATACGTTGTAATCGTCAGCCGCAAGGCGAACGTGGTGTACACCTCCGCCGATGCGGCTGATCTTCCGGACACGGATTGGGCAAGCCTGCAACGTGGAATCGCTGATCTGCCGAACGACGGGCCGGCCGGCGTAATCACGATTGGGGACGAGCGCGTGCTGTTCGTGGCGCATGCAATCACCGATACCACGATAGATATCTCGCGAGTGGTAGCGGGCGTGCGTGTGCGCGGGGCTCAGAATCTTCCGGCTGAGCTCGTCACAACGATCTTCGCTGTCATGCCAGTCGTCATCGCTCTTGCGTCGTGGGGCATGTGGCTCCTGCTTGGCGGTACTTTTCGACGCATAGAAGAGGTGCGTCGCGTCGTCGCCGATATCACGGACGGCCGAAGCCTGCATCGGCGGCTATCGGACGACGAAGCCAGTCCGGAGATCGCTGCGCTCATATTGACACTCAACTCCATGATTGCGCGGCTCGAGACATCGTTCGCCGCCCTGCGTCGATTTACCGCCGACGCGAGCCACGAGTTGAAGACGCCTCTTGCTGTTCTTCGCGCGGATGTAGAACGCGCAATGAGTTCGAACACGCGCAAGGATGACCGGCTCGTCGCGCTTGAGGAAGCACTGCATGAAACGACGCGCATGGCCGATCTGGTGGAGAGCCTGCTTACCCTCGCGCGCGCCGATGAAGGAAGGTTCGATCTCCATCTCGAACGCGTCGATCTTGCCGAACTGACGCTGGAAGTTTACGAAACTGCATTGATTCTTGGTGAGGCCGCGGGCGTCGCGGTGAACATGCCGTTCTCAGCTGAAGTATCCATCTCCGGAGATCGTACGCGGCTCAGGCAGCTGTTCCTGAATCTCGTGACAAACGCGATCAAGTACACGCCGGCCGGCGGACGTGTTGACATCGGGCTTGGTCGCCATCCTGACAACGTTACGTTTGCGGTTCGCGACACAGGCGCAGGCATTGCCGCGGCCGACGTGCCACATATTTTTGAAAGATTCTGGCGAGCGGATCGAGTGCGGTCGCGCACAGCAGAGCGCGGTGGCTTTGGACTTGGGCTTGCAATCAGTCAGTGGATCGCGCAGGCGCATGGCGGATCGCTCGCTGTACAATCACGACTTGGAAAGGGATCGTTATTCACTTTGACCCTTCCACTCGATGCCGCGGATCGCGGGAGTGTTGACGACCTGGAAATACTGCCTGAATGAGTGTGAGCTGCTAACGGATATACGATGGCTGGATCGGCTCAGAAGTGGCAGGATCGGCGGAATCTTCGTTTTTTTTGCACAGACCGCTCAAGTTTTCCAATTAACGGAACTTTAATCTTCCGCCCATTCCTGCTTAATACTGCGGCAGTATTCTTCTTGCAGGTCATCCTGAGGAGCTTGCTGCCGCAATGTTCAACCAGCTAATCGAATCGAAGCGCAAGAAGAAACGTAGCCCGGGCACGACTGCGTTCAGCATCGGGCTGCACGCGGGGCTGATCGGTCTCGCCGTCTGGGCGACAGCTAATGCCGCCATCAAGAACGAGAAGCCCAAGGCTGAGAAGATCGAGTTCGTCCAGGTAAAGAAGGACGAGCCACCTCCGCCCAAGAAGGAGACGCCCCCACCGCCGAAGGACGTGACGGTCGCGCCGCCTCCGCCAAAGGGTTTCCAGGTCCTGCAAGCGCCTCCGATCGTGCCGGTGAAGATTCCGGACATCGATCTCTCCAAGAAAGTCACCAACGCCGCTGACTTCAGTGGAAAGGGCGTCGCAGGTGGTGTAGCCAATGGCGTCGTTGGCGGAACCGGGCCGGTCAATACGGACCAGACTTACTTCTCCTACCAGGTGGAGAAGCCTGCGGCCACGCGCTCAGGTTCGCCAACTTATCCAGAGACACTGCGCAGTGCAGGCATCGAAGGTGAAGTTGACGCCGAGTTCACGGTCGATACCACAGGTCGCGTAGATGAGAATGCGCCTATCAAGATTACGAAGGCCACCAATGATCTTTTCAAGGCCGCTGTGCTCAGCGCACTCCAGAGGATGCGCTTTTATCCAGCGGAAGTAGGCGGCCGGAAGGTCAAGCAGCTTGTGCAGCAGCCGTTCACGTTCACGATCACTCATTAACCGTCCCACCATTCCACGGAGTAACGTACAATGCATCTCTCGCTAATTGACCTTTGGGCCCAGATGGCTGGCTTCGCTCGCGGCATCGTTTATGTGCTCGCGATCATGTCGATCTGGACTCTGTCAATCTCGATCAAGAAATGGTGGGACCTCCGCTCGGCTCAGAAAGAGACGCGTAAGTTCGCCCCGGAGTTCTCGCAGTTCCTCGAAGAAGACAATCTCGTTGAAGCCGCAAACCTGTCGCAGCGTTATAAGAAGTCGCACGTCGCTCGTGTTCTCGCCGGCGCACTTTCGGAGACCCGTGCACTCGTCCAGGATGGCTCTGTAACGATTGCTGACATCAACTCGGCAGAACGCGCAATCGAGCGCGAGATGTTGATGACGATCACCGACCTGAAGCGCGGACTCGGCGTTCTGGCGACAAGCGGCGCAACGGCACCGTTCGTCGGACTGCTCGGAACAACGATGGGTATCATCAACGCCTTCACCGGCATGGCGGTTTCTGGATCAGGCGGTCTTTCCGCAGTATCAGGCGGTATTTCCGAAGCTCTTATTACAACGGCTCTTGGTCTTCTCGTCGCAATTCCAGCGGTGTGGCTGTTCAACTACTTCCAGACCAAGGTTGACAATCTCACGGCTGAGATGACCTACACGTCCAAGGAAATGATTGATTACCTGATCAAGAACGTCTCGGGTGAGTTCGGCCGCAGCCGGTTCACGCGTGAGTTCAACACGACGGCAACCGCAGGCAACGCCCCGATTTCGAAGTAATGCGTGCTGCAGGGCGCGTACGTAATACGCGCCCTGCCACACGTTTCGCCGTAAGGCGCGCCACCACCGCGCCACACTTTTCGAGGATTCGCATCTATGTCAATGTCAACGTCGGGCGGAAACGAGGTTCGCGCTGAGCCGAACGTGACTCCGATGATCGACGTCATGCTGGTTCTGCTGATCATTTTCATGGTCATCATTCCATCGCTGGTGTCGGGCGTCAACGCCAGACCGCCGCTTGGTCAGAACCTGAAGCCACTCCCTGTGCAGGACCAGGATCAGGTCCTCGGTATAGACGAACAGGGTCAGTACTTCCTCAATCGCCAGGCCATCCCAAACAACACGCTTGGTACGGCGCTGAACAACATCTATACCACGCGCACCGTGGACAAGATTCTCTACGTCAAGGCTGACAAGGATCTGGCATATGGCCAGGTCATGAATGCGCTCGACGTAGCGGCTCACAATGGCGTTCACATGACAGCTCTCGTCACTGATCAGCAGCCGGGTACCAGGTCGAACATCGCGACCGATAATATCGATCCTGTCTCGAAGTCTGGAGGGAGCAACTAATGGCTATGTCTGCAGGAAGTAGCCGCGGCTTCACATCGGAACCGAACCTCACGCCAATGATCGACGTGCTGCTCGTGTTGCTCATCATCTTCATGGTGATTATCCCGCAGGGCCGAAAGGCTCTCGAGATTCAGTTGCCAGATCCGACTCCAACTCCAGTGGCAGCGCCAAGCTCGGATCAGATCGTGCTGGAAGTGCAGAAGGATGGCACGTATCTGATCAACAAGCAGCCAGTTCCACCCGGCCAGGCCGGTCTGGCGTCGATGCTGCACAAGACGTTCGACACGCGGCCCGACAAGATCATATTCGTAAAGGGCGATCCGGCGGTCAAGTATCAGCAGGTCATTGAGGCGATAGACATTGCGAGGGGTTCCATCGCCGGCGTGGTCATCGGTGTGACGCCAAAGGCTACGCAGTAAGCGTCGTTATGTATCGTCCGCCGGTTGGTATTCCGCGGCGGGAGCAAAAGCGCTGGCAAGGGTGGATCATATCCCTGCTGGCGCATTTGCTTTTGTTGCTTTTCATCTTTCTTCCTGCGCTGGACTCCGGGATTGATTATGGCCATCGGGATGGGGCGGGTGGGCCCGGGCCTGCGGGTGGCGGTGGTGGAGGAACGGGTCTCGGAGACAATGGCGCTCCGCGTGTCCAGTTTGTTCAGATAACTCCGCCGCCGAGCGCAACCACGATACAGCCGACCCAGGTTGTGCCGCCTCCGGTCCCCGTGCCACCCGTGACGCCGCCGGTTATGGTACTCAAGCCGGAGGTTCCTCCCAAACCATCGGTGCCCGCTGTGACGTCGCCTGTGCCCGCGCCAGTTGCAGGAAGCGGCGCAGGTACGGCCGGCACGGGAACAACGGGTGCAACCGGTGTAGGGGGCGCAGGACCGGGTACTGGTGGCGGAGTTGGTTCTGGCGAGGGGCGGGGTCACGGTAGCGCGGTCGGACCCGGCACGGGCGGTGGCGCAGCTAAGAACCACCCGCCAAGTCTCAGGCAGTTCATACTCCCGCCGCTGCCGACGCCGGCGAGCGTCAAGGGATTCACGCTGACGGCCTGGTTCGATGTTGATTCGACGGGGAAGGCGACGCTGCTGCGCTTCACGCCGACTCCCGACAGGAGCTACAACAACCGGGTGCGTGAGACGTTGCTGGCGGCTCGATTCCGTCCCGCCGTTCGCCCGGATGGCGTCGCGATCCGGGACACGATCGACATCCAGATGCTCTTCTGAGACTGGTGGTCGGAATCCACGATAGTTCCGGTCGAGTCACTTTAGACGACGGACTACTCTGTAATATAAAGTCCGCAGGTCGGTCTGCTACGCTGCCGCTGGGTGCGCGCGTCTAGCCTACGCCTCTGCTGGGCGCTACATTCACGCAAAATTTCCGTGCCGCACATCCAGCGTGCTGCACGCCGACCCGGACCCGGAGACCATGGGTGAGTGATACAACCAGCCATTCCGGCGACGGAACGGACACGGCCACCGTGCGGCCGAGTCTGAGGTCATCAGGGCGCAGGCGCCTGCCTTACCGCTACTCGGCAGCCCTGTGCATTCCATCCTGCGTGGTGCAGCGGGCTACACCTCGCGCCGATACACATAACCTTCCCGCTTCAGTCCTCCTCACCGACCGTTCATGACCGTTTCACAATCATCGCTCCTGTGGATCGTCCTTGGCTGCAGCGCTTTTGCTCTGCTATTCGCGATCTGGCTTTCAAGATGGGTTCTCTCGCGTAGTCGGGGGAACGCCGATATGCAAAAGATCTCGGATGCGATTCAGCAGGGTGCTGAAGCGTATCTCGCACGCCAGTACAAGACAATCGCAGTGCTCGCCCTCGTCGTCGCGATTCTGCTTGCCGTCGGATACGGCGTGCTGCGAACGAGCATCCCCACCGATCCGGTAAGCAGCTCCACGCTGCTTGCGCTGTATATCACGCTTTCATTCCTGCTCGGTGCGCTCAGCTCTGGCATCGCGGGCTACATGGGAATGTGGATTTCGATTCGCGCCAATATCCGCGTTGCGTCGGCGGCTACAACGTCGCTCAATGGCGCGTTGCAGACCGCGTTGCGATCCGGCGCGGTGTCCGGCCTCTTCACTGTTGCGATGAGCCTCGCAGGTGTTGGAGGCCTGTTCGCAGTAATCAACAACTTCGTACCGCCGGGTCTTGCGCCAGAGATCTGGGCGCAACGGATTCCATATCTGATAGTCGGTTATGGCTTCGGCGCGTCGTTCGTAGCGCTGTTCGCGCAGCTCGGCGGCGGTATCTACACCAAGGCAGCCGACGTCGGTGCTGACCTCGTTGGGAAGGTCGAAGCCGGAATTCCCGAGGACGATCCGCGCAACCCGGCCGTGATCGCCGATCTCGTCGGAGATAACGTTGGAGACTGCGCCGGTCGCGGTGCCGACCTGTTCGAGAGCATCGCAGCCGAGAATATCGGTGCAATGATTCTGGGTGTGATCCTGTACGGCCAGTTCGGAATCGCTGGCATACTGTTCCCGCTCGTTATCGGCGGACTCGGACTGCTCTGCTCGATTGTCGGTGTCATGTCAGTTCGGACCCGTGAGGATGCTGATCCGATGCAGGCACTCAACCGCGGCTATTACATAACGGCTGCACTTGTCACGATCGTCTTCTTCTTCGCGACACGCTGGTTGCTCAACCCGGCTTCGGCGCCGGACGCGTGGTGGCACTTCTTTCTGTGCGGTCTGATCGGGATTGCGACTTCAATCGCATTCGTGTTCATAACCCAGTACTACACGGAGTATCGTTATCGACCGGTTCTGGGAATCGCGGAGGCAAGTCAGACTGGGCCGGCGACTAACATCATCGCAGGGCTCGCGGTCGGAATGGAATCGACCGTGCTGCCTGTGTTCACGATCGCGATCGCAATCATCGCCAGCTATCACCTCGGCAAGGGCAGCGGTGTCGCGGACGCCGGGCTGTTTGGAACTGCAGTCGCGACGATGGGCATGCTCGGCACAGCCGGCTATATCCTCGCGATGGACGTTTTCGGACCGATCACCGACAACGCCGGCGGTATCGTCGAGATGTCGAAGCAGCCGGAAGAGATTCGCAACATCACCGATCGTCTCGATTCTGTCGGAAACACAACCAAGGCACTCACAAAGGGATACGCGATCGGTTCAGCTGCGCTCGCCGCGTTCCTGTTGTTCTCCGCTTACCTCGATGAGGTTCGCAACTATCGCGGTGCGCCGGTCCAGGTGAATCTCGCGCAACCCGAAGTATTTGTAGCTGGCCTGCTTGGTGCGATGCTCGTGTTCTGGTTCTCGTCTCTGGCACTTACTGCTGTTCGCAAGGCTGCGTCGTCGGTGATTACCGAAGTGCGGCGCCAGTTCCGCGAGCGGCCCGGCATCATGCTTGGTACGGAGAGCCCGGATTACGGTACTGCGGTCGATATCGTGACCGTCGGCGCGTTGAAGGCGATGATTGCGCCAGGTGCGCTCGTAGTACTGTTCCCGATTGCAGTCGGCCTCGTATTCAAGCGCTTCGGCGTTGGTGCTGAAGCTGTAGCGGCCTTCCTGATGGTTGGCACGATCGCGGGAATCCTGATGGCCGGCTTCCTGAACAATGGAGGCGGTGCGTGGGACAACGCCAAAAAGTACATCGAGACGGGTGCATATGGAGGCAAGCGGTCCGATGCGCACAAGGCTGCTGTGGTCGGTGACACAGTTGGTGATCCATTCAAGGATACTGCGGGTCCATCGCTGCACGTGCTGATCAAATTGTTGAGCACGATCACTCTGGTCCTCGCACCGTTGTTCATTTAAGTGCGGGGCCTCATGGCGCGGAAGTCCGTTTCGGACTTCGAGGAAGACGTCAGGTCGCACGGCGGGCTCAAGCGCACGTTGGGAAAGTGGCATCTGACGGCTCTCGGAGTCGGTGCCACGATCGGAGCGGGAATATTCGTTACGACCGGAACCGCGATTGTCGGTGATCCGCTGCGGCCCGGCGCTGGGCCCGCGATCATCTTCTCCTTCCTGTTGACGGCTATCGCATGTGGTTTCGCGGCGCTGTGTTACGCGGAGTTCGCGGCGATGGTGCCGATCTCGGGCTCAGCATACACGTACGCGTATGCTGCGCTTGGCGAGTTTGTCGCATGGATCATCGGCTGGGATCTGATCATCGAGTATGCTGTCGGCAACATTGGCGTCGCGATCGGATGGTCTGGCTATTTCAGGGAGTTGATCGGCCACTTTGGATGGAGTCTTCCCTCCTGGCTAGCTACCGACTATCGATCGGCGCACGCGGCATTTGTTCAGGTCGGCACAGCGGGAAGCGTTGTGGATGTAACAACGCAGTACATCGCATCAGCCTGGGCGAGCGCTCCGCACCTGTTCGGTCTACCGTTGATCATCAATCTTCCTGCGGTGGCGGTGGTTGCGCTGATAACGGTAGTTCTTGTGATCGGCATCAAGGAATCCGCGGACGCGAACAACGCGATGGTGTTGCTGAAGGTTGGGATCATCCTGTTTTTCATAGCTGTGGGATTGTTCCTGATCCATCCGTTGAACTGGACCAACCCCACAACGGGTGGCTTTGCCCCGAACGGGATCGCGGGTGTCAGTGCGGCAGCGGCGATCATCTTCTTCAGTTACATCGGCTTTGATGCAGTATCCACGGCAGCTGAGGAAACGCGCAATCCCGGTAAGGACATGCCCTTCGGGATCATCATGAGTCTGGTCGTGACGACTGTGCTCTACATCGCGATCTCGTTTGTCATGACTGGCATGGCGCCGTGGCAGCAGTTGGGCACCGCGGAGCCGATGATTACCGCGCTTCGGTTTGCAGCTGGACCGCCGGCGCTGCTCAACGCGTCGCGATTCATTGTCTCGCTGGGTGCTGTGATTGCGATGGGGAGTGTGTTGCTCGTCTTCCAGCTTGGGCAGCCACGAATCTTCTTCTCGATGTCACGCGATGGATTGCTCCCGCCGGTACTTGCCAAGGTTCATCCACGTTTCAAGACGCCGTACGTCGGCACGATCCTGACGGGTATCTTCGTCGCCGTCTTTGCTGCGTTCGCGAACATCGCAGAGGTGGTTGACCTCACGAATATCGGTACCCTGTTTGCCTTCGTGCTGGTTTCGGCCGGGGTGATCGTGCTTCGTCGCACTGACCCGGATCGGCCGCGGCCATTCCGGGTGCCGTGGGTTCCGGTTACACCATTGATTTCAATTGCGGCCTGTTTGTATCTCATGACGCAGCTGCCAGCGATTACGTGGATTCGCTTCATCATCTGGCTCGCGGTTGGGTTGGTGCTTTACTTCACGTACGGATACGCTCATTCGACGCTGCGGCACCGGCGTGATCCGGTGGGTGGTAATGAGTAGCGCTCCGGCCGAGCGTAGCGCGACGCCTCGGCGCGGGCTGCGGAGCATATCGCTGACGCAGTGGATCGTAATCGCTGCGTTCATCGGTATCGGCATCGGGATATTCTTCCCGGCATTTGCAGTTCGACTGGATCCGCTGTCGCAGATATTCCTGCGCATGATCAAGTCGTTGATCGTGCCGCTCATCTTCAGCACGCTCGTCGTGGGTATAGCGGGTCACGGCGACGACATGTCCAAGGTCGGCCGACTCGCACTGCGGTCGCTGGTCTATTTCGAGCTCGTGACGACGGGTGCATTGGTGATTGGCCTGGCTGCGGTCAACCTGATGAAACCCGGCGTGGGCGTTTCGCTGGGTGGCGCCACAGTGGCGGCTGGAAGTGAACTCGCAGCGCATCCTGTCACGTTTGCCGGTGTTCTGGAACATGCGGTGCCGCAGAGTTTCTTCGAAGCCGCGTATCACAACGAAGTTCTGCAGATTGTCTTCTTCGCCATAATTTTCGCTGTCGCGCTGACGCGCCAACGGGGCGAGAAGAAAGACTTGATGTTGAAGATCTGCGCGTCGTTGTCGGATTTGATGTTCAAGTTTACCGAGCTCGTAATGGCGTACGCTCCGATTGGCATCGGTGCGGCACTCGCTGTCACTGTCGGCCACAGCGGTATCGGTGTGCTGGTCGGACTCGGCAAACTGGTGGGGACGCTGTACGGCGCGCTGGCTGTATTTGCACTTGTAGTGTTGCTGCCGATCGCAGTGCTCAGTCGAATTCCGCTCAGGGCATTTCTCAAGGCAATTCGCCAGCCGGCGCTCATTGCCTTCTCGACTGCTTCGTCGGAGGCCGCGCTTCCCATCGCGATGGAGAACATGGAGGAGATGGGCGTTCCGGCTCGCATCGTCGCGTTCGTCATGCCGACCGGATACTCCTTCAACCTCGACGGTAGCGTGCTGTACCTCGCTGTAGCGTCAGTCTTTGCGGCACAGGCGGGCGGCATACACATGACGCTGGGTCAGCAGATCGTCATGATGTTGACGCTGATGTTGACGAGTAAGGGAGTAGCTGCTGTTCCGCGCGCCGCGCTCGTCATTCTGTCCGGTGCACTTACGATGTTTGGCTTGCCGTTGCAGGCAGTTGCCGTGATCCTTGGCGTCGATGCATTCATGGACATGGCGCGCACGACGGTCAATCTGGTGGGCAATTGCCTCGCCAGCGCCGTGATGGCACGGTGGGAAGGCGACATGCCCCCGTTCAACAAGGCTCCAGTCGAAGCGTAGGATTTGTCAGCACGGCCTTCTCACCATCGCGGTCTACTGCCCTTGCCGGGAGTAGGCCGCGTTGCTCTAGTTGGTCAGTATTATCTTGCCGATGTGAGGGCCTTCCATGCGCCTGTGCGCGTCTGCAGCGTGCGACATCGGAAAAGTGGAGTCGATGATTGGAATGATAGAGCCGCGCTCGAGCAGCGGCCACACGCGAAGCATCAGCTCCTGTGCGATCATCGACTTTTCCAGGGACGGCAGGCGACGCATGACCGATCCCGTTATCGTAAGTCGCTTCTGCATGACCGGTGCAAGATCTGCCATGACGCGACTGCCATTCATGTACGCGATGTTCACGAGGCGACCTTCAGTTGCGAGCGCGCGGAGATTGCGTTCGAAGTAGTCGCCACCAACCATGTCGAGGATTACATCGATTCCGCGTCCTGCGGTTCGTTCGAGCGCTACGGCTGAGAAATCTGTGGCCGTGTAGTCGATTGCCACTTCGGCGCCGAGTTTGAGGCACACGCCACACTTTTCGGGAGTCCCTGCAGTTGCGAACACCCGCGCTCCAATTGCGCGTGCCAGCTGAATCGCGATGACACCAATGCCACTGGTGCCGCCATGCACAAGAAATGTCTCGCCCGACGAGAGCCGGCAGCGCTGAAACACGTTGTACCAGATGGTAAAGAGCGCTTCTGGTAATGCGGCGGCCTGTACCATGGAAAAGCCATCGGGGATCGGCAAGCACTGGACCGACGGAGCGACGCATTCGGTCGCGTAGCCGCCGCCATCGACCAGAGCGCAGACCTCCTCGCCAACTTGCCAGATCATGGAGGCGCGCTCACCCGCGGCGGAAATGTAGCCGGCGACTTCAAGTCCGAGTATCGGCGATGCGGTGGCAGGCGGCGCGTACTTGCCTGCGCGCTGAAGCAGATCCGCGCGATTGATGCCAGCCGCTTCGACATGGATCCGAACCTCGTCCGGACCGATTGGAGGAACTGCACCATTGGTTAGATGCATTTCTTCCGGACCGCCCGGCCGCATTACTTCGACGTAGCGTGTCGAACCGGGTCCACTGAACGGGGAGCTCATGCTATCAACTCAGAGAGTGGCTGTCGCCATTCTGAGCGCCTGCTTGATGGCCCCGCGTGCGCCATCGACCTCTTCAGCATGCAGAGTAGCGCCGGGAACGGATGCACGGAGGCGGCGCTCCAACCGCTTACGGACCAGCGACCCCTTTTGCAGAAGGCCGCCGGCGAGTGCGAGATCAAATGCTGCACGATCATCGACGAACAGCTGGCGTGCCAGCGCCCGCACGTGCAGGGCGAGTTCCTCAACTGCCATGTCAACGATAGTGTTCGCGCGCACGTCGCCCTGCATTGCCATCGCAAGTACGGATGGGGCGAGCGCTGCGAGCGCTTCGCGATCCGCTGCGATAGCCCACGGAATAAGTTGCTCGACTTCATTTACCTGCGCGGCGGTCAGAATCGCGCCGGTCAGCGTCGTTTCCGGCTCGCGCCCGTCATGTGCGGCTGCTACAACGCTCAGCGCGCGTCGGCCGATCCACGCGCCGCTCCCCTCGTCGCCAAACGCTACTCCCCATCCACCGCACCGGCCAAGTACTCCGGATGGACTGCGGCCGTAGGCAATCGAACCCGTGCCGGCAATGAGCAATACTCCCGAACGATCGCCAAATGCATCGGCAAGCGCGACGCTCGCATCGGTCTCTACAACGACCTCATCCGCGATTTCGCGGTCTGAGAGCGCCTGCTGCAAAGCAATCTGTTCCGCCTCACGACCGGTTCCAGCGACACCTGCGTAAAGGACGCGCGGAAGCGCATCGCTCATTCCGGCACTTTCGAGCGCGGCGGCCACAAGCGCCGAAATGATATTGGCACAATACTCAGCGTTGCCTGGCGACATGGAAGCTCCCGTCCCGACTATCTCGGCGAGAGTTTCTCCCTGGGCATTCGCCACGATCGCACGCGTCTTGCTTCCGCCTGCGTCGATTCCAACAACTATCTCGGCATCACTCATTGTGCGTCGTCAACCTTAATCCGTGCGCTTCCATGGGGGAAGAGCGATGTGAATACTCCGACACTGACTGTAACAGTTGTGCCTATCAGAACGTACCAGGGCCACGCAATTGTTCCCACCGGCGCCAGAGCTGGCCACAGCGCAGAAAGTTGCTTGGCGAAAACTATGACACTCATGACCAGAATGCCTACACCCATCCCCGTAATTGCGTCTCGTTGTCGTGCGCGCGGCCAGATGATGCCGAGCGCAAACCCACCGAGCAGAGCCCCGTACGTGAATGAAGCGATCGCAAGCGCGACGATGACCACCGGTGTGCCCTGCTCACGGTAGAGCAGAGCAATCGACAGCAGCACTACCCCCCATGCAAGGCTCGCCAGCCTGGAAATGCGGAGCGTGCGCGCATCATTCGGATCACGTTTGGTGATCGGTAGATATATGTCGTGAATCGTTGCGGCGGCAAGTGAGTTGATCGCGCCAGAGTGCGCGCTCATGGTAGCGGCGAGAATCGCGGCGACCAGCAATCCCATCAGTCCAGTAGGCATTGCTGTGACGATGAACGTCGGAAATATCTTGTCGGGTGCATCAAAAGTCTGCCCGCCGAAGTACGCCCAGAGGCCTGCTCCGATCAGCAAAAAGAGCGCGAACTGGAAGAAAACCGCGAAACCGCTCCCGATCAGTGCGCGGCGCGCATCCTTGAGCGAGGCTGCTGTCATCAATCGCTGCACGATGACCTGGTCCGCACCGTGCGATGCCATGGATAGGAACGCACCACCAAGCAAGCCCGCGAATAGTGTTTGCGGCCGGTCAAAGCCGGTGTAGAGATCAATCACCCGCAGTTTTCCGGCGGCGCCAGCGGAATGGATGATAGTCGGCCAACCCCCGATCACTCCATGCCCGATGATCACGACTGCTACTGCCGCACCTACGAGATAGACGCCGGTTTGAATTACATCCGTCCATACAACCGCGCGAACTCCGCCAAAATACGTGTAGATCAAGGTGAGCGCGCCGAGCACCAGTATTGCCGTTGGCATCACAACCGATACCGGAAGAACCGGCGACAGGATCAGCGCAATCGGGATCGCGGTTGCAAAAACACGAACGGAATCGGCGAATGCGCGCGTGAACATGAAGACCACGGACGCGAAACGCCGCGTCGCAACACCGAACCGCTGCTCAAGCAGCGCGTATGCGGTTACAAGGTTGCCGCCATAGTATCGCGGAAGCAATGTGTACGCGACCACAATGCGCCCGATGATGTAACCGGCCGCGATCTGAAGAAAGCCGAGGTCGCCGATGTACGCGAGACCGGGAATCGATATGACTGTGAGTGCGCTAGTCTCCGTCGCGACGATGGAGAACAACACTGCCCACCACGGTATCGTGTGATTCGCGACAAAATAATCACGCGCATTTTTCTGATTGCGTCCAAGATAGACGCCGAGGAAAGTCGTACCTGCGAGGTATGTAACAAGTACGATAAGATCGAGGGCGGTGAATGAGTTTTTCATTCACCGCCCTCGGTACTACGCAAAGTCGCGACTACGCCGAGAAGGATGAGCCGCAGCCGCAGCCGCCCGTGGCGTTCGGGTTCTTGAAGGTGAATCCCGATCCCTGCATCGATGTCACGTAGTCGATTGTCACGTTGTTCACGTACTGGGCAGAAAACGGATCCACGAATACGCGAAAGCCTTGCTGCATGAGTACGAGGTCATCCTCTGCAGACTTGTCCTCGATCAAAAGCGAGTACTTGAAGCCGCTGCAACCGCCAGGCTGAATGCTGACACGAAGTCCGCCCTCTGCAGGCGAGACCTTTTCGATTTCCATGAATTTCTGGATCTCGACCCCCGCCGCGGGCGTGAGGGTGAGATTGATCTCTGGTTGGCTGGATACGGCCATTTGGGTCACTCCTTTGTGAGGCTGAAATATAAGCGAAATTGGATTGTTTCCAGCGTGCCGCCCGAACCTTTTCCCGGCCTGAATCCTGCGCCAATCGACACATCCGGATCGGTCCAGGGCGGAGCGCAGCCCAGCCTCGGGGGAACCCGGCCGTAAAAAAGCGGTAAGACGCGGTGAATCCAGGGAAAGCACGTGGCAGGACTTCGCGTCCTTGGCGATTATACCATGTCCACAACTATCGGATACCAGGTCATGCCACAACTGCCGTCCAAATGTCTGCTCGTGCTGCTGGCCCTCACCGCGGGCTGTTCCGTTGTCTATCACCACGTAGACGATCCAACGGGACTGGCTGAAGCCAACGTCAGGCCCGGCATCACGGTTTTGCTGCGCGACAGCATCGACCTGATTCAGGGTAAGCGGTTGGCCCTCCTCAGCAACGATGCAAGCGTCGATGAGAACGGCAAGCGCGATGTAGATCTGCTGCAGCATGACAAGCGAGCAACGAAGGCCGGCGCGAAGCTGGTGCTCCTCTTCTCCCCTGAGCATGGACTCGGTGCGTCACTCGATCAGACAGGGATCGGCTCATCGACCGACCAGAAGAGCGGACTCCCTGTGATATCTCTGTACGGATCGCAAACGGTGCCACCGCCCGACTCCTCGCTCCGAGCAGTTGACGTGCTGATTGTGGACCTTCAGGATGTTGGGTCGCGCACGTGGACCTACGAGGGAGCGATGGTCTATGCGATGCGCGCCGCGGCACGCGCGCACAAGCCGATTGTCATTCTCGATCGCCCGAATCCTCTTACCGGGGCGCTCGTAGAAGGTCCGATTCTGGACTCGGCGCTCTCGAACGCTGATGATCCCGCGCCGGGCCATCCCGGTCTCGCGTGGGCACTGTATCCGATACCGCTGCGGCATGGCATGACGATGGCGGAGCTCGCGAGATTTTATAACGACCGCCTGAAGATCGGAGCCGACCTCCACGTGGTGCCAGCGGACCGCTGGACACGGGAAGTCTGGTTTGATCGTACGCATCTTCCGTTCGTGGCACCGTCGCCGAACCTTCGGTCGTTCAACGCCGTCATGCTGTATCCCGGTCTGGTAGCGTTCGAAGGGACCAATCTTTCGGTGGGACGCGGTACCAGGAACGCGTTTGAGCGCATCGGCGCGCCGTGGATGGATGCGAAACGGGTGCTCGAGATTCTCAAGGACCACAGGATCGGCGGAGTCCGCTTCACGCCGCTTGACTTCACGCCAGCCGCGCCCGGCGACGGCAAGTACGCGGGTCAAGTCGTTCACGGCCTGGGGATNNAAAGCGAGGTTATGCAAAGAAGCGAACTGCAGACCAGCCGTCTGACTGCGGGCCTCCTGTCAGCAATCCACAAGGCCTATCCTACGGAATTAACCGTAGATACGACGCGATTCGATCGTTTGTTCGGATCGCCTGATGCCAGACGCGCGATCATTGGCGGGGAAGATCCGGATGCTGTAGTCGACTCGCTCTACGGGCCGGCGTATGCGTTTCGTCGGAGCGTGGCCAGATATCTGCTCTACTAGAGGGAGAGAGAGAGCTCAGACTGGAGCCGACCAATCTTTCCGGAGCATCGATGAAAAAACTGATAGCACTTGTAGGTCTTGCCGTTGCGGCAACTGCATGCGGACCAAGACGGGTTGAGGTAAAGACCGGTCCGCAGCCAGTGAGCGAGGTGACGCTCAAGGTGACGAACAATCTTACCCAAGCCGCCAACGTCTACGTAGTAAATGGTGGGAACGACATATTTCTGAAACAAATCCCGGCCAACGACACCGAATCGATGAATGTTCCGGGCGTAGCGGCTGGCGCTACGGTCGGACTGAAGGCGACCCCGATCGATGGCTCACGGTCATACACTCGCAACAACGTCACACTGACGGGCCTGTACGTGTGGCAGATTCCGTAGCTGATCCCGCCGCAGCCTTCATACGGGGAAACACCTAGCCCGACAGCCCCGCGGGGGCTAGCTTCAACGCCGATGAAGGCGCTCTGGGACGGAATAAAAGCTGGATATCTTCGGGTTATTGAACCCGTCGCTGACTTTCTGGTCCGGCGACGGGTGAACCCGAATATCATCACGACGGTCGGGACGGTGTGCACGCTGACCGGGGCGGTAGTCTACGCCACGGGGCATATCATGACGGCCGGGTGGATCATCGCCCTCACAGCACTTTTCGACGTGCTGGACGGGACGGTGGCGCGCCGGACAGGCCAGTCCAGCGTCTTTGGCGCCTTTTACGACTCCACGCTCGACCGCGTCGCGGACGGGGGCGTGCTCGCCGGCCTGGCGGTTTTCTACGCGTCGTCCGCCATCTACCACAACGTTTACATGGTTGTGGTCTGCCTTCTCGGCATCATCGGCACGTTCCTTGTCTCGTACACTCGGGCTCGTGCCGCGGGTCTAGGTATCGATGCCAAGGTCGGGGTCATGCAGCGTCCGGAGCGAGTAGTGTTATTATCCGTACCACAGGCATTTTTCGGCCTCACACTGCATGGCTGGGTCTTAATGGCGATCATCGCCCTTCTGACAGTTACAGCATGGATCACCGCTGTCCAGCGCATCAGCTTTGTCTATCGTGCAACATCCAAGAAACCACTGGTGAATGTCTAACAGCTCCGTTCCACCCAAAATCGCGCCGGCTTCTGGTAAGCTCGGCATCCTCACGCCGGGCCTCGGTGCCGTGGCAACGACATTCATCGCTGGAGTCGAGAGCATCCGTCGAGGGCTGGCAAAGCCTATCGGATCGATAACGCAGACAGCGACCATCCGACTCGGCAAGCGAACAGAAAACCGCGCTCCGCTGATCAAGGATTTCGTGCCGCTGGCCAAGCTCGAAGATCTCGTATTTGGTGCGTGGGATCCCATCCCCGACGACGCACTTACCGCAGTTCGCAAGGCTGGCGTTCTGGAAGAGAAGGACGTCGCTCCGATTGCCGACTTCCTCGCGTCTATCAAGCCGATGCCGGCTGTGTTCGACAACCATTATGTCACGCGGATTCACGGCACCAACGTCAAGACCGGCAAGACAAAGAGAGATCTCGCAGAGCAGCTTCGTCAGGACATTCGCGATTTCAAGGCGAAGAACAAACTTGATCGCGTAGTTATAGTGTGGTGTGCGTCGACCGAAATCTTCATCAGACCGGGCCCGCAGCACGCAACCATCGAGCAGTTTGAGCGTGCCATGGACAACAACGACGAGGCAATTGCTCCGTCGATGCTGTACGCATATGCGGCGATCATGGAGAACGCTGCATTCGCGAACGGCGCACCGAATCTCTCGTCCGATATCCCGGCCCTTCTGCAGCTTGCTCAGCAGCACGGTGTGCCGCTTTCCGGCAAGGACTTCAAGACGGGTCAGACATGGATGAAGACCGTCATCGCGCCAGGAATCAAGGCTCGCATGCTCGGTCTTGCCGGATGGTACTCCACCAACATCCTTGGCAATCGTGACGGCGAAGTACTCGACGATCCTCAGTCGTTCAAGACGAAGGAAGAGTCGAAGCTTTCCGTGTTGCACAACATCCTGCAGCCCGAGAAGTATCCCGATCTATACAAGGATTTTTCGCACGTGGTTCGAATCAACTACTATCCGCCACGTGGAGACAACAAGGAGGGCTGGGACAACATCGACATCTNNATGCAGATCAAGATCAACTTCCTGTGTCGCGACTCGATTCTTGCTGCGCCACTCGTTCTCGACGTTGCATTGTTCAGTGACTTTGCGCAGCGTGCAGGCATGAAGGGGATCCAGGAGTGGTTGTCGTTCTTCTTCAAGAGTCCGATGACGGCTCCGGGCCTGCAGCCTGAGCATGATCTCTTCATTCAGCAGACGAAAATGAAGAACACTCTGCGTCACCTGATGGGTGAGGATCAGATCACGCACCTGGGACTCGAGTACTACGCATCATGAAGTTGGCGACGCTGGTGCGGGGGAGCGTGTTCGCCGTTGCTGCGGCGTCTCTAGCTGCGTGCGGTGGTAATAACCGCCCGCCGGAGATCAAGCAGTACACCGACGACATGGCCTTCCGCATCAGCGCCGTTCCCGCTCCGCCGGTGGCGGAGATAATGACAGTTTTCAAGGTCGTGGTGCTGGACAGGGCCACGGGTCAGCCCATTCAACACGGTCAGGGGCGCATCTTCGCGACAAGCCAGGAACACGCACAGACTGGCGACGGTCTCGCTGAAGGTCCAGAGGTCGGCACGTATTACGCGCACGTCCGATTCCCGGTTGCCGGTGACTGGGCTATCGGGCTTCAGTTCCGGCGCGACTCCACGAGCAAGTTGGTGCGAACCCAGGACTGGCAGCAGGAGGTTCTTCGCGCACCTCCGCTTGGCCAGAGCACAGATACGAATAAACGGTAACGATGCGACATTTCTATAGATCACACCTCAAGCCAGATCAGGTTCTGGCTATCGCTGACAGTTTCTTTCCGACGATTCTCGAGAATTCGACGGCATCAGCGCGGCGGTCGCGCACCTTCTCTGGTCCGCTTGGCGTCCTCAAGCTCAGTGTGACGATGGAAGGTGGTCTTCACACCTTCGTCCAGATCGATTCTGATCAGACTGGTGAGAGCAGGCTCGATCGCAATGCAAAGAAGTTTTACGTTNNGCAGAAGCTCGAGCTGTATTACTACATGCGGCTCACGCGCTCGCTGGAAGAGCGCCTGGTGAATCTCTACAGACAGACCAAGGTCATTGGTGGCTTGTTCCGTTCGCTGGGTCAGGAAGCGGACGCCGTCGGTGCCGCATATGCGCTCGATAAATCCAAAGGCGACATCCTCTCGCCGCTGATTCGCAATCTCGGCGCGATGCTCGTGCGTGGCGCCGAACCAACCGAAGTTATTCGTCAGTACATGGCGAAGGGTGATTCGCCGACCAGGGGCAAGGAACTCAATATTCATTTCGGCGGCATCGAACGTGGATTTATTGGGCAGATATCGCATCTCGGTGACATGGTTCCAGTCATGGCCGGCGTTACACTTGCCGCGAAAATGCGCGGAGAGGATCGCGTTGGCCTCGTCTTTGTCGGCGACGGCGCAACATCGACTGGCGCGTTCCACGAGGGGATCAACTTTGCTGCCGTTCAGCGTTGTCCTCTCGTGGTCGTCGTGGAAAACAACGGATACGCGTATTCCACTCCGATCTCCGGGCAGACCGCGGCGAAGTCGTTCGTCGACAAGGCAATCGGCTACGGTGTTCCGGGAGAGCAGGCAGACGGTAACGATGTTCTGGCGGTGTACGACGTAACCAGGCGCGCTGTTGATCGCGCACGTCGTGGCGAGGGAGTGACGCTCATCGAGCTGATCACGTATCGTCGCAAGGGTCACGCGGAACACGACAATCAATCGTACGTGCCCGCTGGAGAAATAGATCGGTGGGCCACGGAGAACGATCCCATAGATCGGTTTGAAAAAGTATTGCGCGACGAGAAGGTGAAGCCAGCGGAACTCCGCGCCATCGACGCGCGGATCATTGCTGAAATCGATGCAGCGACCGACACCGCCGATGCGTCGCCGATGCCCGAGCCCGCGGAAGCACTTCGTGGAGTGTACGCAGACCCGCCCACCGTTGCCCCACTGTGGTTCCGTGAAGATATAAATAGCGCCGTTGAGAAGAACGAACGCGCTGCGGGCTGGGGGACGTACGATGTCTGAAGTAACCTATCTGGAAGCGATCAGGCAGGCGCTGTTCGAGGAAATGGAACGCGACGTCAACGTCTTTTGCCTCGGGGAGGACATCGGCACGTATGGCGGAGCATTCAAGGTCACCGAAGGATTGCAGAAGCGATTCGGAGCGGCGCGGGTGATTGACACGCCGATTTCCGAAGTTGCAATCGTCGGCGCGGCCGCTGGCGCAGCGCACATGGGCATGCGTCCGGTCGCCGAAATGCAGTTCATGGATTTCATGTCGACTGCGTACGACATGCTTACCAATTATGTCGCCACCGCACGTTATCGCGTCGGACTCGGCTGCCCGATGGTCGTGCGCGGACCCAGCGGCGGCTACGTTCGCGGCGGACCGTTTCATTCACAGAATCCGGAAGCCGCCTTCTTCCATACCCCGGGGCTCAAGATTGTCAGTCCTGCGACTGCAACGGACGCTAAAGGGCTGATGAAGGCCGCCATTCGTGATGACGACTGCGTACTCTTTTTCGAACACAAGTACCTCTACCGACGCGTCAAGGATGTAATGCCGGAAGGGGATCACATCGTACCGATCGGCAAGGCGCGTGTTGCTCGCGAGGGAACGGACGTCTCGATCATCAGCTATGCGGCGACTCTCTGGAAAGCTCTGGAAGCAGCCGAAGTGTTGCAGGCGGAAGACGGAGTGTCTGTCGAGGTAATCGACCTGAGGACGTTGCTCCCGCTTGATGATGAGGCGATTGTCTCCACAGTGAAGAAGACCAACCGGGTCCTGATAGTTCACGAGGATACGCGGACAGGCGGAATTGCCGGGGAGATCACTGCGCGGATCAGCGAGACCTGTTTTGAGTGGTTGGACGCCCCCGTGCTTCGGGTCACGGCTGCAGATACGCCGCTGCCGTACTCGCCTCCCCTGGAAGATTATGTATTGCCGCAGACGTCCGACATCGTGCGGGCTCTGCGGCGTCTTGTAGCTTACTGATGGCTGAAGATCCGGCGGAAACGACTCGACCTTCGATTGGTGCGCTTGTCGGTGCGGGCTGTTTCTCCGCCATAGCTGGATTCTTTGGCGGCGGGATGATCATGGTGCTCGTCGCGAAATTCGTTGGTTCCTATCAAGGGTGCAAGCCGATTGAGGAAATTCCGGCTTGCAATTGGGGTAGCTATGCGCTGGTGGGAATGATCGCGGGGGTTGTGATCGTGCCGCTGGTCTCGATTATTAGACTGACACGCCGGAGATCATAGATGGCTCGTATTGATGTGACAATGCCGCAGATGGGCGAGTCGATCGCGGAAGGCACCCTGTCGAAGTGGCTCAAGAAGGTCGGTGATCACGTCAAGCGTGATGAGCCCATCTTCGAGATCTCAACCGACAAGGTTGACGCGGAGATCCCGTCGCCAACCGCTGGAACTCTCGCCGAGATCCTGGTCTCTGAGGGGATGACTGTTGCCGTGCACACGCTTGTCGCACGGATCGAATCGGACAAAGGTGCGGCAGTTGCGGCAACCGCAGCGGCGCCAGCCCCGCCAGCAGTCACTCCAGAACCGCCAGCCGCAACCAGGGCAGCGGCATCGCCTGCGCCAGCGCAACCGAACCAACCTGCCGCAGCGCCTTCGCGGCCGGTTGCAGCACCGGATTCGTTCGAAGGACGGTTGCGGTCCAAGTCGTCGCCCCTGGTTCGCAAAATGGCGGCCGAGCAAGGCGTGGACATTACCGCGCTCATCGGAAGCGGTGTCGCTGGGCGCGTGACCAAGCAGGACCTGCTCAACCACATGGCTGCAGGGAGCTCCTCGCGTCCTTCGATGCACGCTCCGAGCGGCGCCGGCGAATTCCACGGTCCGATGCCAGAGCCATGGCCCGGCGATCGTGTTGAGCCGATGTCCAAGATGCGCGCGCTTATCAGCGACCACATGATCGCCTCGCGCCGCACGTCTGCGCATGTCACATCGTTCATGGAGATGGACTTCACCCGTATCGCCAGGATCCGGGCCGCCAAGCGCCGCGAGTTTGAAGCTGCTACGGGCGAGAAATTGTCCTACATGCCATTCATCATCAAGGCAACCGTGGACGCTATCAAGCAGTATCCGATATTGAATTCGTCGGTTGCTGGTACCAACGTCATCTATCGCTCGCAGGTCAACATCGGCATCGCAGTCGCGCTCGACTGGGGTCTGATTGTTCCGGTCATCAAGAGCGCAGATGACCTGTCGCTCACGGGAATCACTCGTGCGCTCAACGATCTTGCCAACCGCGCGCGCACGAAGAAACTCTCGCCGGCCGAAGTTCAGGACGGTACGTTCACCATAACGAACCCCGGCGTGTACGGATCGCTGATGGGCGCGCCGATCATCAATCAGCCGCAGGTGGCGATCATGGGAATCGGCGCCATCGAGAAACGCGCAAAGGTCGTCACTGGCGCAGATGGAGAGGATACGATCGCGATCCGTACGTGCGCGTACTTCTCGATCTCGTTCGATCACCGCATTGTCGATGGCGCAGTGGCGGATCAGTTTCTCGCGCAGATCAAGCGCAACATCGAAGCCTTTCCTGAGAGCGGGGTTATCTGAGTGTCTCGCTCGCTCATCATTCAGCGGACAACGATCCCGCCAAGCGAGCGAGCACGCTACGTGTCGCGCCTGGCAGAGCGCGCGGCGTACTATGAAGCCGCAAACTGCCGGTTCTGGGTTTTCGAAGACCCGGGACTCAGAAATGCGTTCGTCGAGTTTACCGTCGCTGATGATTCTTCGATCCTTGAAGAAGCCATCGCGTCGGCACCGGAGCCTGGCACGGGCCCCTTGCGTATTTACCAGCAATTGGAGTTGTAGATGCCGTTTCGCACAATAACCGTAGATGCTGCCACATGGCGTGTGCAGCCATCGGGATACATTACCGTCAATACGAAGGACGAGTTCGCACTGATCTTTTCACGGGGCGAAGATGCGGAGCGCGAGACTCGCGTGGTGCGCTACTCGCCCGCTGGTGCGCGCTGGCGCGAGCAGTCGTTCGCTGAACTCTCCGACGACCAACTGCGCGTGCTTTTTGGACAGTCGCAACCTGGCGCTACCTCGCCTGAGGCTTTCTACGCGCGATGATTGATCGTAATGGAGAACCCGTCGGTGAGCGTTATGTAGATCTGCACGCTCACTCGACTGCTTCTGATGGTGCGGTTTCTCCAGTCGAGCTCGTGGGGGCTGCCAAGCGTGCGGACCTGCAAGCCATTGCGATTACCGATCATGATACGATTGCGGGAAACGATGAGGCGGTTGCGACTGGTGCAAGTCTGGGCATCCGCGTTGTGCGCGGCTGTGAACTGAGCGCCTACGACGGCAGCTTCGAAGTTCACCTTCTCGCCCTTCACATCCGTGATGCCGGCGCAATAAGGCCGAGTCTCGAGGGCTTCCAGCGCGAGCGAACCGAGCGCGGCCGGAAAATTGTCGAGCAACTGACACGGCATGGTGCACCAATCAGCATGGATGATGTCATCGCTGAGGCAGCAGGTGGTGCACTTGGTCGACCGCATATCGCGCGAGTGCTGATTCGGGACGGCTACGCGACGGATAATCGCGATGCGTTCGATCGTCTGCTCGGCGCTGGTAAGCCCGCCTACGTCCCCAAGCCGCGCCTTGAAGTGGCGGACGCAATCGGTCTTGCGCACTCAGCAGGCGCGCTCGCTGTATGGGCGCATCCGGGTCGCGATGGTACGCGCGAGCGGTTGGCCAGACTTGCGCAGCAGGGACTGGACGGTGTGGAAGTACGACATCCGGGCCATACGCCGTCAGACGTGGCGCGGCTCGAACGGTTGGCCAGCGAGCTGGACCTTGTTCCGAGTGGCGGTTCCGACTGGCACGGCGCGACGGAGGGCTACAGAGTGATCGGCAACATGCACATTCCTGAAGCGTGGCTGGATTTGCAGGACGCACGCCTCGCGACGCGGGTGTCCTAGCAACCATGGAACTGCGTGGACGGGTCGCTCTCGTTACTGGCGGCGCGCACCGCGTAGGCCGCGCGCTCAGCACTGCACTGGCGCACGCAGGAATGCGCGTCGCGATCAATTACCATTCGGCATCCGCGGAAGCAGATGCGCTTGTTGCCCAACTTGCAGCGGAAGGGCACGAGATGCGCGCGTATCAAGGCGACCTGACACAGGCGGAGGCGCCCGCATCGCTCGTCGCAGCTGTGACGAGCGACTTCGGTGGGCTGGATGTACTCGTGAATTCCGCGGCGGTCATGCTTCGTACACCTGTCGATGAAATAACTGTCGCCAAGTGGGATTCCATTTTCGCACTCAACCTGCGTGCGCCGTTCTTCATGTCGCAAGCAGCTCATCCATGGCTCCGGAAGGTCAACGGCAGCATTGTGAATCTCGCGGATCTTGCGGCGTTCGAAACGTGGCCGGACTACATCCCGCACGGCATCAGCAAGGCTGGAATTGTTCAGATGACGCGTGCCATGGCGAGAGTATTCGCACCGGAAGTTCGTGTGAATGCGATCGCACCCGGCGCCGTACTGCTCCCGGATGACTGGAGCGATGAGACCCGCGCACATTTTGCGAAGACCACGCCGCTCAACCGCATTGGTTCGCCCGACGACGTTGTGGGCGCGATGATGTATCTTCTGCAATCCGACTACGTAACTGGCGATACGCTGCTGGTTGACGGCGGACGTCATGTCCGCGGGTGACGAAAGAGAGTACGGTTCGATAATTGTTGTCGGTGGTGGATGCTACGGCTCCTACTACGTCCGCCAACTCGAACGAGCCAGTGCCGCAGCCGCGATCCGCTTCGAACGGATCCTCGTTGTGGATCGGTCAGCTGATTGTGCCGTCGCGACTTCGGGTGCCGACGTCCAGATGGATATCTCCGAATGGACAGACTTTTTTGATCGTTACCTCGGCTCCGCTGAGTTGGATACCGACGACGCAATAGTACCATCTCCGCTCATGCCACATCTGATGTATCAATGGCTGCGGGATGCCGCACATCGCCGCTGGCCGACGCGGATTGTGGAAACACGCCCGCTGTTGCTTGATCCCGAAACCCCATGGCGCGCGGCGGCGCCGGACGGCACGTTTTACGGCAGCTATGCCACGTGGACGTGCCCAATAAATTGCGTGGAACCCCGCCTCTGCCCACATACCGGTGGGGAGCGGAGCTGGACCATGCCGAATGCCGCCGCTGACCTGGTCAGCCGATCGCAGGACAGCGCCGAACCACTCCACGGGCCGGTTATATTTCACTGTAGCCACCGCGCATTCGGAGTCGGCATGTTCGATACGCGCGATGTTGTTGCCGCCGACCGGCTGGTTGAACAAGTGGGTGCCGTCGAGTCCGCGAATGTACTTGTCGCGACCGTCTCGCACTGCCACGGTGCGTTCAACGTTCTACACGTCGGCGCGAAAACCTCCTAGAGATTCATGGGACAGACTTTCGAATATGACGTGATCATCGTCGGCGCGGGCCCCGCTGGCATGACGGCAGGCATGTACGCTGGCAGATCCATGCTGAAGACCGTCGTGCTCGAGCGTGGAGCGGCCGGAGGTGAGCTCCTCAATACGGAAACGATAGAGGACTATCCCGGCTTCGAGCACATCGAAGGCTGGGATCTGGCGCAGCGCTTTGAGAGCCATGCCAAAAAATTCGGCGCGGAATTCCGTCAGACTACCGTCACGACGCTCAGAAAGCTGCCCGACGGATCGTTCGAGGCTGAAACCGATTCTGGCGATGTCTTCCACGCACCTGCAGCCATCGTCACCGCTGGTGGAACTCCAATTCGCCTGGGTATTCCCGGCGAGACCGAATATGCCGGGAAGGGAGTATCCTACTGCGCAATCTGTGACGGCGCTTTTTTCAAAGGGCACACAATTGCAGTTGTTGGTGGTGGAGACGCAGCGGTTGAAGAAGCGGATTTTCTCACACGTTACGCGGCAAAGGTGTATCTGATTCATCGCCGTGATGAATTTCGTGCCTCAAAGCTTCTTCAGAAGCGCCTTCTGGAGAATCCGAAGGTTGAGGTGATCTGGGACACGCTCGTCGATCGTGTCGAAGCCGACGAACAGGGATTCGTAAACAATCTGAAACTGCACAACGTCAGGACCGGAGCGGAATCCGATCTCGCGGTAACCGCGATGTTTGTGTTCATCGGGTTTCGACCCAATACCGGCATCATCGACGGACACGTGGATCACGACGAGATGGGCTACCTGCTCACCGACGTGAACATGGAGACATCGATTGACGGCATGTTCGCAGCCGGAGACGTGCGGGCACAACTGACACGTCAGGTAACGACCGCTGCCGGAGACGGGACGACGGCGGCGATCGCAGCGGAGAAGTACCTTTCGTCGCTACGCGACGCCAGTNNGCGTTGTAGCGACAGGTGGCTACGCCGTTTGAGAGTCGTTTCCCGTGAAGTTGGTCCGTTCCGAGAGAATACGTATCTCGTGATCGATGACGATACAAGACACGCGGTTCTCATCGACCCCGGCGACGATGGTGAACACATCGTCGAAATGGTAGAGTCATGCGGCGCCAAGCTTGACGCCGTGTGGGTGACACATGCACATCTGGATCACATCGGTGCCATTTCCGCCGTGCGCCGCCGATTTGGCGACATTCCGGTTTACATGCATCCAATCGATGCTCCGGTTTACGAGGCGGCATCGCTCTTTGCGGAGCAGTACGGAATTCCGTTCGAGCAGCCTGAGCCGCCGAATCGTGAACTGGCGCATGGAGACGTAGTCCACGTTGGAAGTCTCGCGTTCGATGTGATTCATGCACCTGGCCACAGCCCGGGGCATGTCGTCTTCTTCGGTAACGGAATCGTACTCGCAGGCGATGTCCTGTTCGCCGGTTCGATTGGTCGCACGGATCTTCCAATGGCCAACCCGGAGCACATGCAGCAGACCCTGGCCGTCATGGCTGGCCTGCCGCGCGAGACGACTGTGTATCCAGGACATGGTGGCACCACCACCATTGGTGATGAGCTCGATAGCAACCCCTTTCTGAACGGAATAGCAAATGTCAAGCGCAACGCGCACTGAGAAGGATTCACTCGGCGAACTGGCAGTACCGGCCGACGCGATGTACGGCGTACAGACTCTGCGCGCCGTACAGAATTTTCCAATCAGCGGCATGCGGCCGCTGCCCGCATTCGTGGACGCTGTCGTGCGCATCAAGCGCGCCGCTGCTCTCACGCATAAGGAGACTGGCCGACTTGATGTGCGGCTCGCCGATGCCATCATCGCTGCGGCTGACGAAGTACTCGGCGGCAAGTGGCGTGATCAGTTCGTCGTAGACGTATATCAGGCTGGCGCCGGCACGTCGCACAACATGAACATCAACGAAGTACTGGCCAATCGTGCCAATGAGATGCTGGGGAGCGAACGCGGCAAGTACTCGCCCGTGCATCCGAATGATCATGTCAACATGGCGCAATCGACCAACGACGTGATTCCGACAGCTATCAGGATAGCGTGCCTCGCAGAACTGCCGAAGCTGAACAAGGGTATGCAGGCACTCATCGACGCGTTCGACGCGAAAGGGAAGGAGTTCGACGGGATTGTGAAGGCCGGCCGTACCCATCTCCAGGACGCGATGCCGATCAGGCTCGGCCAGGAATTCACAGCATTCGCCGGTACACTTCGCCGTGGACTCAAGCGTGTAAACGAAGCCGCTGATTACTTGCGCGACCTTGGCATTGGTGGCAGCGCTGTTGGAACTGGCGTCAACGTGGAGCCGCAATATCCAGCATTGATGGTCAAGCATCTCAATGAAATGCTCGACGGCAAACTGCGGGCCGGTAAGGATCGCATTCAACTCATGCAGAGCATGGGTGATGCTGCAGCATTCAGCGCGGCAATGAAAGTGCT
>PMEM01000053.1 GCA_003155795.1 Gemmatimonadota bacterium
CAGCGGCAATGAGAGGATTGCTTGATTCGCCTGAGATGGTCACGACGTTAGGTGGCAACGCACGTCGCTTCGCGGAAACATTCACATGGGAACGCGCAGCCGAGGAGACGTTGTCACATCTTCAACACGTAGCCAAAGGAGCGTAGCATGGACATCCAATTCCACGGACATCAGACGGAGATAACCGATAGCTTCCGCACGCGAGCCAGCGAAGGCGTCCAGAAACTGATCGAGCACCTTGGCAGACCAGTCGGCGCCGACGTATGGCTAGGTGGCGATGGCGTAAAGAAAACCGTGGAACTTGTCCTGCATGCGCCGCACTACGAGAAGCTTGTCGCCAAGGGGAATGGGAAGTATCGCGAGCCAGCGCTTTCGGATGCAATTGCGAAGATGGAAGCGCAGATTCGTCGCCTGAAGACTGCAAAGAAGAAGCAGGTTCACGAGGCAGAGCAGCGCGCGTGACGCGTCACCCAACGGTCGGCGAGCTTGTTGAGCGGCTCGCCGAACCGCTCCAGCTGGAAGATCTTGGTGGTGGCGTCGGATTGGAACGTGCGCTGCCGGGTCCGGACATCTCAAGCCCCGGGTTGGCTCTGTCGGGATATGTCGGGAGATTTGTGTCGGACCGGCTGCAGGTGCTTGGCGAGACCGAGGTCAGTTATCTCAACTCGCTCGACCCGAATCGCAGACACGAGATCACCGAGCTTTTCTTTTCGTACCATGTGCCGGCTGTCTTCATCACCAAGGGCCAGCAGCCGCCGAAAGGATTACTTGAACAGGCGGCGCTGACTGATACGGCGCTCATACGAACCGCGCTTACTACCGCTGACTTTTACCGTGGTGTCAAACCGGCGCTCGAAGAACTATTCGCGCCGACTACCACTCTGCATGGGTCGCTCGCCGACGTCTATGGGGTCGGCGTCTTCTTCACTGGCGTCAGTGGGATTGGCAAATCAGAATGCGTTCTGGATCTCGTGGAACGCGGTCACCGGCTGGTCGCTGATGACATGGTAATTGTATCGCGACGAGGCCACGACGTTCTGATCGGGCGCGCGCATGAGATGGCGGCGCACCACATGGAAATTCGTGGTGTCGGCCTGATCAGCATTCCGTCAATCTTCGGGATCAGAGCGGTCAGGCAGCAGAAGCGAATCGAGGTGGTGGTAAATCTGGAGATCTGGGACAGGAACGCTCCGGTGGACCGTACAGGTCTGGATACATCCGTCGCGAGCATACTCGGCGTCGAGATACCCAAGATCACAATCGCGCTCAATCCTGGGAAGAACATTACGGTCATAGCGGAAGTGATCGCCATGAACCATCTTCTTCAGTATTCCGGGATCAACCCGGCGGAACAGTTCAACGAGCGATTGATACAGCGAATGCAGAAGGCTTCAGCCATCAAGCGTTACCTGCAAGAGGATGTCGAGTAGATGGATCCTGACGTCGCGCCGCGCGCGATTGTCGCCGGACACGGTGCATTCCCGGCAGGCCTGATATCCGCCGTCGAGCAGATAACGGGCCGCGGCAACGCACTCATTCCGTTTTCGAATGCTTCGCTTGGCCGTGAAGACATAGAGAGCGGCATTCGAGAGCTCATCGCGGTGCACGCCGTGCAGGTGATATTTACAGATCTGCCCGGTGGCAGTGCAACACTCGCCGCACGCCGCGTGCAGCGTGACACGCCAGGCCTGGCGCTCGTCACCGGTGTCGGTCTCGCTTCGCTGATTGACTTCGTGTTTTGTGCCACTGAGATGAGCGCGGCAGATGCCGCCAGGCACGCGGCGGAGAAGGGGCGCGCCGCAATAGTTGCTGTGGCGGTCTGAATGCCTGTAGCACTCTACAGAATTGACGACAGACTGATCCATGGTCAGGTTGTTGTCGGATGGGGCCAACCGCTGAACCTTGGCTTCATCGTCCTGATCGATGACGTCGTTGCGGAATCGGAGTGGGAACAGGAGCTGTACAGACTGGGAGTACCTCCCAACATGGAAGTGTACTTCGTGTCCACCGCTGATGCTGCGCGTGATATCGACAAGTACATGGCAGATCGCCGGACCGGCATGATCCTGACCGGAAGTGTAGAGGCGATGCTGACGCTCGCTCGCACCGCGGTTCGTCCTATAACTGCGGTCAACGTGGGCGGCATTCATCACCGCGAAGATCGCACGCAGAAGTTGCGCTACGTCTTTCTGAACGAATCCGAAGAGCAGGCGCTACGAGACATGGCTGAGTTGGGTATCGTCGTCACGGCGCAGGACCTTCCATCCGCCACCGCACATTCGCTCGAAGCTCTTCTTCGCGGATGTGCAAGTTGACGCTCGAGTCGCTTCTATTCGCCATTCTTCCCGTCTCGCTGCTCGGAGCTGTGGCCGGTCTCGACATGGTGAGTTTTCCTCAGATCATGCTATCGCGGCCGCTCGTCTCGGCAACGTTGGCCGGTGCGTTCATCGGCCGTCCAGGCGCGGGATTACTAATCGGCGCGGTGCTCGAATTGATCGCACTCGAAACGCTTCCATTCGGTGCGTCGCGTTACGCGGAATGGGGTTCTGCAGGAGTGGTCGGAGGTGTCGTCATGGCTGGCCAGCCCATTGGTGCAGCGGGCGCGCTACCGGTTGCGATGTTCGTCGCGTTGGCAACAGCAGTCTTCAGCAGCAGAAGCATGGTGTGGGTGAGAAACTGGAATGCGCACCAGGCTCGCCGTTTGAGGACTGAACTCGACGTGGGGTCGCCGACAGCTGTGGATTCGCTGCAGCTTCGCGGGTTGACCATGGACCTGATACGCGGGTTCAGCGTTACGTTCATTGCGCTTCTGATCCTGTTCCCGCTGTCACGTCGAATCGTCGCGATATGGGGCGTGGACGCGGTCCACTCGCGCGCCGTTGTCACGGCCCTCGCTGCCACTGTTGCTGCGGGCGCGATTTGGACTCTGACTCATCGTGCGGCGCGCGCGGGCTGGCTCTTTGTCCTCGGACTGGGTGCCGGCACGGCACTCCTGCTACTTCAATGACCAATCCGAAATCGACGCAACGTGCCCGCAATGAAGTTGGCACGCCGGCACCGGTAAGCTCGTGGGCCGTCGGGGCGTCGTTCCTGCGACTGTTTGCGGTGCAGGGATCGTGGAATTACGAGACGATGATTGGCAACGGTATCGCGTTCTGCATGAAGCCGTTGCTGCGAGGCCTGCCTGAGGAACGCTATCGGGCGGCACTGGCGCGACAGGGGCGATACTTCAACGCGCATCCGTACCTGGCTGGTATCGCGGTCGGGTCTCTGGCCCGCGGCGAGCTGGATGGCGAGGACCCTGTCCGGATCGATCGCTATCGCACTGCGCTTTGCGGTCCGCTCGGAAGCGTCGGTGATCAGCTCGTCTGGGCGGGTTGGTTGCCTCTTTGTTCGCTCATGGCTCTCACCGCGTTTGCGCTTGGTGCCGGGCCGCTGGTTGTGGTATGTATCTTTCTGGGCGCCTATAATGCTGGCCACATTGCGCTAAGAGCCTGGGGACTGAGAGTTGGCCTGCGTCGGGGCATGCGTGTGGCTCCGGCACTCTCGAATCCGCTCTTTCGAGACGGACCCGCCGTGCTTGCCCGGGTTTCCGCGGTGCTTGCTGGTTTGATTCTGCCGCTCGCGTTGCAGCGGATCATCGGACCGGGCCGCGTGCTCGCCGGTGGCGTGGCAGTTGTCGCAGTCGTTGGTGCAGTAATCCTCGCACGGTTTGGCGCGCGCGCGACTGGTTGGCGTGCTGCACTCGCGTTGCTATCCATTTTTGTCCTCTACTCGGTGGCCCATTGATGGCCGAACGAACGGTTACGATCGTGAACAAGAATGGCGTCCATGCGCGGCCGGCCGCTGAGATCGTCAAAACCGCGGGCAAGTTCACCAGCAATGTGACCATCGTCCGCGACGATCTCGAAGTGAATGGCAAGAGCATCATGGGAGTCATGATGCTGGCGGCGGAGTGCGGCTCGGCGATCATTCTGCGCGCGACGGGCCCGGATGCCGATGAGGCTGTCGAAGCGCTCGCGCAGCTTGTTGCCGCGAAGTTCGGAGAGCGATAGGTGCCCCGCCCGATACTCGGCCTGCCTGCCTCTCCAGGCATCGTCGTCGGTCCGGTTCACCTGCTTCGTTGGGAAGTTCCTCAGGTACGGCAACGCATCATCCCCGATGATCTGGTGCCCGGGGAAATTGCTCGCTTCAACGATGTCGTCGCGCGTGCACGTGCACGTCTGCTCCAGATTCGAGATCGTGTAAGCGCGCACGCCGGAGAGGAGGAGGCTGCCATCTTCGATGTCCAGGTGGCGATGCTCGATGATGTCGAATTGCTCGACAACGTCCGCGAACTCATCCATCAGAATCTGGGGGCGGAAAAAGCGTTCGACCTTGTGATGGCTGACTGGCGGCAGAGCTTCGCGCGCCACACGCATCAGATGCTTCGCGAACGCGTGGCGGATCTGACCGACGTACACATCCGCGTTCTGTCGATG
>PMEM01000033.1 GCA_003155795.1 Gemmatimonadota bacterium
TGGCACGAGCGCGTACGTAGCAAGCGTGCGGGCCGAGCACGGCACGCGAAGTCGTTATCTTCAAGAAATGGAACACGCGCCAGATCAACAGCATCAAAATCCAAGCACGCCAAGAGCAAATCCGCCGCAAAGCATTCCTCGGGACACGTTTCAAAGCCCAGCAAGTCCAGGCACGTCGTCAAGTCCAGGCACGTCGCAAGCAGCAGTAAATCCAAATCAGCAACAAAACACACAACAAAGCACAAACGCTGATTCGACCGAAACTGCAGCGACCGCACCAGGCGTTGTAAGTGTAGACCAGGTAAGGCTCGGGCTGCGGCGCGTGAAAGATCCCGATCTCCAACTCAACATCGTCGATTTAGGCCTCGTCTACGGAATTCGCGTTGACGGGGCTGTCGTGTCTGTGGACATGACGCTGACATCTCCTGGATGCCCCTCGGGCCCGGAGATCATGGGCGACGCCGAACGTGAGCTGCTCACGCTTCCTGATGTCGAGGATGTGAAGATCAATCTTGTCTGGGCACCATTCTGGTCGCCCGACAAGATCGAACCACGGGTGCGAGCCTACCTGGGTTTGTAGCAGCGGCGGGGAAGGTTGTGAGATTTCAGTTGCGACATTCCTATTGACGCGGGGATACCGAATCTCAGATCGGATGACCATCCCTCCGCATACCAATTCGCAACATTCCGTAGACGCGCTCTCCATAGCGAGGCGCTGCGCGCACATGCATTATCCGCGGATGCATCTGGACCGACTCGGCTGGCCACTTTCGGGCTGGCTGTTGATGTCGCTCGCCTGCGCGCACGGAAACCAGTTGGGACTTACCTCGGATTCCGGACCCGAGATAAGTGTCAGACGGTTTCGTGTACAGGAACACGCGGTTCCTGCTCTGCCGACTTTCTGGAACGCCGTGAGCGAACTCGACGTCGCTTCGGCAAAAGCACGGGCCAGCACGATGTCCGAGCGATTTTTCGCAGATGCGCTGCGCTCACTCGCGAACGGGGATGTCGCGAGTTCGGAGGTTCTCTTTCACTCGCTGCTGGAGGATTCCGATCCGCTCGTGCGTGGACGCGCGAGGATCGGCCTTACGGTTTCACTGGATGCGCAAGGCAAGTGGCAGACTCTTGCATCTCTGCCACCAGAAATTCGTACCGCCGGCGACACCGTTGGTAATCTCGTGGACCGTGCATCCGTCGACGCATGGGCAGGCGTCCTGCGTGACATTCCCCCGGTCACACTCGACGCTCCGACCAGGCCGGACATCGAGCCGGTGCTCGGCAGCAGCATCGGCACACCGATCATCAAGGTGTACATCAATGGGCACGAGCGCTATTTCTGGCTCGACACGGGTGCCACGATGTCGTTGATATCGAGCGAAGTTGCGGCCGAATGCAATGTGGAACCGCTCACAACCGATACACTCGCAATCGCGGCTGCGGATGGTCGCATCGCAGCGCGACCAGCGATCGCCAACAGCATTCGGATTGGCATGATCACCGTGCGAAATCTGCCTGTAGCACTGCTGGATCCGCGTGCACTGCGACTGGACAGTCGACAGGCATACGGACACCTGGTCACTGTGAAGCTGGACGGTGTGATTGGTTCCGATGTGCTGCGCCGCCTCAGTGTTGTGCTGGACATGGGCGGCGGAACGATATCACTCGCACAGCCTTCCGCGCATGCATCGGGTAAGCGATCGCTCGTCTGGATGGGATTCCCGGTAGTGCGGCTTCTCACGAGAGATGGCAAACCAGTCCTGTTCGGAGTGGATACCGGTGCGGACTCGACGATCGTCACGGACGCGTGGATGGCAAAGACGCCCGACCCGGAAGTCCTGCCGACGACGGCGCGCGTCGACGCACTCGGTGCAGTACATGCTACGAACCTGCCAGTACTACGCAACGTGACGGTCGGTGACGGCGAGTACGTTCTTCGACTGCGCGGTGTGCCAGTCGTAAAGGAAAGGCGACAGACATTTGTCACGCTCGACGGCGTGCTCGGCGCCGATGTGCTATCGCACGCTACTCTACGTATGGATATCGCAAACGGGCAGTTTTCAATTCGTGCGCCGGGGCGCGCGTCAGTTGAGAAAGACACAGCTCTTGTGAGGGTGCGGCACTGAAGCGCAGCTTGATGAGAACGCATTTCCCGCTCACATGCTCAGCAAGAGTCGCGATGCAGCGCCGTCATTGGCGTTCGCGTACAGGAAGATCAAGTCTGTGACCCTTGAACGTCACCAAGCCCCTCGTCGTGGATCGGACGAACGACCAGTGGTGTACGCTCCATTGGGTGGTCATCCCTGCACACTATTACCTGCGGTCATGTTTGATGAAATCACAAAGCTCCTCGGCTACTCAGTGGACTCACGTCGCTCTGAGGATTTTCGCGGGCGCAATTCTCTGTCAGCACGGCGCTCAGAAGCTTTTCGGAGTTCTGAGTGGCCCCGGTAGCCCGATTCACGCTCCGGTGTTTGAGCTGACCCTTCGCGGGATCGCGGGACCGCTTGAGCTCCTGGGCGGGCTCCTGATCATCGTTGGCCTTTTCACGCATGTTGTCGCCTTCATCCTGTCTGGCGAAATGGCGGCCGTGTATTTCCTGATGCACTCGCCGCACAGTTTCTGGCCAATCGAGAATCACGGCGAACTACCCGTGATCCTGTGCTTCGTCTTTCTCTACATTGCAGCAACTGGAGCGGGGGTATTTTCGCTGGATTACATGCGCAACCGCAACCGTCCGACAGCAGTGATGGGTTAGCACTCCCGCATATAGTTTCAGCGCTTGGGTGCGGACCTTACCCGACCGGCCGCTGAGTTTACCCGTTTGGTATAACCGCTGACGGACTCATCGTCGTTTGGATGAGGCAGCACCCATTCCGGGCGCTCCGGCTCCGACGATCTCGGCGTATCGACCATGAGGTCCCCGCCCGCCGCCTCAACAGCGCTTTCGAAAGTGCCGATGGCGGAGAGAAGATCAGCAAGCTCCGACTCCGTTGCCCGCTCACCTATTCGAACGCCCTTCTGCTCGAGGCGAGCGAGAAGTTCTGTGTGCAGTGCTGTTCGCTCTTCGCGACGAATCGAGTCATCAAAATCTGATTCTTCTGGCATCTGGCGGGGGTTGGAGTAATGAACCTCTATTCAAATCCAGTGCCGCATCTTCACACTTCTGTTCGAACGATTGATCAGCCGTGACGCGTGGCTGATCGGGGTGTCTGAATAGCGATCGAGGCGGTCGTCATTCCGCCATCGCACGGGATAATCGCGCCAGTCACATACTTCGCGGCATCACTGCAGAGAAAGACAACCATGTCCGCGATGTCGTCCTTGGTAGCGACCCGCCTGAGAGGCAGCTGCGCGGCCAGGGCATCGCGCACGGGTCCTGCCGGCGCGAGGCGGTCCATCCCCTCGGTGTCCGCCACGGGACCGGGAATTACGCCGTTGACGCGAATACCGAGTGGCCCCCATTCGAGTGCGAGAGTTCGGGTGAGCATGTCCACTCCGGCCTTGGCAGCACATACATGCGATTGCATCACCATCGCCTGAACGGCCTGGGGTGCGGAAATCGTTACGATCGAAGCACCGGCAGGATCCATGTGCTCATATGCCGCTCTGCACGTATTGAACGTGCCAAGCAGGTCGATATCAATAACCGACTTGAACGCATTTGCGGACATTGCATTTGCGAGAGCCGGGAAATTACCGGCGGCGCCGCAAACAACGATGCTGATCGCGCCGAACTGCTCGTGCGCTGCAGCACTCGAGCGCAGCAATGCGTCATAGTCGCGAACATCTGCGGCAAAGCCAGCCGACTTTCCGCCAGCGGCAATGATTCCGCTGGCGACTGCATCGAGCTTCGACTGTGTGCGACCAACCAGCGCAACACTGGCCCCCTGCTCCGCGAGTCGCTCCGCGATGCGCTGATTAATTCCCGAGCCGCCTCCGGAAACAAGCGCGGTTCGTCCCTCGAACATCCTGTTCGCAAATGTCGTCATGTCAACGTCCCTCGAATTTTGGCGCGCGCTTTTCGGCGAAGGCGCTCATCGCCTCTGCAAAATCGCGAGACTGCATGAACGCGGTATTCCAGAGAGCAGTGTACTGAAGGCTCTCGCGAAGTCTGTCGTGCGCGCGTTCGTTCATGACGCGTTTCACTCCTTGCACGGTGAGGGGTGGATTTGCCGCGATCCGTTCAGCGATACTCATTGCGTGTGCGAGAGACGCTTCCGGTGTATCATCCACGTAATTGATGAGACTCAGCGCTGCGGCCCGGCTTGCGTCGAAGTCGTCCCCAGTCAGGCACAGTTCCCGCGCGGCGCCCTCCCCGATGATCGACGGGAGGCGCTGCAGACTTCCCATATCCTCCACGATCCCGATGCGCACGGCACGCGCTGAAAACATCGCCTCAGTAGAGCAGACACGGATATCAGCAGCGCATATGACGTCGATCCCGGCACCGACGCACCATCCAGATATGCTCGCGACGACTGGCTTCCTGCACGACATCAATGAAATGACTGCGCGCTGCATTGCCGTGAGCTGATCCAGGAACCGTGTGCGTTCGGCGGCCATTGCTGGTGCGCCGAGTGCGTAACGCAGCTCGCTTGTCATCGCGATGAGGTCGAGGCCAAACGTGAAATTGCCACCGGCGCCACTGAGAACGACCGCACGTACGTCAACATTCGCGTCGATTTCATCGAACAGCTCCGGTGCTTCACGCCAGAAGTCGGGGCCCAGCGCGTTTCCCTTGCCAGGCCCCTTCATAATCACATGGGCAATACCGGAGTCAACCGATAGATCAAACGCTTTTCGCGCGGCTGCGGATTGCGCGCTGCCATTGGAATCCGTCATTGAGCGTCCTTGCTTGTGCTGTGTGATGCGATTCTGGCAATTTCTTCCACGCCAAATCGATAGTGAGTCCAGTCATCGAGCGGTGATCCGCCATGCTGATCATAAAAGCGGATTGCATTCTCGTTCCAGTTGAGTACCGCCAATTCCATTCGGCGGCAGCCGGTTTCCTGAGCAATTCTGGCCAACCTTGCGAAAAGCATCCGTCCGACCCCGCGGCCGCGGGCGGACGGCCGCACGTAGAAGTCCTCAAGGTAAAGACCCCGATGACCCGTCCACGTCGAGAAATTGAAGAAATAGAGGGCAAACCCAAATGTCTCCGTCGTGCTTTCCGCCATTATTGCATATGCGACGGCGCGGGGACCGAAAATCGCGTCGTACATCTGATCCGGAGTGGCGGTCGCAGAGTCCGGTTCTCGCTCGAATTCCGCCAGCTCGCGGATGAGATCGAGAATTGTCGGGATATCGGCCGATGTAGCCGGTCGAATCTGCACGTCACTCATGATACGTCTCCAGTTTCAGGCACGATTGGCGCCAGTACGCTTCCGGTGGGGACAAGCGAAGAACTGCGTTAAAGATATGCCCGCTGCGGCTCCCGGTAGCTCCCATGTCACAAAGAGAAAAAGCGGCGGACCGCAGTATTGCGTTCCGCCGCTTGCAAGCTGCCGGAAATCGTCAGTGCAGCGTTATCGAACCATTGACAGTGCTTGCCGATAGTTGACGCCCACCTCTTCCGACTGTACCCTCCGCGTGCCTGCGGCGCCTGTCGAAGTTGAGCGAATATCTGGAATCGATCGAGCCGTTTACTGTATTCAGAGAGACGGCGGCATTCAGAGCCGTTGGTCCGTTGATCGTGATGCTTCCATTCGTCGTCCGAAAGCGCATATCGCCCTTACCATCGGAGCCCATCGTCACGTCGATCGAACCATTGACCGTTTCGCCAGACACAGCGCCGCTGCGCGTGTCGACGCTGACGTCGCCATTCACGCTTCGCCCGTTTACATCGCCTGTCACTCCCGTAACGCGTACCGCCCCATTCACTGTTCGTGCCCGCACGTCGGAGGTCAGACGTTCAGCCGATACGTCCCCGTTAACCGTATTTGCGGCGAGTTGAACTCCTGCTGGCACCTGAACAGTAAATTCGACAGCCACATTTCTGCGTCTGTCTCCACCGCGGTAGGTGTCCTGGCTGTGCATCCCATCTGCGCCACAAGTAGCGTCATCGTTCCACATCGCGCAGATGACGAGACTATTGCCGTCACGAACTACCGCGTAGTGGACGGTGCTCGGGTCACCGCCAGAGTGGATCTGCTTGACTGCTGAGAGATGGACACTCCCGTCGGTGCTCGGGGTGAAGTGCATCGCTCCGTTGATGCTGTAAAGCCGAAACGATCCTCCACTTGCAAGTGCACCATCCCACTTCCAGGTCGTACCATCACGACCTAGGTTCTGTTGTGCGAGCAGTGGTGTCGCAGCGATGAACAGCGCGCATGCTGCACTGACCGCGTGCCTGATTGTCCTGATCATGGATTCCCCTGTGAGATATGCACACTGCCGCTGAATGTTTCGACGCGTAGCCGGCCCTGGCCCTGCCCAATCATATAGTCAACGCTTGAAGTATCATCGTCGTCGGAATTACGACGCTTGACCGCGCCCGGGTAGTCATTCGAGATCGACCCGCTAAAGGTTTCGACACGGATCGCAGTGTTGGCGTTGCTCGCTATTCTGAGATTGGTCCGACCCGAGTGTGTCTCAAAGTTATACCGAGCCGACGCGCCCGCAGGTCCAGCGAAGTCAAGGCTACCGCTCACCGAAGTGGCGTGGATGTTACTTCCCGCGACTCTGTTAAGGGTGATCGCACCGCTCACCGTCTCGACGCTGGCCGATCCGCCCACGCCTGTCGCGGAGACTCGGCCACTCACATTCTCCACGTGCAGCTCGCCAACCACATTGGCGACGGTGATGTCGCCAGACACCCCCTCGACGCTGAGCCCCGAACCGACATCGCGCACGTTGACAGACCCACTCACAGTGCTGACTTCGAGCCGCCCGCGAATCCCCGACGCGTCGATACTACCCGACACCGCCGACAGGGTGGCGCGGGAACCGGTTGGAACGGTCACATTGTATGTCGCGCTACCAACGCCGTCCCGATCTCCACGCGAGCCATTCCTCGCCTGTTCGAGGCTGAGATGAGAACTGCTCGCGTCGAATTGCAGTGACGGCGGCCCGGAGGTGCTTGCCACGACGCGGACCTTGTTCTGATTCCATGTCGAAAGCTTCATGCTGCCCGCTACGAGCGACAACTCGACCGTTCCATTCGGTGAGAATGGTACCGTAGTATCGATCCTTGCTACACCATCCGCGCCAGACCAGGCACGCGGCGCACGTGGAGGTCGCGGTGGTCGTGGTGGGGTCGCCACCGAAGCTGGCGGAGACGGTGGTGTCGGTGGTGTCGGTGGTGTCACCTGCGCGGCGACGGGGCTTGCCCCCACAATCAACCCCGCAATCACACCCGCAATCAGCAACGGCCTCGCAAAGTTTCGGATTCGCATTCTCATTGGCTTGTTCCTCATGATCTCGTGCGTTCTCACGCTGCTGGAAGCAATACAGCTGCGCGCAGCAGCCCTGTCTTCTTCGCTAGCGTACGGTCCAGTTGGTCGTTCAGGAGACTGCTGTTTGGATCTCTCGCGAGTGCGGCCTTCGACTGACGAATTGCCTCGTCGATAACATCAAGGTTCTGCTCGATGATTCTTACGGTCGCAGGGTTCAACTGACTCCGGCGCGACTCGAGCGCGGAATGCAACGATGCAATCTCTGTATCGTAGGTCTTTCGGACCTGATCATTCTCGGCGTCAGTGCTACGCGAGGCCAGTTCAATTGCCGGCTGTCTTGTCTGCCGCGTTTCGGTCGTGCTCTTTGGTGCCACCGCCGTGTGCGTCGCTGGAACCGATTCACTCGACGCTATCCTTGTGTTCGCTCCTGTAGTTCCAGTCGAGCCCTGGTTTGCTGAGCCGGTAGCCGGTTCCGTGTTGATTGAGTCACGGTGATCGCTTGCGACGGCAGCGGAGGTGCCCGGCGCACTGGCACGCGATGTAACGATATACGTTATGCCCGCGGTGCCGACGATCAACGCCGACGCCGCAATGAGTGCAGGAATCCATCCACCGATCATCCTTCGTGACCGGCGCGACGCAGGCGTCGATAACGGGAGAACGCGCGCCGAGATGCGATTCTCGATCGTCGGCCACAGATCGTGCTGCGGAACGATTCCGTGCAACAACTCTGGATTCTCCTCGAAAATTTTCGCCACTGATTCTGCAGTTTGCTCATCGTTCATGAGCGGGTCTTCGTTCATCATGAAAGTGCCTCCCTCAGGAGTCGTCGTGCGCGGTGAAGCTGAGCCTTGCTCCCGCCCGAAGTAATGTCGAGCATCTCCGCGATTTCCTCGTGTTTATATCCCTCAATATCATGCAATGCGAATACTGCGCGAGCACCTGGTGGCAGCGCCGCGATCGCAACTGCCAGGTCCATTTGTTCTGCAAGATGTTCGCGCTTCGTTATCGGCGGCTCCGCATCGAGCGCGTCTTCATTATCTGTTCGCGCGCGGTTTCGTCTATCCGTACGTTGAGCTTCGAGTACTACATTCACCGTCAATCGGTGCAGCCATGTCGAGAAAGCCGATTCACCGCGAAACTGCGGTAGCCGATCCCACGCCCGAACAAACGCATCCTGTGTGAGTTCTTCCGCACGAGTTCGATCGCCGCACATCCGCACGCACACTGCGTACACGTGATTGACGTTGGCCCGATATAATCGTTCGAATGCATGCCTGTCCCCGCCCGCAGCGAGCTCGGCATCCGGCTCGGAGATTATCGGACTCATGGTCTCGGGCGAGGTGGCAATTGCTGATTGCATCGGTCCTGGCAATATGACGGACCCAGACGCTGGAAGGTTTGAACCGGGTTTATCAGTCATCCCCGCGAGCGCGGGGATGACGACGGGGGGGATGACGTCGGGGGGGATGACGAGCCCGGATTACCCCTTGAGCGCAGCCACGAAGTCCGGACCCAGCACCTCGGCCTGCCAGTGCCGAAGCTCGGTGACCTCCCGCAGATCTTCGACGCTTTTGGGCTTCCGGCGAGCGACGGCTTCCATCCGGTCGCGGGCGCAGAGTACCCCGGGGTCCAGTTTGAGTCGCTGCGCCGCGGCGTCTCGAACAGACTTGAGCTTCGCAACATTGGCATCAAAGTCCGGATCGCGATCCCATCTCGCGGCGCGCGGGAAGCGAGGAAGATCTGCCTCGGGAACATCCAGCCCGCGCTTCACCGCATCCAGAAGTTGTGACGCGTGCCGCTCCAGAACACCGCGCGGGACACCCTTGATGGCAGCCAGAGCCTCTCGCGTAGTGGGTTGCGTTCGAATGATCTCGAACATCGCCTCGTTGCCCATGACCCGGAACATTGCGCGGTCGAGTGCCGCCGCCCGGGCGTCCCGCCACGCAACGAGCTCGCGCAGTATGGCGAGTTCGCGCCGCTTGAGATCCCGCGCTCCCTTGGTGCGCAGAAATGAAGTTGCGGGGTCATCCGGGGAAAACTGGACAGATTCCAGTCGTTCGAACTCTTCACTCGCCCACGACATCCGCCCCATGGACTCGAGGGCGGTGCGCAACTCGTCGCGCAGATCGAGCAGATAGCGCGTGTCCTGCGCCGCGTAATCCAGCATGCCGGATGTGAGCGGACGCATTGACCAGTCGGCGCGCTGATGCTGCTTGTCCAGCTTCACACCGAAAAATTTGTCCAGGAGGGCAGCGAGGCCGAACGCCGGAATCCCGAGCAACTGCGCAGCTATTCTGGTGTCAAAGATGTGCGTAGCATGCCAGCCGTAATCCTGCCTCAGGAGGCGCAGATCGTAATCCGCATCGTGGAAGATGACCTCCACTTCCCGATCTTCGATCATTGCGCCAAGCTTCGGCAGCACTCCGGCGAGCAGCGGATCGAAGATGGCGCTATGATGCTCCGTGGATAGCTGCAGCAGGTAAATGCGGTCCACGAAACGATGGAAGCTGGCGCCTTCGGTGTCGATCGCCAGTTCGCGGACACCGGCAAGCGAGTCCATGAACAAGGCGGCTCGCTCGGCGGTGTCCAGGTAAATGGGCTGGTACGGATCTGCCATACTTCAATCTATCATGACCACAATGAGCTCCCCACGGCAGTCAGGATGGCGCACCCGCGACGTAGCTCGGACCACGATCGTGGTAATGCTTGTGGCGCTAGGCGGGTTCGTCGTATTCCGGGCGCACAACCTGATCTTTGTCGCGTTCTTCGGTCTGCTGCTCGGGCTGGCAGTCTCGGCTGGTGCAGCGCGGCTTCGGCGTTTCGGGATCGGTCAGGGATTCGGGGCGGCGCTGATCGTCGCCGCGTCAGTCGCCGTATTGATCGGCTTCGGTGCGTGGACGGGCCCGACCGTGCGAACCCAGTACCGCGAGCTCAAGGAGCGGATGCCAGAGGCATTCGTCAAGCTCGATGCATGGTTGGGTCAGCGTCAGAGCGGCTTGGTCGGGACTCTCTTATCGAATGAGCCGGACTCGCTCAATATGGCGCCAGTTGCGCGCCAGCAAGCTGACACTATCGCGTCAAAAGGCGAGTTAATCCCGGATTCTCTGGTTCACGTGCGGGCGCTCAGGGAGCAGATCCTGGCGCGCGGAACCGGCGCCAACGGCTTCATCTTCCCCGTCCTCCACTCGACGGTTGAAGTCGTCGCGGGGATTGTGATCATCTTCTTTCTGGCCGTTTACATCGGCGCCGACCCGTTGCTTTACCGAAACGGCATCATCGGGCTGATGCCCCACCGGGTTCGGGTCCGCGGCGAGCAGGTGCTCGACGCCATTACGGTCGCACTGCGCCGCTGGCTCGTTACGCAGCTTATCGCCATGGTCGTGATGGGGATCGTCACCACGGGGGTTCTCACCGTTCTGCATGTGCGCGCCGCGCTACCGCTCGGAATCCTGTCTGGCCTGCTGCAATTCGTCCCGATGGCCGGCCCCATCATCAGCGCCATACCTGCCATTGCGATGGGCTTCGTTGATTCACCGCAAAAGGCAGCTGCAGTGCTCGTGGCGTTCTACGTGATTCACTTTCTCGAGACGCACCTCCTGATCCCGCTACTGATGAAAGAAGGTGTGGATTTGCCGCCCGTGCTTACGGTGTTGACGCAGGCAGTGATGGCGCTGGCGTTTGGTGTCGTCGGGCTGTTCGTCGCCGTGCCTCTGCTCGTACTCGTGATGATCCTCGTAAAGATGTTGTACGTCGAGGATGTGATCGGCGATACCACCCCGTTGCCGTTTGTGAACGAGCCTCCACCGAACCCCGACGCGGCTTTGTGATGGGTCGAGGCGCGACGCTCAGGTCGTCCACCGCGCAAGCGCATGACGGCGTGACCACGACCTGCTGATGCAGCAGCAAACCCCGCTGTACGATGCGTATCCATCGCTGAGCGCTGTGCCGCGGGTACTGCTCTGCACGCTGCCATCGCCAGTTCAGCTCGCAACAGTTTCAGGTGCCGACGTCTGGATAAAGCGAGATGGTCTCAATAGCGAATTCTGCGGCGGCAACAAGACTCGTGCTCTGGAATTTCTTCTCGCCGGAGTTGAACCTGGTGACACGCTCGTCACTGCTGGCGGTGAGGGATCAACACACGTGCTGGCGACCGCAGTACACGCGCGGCGGCTGGGTGCTCGCGTAATTGGCGTGCGCTGGCGTCATGAGATGAATCCGTCTGCGCAACGAATCGCCGAGCGGATTGCAGATGAATGTGTCGTGTCCCGCGTGTACAGTAACGCGTTGATCGCGCTCGCCCGTGCGCACTTCGTACGCCTCATGCAACGATGCAGGTACATTCCCATCGGCGGATCGACACCGCTCGGCGTGCTGGCGCACGTAAACGCTGCGCTTGAGCTCGCGGCCCAGATCCGGGCTGGCGAGCTTCCGATTCCAGCGCGAGTAGTCGTTCCGCTTGGAAGTGGTGGGACCGTCGCCGGGCTGTCGCTGGGTTTCGCGATCGCGGGGATCGAGACTGCCACCATCGCCGTCCAGGTCACTCCGGCAATCGTTGCGAACCATTTTCGCGTGAGGCAACTGATCTCCGCAACGGCCCGGCTTATTGCGCGTTTGACCGGTGAGCGCGTGCCGAGCGTACCGACGCGTCTGCTTGGCATCGTACGCGACGCTTATGGTGGTGCTTACGGTCGCGTGGTGCCCGCCGCAACGTCAGCGGCTCGCGAACTCGCCGAGGTGAGTGACATTCGCCTGGACGATACGTACTCTGCAAAAGCGTTCCTTGTAGCACGGGAGCTGGCGCGACACGCCGAAGGCCCGACAGTGTTCTGGGATACATTCGACTCGCGTCTGTTATAGAGGCGCGCCTCTTGCAACTGATGCCCGTGTTACTGCTCAACCCTTCCGGGAGGTTACATGGCGGCACTCAAGTCGAGCCGGAAGTCATCAAGTTAGGAAAGTCCAGCAGTAAGTCATCAAGTCAAGGAAGAGAAGAAGAGCGTTGGTGATGCTCCAGAGAAGCGACGGGGAGGCCAGGTGCACTGGCCTCCTCTTTTTTGTGGCCACGTGTCAAGCCCGGACAAGCGGGATTCAGCTTGGATCACCAAGGCGATCCAAGCTCGCTGTTGAGCATATCGTCATCCGTGTGCAAATTGAGCCCATGACTGAGCAACAGAATTCTCGGGCCGCCGACAGGCAACCTGTAGCGCCGCTGTCAGCAGCGGAGCAAACCCCGGCCGCGCGCGCAGGCGCCGTGCTATTTCGCCATCGCGGCTGGCTGCCGATTCTGTTTCTGGGCGTCCCCCTGGTGGCGCCGGGCGACATGTCACGGGAGCTCTGGATAGTCGGACTGACGCTCGTGGTAATTGGCGAGGCATGGCGGCTCTGGGGTGTCGCCGCCGCCGGCACGTCGACGCGCAGGCGGTCGCGCAATGTCAATCGGCTTGTTACATACGGTCCATTTGCGTGGAGCCGGAATCCGCTCTACAACGGCAACTTCCTGATCTGGATGGGATTCGCCGTTATCTCCGGCGTCCTCTGGTTCCTTCCGATCGCGATTATTCTCTTCGGCATCGAATACTCCTTGATCGTACGATTCGAAGAGGGCGTCCTCGAAAGCACGTTCAACGGAGAGTATCTGGAGTACAAGTCTCGCACCCCACGCTGGTTGCTGCGGCCGCCTTCGGTGCGTGAGCCCGGTGAGATGGACTGGCCGCAGGCATGGCGCAGCGAGATCAGCACGTTCCTGCAGTACGCGGTGCTGATTGTCGCATTCGCGATCAAGAGCCGTTACGGAATCGGCGGCAGGCCGCTCCCCTGATCGGCTGCTGACGCTCCCTCAGCGAAGCACATCTGAGAACGGTGCCAGCGAACCGTCATTCGGTGCCGGTTTGATCTTTAGCAGCTTCGCCAGCAGATCGTACACATCTACATTCGGGAATTCAGGCATGGTCACACCCTGCTTGAACGCGGGTCCATGCGCGATGAAGAGTGCGTGCATGGATGCATTCGCGTTGTCGTAACCATGTGCACCCCCGGACGGGCCGCGCCGCTCTCCGTGAATTGCAATTGTCCACCCATCGTCGGCGACGGCAACTACAGGGGTGATGCGACGACCTTCGTTGTAATGCAGGCGCGCGGGAACATCAGCTTTCAACCACGACTGCACATGTGGCAGTTTTCTGATCTTTGCGAGCAGCGCGGCAGCATCGCCATCCTTTGGAGTGATCGCAAGATCGGGTGACAGTGACGTGATGCGTACAGCTGCGGTGTCGACGACATCGTCGAGGTAAACAACACGATCAGGAGACAGTGCAGACATGCCGTGATCCGACACGACGATGTCATTCACGCTGTCATACATGCCGCGATCGCGAAGGCCCTGCATCAACCGTCCGACTGCACTGTCTGCGCGGGCCGCTGCGGCAGCGGTTTTTGGTGAATCGGGCCCGTACTCGTGCCCGGAGTGGTCGGGCTCATCAAAATAGAGAGTGACAATTGAAATGCGCTGCGGCCCCTTGAGTGCGAGCCATGACAGAACGGTGTCAACGCGTGCATCGAAGGTGACCTTGCCGTCGTATGGCTTCCATCTGGTGGGCCGCGTGCTGTCGATCTCGACTTCGGAACCAGGCCAGAAGAAGGTGGCTGCGCGTTTGTCCTGTTTCTCAGCTGTAACCCAGATGGGCTGCCCCCACCACCAGCGACTTTCCCTGGACGCCGCGTTGCTCATCGTGAAGAGTTGCTTGAATTCCGGATCGTAAATCGTGTTACCGACGATGCCGTGATCTTCGGGATAGAGCCCAGTGACGATCGTGTAATGGTTCGGGAATGTCAGCGTCGGAAAGGACGGAATCATCGCGGCGGCTGTGACACCCCCGCGCGCGAGCGCGTGGAGCGTGGGCACCGAGTCAGTCTCCAGATAGCTGCGTCTGAATCCGTCCAGCGAAATGAGCAGGACCTGGGGAATCGTGCTGGGCGCGGAGCCTGCTGCAGAGCTTGCTTCGGGTACGCCAGTCCCGATCCGAACTGGCGCTGTCGCACATCCGGAGGCAATGATTGCCAGGAAGCCAAGCGTCGTGGCGAACAGGGAGTGACGAGCTCTTTTCATTTGTCGATTGGCGAAGGACGAGTCGAGAAAACCTGGAACGCAGGAATCCGGAACAGCGAAGGCGCCTTGCCGGGCGCCTTCGCTGTTATCTGGATTCTCGTGCTGTATGTTGTGACAACCGAGTTTGTGTCGGGTTAGCGCTGAGGTCTGCCGGGGGGGTTTGGCCCCTTGAAGACATCGGCGTTGAGCGCGATGTAGCTCCGCAGGTTCTGTGGTACGTCCTCTTCCGGGAAGATGGCTGTAACCGGGCATTCCGGCTCGCAGGCGCCACAATCTATGCACTCATCGGGGTGGATAAATAGCTGATCCGGACCCTCGTAGATGCAGTCAACTGGACAGACATCCACGCAGGCACGGTCCTTCACACCGATACAGGCTTCAGTAATTACGTAGGGCATTTCTATGGTTGGTTCGGCCAGTCGCTGGCACTCTTACGAAAGATAGACCCGGGAGGTCAGATTTCAACATGGCCAGTTTGGCAGGTATCCGGCTTGGGGGGATGGATGGCGCGGATTAATCCGCGCCCTGCGGCGGGGGACGACCATGGATCCCGACCTGCGGCGGGATGACGACGATGGATCCCGACCTTCAGCGGGATGACGACGATGGATCCNNGACCTTCGGCGGGATGACGACTGCGTTCACCGCCACGGCGGGGTGTTGCCTTTCCACTCCAGGTCGGGGTTGTCGCGAAAGAGGGTCGCCTTGCGGCCGATCACCTGAACGACTTCAGCGCCGGTTGCGTCAGCGAGAGCGGTCGCGAGGTCCTTGATCGGAGCGGTCAGGTTGCGGGTGATGTCCACTTTAACCAGCTCGTGCGTGCTCAGGACCTCGTCCATTGTCTTCACGATGGCTTCGGTGACGCCGGCCTGACCGACGTGTACCAGCGCGGTCAGCTTTTGCGCTTCGGTGCGCAGCTTTGCTCGTTCCTTACCGCTCATCGCCATCGCGCACCCGTCCCGTAAGTGTGAAGTAGTTCCGTACATCGATAGCCGGACTGTTCCAGTAGTCGTGCCGGCCGGGATCGCGCCGCATCGCCTGAAAGTGAAGATGCGGCACGGGCGCATTCCCGGTCATACCAACATAACCGAGAAGGTCTCCCTGCATGACATGCTCCTTCGCAACCAGCCCGCTCGCGTACTTCTCGAGGTGCGCGTAGTAGAAAACGAAGCGACCCGTGTCGTCGGTCATATAGATCGTGGTACCGCCAAGCGCGTTCTGACTCAACCGCATAATCGTCCCGGCCTCGGCCGCGACCACGCGCGTGCCCATCGGCGCGAGAATGTCATTCGCACGATGCGTTCGGCCACCTGATCTTGGTTCGTTGAAACTGTCCGACACACCGCGCGGTGCGACGCCTTCAACAGGCACCATCAGCGGATTGGTGTCGAAATATTCGATGTCCGTCGCATCCATCGGCACGGCCGATGTTCCACCGGGATTCTCTTCTGGTGTTGATCTTGGAATCGACGCTGAAATCGGCGGTAGCGGTCGGATGCTGGCCGAGCACGCAGTAGACAA
>PMEM01000021.1 GCA_003155795.1 Gemmatimonadota bacterium
AGGGCGCGCTGGTGATGTACCCGGTGTTCGCCTTTGGTTCTGACGAGCAGAAGTCGCGGCTTTTGCCAGCGATGGCGAAAGCGGAGATCATCGGCTGCTTTGGGTTAACCGAGCCGGATTATGGCTCCAATCCGGCCGGAATGATTACGCGCGCGCGGCTACAGAGCGACGGTTCATGGATACTCAACGGCGCCAAGATGTGGATTACAAACGGGTCCATGGCGCACGTGGCAATTGTGTGGGCCAAGACCGAGGATGGTGATGACGACGGTCATTCGATCCGCGGCTTTGTGGTGCCGACAAGCACGCCGGGTTTTTCTGCGAAGAATCAGAAGGGCAAGCTTTCACTGCGTGCCTCTGACACGTCAGAGCTTTCGTTCCAGGACGTGCACATACCCGCTGACGCGATATTGCCGAAATCCGCGGGGCTGAAGAGTCCGCTCATGTGCCTCACGCAAGCGCGGTATGGAATCGCGTGGGGAGCGATCGGTGCCGCGATGTATTGCTTTGAAGAGGCGCTATCGTATGGCTCCAATCGCGTCATGTTTGGTCGACCAATCACCGGATTCCAGTTACAGCAGGCGAGATTGGCCGATATGGCGACTGAAATTGCCAAGGGCAGGCTTCTCGTGGTGCATCTTGGCAGGCTCAAGGATGCTGGAAAGCTGACACCGCAGCAGGTGTCCCTTGCCAAGCGGAACAATGTGAACGTGGCGTGTGATATTGCGCGTGAGGCGCGTCGATTGCTCGGGGGAAACGGCATCCTGGCGGAGTACGGCGCCNNTACGAGGGGACGCACGACATTCATACTCTCATCGTGGGTCAGGCTGTGACCGGGCTTGCAGCGTTTGAATAGTCGCCCGAATATTCGCGACATCGCGCCCGTTACATTACGTGTATCGTCGGTTGGCGTGGTAGGAGATTCCCTTACACCAAAACGTTCAGGAGATTATCCGCGGTGAAAATCGCCGTGTGCATCAAACGCGTCCCGGATATGGATGTCCGGTTCAAGATCGCCCCCATCGGCAATGCGGTGGACGAGGCTGGTCTGAAGTTCGATATCAACGATTTTGATTCCTGGGCCGTGGAAGCGGCGCTGCAGATCAAGGACAAGGACTCGGCTACGGAAGTCGTAATCGTTTCCCTTGGCTCCGACTCTGTGCAGGAGACAATACGAAAAGCTCTTGCGATGGGGGCAGATCGCGGCGTCGAGCTCAAGGTTGCACGAATTCCATTCGACGGTCTTGCGATCGCGCATGCGCTTGCCGCCGAGCTCAAGGGTGGCGGCTTCGACTTGATTCTTTTTGGCAAGCAGTCGGCGGACTCATCGAACGGTGCAGTCGGTGCAATGGTCGGTGAGCTTCTCGGCTTGCCAGTTGTCACCGCTATCTCCAAGCTGGAGCTTGCTGGTGCTACCGGTTCTGCGAAGAGGGAGATTGAAGGAGGGCAGGAGTTTGTTGAATTCCCGCTGCCCGCCGTACTGACGATCGATCAGGGATTGAACACCGCTCGGTATCCCGCGCTCAAGGGGATCATGGCGGCGAAGAAGAAGCCACTTGATGTAAGGCCAGCGCAACTCGGTGAACAATCTGTCAGCGTCACAAAGATGGAACTTCCGCCGGAGCGACCGGCGGGGCGGATAATCGGTGAAGGTGCGTCGGCTGTTCCTGAACTGGTGGGACTGCTTCAGACAGAAGCCAAGGTACTATAGAAATGGCAAACGTTTTTGCATTCGCTGAGACGCGAAACGGAGAACTTCGCAAGATTGGCCTCGAAGCCGTAACTGCGGCGCGCAAAATCGCCGATGAAACGGGTGGCAAGGTTGACGCATTCATAGCGGGAGCGCCGGGCGTAGGTGCACACGCAGAACAGCTCGCGAAATATGGGGCTGATACGGTCATCGTCGTGGAGCACGCTGGGCTCGAGAAATACAATCCTGAAGCGCTCGCCGCGACAGTTGCGGAACGCATACGCGGTGGCGCCTATCGCATTGCGATTTTTCCGACATCCGCCCTTGGCAGCGACCTGGCACCGCGCGTTGCGGCCAAGCTGGGAGTTGGGCTTGTCACGGATGTCACAGCGGTCAATCTTGATGGCGATGCGGTCATAGTGCAGCATCCGGTGAACATCGGGAAGGTCATGGCGACTGTAAAGATGACGTCTCAGCCGGCGCTCATCGGAATTCGCCCGAACATGTTTACCCCAGTGGAAAATCCGCGTGCGGGGGCCGTAGAGAGAGCAGAGCCCGTCGGTGACCCATCCGCATCGCGAGTTGTGGTGAAAGAGGTGAAACTCGGCAGTAGTGCGAAGCTCGATCTGGGCGAGGCTCCCGTAATCGTGAGTGGCGGTCGCGGACTGAAGGGTCCCGAGAACTTCAAGCTTCTCGAAGATCTCGCCGCTGCATTTGGCAACGCTGCGATCGGTGCAACGCGTGTCGTAACCGATGAAGGATGGCGTCCGCATAGCGACCAGATTGGGCAGACAGGCCGACTCGTAAGCCCACAATTGTACGTCGCGGTGGGAATATCGGGAGCGATTCAACATCTTGCCGGCATGCGTACGTCGCGCACGATCGTCGCGATCAACAAGGACAAGGAAGCACCGATTTTCAAGATCGCCGACTACGGGATTGTGGGTGACCTGTTTGAGATTGTTCCAGTACTTACCGCTGCGGTGAAGGAAGCAAAGTCGCGCGGGTGAGCCACTCTGGGTTAACTGCACTGAGGGAGCACGCGCTATGACTGTTGGGCACGGCATTTTCATACTGATTGTGGTGTTGTCGTTGTCGTTCTTCTCCTACAACGCCCAGCGCCTGGTCCGATACATGATGTCCATCGGTCAGCCGGAAAACCGGACTGACCATCCGCTAACGCGAATCAAGAATCTCTTCATTATTGGACTGGCGCAGAAGAAGATTCTGCGTGATGCGGTGGCAGGACCGCTGCACGCCTCGGTGTTCTGGGGATTTGTAGTCCTGACAATCGGGACGGCAGAGATCATAGTGCAGGGGCTGTTTCCGGGATTCACGTACGCAGCGATTCTGCCGGTGCCACTGTACGAGTTCTACATCCTGTCGCAGGAGCTGTTCGCTGTCCTCGTACTCGCGGCGGTCGCAGTGCTGCTGTACCGGCGTATTGTCGTGAAACCGAAGCGATTACAGGGTGACAAGGTGCACTCCGGCGATGCCATCCTGATTCTGTCGATGATCGGCGCCTTGATGGTCAGCCTGATCACGCTTGGGGCATTCGGCTTTGCGCTGCACCCCGATAGCAGCACGATATTTCAGCCGGTATCGCTGGCGCTATCTCATGTATTCGGTGGACTTTCCGCGGGGACTCTGGAGGCAGGACGCGAGACCAGCTGGTGGTTTCACGCGCTGCTGATTCTCGTTTTCCTGAACTACCTGCCGTACTCCAAGCATCTGCACGTGCTGACATCGTTGCCGAACACCTACCTGGCCAACACGAGCGGACCGGGTGTGAAGGGGGCGATGAGCTACATGGATCTCGAAGCCGAGGGAGCGGAGCAGTTCGGTGCGTCGGATGTAACTCAGTTGGGTTGGAAGAGCCTGTTGGACAGTTATTCCTGCACAGAGTGTGGGCGCTGTACGGCGGTGTGTCCAGCTAACATCACCGGAAAGCTTCTGAGCCCACGCAAGATCATGATCAACACGCGCCAGCGGTTGATGGAACTTGCTCCTCTCGCGACGGGTGACTTTGGCGAATTCGAGCATCACACGCTAGTGGCGGGTGAGGGTGGGGACGCCGGCGACGCGAGCGCTTCGGCCGCACTTGGGAACACGCTACTCGACAACTACATCACCGAAGAAGAATTGTGGGCATGCACGAGTTGCCGTGCGTGCGTCGAGGAATGCCCGGTATCGATCGACCAGCTCGATATCATCAACGAGTTGCGCCGTGATCTGGTATTGATGGAATCCAGATTCCCACCTGAGATTCAGCCCGCATTCGAATCTCTCGAGAAGAACGGTTCACCATGGGCGTTCGATCCTGGCGACCGGGCGAAATGGGCCGAAGGGATGGACATACCGACCATGGCAGAGATGGTGGAGCGCGGCGAACGGCCCGAGGTGTTGTTCTGGGTTGGCTGCATGGGTTCGTTCGACGACCGCGCCAAGAAGATCGCCGTTGCATTCGCACGCGTGCTGCAGGCCGCAAAGGTGAAATTTGCGATACTCGGGCAGGAAGAAAAATGCAACGGTGACCCGGCGCGGCGCATGGGCAATGAATACCTGTATCAGATGCTGGCGCGTGACAATATCGAGACACTGGACCGCTACGGAGTCGAGACGATAGTTACGAACTGCCCGCACTGTTTCCACCAGATAGGAAACGAGTATCCACAGCTGGGCGGTAATTATGAAGTCATCCACCATTCGACCTATATCGAGAAATTGATGGATGAGAATCGCCTCCCGCTGAACGGCGAGGGGAAGGCGCTTACGGTTGCGTACCACGATTCCTGCTACCTGGGTCGCTACAACGGCATTTACGAGGCGCCCCGTGAGACAATGAAGCGTGCACTCCCGATGATGACACTCGTCGAGCCGCCGCGTAACCGGAGCAAGGGACTCTGCTGCGGCGCTGGCGGCGGCCGCATGTGGATGGAAGAGACCGTTGGCAAGCGCATCAACGTGGAACGCACGGAAGAACTGCTTGCGACTGGTGCTGACGTGCTCGCGGTTGCGTGCCCGTTCTGCATGACTATGATCGGTGATGGCGTAAAGGCCCAGGGCTCAAGCGTGCCCGTACTCGATATTTCCGAAGTGATAGCGCAACAATTGGGGAACCAAAGCTAACCGTACAGGAGTTATCAGACTCGCGATAACTCGTATACGGTGATATTCTGCCGGATCGTTCCAGCCTGATAGGGACGGCGGGTGCGAGCCTTTACGTGCAGGTGTCGCTCGGCGCAGGCATCAGTGAATGCATTGGCAGCGACGCGACCGGGATCAGCGATGAATGCGACCCCCGTTGGCGCGAGTAACCGGTCAATCACGCCTGCGACGAGCGGTGCGTAGCGGGATTCATAGAGTACGTCGGATGCCAGCACCACGTCGAATTGGGGAACGTCGGGTGCGACCGAACGCCAGTCGATCAGTGCTGTCGCAATTTCGTATCCAAGATTACGAAACGAGTTAGCTCTCGCGAAGGCAAGTGCGTCTTCGTAGTAGTCGGACGCGGTTACATCGTATCCTGCAATCGCTGCAGCGATGCTGACGAGGCCGATGCCGGCGCCAAGTTCGATCAGACGACCGCGGGGTCGCGGGTCGCTCACGACGAAGTTGGCGAGAATTGTGGACGACGGCCAGAGTTCGGCCCAGTAAGGCAAACGCTCGTCGCGTTCGAAATCGCTCTCACTTATCAGATCATCTGCGCTGCGGGGACGAATGATATTCAGATTGCGGTCCCCGACTCGGACGTCGTCGTTGACTGTAACGAAACGTCGCTCCAGACTCTTCACGAGCCGGTTGCCGACAAGTGAGTGTGTCACGCGGGAAACGTGTCGCAGCGGAGCATCGATCCACGCAAGAGGAGCGCGCGGAGCTGCTCGCCCGGTTGACACTCGCGTTTGCCTTCGGGAACGATCAGGAGAGCGCTCGCGCGCATCATGGATGTAAGCACGCCCGAGCTCTGGCTTCCGGTGAGGCGAGCGTGAAGCCCGTCATCGGTCTGGTGCACGATTACGCGTAAATAATGCGTGAGACCGGTACCCAGCTTCACATGCTCGTCGAGCGTGACGATTTGTGGAACCGGGAAGACGAGACTCTGGCCGAGCATCTTCCGAATCGCAGGGCGGACGAAAAGCTCGAATGTCACCATGGCGGAGACGGGATTGCCCGGCAAGCCGATCCAGGGCAGCCCGTCCAGCGTGCCAAAGACGAGAGGCCCACCGGGTCGGATGCGCACGCGCCAGAATTTGATATCTGCTCCCAACTCGCTCATCACGCGGCGTGTAAAATCACGCTCACCGACGGATACGCCGCCGGTGGTGATCAACAGGTCGCATGCCATCACTTCTTCGATTGCGGCTCTTAGCGCCTGAGGGTCGTCGCGCGTTATCCCGCCGTCGCGCGGGAGGCCGCCAGCGTCACGTACAAGTGCCGGGAGTGAATAGCTGTTGGACGAAACTATGCGTTCTGCGTTCATGACTCCCGCGAAGTCGTCCGCGCGCACCAGTTCATCACCGGACGCAACTATTGCTACGGTCGGGGCGCGATGAACGGCAACGGTCGCATAACCGCTGGAGGCAAGAACGCCAAGTGCCGCAGCTCCGACTCCTTCGCCCGCTGAGAGAAGGACGTCGCCAGCGCGGAAGTCCTCGCCGAGTGGGCGCACGTTCCGGTGCGAATCACGCGCGTCCCGGATCTCGACCGAGTGCGTTCCATTGTCGGTGTCCTCCACCCGAATCACTGTGTCTGCCCCAGCGGGTACGGGTGCGCCGGTCATGATCCTGAACGCAGTTCGATCGATGAGCGGCGGCGGCTTGATGCCACCTGCTGAGATGTCCCCGGAAACACGCAGGGTGCAGGGCACCGTCGTGATGTCTGCGGCCCTCACGGCGTACCCATCCATCGAGGCGCTTCGCCATGGCGGAATGCTGACGCTTGCTATGATAGTCTCTGCAAGAACCTTGTCCACCGCAGCCGCAAGTGGGACGCGTTCGACTGGCATGTGCTCAACCGAGTCGAGAATCAGTTGCGAAGCCTGCGCCCCACTGATCGGTCCACTCATTGTTTACGGTACGATGCCAGCGTTGCAGCGATCGAGTCCGCAGTCGCCGTCACAACGCTTGAGGGGGTGGTCCATTTGTTCGCGAGAATGCTGAAGACAATCCGTTTACCGTCGTCGTCCGTGACATAGCCAGACAGGGATCGCACCCACTGCAGGGATCCGGTTTTCGCGTGGGCATTGCCCTGAGCGCGGGTGCCGCGCATTCGTTGCGCGATGGTCCCATCTACACCTGCCACCGGAAGCGCATTGTAGAACGCTGCGAAGTCTGGACTGAACTGCATGCGACTTAGTACGCTGACTATTGTTTCGGGCGATATAAGATCGGCACGTGCCATCCCGCTTCCGTCGTGCAATTCGTAACCGTCGCGTGGAATTCCCCAAGCGTGGAGCTGTCGACTGGCGACGGCGATGCCGCTGTCAGCGGTGCCAACGCCTGTCCGCTCCAGGCCAATTGCTCGAATTAGAACTTCGCCAATCTGGTTCTGAGACGGCTTGAGGAAGTACGGGAGAATGGCGCGGATCGGAATCGAATGCGTTGCGAAGAGCGTGTCGAGTCGAACCCCGTCGTTGGGCACGACGGATTCAGCGACGCCGACGTCGATGCGTACGCCGCGTGACTTGAGCGCTGACGCGAGCTCACTGAGGTAGTCGGCCGTTGGGTCAGCGGCAGGGGCAGATTTAACGAGGCTGTCTCCATTTGCAGTGTGTACGACTACGCGGCCGACGCCCTCGTTGAACAGCAGTTCATCGACACCGGCTCCGTATGTCTGGTCGAGGTCATCCCAGTTCCATCCTTCACCAACGTGTGCACCGGGAAAGTTGTCTGCACCTGAATAGATGTGGCCCGTAATGGAGCGGATTCCGTGCGCGATGATAGAATCTGCGAGCGTATCCATCGCGGCTCGCGCACTTCCTCGGATATGGTCGCTCAGAGTCGGGTCGCCCCGCCCCGTGACTACGAGATCTCCATTCAGAACACCATTCGAGATGGTTCCGCGCGCGGAAAATGTTGTAGTAAATCGAAAATCGCCGCCGAGTTGGGCAAGCGCGACGGAGGAAGTTATGATCTTCATGTTTGAAGCCGGGACCATGAGCCTGGCCGCATTGTGTGCATAAAGCGTATCGCTCGACGCCGGGTCGACGGCGAGTATGGCCCACTCAGCGGTACGGAAGTCTGGTCGTTCGATGAGCGAGTCGATATGCGTGCGCAGCGTCATGAGGGCATCGCGCTTCGGGCTGACACTTGTCGATGGCATCGGAGCACACGCGACAGCAACGGCGGCCACGACAGCAGCCAGGCGGTGATATTGCCGAAAGCTACGTGTGATCTTGTTCCACGGCTGGCTGTACACTGACCTCTCAGTCCGCTGTGTATGTGGAAGACAACGTGTCGTCCTCAGCTACCGTCACGCTCAGCACGCGTGTTTCAGCACCAAGATCTTCCTGCAACCGTTCCAGTATATATCGCGAAAGATTTTCGCCGGATGGCACCAGCTTGCCGTCGGCGAACTCCGGTATGTCAAGATTTATATTGCGGTGATCAAATTTCTGGATGACCTGCCGACCGAGCGCAGCGTCAAGTGCACCGAGGTCTACAATGAACCCGGTAACGGGATCAATGTGGCCGCTGACAGTTACGTCGCACGTGTAACCGTGTCCGTGATAGTTAGGCCAGGCACAGGGGCCAAAGGTGGCGACATTGCGCGCGTCGTTCCACTCGGGACGACGATAACGGTGCGCCGCGGCGAATTTCACGCGGCGCGTTAGAGAGCAGGTAGGCATACGTCATGAAATCTGCATCCTGCGCCCGATTAAAACGAATCCAGTTCGGCGTCTCGCGGCGGGAATCCCTGCTCGTCAGTTCCCTCGGGCGTTGGGCTCTCGGGCGGTATCCAGGGGATGCCCTCCTCGATCGCCTCAGTCCTGTCGACAGTTCCGAATAGATCGTCCTCAGCGTGGGACGCGAGGTGGTCCGTAGTGTCGGTGTGGGAGCGCGGGGCATCGCCAAGAAGGAGTCCTTCGTTTTCCTGCTCTTCGCTGATGTTTTCATCCGCCGCTTCAGGGCTCACTGCTCTACGGAGCGGGTCCACGATCAATCGACTTTCCAGATTGGTGAGACCGATCCGATCGCCAACCACCCGTTCCGCGATTCGTTTTTCGGAGTCGGTACCCACTCGACCCGCGAGAATTACCTTGCCGGACTGGACGTGGACTGCAATCTCGCTCGGATCAATCGATCGATTGCTCCGAAGCGTTTCGTGGACAAGGTGCCTCAGTTCATCCGGGTCGAGATCGTCCACATCGAAAATGTCTTCAAAATCACGTTGCATGGTGTGCCTCCATTGGGCACACCGTGCAAGGCCGATGCCCAGCCGATTAGCGGAAGATCGGAATCGAGAGTCCAGCCGTGAAGTTCATGCTATGCTGGTAACCGCTCCGTGATACCGTGTTGGCCAGGAGCGGCGCAGTCCCCGTGTAGTATGCCGGCGGAAAGTGATTCTGATAGAAGGTTGGACCGGCGTCCAATCGAATCTCGTACGAATTAGCGGGATTGTACCGGAGTCCGATCCCGGTATTGAACGCGAACTGGGTGCCGAAGTCGTACGGGTCGTCTTTAGTGGTACCCGCGGCGCTGACGATACCGAGCCCGAAATTCAGGTTCGGAATGAAACCGTGCCAGGTCCGTCGCCCGGTGAGATTGAGCGCGAATCCGAGGTCGCCGGAGTACATAGCCAGGCTCTGCTGGCCTAGCGCGCGGGCATTGCCAATCAGCGCGGGGTTGAAGGCGTCCCGGTTCGAATTCACCCGTTGGAATCGAACATAGAAATCCGCAGGACCNNCGCCGCCACTGGAAGGTCGTAGCGCAGCCCGAATGAGGGGCCGCTCTGGGGAGTGGTGCTCAGGCCGTCTCCCTGCGCCTGCATGTAGCCGCCAAAAAGGGTGATCCGCTGATTTGCGTCGATATCGTGGAACGGGCTGCTCTCAGGGGTGTGGCCGACCACGACCTGGCCTGAGACCGCGACGGGCGCGACGGCGAGAGCGACGACAGCGACGACCGCGACAGACAGCGAGACAGCGCTAGTAAGCTTTGACATGTACGTAATTCTAACGGGGGTATTCACGCCACGCGGAAAAGATCTACGCCCGTCATCTCGGGCGGCGTCGCGATCCCCAGCATCCCGAGGATGGTTGGTCCCACGTCACACAGAGCGCCCCCTCCGCGAATCGTCGGTTCCTCGCCGTCCGGGTTGAAAAAGACGATGGGTACGGGGTTGCTGGTGTGAGCGGTGTGCGGGCCGCCGGTCGATGGGTCGACCATCATTTCGGCGTTCCCGTGATCAGCCGTGATGATCAGCCGTGTTCCCGACTTACGTGCGCTATTGACAATCCGGCCGAGACATTGGTCGACAGTCTCGACGGCAACGATGGTCGCCGGTATCGATCCGGTATGCCCAACCATGTCGGCGTTCGCGAAATTGCACAGCGTGAAATCGTGTTCTCTCGCGTCCATGGACTTGCACAGGATGTCGGCGATTCCACTGGCGCTCATCTGCGGCGCGAGGTCGTACGTGGCAACTTTTTGACTGGGTACCAGTCGGCGATCCTCGCCCGGGTATGGCGGTTCCAGCCCGCCGTTGAAGAAATACGTAACATGCGGGTACTTCTCGGTCTCGGCGGTCTTGAGCATTGTCTTGCCGGCCTCCGACACAACCTCTGCTACGATTCGCGACATCGAGAAAGGCGCGAATGCGACGTTGACGTCGAAGGTTGCATCGTACTGAGTGAGCGTCGTGACCGTTAGCGACGGTCGGCTGGAAATGTCGAAACCGTCGAACGACGGGTCGATCATGGCGCGGACGATCTGGCGCATGCGGTCAGATCGGTAGTTGAAGCAGATGACTGCGTCGCCATCGTGCATGGCTCCAACGGGAGCACCGTCCTGCGTGATTACCGCAGGAATTATGAACTCATCGGTGACACCGTTGTCATACGATTGCTGTATAACCGCAATCGGGTCCGTGTTGGCAGGACCGGAACCGTCGACTGAAGCACGATAGAAAAGCTCTGTTCGCTGCCAGCGTTTGTCACGATCCATACCGTAGTACCGACCGCCAATGCTGGCGACGCGTGCCCGCCCGCGGGCGTATTCGAGAANNGAATACGCCCGCGGGCGTATTCGAGAAGTTTGCGAAGGTATCCCAGCGCGGATTGTGGCAAGGTGTCGCGGCCGTCTGTCAAAAGATGCAAGGCGACTTGAGGAACGCCGAGGCGATCCGCCATGTCAATCACGGCGTAAAGGTGAGCATCAATTGCGTGGACGCCACCTCCGCCAAGTAGTCCCATCACGTGCAGCGTTCCGCCACGTTTGGCGGCGTTGCATGCAGTCAGCAGGGCGGGGTTGCGAAAAAACGATCCATCTTCAATCGCTGCGGAAATGCGCACCAGGTCCTGCATTACGACGCGCCCAGCGCCGAGGTTGAGATGGCCGACCTCGCTGTTACCCATCTGGCCGGCGGGTAGTCCCACACGTAGGCCGGACGCTTCCAGAAGTGAGCGGGACTGGAGGCTCCAGAGAGCATCCCAAGTGGGTGTTTTCGCCAGCGCAATCGCGTTCCCCTCGCGCTCGGAACGATATCCCCAACCGTCCAGGACGATGAGGGCGACCGGCCCTCCAGACTTTTCAGACCGTCCAAGGTGCGCCATGTTCGCTCGTTTAGTGTAAAAGCAGTAGCTTCGAAACCGTCTAATCTATAGCGCCTAAAGCCCATGCGTCACCTTTCATCCATTGGCTGCAGATACGAATCGTCCGCGTGCCGATCAAGAGCATTCCAACGTGTGTGTATCAGTCGTGTCGCGTTAACCGTGGTGATCGCGTTCGCGAGCGCGATCCCTCTGTACGCACAGAGTGGTGCTGTCAAGCCGCCGACGTCGCACGCAAAGGCAACTGGACGCGCAGCAGCGCCGCCGACGCCGGATTCTCAGGCCGCCACCGACGATCAGTATATCGTTGAGTCGCTTGTTGCATTGCGCGCCGCGCCGTCTTCGGCGATTATCGGTGCGGTGCAGAAGGCAACGACCGTGAGTGTGATAGCCCGCGATCACGGGTGGACGCGAGTTCGACTCGAGGGATGGGTTCCTGACTCGTTGCTGGCTCCTGCCGACACGACATTTCGCGCCGGGTTGAGTGCAGCAGATCTTCGTGCAGATCCAGCGTCGGCTCGCGGAAAGACCGTAGTGTGGAATGTGCAGTTTCTCGCGCTTCAGACGGCCGATCCGCTGCGTCATGGCTTGGAGGATGGGGAGCCCTACATACTCGCCAAGGGGCCGAATATGGAAAACGCGTTGTCGTATCTCGTTGTTCCGCCTTCGCTGCTGGGCACGGCTCGTGCATTGCAGCCGCTGGAGCGTATTACAGTGACCGCGCGGGTGCGTGATGGCAAAAGTGATCCCGTTGGAATTCCCATCCTTGACATTCAAACCATACGCCGCACTAGATGACTCAGCCGGAAGATCCCAACGACAGGCGCTCAACATCCCGGGGCGCCGACCGAAGGCGTGAGGGCTGGACCGCCTTTCGGGACGCGTATCCTACGTTCCTGAAGATCATTGCGGTTGTTTTTCTTCTGCTGATTGCAGGCGATATGTGGCTGTTTTACCGTCGTCAGGCATACCGCCAGGACATATCGACGCTTCGTGCCAGCATGACGGACGCTGAGCGCAAGAAGAGCGATCTGGTCACGCAATCGGAGCAGGATAAAGTGCGTCTGGCGGTTGAGCTCGCCAAACGCCAGGCGCATTTCGATCCGCGCCTGCATCTCTCCATCGCCGTTGACAGTGGGGTGATGTATCTGGAGCGGGACGGCGCGCTGTTGCGAGTCATGCGGGTCGCGCTTGCGCCCGCGAGGGTCCCGGGATTCAAGACTGTCAAGGGCGATACGTCTGCCGCCACCCTGCCGCGCGGGCAGCGCACAGTGCAACAAGTAGTTGACGGCGATTCGCTCGCGCTCATACTCAACGGGGACGCCCGCATTTATGCTGGCGATGACTCCGGTGCTGTCGCTGCCGGTGACGTCCGTGTTGCCGCCGCAGACTTGCGCGCGATTCTTCCTAATGTGAGCGCGGGCATGACCGTGTATTTCTACTGATGGTGAAATTCTTACGGCACGGAGTTGCGATAGCGTGGTTGCTGATTCTCGGGATCGTCATAGCGATATTGCTGAGTGTCAAACTGTTGCAGGATACCGCAGAGCTGCGTTTCGATCGCGACGTCAACCGCATGGTGTTCAACGACAACCTCGATCTGTTGAATCAGTTGCGCGCGCAGGCTGGTATTGAGAGCGACAGTGTCAACCAGGTGCTTGAGGATGCGAATCCCGCCGCGAACGCGCCGTACATTGTGATCAGCATTGCGGATCATCGTCTCTGGTACAAACAGGGCGACAGTGTTCTGTTCACGGCGCCGGTAGCTACTGCGAGCGGCAAGGAGCTTGTGGCGGGTGGAAGCGGCCAGCACTGGCGGTTCGAGACGCCGCGCGGTCGGCTGGTCGTGCAGTCGAAAGATTCGAATCCTGCGTGGGTGCCGCCCGACTGGCATTATGTGGAGCAGGCTCGAGCTCGCGGTTTGGGCCTGGTGCATCTGGAGCGCAGCAAGAGTTACGCAGGCTTCACTGTGCAGGGGGCGAATGTCATCGAGCCGAATGGCCAAGCCGCACCACCGCCCACGGAAGGTCATGAGCTGGTGGCCAATGGCAATCTGATCGTGCCGCCGTTTGGCACCGCTCAGCGGCGCTACATGGGCACCCTGGGAACCCGGCGACTCGACCTTGGAGATGGTTATGGGATTCACGGTACAGACGAACCAAAGTCGATCGGCCGGTCAGTCAGTCACGGTTGCGTACGCATGCTAAACGAGGACGTGGAGCAGCTCTACCCGATGGTCCCCGTAGGGACGGCGGTTTACATCTACTGACGCAGGAAGCCATGGAGTCCAGCACACCCAAATCGAGGCGCCGGCGCTCGCCGCGCAATCCTCAGCCGCGCGATCCTCAGCCGCGCAACCCTCAGCCCGCAACGGGCCGGAAACGGACCGTGGTGGGTGCCGTTCGCGAATTACCCAACTTCCTTCGGCTTCTCTACGGTCTGATTACTGACCCGAGAGTGGAACTCGTGGACAAGCTGCTCGTTGCTGGTGCCGTCGCGTATGTGCTGCTTCCGGAGGACATCTTCCCGGATTTCATACCATTGGTGGGCGAGGTAGACGACGTTTTCGTGCTGGTGCTGGCCATCCGGCATCTCATGAAGAGCGCCGGGCACGAGATAATGGCGGAACACTGGATGGGACATCCGGACGAGCTGGACGAGCTCAATCTGGAGAGTATTCTGGCGGCGAGTGCCTTTTTCCTTCCGCGTCGAATGCGCCGCCGTTTGCGGACGATCGGTAGACTGTGATACATTGGTCCATGGCGACACACACTTCGCAAAAAATCAGGCCCGTCCGCCCGGTTCGATCCGGCGGCGGGCCTTTGTCTATTGGGCAGGAAGAGACAGTGCCGAGCGGCTACTCCAGGATCCGCTCCGAACCTGCTCTTACCTTCGACGACGTCCTACTCCTTCCCGCGCATTCTCCAGTGCATCCGCGCGATGTGGTGACAGCGTCGCGCTTTACACGCGGCATCACCCTTAATGTTCCGCTCGTTTCGGCGGCGATGGATACCGTAACGGAATCCGAGATGGCGATCGTGATGGCTCGCGCCGGTGGAATAGGCGTGATCCACAAGAACATGTCGATCGACCGTCAGGCGGCCGAAGTGGATCGTGTAAAACGATCGGAGAGCGGTATGATCCTGGATCCGATCACACTGTCACCAGCGGCGTCGTTGCGCGAAGCAGTTGCGTTGATGAGTCGATTCAAGATTTCCGGTGTTCCGATTGTGGATGCCGGGAGGCTGGTCGGGATAATCACCAATCGCGATCTTCAGTTCGAGTCCAACCTGGATCGGCCCCTGCGCGACGCGATGACCAAGAAGAACCTCGTTACGGCGCCGGTCGGCACGACGCTGGACGAGGCCGAGCAGATACTCGGCACCCACCGAATCGAGAAGCTGCCGGTGGTGGACGGAGACGGGAATCTTCGCGGATTGATCACCGTGAAAGACATTCACAAGCGGCGCGAATTTCCGAATGCAAACAAGGATCAGCATGGGCGTTTGCGGGTAGCTGCGGCCATCGGCTCAACCAATTACACGGCTCGTGCCGCCGCTCTCGTCGACGCTGGTGTCGACGTGCTGATCATCGATACGGCGCACGGACACTCCGAAGGAGTGCTGAAGGCGACTGCTGACGTGCGTAATCGGTTTCCGGATGTCCAACTCGTGGCGGGTAACATTGCGACCCAGTCTGGCGCACGTGCGCTGGCCGAGCGTGGGGTCGACGCAATCAAGGTTGGAGTCGGGCCAGGCTCGATCTGCACCACTCGGGTCGTTACCGGGATTGGAGTTCCGCAACTCACCGCAGTGATGGATGCAGTGGCAGGGGCTGGCGACGTGCCGGTGATTGCTGACGGTGGGATCAAGTACTCCGGTGATATAGTGAAGGCGCTGTCTGCGGGCGCATCGAGCGTCATGATGGGCTCGATGCTGGCGGGAACAGAGGAAAGTCCGGGTGAATCAATTCTGATGGAGGGTCGCCGTTTCAAGACGATTCGGGGAATGGGCAGCGTGGCCGCGATGCAGGATGGAAGCGCGGACAGGTATTTCCAGGAGGGCGAGATGTCGGCCAAAAAGCTCGTTCCAGAAGGGATCGAGGGGCGGGTCCCTTATAAGGGGGCGGCAGCCGACGTGATTTTCCAGATGGTTGGAGGATTGCGTGCTGGAATGGGCTATGCTGGGTGCGGGACTATTGACGAACTCCGGACCAAGACCGAATTTGTTCGCATCACCGCGGCGGGATTGCGTGAGTCGCACCCGCACGATGTGGTGATAACGCGAGAGGCACCCAACTATTCGGTTTGAGCGAGTGCTGGACGGCGCGCGTGCCGGGTTTCAGGGAGTAAGCCCGCAACTCTGGCAACGCTGGGTGCTGTTTTGTCGTAGTAAAGGGTTAATGTAGGCAGGGCTCTGGATAGCGTCACACGCGATTCGGGGTGCCGCCGCGTCTGTTCGCGTGTGTGGCCCCGGATGCAGCAACTCGTCGAGGAATTACATGGGACTCTGGTCAACAAAGAACATCGCGCAATTGCAAGCTGAAGCCAGCGGCGTCGGAGTTGAGGGGCAAACGCTTCGGCGGGCGCTCGGCGCCCTCAACCTGACCACGCTGGGTATCGGTGCCATCATCGGTGCCGGAATTTTTGTGCTGACTGGAACGGCAGCGGCGCAATACGCTGGCCCAGGCATCGTATTCTCGTTCATTTTCGCGGGTCTTGGCTGTCTCTTTGCCGGACTGTGCTACGCGGAGTTCGCCGCGATGATTCCAATAGCCGGCAGTGCCTACACTTACGGTTACGCCACTCTTGGCGAGTTCATAGCCTGGATCATCGGCTGGGATCTCATTCTCGAGTACATGTTCGGCGCTGCGACCGTTGCGGTGGGCTGGAGCGGCTACTTCGGCGCGTTCATGAACGAGATCGGCCTGACTTTGTCGAAGAGTATGTCATCTGCACCGCTTGCCTACGTTGATGGCGTCGGCTTCGCGCGAACAGGTGCCGTGTTCAACGTCCCCGCGTTGGTTCTTGTCCTGTTGATGACGATTCTGCTCGTTGTAGGTATTAAAGAGTCGGCGACGTTCAATAACTTCATAGTGATCCTCAAGATCGCGATCGTGCTCCTCGTGATCGGTTTCGGCTTCGCGTATGTGAATCGCGCCAATTGGCATCCGTTCCTGCCGGCGAATACGGGCGAGTACGGACACTTTGGTTGGAGCGGCGTTCTGCGCGGAGCAGGAGTTGTCTTCTTCGCGTACATAGGGTTCGACGCCGTCTCGACCGCGGCGCAGGAGGCGAAGAATCCACAACGAGACATGCCGATCGGCATTCTGAGCTCGCTTGCGATTTGCACCGTGCTCTACATCCTGATGGCGCTCGTCCTCACGGGTCTTACCAACTACAAGACGCTCAACGTTCCACACCCAGTGTTCGTCGCAGTCGCGGCGGCCGGCCCGGCGCTGCTCTGGCTGCAGCCGATCGTCAACATCGGTGCGATTCTCGGTCTGGCTTCAGTCGTGTTAGTCATGCTGATGGGCCAACCGCGAATCTTTTTCTCGATGGCGCGCGATGGGCTGCTTCCTGCTGTGTTCGGGAAGGTCCATCCAAAATTTCAGACTCCGTACGTCACCACGATTCTCACAGGCAGCATCGCCGCGATCGTTGCGGGTCTGTTCGACGTGGGCACTCTGGCTGAGCTTGTGAACATCGGTACGCTGCTTGCGTTCGTGATCGTTTGCGCTGGCATAATAGTACTCCGGTACGTGAACCCGAATATCGAGAGGCCGTTCCGCACGCCGTTCGTGCCTCTCGTGCCGATTCTGGGCATCCTGATCTGCGGTTACATCATGACTGGTCTGCCGCGGGAAACCTGGGACCGGCTCATCGTGTGGCTCGTGATCGGATTGGTGATCTACTTCTCGTACGGAAAGCGCCACTCTAAACTTGGTCGCGCAGAAAAAGCTGGTGCGTGATCTACTAGTCGTTCCGGCCGGACGCCGGACGGCAATCGAGCGTCTCGCCCGCGAACTGCGCGCGGGACGCTCGATTGTATTATCCACCCATATCAACTCCGACGGCGACGGCTGTGGTTCGGAGACCGCTCTGGCGCGCATGCTGGCACAGCGCGGTATGACGGTCACCATTGTGAACCCGACTCCGTGGCCGGAGATGTTTCGTTTTCTTCTCGGCGACGACATCCGGATGGTCGCGCTGGCGGATGGTGGTGCGGAGGTGATGCGTAGCGCCGACGTCATCGTCGTGCTCGATATCGCGGACCTCGGTCGGCTAGGCAAACTTGCTGAAGTCGTTCGGTCAGTCGATGTGCCGAAGCTCGTCATTGATCATCACGTACCGAGCGATGATCCACCCAGCGCGGAAATATTGACGGATACGTCAGCGTGTGCGACAGGGGAGCTGGTGTACGATTTCGCTCAGGTGCTTGGATTCGACATCACCGCGGAGATTGCCAATTCTCTCTACGTCGCAATCGTTACAGACACCGGCGGATTCCGCTACAGCAATACNNGGTGTCACGCCGTTGCGGGACAGTTACTGGCGGCTGGCGTTGATCCTGAGGCGATGTATCAACGAATCTATGCTTCCATGCCTGTAGGGCGTCTGACGCTGCTGCGCGAGGCGCTAGGCACGTTGCAGGTTGACGCCGAGCACGGCCTGACGTGGCTTTCTGTGGCGGCTGGCGCGCCCGAGAAACACAAAGTGAGACCGGAGGATCTGGAAGGCATTGCAGAGCATGCGCGCTCGGTTGCTGGCACCCGGATGGCGATTTTCTTCCGCGACCTTGGTCATGATCGTGTCAAGATTTCATTCCGCACAACGCACGGTGCGGACGCAAATGAGTTTGCACACCAGTTCGGTGGTGGTGGCCACGTGAAGGCCGCTGGCGCGTTGGTGGAGGGAAGTCTCAAGGATGTCGAGACGCGTGTAGTAGACGCAGCACGGAAGTATCTGGCAGCGTCGCGAGACTGACGCGGTTGCAGGTGGATTCCCGCTTTCGCGGGACCATGCAAGTCGCGCCGGTACTGATTGAGTACCGGCGCGACTTGTTAATCAGCGATCTGGCCGCGTCGAAGTAGCTGTTAAACGACCGTGCCGATCTCAGCGGCAGCACGTTCCAGGATATCCGAAATGCGCTTCAGCTGCTCCGGCGTTCTCTTGGAGTTCTGGACGTAAACCGCGCGACCAACATCCTTCATGGCGCGGTGGACCTGCATCATCGGTTCTCCAAAGATGCTCTGCGCAAAGTCGGTAATTCTCGAGAATATGTCGTCGACCGCTGAGCGGTTGTCTTCGAGGTACTTTCGGCCGTCGTCGGTGATTTCGTACACCTTCTTGCCGCTTTCTTCGGGCATTACCCTGGCATAGCCCATATCCTCAAGCATCGTGAGCGTGGGGTAGACCGTTCCCGGGCTCGGAGAGTAAGCGCCGCCAAAACGCTCCTCGATCGCCTTGATGATCTCGTAGCCGTGCCGTGGCTTCTCGACGAGAAGCTGCAGGATGACATACTTGAGGTCACCCTGATCGAACNNGGCACCATCGAAGCCCCAGTTGCCCTTCCACATTCCCCGGCGCATCCAGCCGGTTTTGCAATCGAATCCAGACATCAGGGTCGCCTCAAGATTGGATAGTTAGATATAACTTCGATATGTCGCTACGACTAAGATATATCTAAGTTATATCGTGTCAAGGGTGTTGTAGTCGATCGAACGAATGTTCTAAAAGCACGATTTCTCAGGCTATCGCAACGGTACCGCTCGATCTTTGATTGGTCCCAAAATTGGACGGAATGGATGCTATGACTCGGGCGGAGCGGTAGTTCTGCACGCGTGCGCGGTGGTTCGCTGAGTGCGTCGGCATTTGGCGACGCCGTCGCCGGAGCGTCGGGTTTTACATTTCGAGCATGACAGATGAAACTCCCCGGGGCCGAGCGCTCCCGGTAATGGACCACGCTCCGACCCCGAAATCAGTTGCGCCACCAACACCTGTGGCCTATCCCAACCTTGGCAAGCTGATCGCCGTATCGAGCGGTAAAGGCGGAGTCGGCAAATCGACAGTAGCGGTAAATCTTGCGGTTGCGCTGGCCAAGTCTGGCGCCCGCGTTGGAATAATGGATGCGGATATCTACGGGCCGAACGTTCCGCGGATGCTCGGCCTGGATGGGCCGCCGCGGCTGGACAATCACGATCGAATGGTACCGCACGAAGCTTTCGGCGTGCGTGTAGTGTCGCTCGGCTTTCTTGTCGCGCCCGATCAACCTGCGATCTGGCGCGGCCCGATCATCATGAAGGTGATCAACCAGTTTCTGCGCGACGTCGCGTGGGGTAAGCTGGATTTTCTGATTGTCGACATGCCGCCGGGTACGGGTGACGCGCAACTCTCGCTCGTGCAGGCGACGCACGTGCACGGTGCGCTCATTGTGACAACACCGCAGGATGTATCGACTGGCGATGCGCTGCGCGGTGCCAAGATGTTCGAGCGCGTTGGCGTTCCGATCCTGGGGATCGTCGAGAACATGTCGTACTTCGAGTGCCCTCACTGTGGCAAGCCAACCGCGTTGTTCGGGTCGGGCGGCGGCCGCAAACTCGCCGACACTCTCAGTCTTCCATTGCTCGTGGAGATTCCGCTTTACCCGCGTGTTCTCGAGGGCGGTGATTCCGGGAGACCGATTGTTGATGCGGAGCCAGAATCGGGAGCGGCGAAGGCACTTACGCAGCTCGCCGGACTTGTACTGGAGGCGTTCGCTGGCGAGCCACAGTCGACGGGCACGACAACCAGTGCATAGAACGGTTGTAGAGTGCGCTATTGTAACCGATTGCAAGCACGGTGGCGGTGAGCGTCCAGTCGGTTCCCGGATATGACGGCTCTGGACACGGAACGCGCGACTGCCGATGCCGCAGCCACCGGTGCCGCGGTGAAACGTGGCTACGTCAAGCAGATGTTCTCGGACATTGCGCCGCACTACGATCGTGTCAACCGGATCATCAGCTTCAGGCTGGATCAATGGTGGCGCAGAAAGGCGATTCGCGAATTGAATATTGAACGCGATCCAGCAGCGACATATCTGGATCTATGTGCGGGCACCATGGACATATCGTCGCAGATTGGCGCAGGGAAGGGGTTCAAGGGGTCGGTTGTCGCGGCGGACTTCGCAGAGCCAATGCTACGCGCGGGGCTGGAGAAGGTATCGCCCGATGTTGTGCGCCCGGTTACAGCGGATGCGCTGGATCTTCCATTTGCCGATGGTTTCGCTGCGGGCGCGATCGTCGTATTCGGCATCAGGAACGTCGTCGATCTCAATGGCGCACTTCGCGAGGTGTACCGTGTGCTGCGACCGGGGGCTCGCTTCGTGATTCTGGAGTTTGGTGCGACGCAGAATCCGATGGTGGGGTGGATATATCGTCTGTACTTCAACCATCTCTGTCCGCTGATCGGCAACGCGGTAGCACGGCATCACAGCGCATACAACTATCTGCCGAAATCAGTCGCGCACTTCCCCACTGAGGCGGATCTTGCGCAGCGTATGCGCGACGCCGGATTTGATTCTGTACACTGGAGATCGTACACCTTTGGTGTTGTAGCGATTCATGTGGGAGAAAAGAAGCGGGTTGGCGACCGGGTCAGTGTTGCTGGACCTGCATCCCCGCATTCCCGATAGCGATTGCGCGCACGACGATTCCCTGTTTCGTGACATAGATACTTGCGACATCAACCGAGTCGATTTTCGCCGACAGGGTAACGTCGTTACCCAGCTTCCTGTTCATTCCTTCGGTCAGGAGAGATTTACCTGCGTCGAGCAAGGGTTGAACCGGGATTCTTGCCTTGTCGCGGAAGAGTGCGCGCAAGGCATCGGACTTCAGCCAGCTGTACGCAGTTATCAGTGCGTTATCAGTGCTGAGGTCGTAATCGAGGTTTGGTACGGAAAGCTCGCCCCCTTGCCGATCGTAGTGCGGTGTCCCGATGAACACGAGGCTGCCATTCGCATCTCCACTGAAGCTTATCGCGAGAGCGAGTTGACCGTGCGGCAATGGGGATACAGAAGCATCCCTCACCGTAACCGTTCTTGACGCTTCTGTAATCGACTTTCCTCTCAGGGCGACGGCAATCGATCTGGATGCGGTGGCGTAATCGATGGTTCCTTCGAGCACCACGCGGAATCCGCTGGCTGCGGTGTCACGCGCCAGCGGCGGGAGCGGCTTTGCGACGATCTGCGGTTGCGGTCCTGTCACAATCCGGGGATGAGCATCCAGGCCGGCATCGACGACGAACGTGCGTGGCGCTGCATCCTGGCTGACGTCACCAATTCGGAGCTGCTCCGGATCAAGCCGCAGCCAAACACTGTCCGCGAGCTGGATGGGGCGATTCAACAGCGTCCACCATTCCTGAAAGCGGCTGGACAAATCGACATTGTCGATCTTGCGGTCGATCTCGGGTAGATGTTTCAGAAGGGCCGAGCGTGCTGCGCCGACAACGCGTTCGGTCACGTCGTAGCGAATAATGCTGACGGTGCATTTGTCGCGATCAGTGTTCGTTGCAGGTGCGAGCGTCGCGATACGCGCGTGTGAATCGAGATGCCAGTCTGGAGATATGGTCAGCGGCGTGACGAGTTCCACGGCAATTCGTGGTCGGTCGGCAGGCGTGTCGCCACCACACCCGGCTCCGATTGTAGGACCGAATCGAGGCTTGAAGTATCCGCGCGCGGCATAAGTGAGTGTCGCTCGCAGGTGAACCTGGTTGTCGCGTACGAACGACGTGAATGGTCCGCGGTTCGCCTCGTACGCGTAATGTCGATTCTCATCGTTGCCAACCATCTTCACGCTGTCGAGCGAACCGAACTGCTTCGGAACCGATTTTTCCACAAGCTCAAGAATTGGCGTGTAGTCGTACGTCAGTGGGACGTTGAACCGGGACAGCGCAAGCGGCGGTGGCGTCGGTAGAGAATCGAGGTGCTGCACCTCCGATGTCGCAGGGAGTTCCCGACGGCAAGCCTGTGTGAGGGAAAGTGTCGCGCCCAGAAGCAACGTGACTCCCAGCCGAAGGAGCGAGCGGGAGGGTAGGGCCGCACCAGACAGGTGCTCTCGCTGCCGTTTCGGATACTGCCTCAGCTGCACGCGATCAAAGCTGCAGATGGGCACGATGGATGCACTTGGGCGTTGCACAGACCTCACGGACCTCACGGACCTCAACGGAGACGCACATGACTGACAGTAAGCATAGCAAAACTCGCACCGGGGCACATCAGGAAAGCGCTGCCGAGAAGCGCGCTGACAAATTCGGTGAACGCACAGTCGGGCGCGGCATGGATTCGCCCGATTCTACCGAAGCGGTACTGGATGCAAAGACTGGCGAGCCAGATCCTCGTGCGACGCAAAAGCCACGCGGTGGCGACAGCCACAAGAAGTAGGATCCAGGGACCTGGCGTGGGTGCTTCCGGTCATCAGGCCACGCGAGTTGCGCGTTTCATTTCTTCCGGGAATTTGCGAAACCAGCTGGAAAGCAACAGCAGCTCGTCGATCTCATGGGTCGGAACCGACCAGCTTGGAGCTGGTTTCTCATCGAAGATATCAGCCACAAGCCGACGCATCGCTGCCCGATCGCGCCGGCTTGTGGGAGTATCCAGTTCCGCACGCACTACTCCGCGTCGAATTACATAGGTACGATGACGTCCGTCGCAGCCAGAGACGTTATACACAAACGAGAGTGATTCTACCGCAAAGCGGAGGCGGTCGAACTGTTCCCGAAGCGTCTCAAGGCGTGACAGCTTATCGCGGAAGATAGCCGCACGCTCAAATTGCATCGCGCGACTGGCTGCTTCCATCTGTTGCCGCAGAGTGTCGGCTGGCCCGGCATTCGATCCGTCGAGAAAGGCTCGCGCCAGTGCCAGCTGCCTGTCGTATTCAGCGAACGTGCAGCCGCCGACGCACGGTCCCAGACACTTCCCGATTTCGTAGCGGATGCAACCAGGCGTACGTCCAATCTGAAACAGCTCGTGCTGATCCGAGAAAAAGATCGGCATATCACTGCGGCAATCGCGTAAACCAAGTACGTCGTTCAGTTCGCGAACCGCTTCAGAAACGCGCTGAGCTCCGACGAAGGGCCCGTAGTAAACTGCAGCATCGTCGGGGCTGGCGCCGCGCACGACATTGAGGCGCGGCGCCGCGCCGCGCGAGATCCTGATGAACGAGTAGTGACGCGTATCGCGTTTCATTGCGACGTTGAAGCGAGGGCGGTATTTCTTGATCAGCCGCAGTTCGCATAGTAGCGCGGCGAATTCACTGGGCTCATAATCCCACTCCACTTTGACGGCCTCGCGAAGGATCCGGGCACCCTTGTCTTCGGGATAGGACGCACGAAAGTAACTCAGCAAACGAGAGCGGATCTGCTTTGACTTGCCTACGTACACAATCTCGCCGTTGTCGGCAATCATGCGGTACACGCCGGGCACGTTGCGAGCAGTTTCCCGAACCACGGCTCGCATGGTGGCGAGTTGCTCCTCGCTCGTGGGATCCTTGAAGGTGTATGCGCGGGACTTTGACACTGGATGAACTAGTCAGCTCTGACAGTGGGAGCAGAACACCGTCTGACGTCCATCGATCGCGTGGGTCTCGATCAATTTTGCACCGCATCGATAACATTCTTCATCAGCGCGTCCGTAGGCACACAGGAACTCGCTGAACGCTCCGGCTTCACCCGTAGCATTGCGGTAATCGCGGATGCTGGAGCCGCCCGATGCGATTGCTTCGTCAAGCACTGCGACGATCGCGTCGCGCAGATCAGAGGCTTCGCCGGGCGTGATCCTGTCTGCAGCACGCGACGGATCTATTCCGGCACGCCAGAGCGCTTCGTTTGCGTAGATGTTGCCGACTCCCACGACCTTGTACTGATCCATGATGACCTTCTTGACGGGCTGGCGAGACGCCCCAAGAATAGCCGAAAGCCGCGCGCCAGTAAATCCCTCTTCGAGGGGTTCGTCGCCCAGTTCACCGAAGTACTCTCCGAGGCGCTCGGGATTCATCAGCGAAACGGTTCCGAGGCGCCGCACGTCGCGATAGGCGAGAACGTACCCTGAATCGAGCCCAAGGAGCACCGCAGTGTAATGACGGTCGTAGTCCGTCAGCTCACTGCCGCGGGTTGCGAGGAGCGCGCCGGTAAAGCGCGGCTGCACAACAAGCGAATCGGAGTTGTCGAGCGTCACGACGATATGCTTGGCGCGTCGTCGCGATTCGAGAATCGTTGTTCCCCGGACGCGCTTTGCGAATGTCCTTGCGGTAACTTCGCGCAACACATCCGGTCGTGGAACTCCCACAGCCTCAATCGTACGACCAGCGACGGCCGCATGCACACCGCGCGCGATCGTCTCTACTTCCGGCAACTCAGGCATGGCGGTTGCCGTCGTGTGGCGCCTCGATCTCCCGGAAAAGTTCGCGCCATCCAATGTCGTGCCTCATCTGCTTTCCGGCAAAGCTGATGCGCCCCGCGTAGTGGCGGCTCATCGTCGCAGCTGCGTGCAGCGTCGGCGCCACCGCGCTTACCGATAGTACTCGACCACCACTCGTCACAACTGCCGGTATGGGCGTAGTGGGCTTCGCTGAGTCGTCTGCGAGGCGAGTACCAGCGTGAAAGACGTACACTCCTTCCTGTGGCTCAGGGAAGGTTATGGGATCGCCTTTTCGAACGGCCGCGGGGTAGCCAGCCGCGGCAAGCACCGTTGTCACGCAGGAATCGGGAAGCCAATCAAACTCTGGAGTGCCCACAAGTGTTTCACCGCGCGCAACCGTGAGCATCGGTTGCAGCAGTGAGCTCGCCATGAGTGGAAGTAGGGCCTGCGTTTCCGGGTCACCAAATCGGCAGTTGAATTCGACGACCATCGGGCCGCCCGCGGTGAGCATCAAGCCGGCATAGAGGAGCCCGGTGAACGGGTGGCCTTCCTCACGCAACGCAGCCAGAATGCGATCGATGATCCGAACCTTGACGAATTCGCGGAACGCCGGGGTGTCGAGCGACACCGGTGCGTATGCGCCCATTCCGCCTGTGTTCGGCCCGATATCTCCGTCCTCAAGGCGTTTGTGATCCTGAGCTGCGATCATCAACCGGGAGTGCTGGCCGTCACATATCGCGAAGATCGAGACTTCCTCGCCCTCCATGAATTCCTCGACGAGAACCTCGCTGCCAGCGGCGCCGAAAATTCCACCGTCGAGCATCTCCGTAATTGCGCGCTCCGCCTCGGCCATGGTTGATGCGATGACCACGCCTTTCCCAGCAGCCAGTCCGGACGCCTTGATTACCACGGGCGCGCCGAGAGCGTGAGCGGCGCCGAGAGCGGTATCAACCGAAGTATGATGGCTCGCGTGCGCGGTTGGTACTCCAGCGTGGGCCATCAACTCCTTCGCGAAACGTTTTGATGTTTCGATACGCGCCGCCCCGCGGGTCGGCCCGAAAATGGCAAGATGGTTAGTTCTGAAGAGATCGACGATGCCTGCATCGAGCGGAGCTTCGGGTCCAATAACGGTGAGATCAACCGCTTCTTCACGCGCCAGGGCCAGGATCCCGCGCAAGTCATCTGCCTGGATCGGAACGCAGCGCGCGAGGGTCCCGATTCCCGGGTTTCCGGGGGCTGCAAGTACGTCCAGAGTTGGGTCGTCCTGCAGCAGTTTCCACGCGATTGCGTGCTCTCTACCGCCGCTGCCGACGATCAGGACCTTCACTCCGATCCGCCGCGGAACGCGCTATTCATGGTGTCCGTCGCGCGACGAGCAGCATCGCTCATCTGATTCATCATCGACTTGACCTTGTCGCCGTAATAGTCAGCTGCGTCGGCGTAGTCATCGGTCAGCGGACGTTCGGCATCCGGTCCGCGGCGCGGATATTCGCCGCTTCGGATGGTGTCGTATCCCCCAGACTGGATCCAGCGCTGCAGCTCCGCAGCGCGGACAGTGTTGAATGGGTGCGTACGGCCGGCGACGTTGAGCAACTTGAACAGCAGGTCGATCGCGCCGGTATCGCCCTCATACTGCTGTGCCTGTACGAGAAACTCATCCAGGCTTGTTTCATCTGCGTCGCTGTTGCCGCCTGCGAAGAGCAGGAACATTCGCATGGCTTCCAATGGTTGTTGCGATGCGAGCAGGCCGGCACGATCAGCCGAGAACTCGGCCTTGCGATACCATTCGAGCAATGCAAGTTGAATCGGGAGCGCGATCAGGCCGAGCCCGGGAATCGCATTGAACCCGAATGAAAGAAACAGTAGCGCGAGTGTTGAGTAAGTCGAGTGGCCACTCATGACGTGCCCTACTTCGTGACCCAACAACACGCGCTGTTGCGGTTCAGCGAGCATTCCGAGCGCGCCGGTATGAACTACGATGAACGGCTTCTCGAAGCCCACCGCCATCGCGTTCACGAACGGAGTCTGCGTAACGAACAGATCAGGCCGTTCAGGCCAGTCGAGTGTTTCGAGTACTTCGGAATACAGCGCATGGAGTTTTGGCCGCTGGCGTTCGTTGACGCGTACGGAGTCGGCAGTGAAGAGTTGCCGTACGCCGCGTTCGCCGAGGAAGCTCATGACCTTTCGCACGAGTTCATCCAGGCCTGGAATCGCTCGGAGAGTCTGGAGTGCCGCGCGATCAGCCGGATGTTCCCAGGCGACGGGAGCTATCTGGGTGAGAGTGCGGCGCTGGAACGGAGTGACTGCAGGGAGGGAGCCGGTCATTTGAGCGCCTGGTCGAGGTCTGCGATAAGATCGCCCAGGTCTTCGACACCGCACGATAGTCGTATGAGTCCGTCGGTGATACCGAGCTGGGCTCTTCGCGCGGGTTCGACGGATGCGTGGGTCATCTCGGCGGGCTGATTGATGAGACTCTCGACGCCGCCGAGAGACTCCGCCAGCGAGAATAGCTTGACGCGCCGCAACATGCGCGCCGCGTTATCGCGGCTTCCGGTTTCGACGGAAATCATGCCGCCGAAGCCGGACATCTGCTTGACCGCGAGAGCGTGCTGCGGATGGGATTCGAGTCCGGGATAGAACACGTTGGCCTCGCCGACCCTGGACGCAAGCCACGCTGCAATTGCGCGCCCGTTGCTGTCATGACGTTCCATTCGAAGGTGGAGAGTCTTGGTACCACGAAGGACCAGCCACGCGTCCATCGGCCCTGGGACCGCGCCGGCAGCATTCAGAATAAATTGCAACCTTGTCGCCAGATCGTCGTCCACGACGAGCGCAATGCCGCCGACCATGTCGCTGTGACCGTTCAGATATTTCGTGGACGAGTGCCAGACTATGTCTGCGCCGAGTTTGAACGGATGCTGGAAATAGGGCGACGCAAACGTGTTATCGACGATGAGAAGTGCCTTGTGCGAATGAGCGACATCCGCAGCAGCCTGGATATCGGTGAGTCGCATGAGCGGGTTGGTCGGTGTCTCGATGATGATTGCCGCTGTTGCGCTGGTGCACGCATCCGCGATGAGCTGTGGGTCGCGTGTATCCACGTAGGAAAAGGTCATGCCGTAAGCACGGAGGATCTTGTCGAACAATCTGTACGTTCCGCCATACACATTTTCGCCAACGACGAAGTGATCGCCCGACTTGAACAGTTTCATGATCGAGTCGAGGCAGCCCATTCCACTGGAAAATGCGAAGCCGTGCTGAGCGCCTTCGAGCGCGGCTACGTTGCGTTCCAGAGCTTCGCGCGTTGGATTCTTGCCACGGGCGTATTCGTAGCCCTTATTAACTCCCAGGGCCTCCTGGACATATGTGGACGTCTGGTATATCGGTGTCATTATTGCCCCAGACAGGGGGTCTGGTCGCTGGCCGGCGTGGATTGCGCGGGTCCCGAAGGCGGCGGACATGTCTGAATCGAAGATCTTTGTCATGGCAGGTGTTTGGATCAGAGGCTAGAATACTTCTTGAAATATGAGGGAGATGATGACGTGACGGCGCCCGCACCGATGTTTTGTGTAATCGCGGACGATGAGCCAAGACTGCGACAGGTGCTCGTCCGTTTGATGACGAGCGACGGGTTTACGTGCCTGGAAGCTTCCGACGGGGTCGAAGCCCTCGAACAGCTCGCCAAGGTACCAGCGGCCCTGCTCCTCAGCGACATCCGGATGCCTCGGATGGACGGTATCGAGCTGCTCAGGCAGGCGCGAGCCAAATACCCCGACCTGGCAGTCATCCTGATTACCGCCGTCGCCGATGTAGAGCTGGCACTGAGCTGCCTTGCGAACGGGGCGATGGATTACCTGACCAAGCCGTTCCACCTGGAAGAAGTCCTCGCCCGGGTCGGGCAGGCCATGGAAAAGCGGCGGCTGATACTCGAGAACCGCGACTATCAGACCGGGCTGGAGCGCTTGGTGGCCGCGCAGGCCCGCCGCCTGGAGGAATTATTTTTGGGGGGAGTTCAGGCTCTGGTGGAGGCGCTCGAGGTGAAAGACCAGTACACCCGCGGGCACTCGATCCGCGTGAGCCAGTATTCGTCGCTGCTGGCGCGCGAGATTGGCTTGCCTGAGTCTATGGTCCGGCAGATCGAGTTGGGTGGCCAGGTTCACGACATCGGGAAAATCGGCGTTCGAGAAGCGGTGCTGAACAAGGAGGGCCCACTCACAGACGAGGAATATGCGCACATAATGACGCATCCCATGCTGGGCTGGCAGATACTTTCACCGTTGCTCGGCGAAGAGCCTGTGGCGCTCAGTATCGTGCGCTCGCATCATGAACGATTTGACGGGCGCGGCATCCCCGATAAACTGGCTGGCTACGACATTCCGATGGAAGCGCGGATAGCGGGTGTTGCAGATGCGTTCGACGCGATGACGAGTGGCCGCGCTTATCGGCGGGGTCGGTTCATGTCCCCGGACGACGCGATCGCCGAAATTACGCGATGCTCCGGTACTCAGTTCGACCCCGAGCTTGCGACGGCATTTATCCACGTAATACGGCGCGAAAAACTGACGAGTTAGCGTCGGAAACGCCTCCCCAGCGTGAACTGATGTCTCGTTGATACGTCGGTTCGCGGCAGGATGACGTAGATTTGCCTGATGCTCGTGCGTGACGCACGGGCATCAGCTTTTTATTCCATGGACTATCCTGGCTTGATGGTAAGTGTCTCTGGCGTGCGCGGTCGCGTCGGGGAAGCATTGACACCTGAGGTCGTTGGCAAGTTCGCCGCCGGCTTCGGACACTGGGCGTTGGCGCGCAAACCGGGCAGCCGAGCGATAGTGCTTGGACGCGACAGTCGAGTGAGCGGCCCGATGTTCCGTCACGCGGTGATCGCCGCGCTGGAGAGCGTTGGCGTGACGATCATCGATATTGGCATCGTACCGACGCCGACCATTCAACTTGCGGTGGAGCATCATCACGCCGCTGGTGGACTTGGAATAACAGCCAGTCACAATCCGATCGAGTGGAACGCGCTGAAATTCATCGGCTCGTCGGGCCTGTTTCTGGACGGTGATGAATCGCGTGAAATGCGTGCTGCAGTAGAGAGCGATTACGCGCGCGCGACGTGGGATAAACTCGGTGTCGTTGAGCGTGATGATGCGGCTATTCAGCGGCACGTTGATGCGATCATGGCACTTCCCTTCATTGATGTCGCTGGGATTCGCGCTCGCAAGTTCAAAGTTGCTCTCGACTGTGTCCGTGGTGCAGGTGGTTTGTTCATGCCGATTCTGCTGGAGCGTTTTGGCTGTGTCGTAACCAGCATAAACATGGAAGTGGACGGGCGCTTCCCGCGTCCACCAGAGCCGGTTGCGGAGAATCTGGGTGAGCTGGAGGCACTGGTAAAGAAGAGTGGCGCGGCGGTTGGTTTCGCAGTCGATCCGGACGTCGATCGGCTCGCGCTGGTGTCGGATGAAGGGAAGGCGATCGGCGAAGACTACACGCTGGCGCTGGCGGCGAGTGTTGTGCTTGGACATCGCGATGGTCCGGTGGTGACGAATCTTTCAACCAGTCGCATTGTCGATGATGTTGCGGAGCGTGCGGGACGTAGAGTTGTACGCGCGCCAGTTGGCGAGGTGAATGTGGCAACGCGTATGCGCAGCGAGGGCGCGGCCATCGGTGGCGAAGGAAATGGTGGCGTCATTCTCACTGAAATGCATCTTGGACGTGACGCACCAGTTGGAGTTGCGCTGATACTGCAACTCCTGCATCAGGAGAATCGTTCACTGTCGGCCATCGTGGACAGCTATCCGCGCTATGCGATCGTCAAGGACAAGCTTGCCCGTCCGGACGCGCCGCTGGATAGTGTGTACGCGAGTCTGCGCAGCGCATTCCCAGATGCTGACGTCGATACGCAGGATGGAATGCGGCTGTCGTGGAGCGATCGCTGGGTGCACGTTCGACCATCGGGCACCGAGCCTATCGTCCGTGTAATCGCAGAGGCGCCGACAGTTGAGAGAGCAAGAGCTCTGATCACAGCTGGACGGGAAGCTGTCGAGAGGCTGACAGCCGGGTAGTGTCGGTGGGAAACAGGAATTTTTTGGTAGCGTTTCCCTCTCTGCGGCGTATAATTAAAGGGTGGCATCGCGACACCGGCACACGCCATGCACCAAGTCAGGGCAGTTGACGCAGTTGCATTTACCCAAGAGGTAACCATGCGCAAGACAGCATTATTCGCTTGTCTGTCCCTGTTGGCTACGGCGCTTGCAGCGCAAACCAGCACGACTGACAAATTCGCGAATCAGTCTGATCACGGCCTCAAGATCGTGCTTTTGCCGCCGTCCCCGGAGACGCATCAACCGCTCCGATACCGATTGAGCGAGCCTGCGTACGTAGCGGCATTCATGGTGTACCCGGGTTCTGGTGTGCGGCAACTCTATCCGCTTGTAGATACTCCAGAGCGGCTTCAGCCCAAGGGCTACAACGTCAACCAGTTGCTTGGCATATCGTTCGATGACGATGCGTACCGCGTTGTGCTCCTTCCCCACTTTGGCGGCCCTTCGTATCTGTATGTGATTGCATCGCGTCACCCACTGGACGTCGCTCGCTTCGTGCACCGTCCGATGCGCCTTGCGTCCACGATTGGTGATGCGAGCGCGCGTTCCTTTGATAACGACGTCGCGTTCGATGCTCTTGTGAATAACGCGATTTCGCTGGGTGATGATCAATCATGGGATGCCGACGTGTACATGATCTGGCCACAGGACGCTGCGGACAGACAGCGCAGAACTGCGGTTCAGTACAGGATCATCGTGTGTAGCAATGGCGACGCCAGGGCTGTGCCGTACAACTATCCGTTCAATGGCTGCGCGGGAGATTTGCGTGTGCGGGCGGAAAATCTCGCATCGAATCCTGTTGTTCAGAAAACCGCGTCGGCAGCGGTTGTAGCGCCCGTTGGTTCCGGTGGCACAACAAGCAACGCAAGCAATTTCGCTGCGCCAACTGTACTGCCCACGATTATTGGTAAGCGTGTGGCCGAGGCGGACCGCGGTAGTTTGGCACCCCGAGACGGTGGGTCAAATCGTGTGATGTACACTGCCGCGAACGGCGATCAGGCTATCCCGGTTTCGTCTGTAAAGGTGGCACCGGGCGTCCAGCTTGAAACGATGGATGGTGGATATGTCCACAGGAGACCGTCGGATCGCGGCGATATGGACGGCCGCGCAAATGCCAGGAGGCAGGAATCGGGTCGCGCGGATATGAACCGCCGCGCAAGCGACAGGGAGCACGCGATGGGACAGCAGGGTCAGGGTCAGATGCTTGGTGGCTCCCCTCAGCTTGCACCGAACCCCAGGCTGTCCCCAAACCCGTCGCTGTCACCGGCGCCTCGAAATGAGGCTCAGCAGAGGGCGGTAAGGGAATCCATGCGCGTACCGCCCCAGCCGACACAGTCGACACAGTCGACACCGCCAGAGGCACCCCGGACGGTCATCAAGCCGTAGGTCGCGATGTGAAGTCATTAGTTGGTCGATCCGCTCACGCGGGCGGGAAGCCGGTCTCGTACCGGTTTTCCGCCCGTTCGCGTTTCGGCATAGCCCGGCATGCTCCCCGCTTCTAGATTGGGTGCCATGAGGCTGAGTGTCCGTTCGATCAGGAACTTCCCAAACCACAGACTTATTGCATGTGTGGAATAGTCGGCTACATCGGTGACAAAGGCGCGAGCGCGCTCCTCGTTGAGGGGCTCAGGCGCCTCGAATACAGGGGTTATGACTCAGCTGGTGTCGCCGTCATGAACGGTAACGGAGTCGAGATCCGGAAGGCTGCAGGGAAGATTTCCAAGCTCGAAGCGGTTCTGAGCGCGATGCCGATTTCGGGTAACGTGGGAATAGCTCATACCAGATGGGCCACGCACGGCGCACCCACCGAATGCAACGCCCATCCACACGTGTCAATGGACGGGACCGTGGCGGTCGTCCATAACGGGATCATTGAGAATTTTTCGCCTCTTCGCAGCAAGTTGCAGGCGCTGGGTTACAAGTTCGTTTCGGAGACAGATACTGAAGTGCTCGCGCACCTGATACAGGCGGCGTACGAGGATTCGCTCGAACAGGCAGTGATGGATGCGCTGTCACAGGTCGAGGGGACGTACGGAATAGCGGTTATTTCGAGTCGCGATCCCAACAAGCTGATTGCGGCTCGTAAGGGAAGCCCGCTGTTGATCGGACTCGGCGAAGGCGAGTACTACGTTGCGAGTGATGTGTCGGCCATCCTGGCACATACTCGCCAGGTGGTCTATCTGGACGATGGTGATATTGCTGTGCTGGATCGCAACGGCTACCGCATTCTCGACAACGATGCCCGCGAAATGTTGCGCAGTGTGAGCAAGGTCGATTGGGATCTCGGACAGATCGAGCGCGGTGGTTATGCGCACTTCATGCTCAAGGAGATTTTCGAGCAGCCGCAGACGATCGAGAATACGATGCGCGGTCGCCTTCTGGACGACACTGGAACGGCAAAGCTTGGCGGCCTCAATCTTACGGATGAGGAATTACTTCGTTTCGATAACATCGTACTGACGGCGTGTGGCACGAGCTGGCATTCCGCGCTGATCGGCGGGATGATGCTCGAAGATCTTGCGCGAATTCCGACAAAAGTCGAGTACGCGTCGGAATTTCGCTACAGGAATCCGGTTGTAACTGACCGCACGTTATGCATCGTCATTTCGCAGTCTGGTGAAACTGCCGATACCCTGGCGGCAATGCGGGAAGCGAAGCATCGCGGCGCGCGCACGATGGGAATCGTGAACGTGGTTGGTTCAACGATTGCGCGTGAGTCAGACGGCGGGTCATATATCCACGCGGGTCCGGAGATCGGTGTAGCATCGACCAAGGCCTTCTCGAGTCAGGTGACAGCGCTCCTCCTGTTCACGCTCAAGCTCGCGAGGCTTCGTGCGTTGTCGCCCGTGCGCGGCCGCGAGATAGTTGAGGCGCTGCACGCGCTGCCAGCGCAGGTGCAGAACATACTAGATCGCGCGGACGAGATCGAAGCGCTCGCAGAGGAATTCAAGCGCGCATCGAACTTCCTTTATCTGGGCCGCGGTTACAATTTTCCGACGGCGCTCGAGGGTGCGCTCAAGCTGAAGGAAATCAGCTACATCCACGCAGAGGGTTATCCTGCGGCGGAGATGAAGCATGGGCCGATCGCACTCATCGATGAGATGATGCCGGTTGTGTTCATCGCGCCACACGATTCTGTCTTTGAGAAAGTCGTATCGAACGTGCAGGAAGTGAAGGCGCGAAAGGGGAAAGTAATCGCGATCACGAGCCGACCCGAGCCAGCGCTTGAAGGACTGATCGACTACGAATTCAGAATTCCGGAAACGCTCGATCTGGTGACGCCGATCCTGGCGTCGGTACCGTTACAGTTGCTCGCGTACTTCATCGCGGTGAAGCGTGGGTCCAACGTCGATCAGCCGCGAAATCTGGCCAAGTCGGTAACAGTCGAGTAGTTGGACACGACACAAACCTGGTAGATCAGGCAATCGTGATTCACCTGGATATCGATTGCCTGATTTATCGCATCACCGCATACCAGACGACGTAGATCCACGACAGGAAGCCATGGATTATCGCCCAGATGATCGAGTGGTGCACGCTCCACGAAATCGCGATCGCGAGAGCTGATCCAAAACTGATTCCGGCCTTTGCGGCCTCATAGCGTCGATGCACGTATCGGTGCCCCTGTGGCTCGGAGTCGTGGATATCGCCAGAGTAACTCATCGTTCCGGCGAGTAGCTGGCGGGCCGACTTGACTCTGCCAGAAGCCGAGCGCTGAAGCGCTGGCCTTCCGCGATCCGCTCGACTTCTACAGCGATTGCGTCAACAGATTGCTGAAGTTGTAGAAATCGCTCGTCCATATTGTCCGTTTTCAACTGCTGCGGTTGCTTCTGGCCGCGCAAGTCGCGGCGGGTGCGTGTCCAGATAACGGTGAGGCCCCACAAAGTGGCGAGGCAAACCACCATTACACCGGCAAAATTGAATACGTCGCGATCCATCATTGATCTCCGTTGGCGGCGGAACAGGCCGCGTATCATCGCTAATCAAGCGATGATACGCGGCTGCGCCAGGAAGTCAACGCTGGCCAGATCCGTCGTCGCCTTCCTCTTCTTCCTCTGACGGAGAGTGGGACACCATTGTTCCCGTATGGGTTGCAACTATTCGCAGATCCTCCGCGGACAGGCCGGCTGAACAGGCGGGAACAGGTAGAGCTGTCGCCGTTGAACGAATGTTCGCGAGGTTATTGCGCGTGAGCACCGCGTTGAGCGTGGCCAGATCCTTTTCGTTCACTGTCTTCCAGCTGGCGACAACGCTCTTCAACTGGGCGCAGTTTTCCGCGTAGCCACGGAGCGTTGCGCTGGTCGGAGCCATGTCTCCATTGTCGAGTGCTGTGAGTTCGCTTCCCATGGTACCGTTCACACGTTCGAAAGTTGGCGGCGGAGGTGGGCCCCCGCGAAAGAAGCCGCGTCTGCCACCGGCCGCAGCGCCGCCTACGGCGTCAAGCCTGGCGTCAAGCGCCTTTGCCGCGGCAACTACTTCAGCAGGCTGGCTGGATGCCGTGAGCGCTGCTACAGCGGGCCGCATGGCCGCCACCTGATTGTAGCCATCCCACGATTCCTTCGAACCCGCGTAAATCTTCATAAGCAGATTGTGCTGGGCCCGCAGGTCGGCGAGCGTCGCTGGTGAGCGCGGGTCATTTTTCACGGTCGCGGTCTGCGTGTAGCTCCTGCCATCGACGGTCAGCTTGATCGTGTAAACGCCGGGGAGCGCCAACGGTCCTTCGGGCGAAGCCGGCGTCAGGCCCGGATTTGCATTGATCTCGAAGCTGTGTGTCAAAGCCGGCGGTGCATCGTAGCGCATGTCCCAGGTCGTTCGATTCATCCCTGCTTCAGCCGGAAGAGCGAAGGGAGGCGCGAGCCAGAAATTCGGTTCCGGCGGATCGGCTGTCTCCTTGGCCGGTGGCTGAGCAACACTGGACATGTGCCGCACCAGGGCGCGCGATGCGTCCAGCACATCGATGCTGATCGGTGTCGAAGGAACGGACGCAAGCGAATAGTAGATGATCACGCCATCTGGCGGATTGAGTGCGTATGCTACTTCTGGCGGGAACGGTGTGTCAGCATTCACGTTCCGTCGATAGCGAATTGTTTCATCCGGCTTGAACAGGTGCGCTGGCTGGCTCGCCAGAGCTGGCGTAAGCTGGCGCAACACCGCGTAGTCGTCGAGGATCCAGATCCCGCGGCCGTAGGTGCCAATGATGAGATCGTTACCGTGAAATGTTATGTCGCGGTATGACGTATTCGGAAGATTCAACATCAGCGACTGCCAGTTGTCGCCGTCGTCGAATGAGACGTACACCGAGCTCTCGGTTCCCGCAAAGAGCAATCCCTTGCGCTCCGGGTCGCTGCGAACAACGCGGGCGAAACTTCCGCTCGGCTGATCTGTCTGAAGACCGTTGACGATTTTCGTCCACGTCTTGCCGTAGTCGTGAGTGCGGTAGAGGAACGGCGTGTAGTCGCCAATCGTGTGATAGTCGACGGCGACGTACGCCGTCGCCGGATCCTGATGCGACGCGTCGACGGATGAAATGTCTGCGCGAGCACGGTTCGGAAGATCCGGAATCGAAGCGTCCTCCCACGTTGCGCCGTTATCTCTGGTGATCTTGATAAGCCCGTTATTGGTGCCGACCCAGATGATCCCGGCCGAAACACTCGACGCTGACATGGATTCGATGGCACTGCGGTTCGGAGGCGTGGCACGTGTTGTGTCTTTCGTGTCGGGCCGGGGCTTCCGTGCAGGCTGCGGGCTCTCGCCTTTAGGGTACGTGAGATCGGGGCTGATTTTTTTCCATGTCACGCCGCCGTTCGTGGAGGCGGCGACAAACTGGAATGCAGCCAGCAACTCATGTTTGTTCACGGGCGAGAACATGACTGGCTGCGAGCTCGTGGTACGCACTTGCTCGCCAGGATCGGCAGATGGGCTAACGTTGATCCACTGCTCGCTCGGATACGTGATCTTTACAATTCCGGAACCGCTCGCGTATACGATCTTCGGGTTGAGCGGATCTGGTACGATGGTACCCCATTCCCAACCAGGCACTGGACTCCAGTCGAGCGGTGTTATCTCTCCAAGATTGCCACGACTCCGCGTTCTGATGGCACCTGCGTCCTGTTGAGTTGCGTAGACCCAGTACGGTGCAGAGTTGTCGGTCGACAGATGGTAAACCTGTTCTGTTGACTGGTTGTACCACGGGCTCCATGTCTTTCCCCCATCGAGCGAGACTGTTGCACCCTGATCCTCGCCGAAGAACAAGCGTTGACCATTGGTTGGGTCAATCCACATCTGCTGCGGATCATCGCCGCCTGGTGCACCCTTGAATCCGGTGAAAGTGTTGCCGCCGTCGGTCGAGACGTAGCTGGACGTGCTCACGGTGTAAACGATGTCGGGGTTCTGCGAATTGACATACACACCGCAGTTATATCCGCCCTGTCCATTCGCGATGCGATGATCCGACGCATCCATCTGACGCCACGTGGTACCACCGTCGTCCGAGCGATACAATCCGGAGTTCTGGATCAGATACATCCGCTGCGCGTTGGTATTCTGTGCGATCGCGACGGAAGTACGGCCGGAGAGCGGCGGCAATCCACCGCCAGATAGCTTTGTCCAGGTGAGTCCCTCGTCGGTGGACTTGTACAGTGCGGTGCCGTCGGTTGGGCGAGGCGTGCTCGCGCTCGGTACCCCGGGGGCGACGTAATGGCGAACAGTTGTTGCCAGGATGACATTCGGCCGGTCGTACGCGCGAGCGAGCTTCTGAATCCCCGTTTCGTCGTCGACGTAGAGCGTCTTTGTCCAGGTCTTGCCGCCGTCAGTGCTGCGGTACACACCACGCACGTCAGTCTTTGCGTGCACGTTGCCCTGTGCGGCGATCATCACGATGTCCGGATTTGTCGGATCAACGATTATTGATGGGATTTGCTTTGTGGCGTCAAGGCCGAGGTGAATCCACGTTCGTCCGGCGTCGGCGGACTTGTAGACACCGTTGCCCTCATTGATACCGCCGCCGGTAATCATGTCGCCCATGCCGACGTAGATGACGTTGGTATCCGACGGCGCCACTTCAATCGAACCTACCGACGAAGCTTCCTTGATGGCGTCGAAGATCGGATACCAGGTCTGACCGGCGTTGGACGTTCTCCAAACGCCGCCTAGTGGAAGACCGGCGTAGAAGACGCCGGGTTCGCCGATGGCGCCACTGACTGCGGCAACTCGCCCCCCGCGAAAAGGGCCGATATTTCGCCACACCAAGCCCGCAAAGAGGTCCGGGTTGACCAGCGGCGGTGAAGTTTGCACCGGGTGTCGCGGCGGGACAGCCGCGATGGTCAGTATGGCGGTCAGGAGCACTGCGGCTCCTGATAATGCCGCAGTAGCAGCCCGGCTCTTCTTCATGATGTTTGTGCCTCGTAGTGGGAATTGGCTTCCGACACAAAGATTACGTCTCCGTCAGGCGATTTGTGAGTGCCGCGCGACGACACATCCGGGGCTCGGCGCAATCTTAATGGTTTCTTCCGTTCAAGACGTCCGTTTAGATGTTCATGGTGTCGCGTTGCAGTTGCGTAAAACAGGAAAGCCGCGTTCGATGTGAACGCGGCTTTCCTGTTTTAGCTGAGAGCGGGTGGGTTCCCTCGCTAAGCTGCCGCTTTGAGCTCCGAGGTGCAGTTCGGGCAGCGCGTGGCGGCCAGCGGAATGTCCATCGTGCAATACGGGCAGGGCTTGGTGGTTGGCGCGGAGGCTGGCTTCTTGTACACCTTGCTCGCCGACCGAACGACGATGAACACCGCCAGTGCTACGATGAGAAAGGTGATGACGTTATTCACGAACATGCCGTAATTGAGTGTCACGGCACCAGCTGCCTTGGCATCCACGAGGGACGCGTACGGTGGGGCGGACTTGATGCCGTCTTTCAGCAGGACGTAGAGGTTCGAGAAGTCCACATGTCCGAGCGCGAGCCCGATGGGTGGCATGATGACATCATCTACGAGCGACTTTACCACGACGCCGAAGGCCGCGCCAATCACGACGGCAACCGCAAGGTCGAGCACGTTGCCACGCATGATGAACGCTTTGAAGTCTTTCCACATACACCGAACTCCAACGTAAAAGTGGACCAGCTAGGATCGCCATCGCCATCGCCAAAATAGCGCCACGAGCGGTGCCCGGCCTTCCTCCAACTACATAACGGTGATGGTCTTGGTCATGCCGTGCATGAAGTGCGGTTTACCATCCTTCGCGTCAGGAACGAAGCAGATGAGAGCGTAGTTGCCTGGCGTGATATCAGCGGTGAAGTAGGTCGGGCCACCGGTGAAGGGGGTGATGCCGCCGACAGCGGAGGCGGGTGGTGGTCCGGCTGGCTTCGCCATAAAGGCCAGAAACTGCTCGGCGGTTTTGCCGGGTGCCAGCTTAATCATTGCGACTTCGTGTGGCTGGTCGGCGGTGTTCTTCACCTCAAACACGTGAGGGCCCGCGGTTAGTGGAGCGGAGAGGGCAAAGGCGTAGTTGGTGAGAGTAATTGTCTCATCGGGCGTTGGCGCCGCCGCCGGTGGACCAGCCGTCGCCGCGGTCACGGTAACAGGCATCAGCATACCCTTCGCGAAATGGGGCACCCCACCCGGGAAATCGACGAGGCAGATCATCACGTAGTTGCCGGGAAGCAGGTCGATCGTAGCCGAACTGGTTTTGCCGGGATCGACGGCATTGGGGCCTCCCGTGAAGACCGCCCATGCAGGCGGCGACGCCGGAAGCGCGAACGCCTTTTCGAGATCGGTGATTGTTTTGCCACTGTCCAACCTGATCATCTCAACGTGATGAAGACCGGGCCCATCGTTGATCATGTTGATGGTGGTCAACCCCGCTGGGATCTGAGTCGGGGTCGCAAAGGAGAAATCCTTGGCGTGCACCGTGATGACGTTTGGCGCTACGGGCGCGGCGGCTGTGCTCGCCGAAGCGGATTGAGCAGTGGAGTCGGTTTTGGCGACTGATGAGGCTTTCGCGCCGGTGCAGGCGCCGAGACACAGGGTGATCGCTCCAATCAGGAGCACTTGATTGCGCATTTTATCCCTCGAGTTTGGGAACCTGAGGCGAAGATAAAGGCACACCGGAGACTGTCAAGCGTCAGCCCCCAGTCGTCCGCAGCAGCATGGCGCCGGGTCAGGTTTGGGTAGTCGACGATGGCTGGAGAGGCGGTTGCATGTGCGGTTGGGCGCCCAAACTGCCGGGCCGCCGCTCTCCGACTTGCTGACGCCACATTGCGTAGTAGAGTCCCTTCTGTTCGAGCAGATCAGCGTGACGGCCGGATTCAACGATCTGTCCGTGCTCGAGCACAAATATGGTATCAGCGTGCATGATGGTCGAGAGTCTATGCGCGATCAGGATCGTGATAGCTTCGCGCCGAGTCGCGACGTCCCGAATTGTGCGACTCACTTCCTCTTCGGTAATCGAGTCGAGGGCAGACGTCGCCTCGTCGAAGATGAGTAACGAGGGACGTCGTAGAAGTGCTCGGGCGATCGCGAGCCGCTGGCGCTCTCCGCCAGAAACTTTTACGCCGCCTTCGCCGATCATCGTATCCAGCCCATGGTCGGCGCGTGTGAGGAGCGTATCTGCTGCGGCCTCGTGCAACACGCGCAGGCAGTCGGCATCGGACGCATCGGGGCTCACAAACCGGAGGTTCTCGGCGATGGTGCCGGAGAACAATTGCGCATCCTGGGCAACGAGCCCGATGCGTGTTCGTAGCGTGTCGAGCTCCACTTCGGTGCCGGAGGTCCCGTTGTACAGGATCTCTCCGCTCATTGGGTGATACAGTCCGAGCAGAAGCTTTACGAGAGTGGATTTTCCAGCGCCGGATGGCCCGACGAAAGCGATTGTCTGCCCGCGTTCTGTTACGAACGAGACGTCAGTGAGTGCCGGCGACGATGCCGACCTGTGCTGAAATGTCACGTTGTTGAAAGCCAGCTTCATGAGTGGTCCGATTTCTACAGGATGCTCGGGGCGCGGGTCTGGCGGTATCGCAAACACGGTCTCGAGATTCGCCATCGACGCTTCGGTCTCCCGATAGGTGTTGATGACGTTTCCCAACTCCTGCAGCGGGCCGAAAATGAAGAATGAGTAGATGAGCAGCGCAAAGAACTGACCGACGGTAATCTGTTGGGCGAAGATGAGATAGAGCATCAGAAACAGGATTGACGTGCGCAGCAGGTTCACGCACGTTCCCTGAATGAAGCTGAGGCTTCTGAGGTAGCGCACCTTCTTGAGCTCGAGCTTGAGGATCTTCTCGGTCGTCGAGTTGAGCCTGTTGACTTCCTGCTCTGTCAGTCCGAGGCTCTTGACGAGTTCTATGTTGCGAAGTGACTCCGTGGTCGCGCCCGCGAGTGCGGTTGTCTCGGCGACGATGACCTGCTGAACGCGCTTGATCCGGCGACTTAGCACAGCGCTGAGTATTGCGAGGAGCGGTACCGTGAGCAGGAACGCAGGCGCAATTGACCAGTGAACCTTGTACGCGTAGATCATCACGAAGAGAACACCGACAATCGTCGTGAACAGGACGTTCACTCCAGCGGTAATGAAACGCTGTGCGTCGAGTCGTGCCTGCTGGATTTTGCCGAGTGTTTCTCCGCTCCGCTGATCTTCGAACAGCGAGTATGGCAGCTCAAGAGAATAACGAATGCCGTCGGAGTACAGGTCGGCACCTACCCGCTGCGTCACAACGTTGACATAATAGTCCTGGAAGGCCTTCGCTACTCGCGACACGAACGCAACTCCGACAGCGGCGCCGAGCAGGAGGCTCACCCCGCGAACGAACTGCATCGTGGTATACTGGCGGAACTTGGTCGCGTAGTTGTCGATTACGTACCGGAAGATGAGCGGGTCGAGCAGGGAGAAGATCTGGTTGATCGCTGCCAGAAGGAGGGCCAGCAGGACCAGTCTCCAGTAGCGCTGCAGGTATCCGCGGAGGAGCTTCATGGGTGCCTTGGGGAGTTCGGATGCATCGAACCTAAATGTAGGCCGGGGTTTGGATCGGATGAATGGGGCTGTAAAGTTCGGCGCCGGGAAGCGAGATTCCTGAATGCGAGTCGTGCTCCAGCGGGTAAATCGAGCCTCGGTCGAAGTTGGTGGGATTGTGGTCGGCGAAATTGCCGAAGGCCTGCTTGCGTTCGTGGCCTTCGCACCGGACGATGCCGATCAGATCGACTGGATGGCTGAGAAGTTGTTGGGCCTGCGAATATTCGCAGACGAGTCCGGGAAAATGAACCGGTCGGTCGGCGAGGTTTCCGGATCTTTGCTCGTCGTGTCTCAGTTCACGCTCTATGGTGATACGCGAAGAGGCCGACGTCCCTCGTTCATTGACGCCGCTCCGCCGGACGTAGCGTTTACGCTGTATGAGACATTTGTTGCGAGGTTGCGTCAGTCCGGGGCGACTGTCGCGACAGGGGAATTTGGCGCCGACATGAATGTCGAACTTGTGAATGATGGGCCTGTGACGCTCATCATCGATTCCCTACCACGCGCGCCTCGATAGGCGGCCGCGGGGCGAGTCGGCGGCGCCTGTCCGACATGCCATGGCCAGTGCAGGAGTGGACGTTGGGCGCCAGACGCAGTAGTCTCTCACCATGAAAACTTTCCCGGATTCCCCGTTCAGCCGCTGGCCACTCGCGGCGGGACTGGTTCTCGCAGGTTCCACAATATTCCTTGCGCAACCATCGCTAGCTCAGCAGCCGGTACTTACGCCAAACGTCCAGCAATACGTAAGTGTTGCTGCTCCAATCGTGGCGCTGACTCACGTCCGTGTGATAGACGGAACCGGCGCTGCACCGCGCGAAGACCAAACGCTGATCCTGCGTGACGGCAATATCACAGAGTATGGAGCAGCGGCATCGGTGCAGGTACCGAGTGACGCAAAGGTGCTTGATCTGACAGGAAAGACAGTCATTCCCGGGTTGGTGATGATGCACGAGCATCTGTTCTACCCGACCGCCCCGGACCATTACGCAAATCTGGCGGAAAGTTTCACACGGTTGTATCTCGCTGGCGGGGTGACGTCGATGCGAACCGGCGGAAACGTCAGTGGATACGGTGAGATCAACATCGCGAAGGACATCAAGCAAGGGAAGAAGCCCGGTCCGTGGATCGATGCGACGGCGCCTTATCTGCAGGGTCCCGGATTGGGAATTACGCAGATGTACGAGTTGAAGGACGCAGCAGATGCGAAGCGCATGGTCAATTTCTGGGCGGATGCGGGTGCAACGTCGTTCAAGGCGTACATGAACATCACGCGCGCTGAACTTGCGGCTGCAGCGCAGGAGGCTCACAAACGAGGATTCAAGATCACGGGTCACCTTTGCTCCGTCACGTATCGTGAAGCAGCAGCTGCCGGGATCGACAATCTCGAGCACGGCTTTTTCGTTTCGACTGATTTCGTCGCCGACAAGAAGCCCGATGTCTGCCCCGGACAGGGCGTCGGCATGGCGGCTCTGGCGAAGGTCGATCCGAACGGTGCTGCATTCAAGAACCTCGTAGCCGATCTCATCGCGCATCATGTCGCGGTAACGTCAACACTTACCGTGTTCGAGACGTTTACCCCTGGGCAACCAATGCCACCGGGGCTCGATGTGCTGGATCCGATTCTCAAGGCGCAGTTCGAAAAACGCTATGCGGCGACGCAGGGCAATACCCGCTCGATGTATCCGGCGCTATTCGCGAAGGATCGTGCGATGGAACTGCAATTCTCTCGTGCCGGGGGCCTCCTCCTTGCCGGTACTGATCCGACGGGCGGCGGTGGCGTGATTCCGGGATACTCCAATCAACGTCAGGTGGAGTTGCTCGTTGGGAGCGGCTTCACACCGGAGGAGGCGATTAAGATCTGCACTCTGAATGGTGCAACTTATATGGGTCGAGCGAACAGGGTGGGGTCGATTGCCAAGGGGAAGCAGGCCGATCTGGTCGTGATTGACGGGAATCCCGCAACAAACATTGCTGACATTCGCAAAGTGGAACTCGTTTTCAAGCAGGGCGTTGGTTACGATCCTGCCAAGCTGATCGCGTCCGTCAAGGGCGAGGTTGGTCTCTTCTAGGATGCCAGTACCGCGCATAGTACTCGCGTCTGCGTCTCCGCGCCGACGCGAGCTGCTCGAATTGATTGGCATACGGTACACTGCTGTTCCCGCAGACATCGATGAATCGATAATCGGCGCCGAGAAGGGGGCGGCCCTCGCGGAGAGGTTGGCCAGAGAGAAAGCCGCTGTGGTTGCTCAACGATATCCCGATGCGTTCATCATCGCTGCTGATACCGTCGTGGATCTCAATGGTAGCCTCATGGCCAAGCCAGGCACGGAAGCTGAGGCGTTCGAGATGCTACGTGCGCTGAGCGGGAAGACGCATATCGTCTTTACCGGTATCGCGTGTGCCTTCAATGGAAAGATTATATCGGCGATAGACGAAGTTTCCGTGACGTTCAGGAATCTGTCCGATGCGGAGCTGCATGCCTATATCGCGACCGGTGAGCCGATGGACAAGGCCGGTGCGTACGGAATTCAGGGCTATGGCGCAACGATAGTTCAGCGTATCGACGGCGACTACTTTGCGGTTATGGGACTGTCGCTGGTTCGATTGGTCAACATCATGAAGCAGCTAGGCGTCGAATACCGTTTTCAGGATGGCGCTCAAACGGTCTGATCGCTCTTCAGTAACCGACCGGCATAGTGCTCGCGCCAGATCTGAACTCTGTTGAGCACGTCATCCACCGTAATGCGCGGCATGCGCCCTGGACGGTTCTCCATTGTGGCCACGTACTCCTCGCCCGGATTCGCATAAGCATCGATCATCAGATCGTGGAACCGTTTGTATGGTCCGGTCCGCTTGGGATTGGTGTATCCCAGCAGCGATATCGCCGGCCGATTAAGCGCGACCGACATGTGGAGAGGCCCCGTATCGGGAGCCAGCACAAGCGTCGATGCGTCCAGTATGCTGATCAACTTGCGAAGGCCGCTGCCGAGTTCGGATTGGATCGGAGCTGAGGAGCGTTCTCTGATGATCCGCTCAGCGTCGAGTTCGCGCGCAGAGCGACCGCCGACGAGTACGGGTTGCAGGCCGAAGTCGGAATACAGAGAGTCGCACACTGCGGCCCAACGTTCCGGAAGCCAATCCTTCTCGGGTTTGCTCGTCGCGATTACCATGGCCGCGACGGGTCGCTCATGCTTTGCAATCCACTGTGTCTGCCACTCTCGCTCTGCCGCCCAGGGGCCGATGTTCCACTCGAGCGGTTCATGCGGAACTTCAAGATATTCCAGGAATTCCAGATACTGGTCCTGCACGTGCTGAATCCGATGCGGTGGGATCTTGCGATTGGTGAATAGCCAGTTGAGGTCACGTGCCCTGGCGCGATCAAAACCAAGTTTGACCGATGCATGCGTGAGCGCAGTTACGATACCAGCCTTGAAGTAAACCTGGAGATCGATGAGCAGATCGAACTCATGCGGCTTGAGCCTGGCTCGAACGTCGGTAAATGCGCGGCTTCCGCGTGATCGGTCGAATTCGATAATCCGATCGACACATGGATGACCACGTACCATCGTGGCTGGCATCGGTTGCAGAATCCACGTTATGCTGCACGCAGGCCGATGGCGTTTCAACGCCGACACGAGCGGAAGAGCGTGAACCACATCTCCCGCGGCCGACATCAGCATCATACAAATTCGATCAAGTCGTACGTCGGCTCGACTCACGCTGGCTGCGCCGCCACGGCAAAGGCGAGGTACGACATGTCCTCATCCGATAGTGCATCTCTGCGCGGCGCGAGCCGAGCCCTCCACTGGCGCAGCGAGCGCATCAGGCGTTCGATGTTTGCACGCGCGACAAGGGGATCACCCGGTACATGAAAGTGCACGCGGTCCACATCCAGCACGTGTGCGATGTATCCGTGGTCGGCTGAGGTGATCAGCACGTTCTTCAGATTGAGGTCCGGGTGTTGCGCACCAGTCGCGGTAAGGCGCGAAAGCAACCTGGCTACAGCGTCGAGTATCGGGCGGCGTTGCTCATCGTTGCGAACGTCGCCAAAAACGGCAGAAAGATCGGCGCCGCCCTCGATGAAGCGCGTTACTACATCAGCGCGCCGAAAAAAACCGCCGGCTGGATAGGTTCCGACCGCGAGGACTTCGGGCGTCGGAACTCCGCCGAGGCGCAGCCTGAATGCGGCAGTCAGCTCGCGTGCGACCCGCGTCGGTGGCAGGAACCGGTCGTGCAGAATATGTCCGACGATGCCACCACGCATCACATGCCGCACAGCAACACGTCCGCTGAGTGGCGGGAGCGCTATCGCGTAGACCGGAGCGCGACCCTGAAATATGAGAGCATCGGCGTCTTTGGCGGCATACGAGTAGAGCGTATCATGCTCCAGAATCTCGCGCGTGATCGGAGCGAGCGCGCTGGCCACGAGCATGTTTGCGCCGTTGACGCTCACGTGTTCGTATCCGGAGATCGGAATCATGACCGAAGCCATCAGGCTAGCGGCAGCATATTGTGTTCCGGTGCCCCTTTGGCGTCCCGGACCTGCGCGATAGCGGTCAGCACGGCGCGCGCCTTGTTTTCCGTCTCACGCCACTCCATCTCGGGTACCGAATCGGCTACGATGCCTGCGCCTGCCTGCGCCGATGCAATTCCGTTCGAAATCACGCACGTACGAATTGTGATGGCGAGATCTATACGCTTGCCTCCCCACGCGATGTAGCCCACCGCACCGGCATACGCTCCTCGGCGTTCGGGTTCCAGTTCGTCGATGATCTGCATCGCGCGCACCTTCGGGGCACCGGTCATGGTGCCTGCGGGGAACGTAGCGCGTAAAACATCAGCGACTCCCACATCAGGTCGCACTCGACCATCGACCTGACTCACTATGTGCAGAACGTGCGAATATTTCTCCACGCACATGAAGTCACTGACTTCAACGGTTCCGTATTCCGCGATACGGCCGACGTCATTGCGACCGAGATCGACCAGCATGACGTGTTCGGCGCGCTCCTTCTCATCGGCAAGGAGCTCTGTCTTCATCTGCTCGTCCGCTTCGGGCGTCTTGCCGCGCGGCCTGGTGCCAGCGATCGGACGCACGGTCACCTTCCCGTCGGCGAGCCGGACTAGTAATTCCGGTGAGCTACCGACCAACTCGGTTCCGTCCAGGTCGAGATGATACATGTACGGCGACGGATTGAGTGCGCGAAGTGCGCGGTACAGATCCGAGCTGTCGAAGTCGTGCGCAACGTCGATGCGACGCGCCAGCAGGCACTGAAACACGTCGCCTGCGCGAATGTATTCCTTGATCCGGTTTACATCCTCGATGAACTTGTCGTGCTCGTAGCTGGACACTCCTACGCTTTCTCTCGTCGGCGGGCCGAGCGGCAGTGGTTCCAGAGGTGACGCCTCCAGAAGACGGGCGGCGATCGAATCAAGTTCAGCGCAAGCCTCGTCGTACAGCGCGCGAAGTGTGCGCACGTCCGCGCTGCGCGGCACTGGGACGGATACAATGATTCGGCCCTGCGAGCGGAAATTGTCGAGGACTACGAGTCCGCGCGTGAAGACGAAGAGTGCATCGGGAATTCCGAGGTTTCTTACCGGTGCGTGTGGAAGCGATTCGATTGCGCGCACGACGTCGTAGCCGAGGTAGCCGACGGCGCCTCCCCAGAAGGAACCGAGCTCCGGAACCGACGCTGGCGTGTACTGCGTGACTAGCCGCTCAAGGTCGGCCAGGGGATCCTTGACCTGGCGCTCAGCGTGCCAGCCGCCGGACGGCGACCAGTCGGAAACCACCCCGTCGGTAAGCGACCAGGCGGCGCATGGCGCCGTTCCCATGAAAGTGTATCGGGACCACGTTTCGCTGCCAGCCGGCGCCGACTCCAGGAGGAAGCCAAATTCTCCGCGCCGCAACTTCGCGAACGCAGACACGGGCGTATCTATATCCAGCAGCACGTCCCGCCAGACTGGTACCAGGCTGGCCGACGCAGCGTACGCTTTGAAACGGTCGAAATCCATGCGTTAACTTGAGGGATGAAGCGCACCATGACAACGGGGATCTTTATTCTTCTGGCTCCCGTCGCCATTTCCGCCCAGGGTTGGAACTCGCAGCGCGCTGAAAGCCTTGCTACCCATGCCACGGAAGTTCGGGCGGCACAACTCGCGGACAGTGGTCTCAAGAGCTACAAGGCCGAGGCGCGTGGCTATCTCACGTTTCTGGCACAACTCGGCAAGGGCTTTCCCGATCCGCCTAAAATTGTCAGGGCCGACCAGATCGCCTCAGATATCTACTGGAAGGCGCCTTCCCTGAGCAAGCAGCTAATCAAGGGGCGGCGGGATACGCTGCTGCTCCCGACAGATATCAATTATCATCGGGACCACCTTGGAATCGTCCAGAACAACTTCCCGAGCATCATCCGAATTGGTGACGGCGACGAGGTCGAGGACGTTCCGCATCCGCTTTCCGCCTCAGGGCTCAGAGACTACGACTTTGCCATCGGGGACTCACTTCAGATTCGACTCGGCAGCCGAACGTTGGATGTGATCCAGCTGCGGTTCCGTCCCAAGGACCAGAATGCGGCGCGGGCCATCGGCTCCGTTTACGTGGATAGGGAGAGCGGGGCGGTGGTGCGGATGGCAATCGGATTCACGAGGGCGGCGCTCAGGGACAAGGATCTGGAGGATCTCTCGGTCATACTCGAGAGTGGTCTGATCGACGGACGCTACTGGCTGCCTCGGCGTCAGGAAGTCGAGATCCGTCGTACAGGGACGTGGCTCGACTATCCAGCGCGGGGAATCATTCGCGGACGGTGGGACATTGACGACTACCAGGTGAATGTTCCTGTTGACGCCGTGTTCGATGCCGGACCCGAAATTCAAGCCGCGCGCGGGGCGACCGTCACGCGAGACGGTCTCGTACGTACGAGGGAGTTCAGTTTCACTGGTGCGATACTGGACTCAATTCCGCCAGACGTCAGTTCGTTTGCGAGCGGCGATGTGTCGCGACTGCATGAGGAAGTCAGTAGTCTCGTCCGCGCGAAAACTGTTGAGCGTGCACAGAACTTTGCGCTCGCAGGATCTTCGGTATCGCAGTTCGTGCACGTGAATCGTGTAGAGGGAATTGCACTTGGTGTCGGGGCGACTGTGCATCCGACGCCGCAGTTGTCGGTAAATGCCGGTACGGGTTTCGGATTTGCGGACCATGCATGGAAACCGCGTGGCTCGGCGACTTACACCATGGCGAACGGTACAAGCGTGACGGCGTCAGCTTATCGCACACTGCACGACGTATCGATTGTACCGGAACGGTCGGGTTTGACAAATAGTTTTGCGGCGCAGGAATTTGGAAGTGACTTCGCGGGGCTATTCAGCGCGCGTGGCGGATCCCTGGCGCTCGGTGCACCGTCCGGCATGACGATTCGGCCGACGCTGGAGTTTGCGCTGGAGGACCAGGGCATGGTGCCGGTGAACGCTGTGCCGGCATCGGGGCGCTATGAGGCCGCGCAGCCAGCGACAGCGCTCCGTCAGGCGCGTGCGACGTTGCATCTCGACGCGCCGCGCTTCGATCTGTTTGGTATGAGCGCGAACGCAGCGCTCTCGCTCTCAGCTATCCATGATCGCGAAGACTCGGGTGCACAATTCACGTCCGAGCGAGGGAAGGGAATTGCGACGCTTGCCGCAACGCGAAACGTTGGCAGCGGGCAACTGGCGCTTTCCTTCCTCGCAGCTGGTCTCACCAACTCGCAGCAGACTCCTCCACAGGAGTTGATCGGACTCGGCGGTCCGATAACGGCGCCCGGATACGACTTCCATTCACTTGTTGGCAGTCGCGTCGCGGCTGCACACGTCGAATGGAGATTCAAGATTCCCTTCGTCGCTGTTCCCCTCGGATCGTGGGGTCGAGCGCCCGCCACCGCAACGCTCGCTCCGTTCGTGCACACGGCGTGGGTCGACGGCAAGGGATGGTATCCGAGCATCGGAACGGGTGCGCTCACGGTATTTGACCTGTTGCGCTTCGACGTTGCGCGGGGGACGCGAGATGGAAGGTGGAGTTTTTACTTCGATGTGAGCCGGGATTTCTGGGCGATTCTGTAGGGGGATTCGTTGGGTTGCTGGAAGATTGGTCTCCTCAAAAACCTCACGGCGCGCCACATTCTGCTCGACCTGCTCGGACTCGATGCCGCCGCGAACCCCTCCGGGCAGACGGTGGAGGCAGTAAGATTCCTGCTCATATGATAACAGTTCCCTCGGATCGCTCCCAGCGACGCTGGTTGATCGTTCTCTACGTATCGAGTGCCGTAATCGTCACGATCCAGCGCGGCGTACTTCGATTTCCGAACGATTACGCCATCTTTCGCGCGTCGTTCTGGAACCTGCTTCACGGTCGCGATCTTTACGCGCTTCACCTGGATCAAGCTCGCGACGTCTTTAAGTACAGTCCAACGTTCGCGGCCCTGATGGCACCGCTATCGCTGCTGCCGATGACCGCTGGACTGTTGATCTGGAATCTCATCGGAGCATTGTCGCTGGTATATGCAGCGGCGCGACTTCTCCCGGAACCCAAGGCGAATATCGTGCTGTTGCTTGCATATCTGCCGATGCTGCGCAACATGCAGAGTACACAGAGCAACACTCTGATTACCGCGCTGATAATATTGAGTTTCGTTATGTTGGAACGAGGAGCGCACTGGCGGGCGGCCCTTGCCGTTGGTATTGGAGCGGCGATCAAGATCTTTCCATTAGCAGCGCTATCCTTCGCAATCCCGCATCGTCACCGCACGCGCTTCGTGGCATGGTTCACCGCAATTGCAATCATTCTGTTGGCGCTTCCACTGCTTTTTACTTCGACGGGGCGACTCGCAGCGCAATACCACTCCTGGGGAGTGCGCGAAGGACGCGACATGCAGGATTACGGCGAGAGTGTTATGGCAATGGTGCAGCTCTGGCTGGGCCGCGATTGGGCCGCGTGGCCGACGCAGCTTGCAGGAACGATTGTGCTCTTGCTGCCCCTGTGTTTCAGGCCATCGATCTGGACGCGATCGACCGAAATCCGCGTGCGCCTCCTTGCATCAGTGCTCGTCTATTGTGTGATCTTCAACCATAAGGCCGAGCCGCAATCGTACGTCATAGCGCTCACCGGCATTGCGATCTGGTACAGCATAGCGCCGCGGAGCCGCTGGCGAATGGGATTGTTGGCGGTCGTCCTGATCCTGACATCTGGACTGAGCCCCGTCCCTGACTTCATCAAGGCGCCCCTGACGCCTTTGATCCGACGTCCACTTCCGTGCTTTATCGCGTGGATCGTAATGCAGGTTGAACTGATTGCCGCGATTCATTCGTTCGCTCTGGATCGGGATCGCGACTCAGAGACGCACCGATCCACGATTCACGAGCTCGATGCTGCACTGCCGGATGCGGCTGCGCAGTCAAGGTGAGTTGAGCGCTTTCAGATCGAGTCACGCGCGAGCAGATCGGACGAACCGTCATGCGGCGCCGACTGGCCGGCCTTGGTATCTGCGAGTCCCATTGGGGCCAACGCGGGGGTTGCTGTTCGTGCAGCGCGAGTGACTTAGAGAACCCTGAGCACATCCTCAGCCGGCCCCGCATCGCCGCTTCCGAGCAGCTTCTTGATCTCCGAGAGCGACTGACCTGCCCTGGGCCACGTGAATCGGGCCGGCGCGTCATCAATGTTGAGCCACACGTATTCCGAATGCTCTGGTCCGATTCTCACGGTGCTGCCGCTGTCCACGAATGCGCAGAACACGACGGCAACCTCAATGCGTGCCGTTTTGTGCAGGTAGAAGGAGTGCACGGTGACGTTGTATAGTCGTTGCGGCGTCAGGCCGGTCTCCTCAAGGACCTCGCGTAATGCGGCATCCTGGGCGACCTCTTCCGGCTCGATCTTGCCGTGAACGGCCTCCCAGGTCCCGCCGCGGCTCGTTCCCGGGGCACGGTGCAGGGCAAGCACGCGCCATGGCTCAAGTTGGGGATCGACCAGGTAAACATCCACTACACCGACTTCAATTCGTGTCATGGGATCGACTAGTGCACGCGAAATGATGGAATTCGACCGCGTCTCCTGATCTGAATATGGCGAATTGTTGCGCGAATTGGACTCCAGATCCTGCCATTCGTCCTGTCGCTCGTAATTCACACTCTCATGGTCTTCGTCAGTATTTGCGTCAGAATCGAGAACTCGGGCAACTTCGGCAGACGTCGTCTCTCCACTAAGGACTCTGGCCACGCCGCTGGACCAGAGAGACCGCATCCCTTCAGCGCGGGCTGCCTCTGCGAGCACGACGGCTGAAGCGCCTTCGACGATGAGCCGCGTCAGGCCCGTCGTCATCGTCAGCAACTCGACGGCCGCCATGCGACCACGGAAGCCGCTGCCGGCGCATGCATCACACCCGGCACCAGCTCTAAGCCTGGCGCCATTCGGAATGCAGTTCCACAATGACGGCGGAACGGGGTCTGAAGTATCGCGCGCACATGCAGGACACATGCGCCGCAGCAATCGCTGCGCAATTACTCCCTTGAGCGCGGTACCTACTTTCGCAGGTTCCACTCCCAGGTCGGCGAGTCTCGTGATTGAGCTCGCTGCGTCGATCGTGTGAAGCGTTGCAAAGACAAGGTGTCCAGTGAGTGCGGCCTGAATAGCAACAGCGGCGGTTTCGGCGTCTCGAATCTCGCCCACGAGAATGACATCCGGATCCTGCCGCAATATGGATCGTAGCGCCGCCGCAAAAGTGAGTCCGGCCTTTTCGTTTACCTGCGACTGTACTATGCCTGCAATTCGATACTCTACCGGGTCCTCGACGGTAATGACGTTCAATCCGCGCGAGACGAGGGAGTGCAAAGCCGAATAAAGCGTCGTGGTCTTTCCGGATCCGGTGGGTCCTGTGACAAGTATGAGTCCGTCGCGTGTCTCGAGCAGCCGAATAAGTCGTGCCGCGTCGACTGAATCGAAGCCGAGTGCGTCCAGCGGCCGCACACCACCGCGCGCGTCGAGAATGCGAATCACGACCTTCTCGCCATGCGCAGCTGGCAGCGAGGAAACTCGCAGATCGATGCGCTCGCCCTCTACCATGACAAGAGCACGACCCCCCTGTGGCCGCAGTCGGTCCGCGATGTCCATCCGCGCCATTATCTTAACGCGCGACACGAGCGGCGTGCCGATGGATCGCGGCAACGTCATTGCAGTACGGAGTACACCATCGACGCGGTATCGCACGAGCACCGCATCTTCCTCTGCCTCCAGATGTATATCACTCGCGCGCGCCGAGATTCCCTCTGCGACGATATGATCCACCAGTCGGATGATCGGCCGCTCACGTGCACCATCTGCGAGTTGGGTCGCGGATAATTCCTCTCCCTCTGGTTCGAGCTGATGGATTGACACGGGGCCGACGGACGCAAGCAGGCGCTCGACCACCGAGGCCGGCCGGTAAACTTCCTCGAGCCTCTCAGCGATCCGCGCTGGAACCGCGAGCGACATTCGCACGCGCCGCCCCGCCGCGAACGCAACCGCCTGTTCGCAGTCCAGATCGTACGGATTCGCCGTTGCAACATCGATTGTGCGTGCCGAAACCGAGAGCGGGAGAATCGAATACCTGCGCGCAAGGCGTTCCGGCACCCTGGCGACCGCCTGGGGCGACGACTTCAACTCACCAGCCACCCGCATCCGGGTTCGCGATGCAACGGCGCGAAGTATTGCGTCGTCCGTCGTGAATCCACGCGACACCGCAGACAGCCAGTTGCTCGCAGAAACATCCTTGGCGAGAATTCCAAATTGGACCGGCGTCAGCAGCTCACGCAACACCGGCAGGATCCACTCATCACTCGATTGTACTGCGCGCTCCATTCAAGCCCCCGTCTTCGACCAACCTCAACGTAGGCCGGACGAGCCGAGACGGCGGAAGCCGGAAGCCTGCCACATCATCAGCCTGTTGCGGTGGCCAGTACGACTGGAGTGCGCGGCGCCCTGGTGCCGAATACCATGTCGGTGATCTCCCGCATCGAGCTGACCCCGTGATCGCGCGCGAACCACTGTCGCTTGTAGAGATATTTCTCTGGCTTCGGTATGTTGCGTCCGGTTTCCATGTACCAGTTCCACAATTCCGACGGAAGCGGCCCCCACCAACCGCGCTCGGTCCAGTCGGAGTTGTACGCGATGATGACCGGGATGGATTGGGTCCCGTTAGTCAGATGAGAGTTCATCAGGTGGAGATTCTCATCGCGAACAAAATTCCGAAGCTCGACGAGCGGATTCAACTCCGCGAGCTTGGCGAGATGCGGAACGACCCCGATCGCGTCGAGGCACCAATCCGCGTGGAGAGCGACCAGCCGGAGCGGTGTGGTTATGGCTGAGAACCGCTCGATCACGTCTGCCGGTACTGCCGCGTGTCGGGCGCCGATCGACCAGAGTTCCGGGTATTTCTGGACCGACCCTACAAAATCATCGAAGGTCACGCCCGTCGCAAAGCGCGCCGCGTCCATCATGGCTTTGCCGGTTTGATAGTTGTCAGATGGAAGACGTCGTGCGGCGCATTGGGCTTCACGCGAATACTCTTGGCCGGGATTCCGACATGAACATGGTATGGTCGGACATCCTTCGTCGCAATGGCACCGGCTCCGACCATGCCATTCTCACCGACGTGAACTCCGGCAAGCACCGTTGCGTGATATGTGATGCGTACATCGTCGTCGATCCGCGTCACCGCATCGGTTACGTCGCGCTGATCCACTATGCTGTGAGTGTGACTGTAGATGTTCGCGTAATCGCTGATGGAGACGCGATTCCCGATCACCAGGCCGCCGCGATCGTCGAGCAGAACGTGTCGATGGATGACGACGTCGTCGCCAACTTCCAGATTATAGCCGAACGAAAACTCAACATTCTGAAAAGCCTTGAAATTCTCGCCGCACCGCTTGAAGATGTGCGGTGCCAGCAGCCGGCGAAAACGAATCCCGAGATCCACATTCTGACCACCGAGCTGAGTTCGATCGAACGAATACCAAAGCCATAACAGCGGCTTGGTACGCGCGAATGCGACCGGATCGCAGTCCGCGTAGTATTCCGGCTCGAGCGTGACGTTTCGCGGGTCCAGCGAGAGCAGTGCGAGCCGCGTCGCGACGTCGAGGGAGTCATCGGCAACCGCTGTCTCCCAGGCATCCGAATACTCCGGATACAGCAGCGCAGAGAGTACCCGTCGGCAGATGTCGTTGCGATCATCGGACGAGTCAAGAGCGTCCTCGATCTCTTCGAGAAACGCGCGCTTTTGCGGTTCGATCGGCGATTCCGCAAGCTTGCGGAGAGGAAGTATGGCCATGATTCTGAAAATTAGTTCGGTTTGCCGGAACGGGCGCGGACCATTGTGCGTTCACGCTCGATTGTCTCGAGAGTCTGGTCCCAGCTCGCGTCAGTGTAGCCGGTATAAGAAATGGATAGCGGTTGATTCACCTGAACGTCGCCGTCGTAAACGTAAAGTGCGCTCTGGGTTTCACGCTGACGCAGACGGTTCTCACCAAATCCTACCGTAAGCGAAAGGATGTCGTATGGCCTGAAGTCGCGACCTCCGCTGTTCACAATCAGATCGCCGGGGGTGAAGCGCGCGTTCGGCTCCACGCCGTAGAACGATACCAGCCACACGGAGACCGGTCGACCTCCGTATCTTCGAGCAATCGCATCCAGCTGTGTGCGACTGCCCTCCTTGAGATCGTGCAGGGCCCTGTACGAGTCCGGGGTGAGCAGTCTGATCAGAGACTCGTCGATCGGGAGCGCGCGCACGAGCACGGTACCAGCATCAATGTGCAGCGATATGTCATCCTGTCGAAGCGATCCATAGCCCGGTGGAAGCATCGAGAGGCCTGCGGTGTCGGCCTGTGGAACGCTCGCGATGGGCGCGGCCGAGTTGGTGCTGCTGGCGGTGCTGCCAGGGGGGACGCACGCCGGCGTGCACACCAGGCCGATCGTAATCGCCAGCGCGCGCATTCGGCGAGGGGACATCACGCAGCGCGCTCAGTGGCCAGCAACCCCGCTATTGCTTCTGCCAGATCGTCGCGTCCCGCTCCAGTCTGGGCGCTGAACGGAATGATGTGATCCTCATCAACCTGCAGGATGATCGCTAGGTCTCGGATACGCTTATCTACAGCGAGTCGTGAGATCTTGTCGATCTTGGTTGCGACGAACATCACCGGTACGCCGACGTCCGCAAGAAAGTCCAGCATCTGACGATCGTCATCCGTCGGGTCGTGTCTGACGTCAAGCAACTGCACCACACCGCGGAGGTCCTTGGTGCCGCGCAGATACGAGTCTATAAGAGGTCCCCAGTCTGCCGACCGTTCCTTGGAAACACGCGCATACCCATAGCCGGGCAAATCGGCGAGCAGAAAGGCGTCGTTTACCTTGAAGAAGTTGATCTCGCGCGTTCGCCCCGGCGTCTTGCTGACGCGCGCGAAGCTTCGACGCTTCAGCACCTTGTTCAGAAGCGATGACTTGCCGACGTTGGACCGGCCTGCGAAGGCTATCTCCGGGAGGTCAAGTTCGGGTCGCCAGCCTCCGATGGTTGCAAGTCCGCCTACGAACTCGAGCGACCGAATGACGAGCGGGTCGGTATTCACCGGTATCGTCGCGGGTTCAGTGCGCACTCACAGATGCCTCGGCGACGGTCTGCGCACTCTTGCGCGACCTTCTCGGCTGTCGGGCTACTATTATTTCGCCGCGCAGCGCGAGCGCGAGCACCTCGTCCATTGTCCTGACCGGATGAAAACGGATCGAGTCTCGCACTTCCTGGGGAAGCTCTTCGATCTCGCGAACGTTGGCATGCGGAATGATGACGTCAACAACGTGGTTCCGGTGTGCCGCCACAGCCTTCTCTTTCAGGCCGCCGATCGGTAGCACGCGCCCGCGCAGTGTAATCTCGCCGGTCATCGCAACGTCGCCGCGCACAGGAACACCAGTCAACGCGCTTGCGACAGCTGTCGCGATCGCGATCCCGGCACTGGGTCCGTCCTTTGGCGTCGCGCCATCAGGAATGTGAATATGTATGTCGCGCGTGCGATAGAAATCGGCGGCGATGCCAAGTTCGTCAGCGCGTCCACGCACATAACTCATAGCCGCCGATGCTGATTCCTTCATCACATCGCCGAGTGTGCCCGTCAGAGAAATCTTACCGCGCCCGCGTAGCACACTCACTTCTATGTCAAGCGTTTCGCCACCCGCTGTTGTGTATGCGAGCCCACGCGCGACGCCGACCTTGTCTTCGAGCGTTGCGAGATCGGCTTCATACCGTTCGACGCCGAGCATTCCGTGCAGGTCGGCAACACTCACATGTTGGGATGCGACGACATCGCCGTCCTTTGCCTCGGCTTGGCGACGTGCGAGCTTGCGCGCGAGCTTGGCGATCTGGCGATCGAATTCACGCACGCCAGCCTCTCGCGTGTACGATCGCAGGATCGCAGGCAGGACATCGGCGTCGAGTGTGACCTCGCTCGCATCAAGTCCATTTGCCGCGAGCTGGCGCGGAACCAGATACTTCCGTGCGATTGCGAGTTTCTCCTGATCAAGATAACCAGGAACGCGGATTATCTCCATGCGATCGCGTAGCGCATCCGGAATCGTCGCCAGTGAGTTTGCCGTGGTGACGAACAGCGCCTGCGAGAGGTCGTAGTCGACTTCCAGGTAGTGGTCGTTGAATGCGACGTTCTGCTCCGGATCAAGCACCTCTAGAAGTGCAGCGGCCGGATCGCCACGATAGTCCAGGCCGAGTTTGTCGATCTCGTCGAGAAGAATCACAGGATTTACAACTTCTGCCTTCCGCATCGCCTGTATGACCCGTCCAGGCATCGATCCGATGTATGTACGGCGATGTCCCCGGATCTCCGCTTCGTCGCGGACACCGCCGAGTGACATGCGGACGAACTTTCGGCCGAGAGCGCGTGCGATCGAGCGACCGAGTGAGGTTTTTCCGACACCCGGCGGCCCGACGAGACAAAGGATTGGCCCGTCTATACGACCGACGAGTGAGAGTACTGCGATGAAATCCAGGATCCGCTCCTTCACGTCCTGCAAGCCGTAATGATCCTGATCGAGTACCTGTCGCGCGTGCGCCACATCGAGCATTTCGGTTGTGCGCTCGTCCCACGGGAGGGCGAAAATCCAGTCGAGGAAATTTCTCGACACTGTGTATTCGGGAGACGTCGGAGACATGCGACGCAGCTTTCGCAGCTCTCGCTGTACCCGCATCCGAACCGGTTCCGGGAGCGCCTTGGCCTGTAACGATGCTTCAAGTTCGCTGACATCGTCGGCATCGTCCTGCCCGAGTTCGCGATGAATCAACTTGAGTTGTTCCTGAAGATAGAACTCACGCTGTGTCTGATACATCGCGCCACGCGTATCGTCGTCGAGCTTGCGCTCGATGCGAAGTACTTCGATCTCGCCTGTCAGTAGAATCGTGATGGCGCTGAAAGCTTCTTCGAGCGTCGCAGACTCGAGGATGCGTTGCCGGATTTCGAGTGCCGCCGGCACGTGTGCAGCAATTCCGTAAACCTGTCGCTCTGGAGTCGCGGCGCTCTGAACGAGAGCGATCACCTCACCTGGAATGCGGCGCTGCAGCTCGACGTATTCTTCAAAAAGCGTGACGGAGCGCCGGGCAGCTGCATCGAGGAGTCGCGCGTCGTCACTCACCGACGCGTTCAATGGATCAGGACGAACCAGTGCACGCAGATTGGCACCGCGTCTGCCCACGAAGCGTGAGACGCGGGCGCGTTCCCGCCCTTCGAGCAATACCTTGGTGCTTCCGTTGGGGAGTCGGCTGATCTGAATTACCCGACCTATGACGCCGGTACGAAACAGATCGGCGCCGCCGGGATCTTCTTCGGAGGCGTCGCGCTGAGCCACCAGGAATATGTCCCCTGAACCTGCCGCGGCCTCCTCGAGAGATGCCAGCGACGTCTTCCGCCCGATCAGCAGCGGCATGATGACGTTCGGGAAGAAAACGACGTCCCGGAGGGCAAGAACGGGGAGCATGGTCGGCTCTGCGGCCGGCGGATTCACGCCAGGCACGGCTTTGGCCGGCCCGGAGTTGGTAGCGCGGTGGGGCTTTTTGGTCGATGCCATTAAAGGGAAAGCTATCGCGTAGCGGGGCTGAACGTGGTCAAAACGGGCCCATGGAGGCCGGTTGCAGCGGCCCCGTCAGGGTTGGGCACTGGGGCGAGGAGGATCCGGGGGGCGACGCGCCCCGGATTGATACAGAAAGGCTAGGCCTCTTTCTTACGCCGAGCCGGACTCAGTTCGAGCAGCGGTGGGGTCTTGTTCGTGATGCAGGATTCCGTCACACGAACTTCCACCACATCGTCCCGCGCGGGGATGTCGAACATGATGTCCATCAGCGCTTCCTCTAGAATCGCGCGCAGGCCGCGCGCCCCCGTTCCGCGCTTGAGGGCCTTGGTCGCGATTGCAGTGAGAGCGTTTTCCTCGAAAGTGATCTTGACATCTTCGAGTGCGAACAGGCGCTGGTACTGCTTGGTGAGAGCGTTCTTCGGTTCCTTCAGGATGCGAACGAGCGATGGCTCATCCAGAGCGTCGAGCGCGACGGTTACCGGAAGGCGACCCACGAGCTCGGGGATGAGTCCAAAGCGCAGCAGGTCATCGGGCTCAACATTCGAGAACGTGTTCTTGGCGGCAGTCTTCTTTGCATCGCTGTCGCCGAAGCCGATCTGGCGCCGGCCCATGCGCGACTCGATGATCTTCTCGAGACCGTCGAAGGCACCGCCGCAGATGAACAGGATGTCCTTGGTATTGATCTGAATGTATTCCTGCTGCGGGTGCTTTCGGCCGCCCTGTGGGGGGACCGAAGCCACAGTGCCCTCGATGATCTTGAGGAGCGCCTGCTGGACACCTTCGCCGGAAACGTCACGCGTGATGCTCGGATTCTCGGACTTGCGCGCAATCTTGTCGATCTCGTCGATATAGACGATTCCGCGCTCGCAATCATTGACGTTGAAGTCGCCGGCCTGCAGGAGGCGAACGAGGATGTTTTCGACATCCTCTCCGACATAGCCTGCTTCGGTGAGTGTCGTTGCGTCGGCGATCGTGAAGGGAACGTCGAGGATCCGCGCCAGAGTGCGCGCGAGTAAAGTCTTGCCTGTCCCAGTGGGACCAATGAGCAGGATATTGGACTTGTCCAGCTCGACGTCGTCGTCCTTTACGGACGATGCGTTGATGCGCTTGTAATGATTGTACACCGATACGGCGAGCGCCTTCTTTGCCTGCTCCTGGCCGATGACATACTGGTCGAGTACGTCCTTGATCTCCTGGGGTGAGGGGACCTGGGTAATCGCATCGGCTACTTCGCGCTCTTCATCCTCCTGGAGGATCTCGTTGCAGAGTGCGATGCACTCGTTGCAGATGTAAACCGATGGACCGGAGATGAATTTCCGGACGGAATCCTTGGACTTCCCGCAGAAGGAGCAGCGTAGGTGTTTATCGGTGGACATGTGTGTTAGGAAAGCAAATACGCGGGGAAGGCTCGGTCAACCATTCTTATGGGGTATCGGGCTTGTGAATTAATTCACAAGGCAGCCGGTGCCGGAGGAACCGGCCGATCCGAGGCCGATCGACGACGGCGTCCGATGGCATCCAGACCAACAATTGCCGGACCGGGTGCACGATTGTTACATCATTCGCCGGGAAGGTTCGGATCACTTCCCGGCACGAATTACCGATTTGGTACGCCTGAGCGCCAGGATAGCGACCGCGGCACCTTGCAAAACAAAACCGGATCATGCCGTGCACGAATGCGGCATGATCCGGTTGGTGTTTCGAAGTACGTCGGCTAAACCGTAACCTGCGGCTGGCTCGACACATCGATCATCTCGCCACGATGCGTGATCACGGCGTCGATCAATCCGTACTCCTTGGCCTCTTCAGCAGACAGGAAACGATCGCGGTCCGTATCCCGTTCAACACGTTCGAGCGGTTGGCCCGTGTGCTTGGCCATCAACGAGTTCAGCTTCTCGCGCAGGAATAGAATTTCCTTCGCCTGAATCTCGATGTCCGACGCAGATCCCCCGCCACCGCTCTGCGATGGTTGGTGGATCATGATCCGGGCGTGCGGAAGAGCAAACCTCTTTCCCTTGCGACCCGCCATGAGAAGAAACGCGCCCATGCTCGCCGCCATGCCCATGCACGTGGTGTTCACGGGGCTCTTGAGGTACTGCATCGTATCGTAGATCGCCATTCCGGCCGAAACGGAGCCGCCGGGAGAGTTGATGTACATGTGGATGTCGCGCTCCTGATTGTCCGACTCCAGAAACAGGAGCTGCGCGATGATGACATTTGCAACGTCGTCTGTGACCGGCGTTCCGAGGAACACGATGCGGTCCATGAGAAGACGCGAGAAAACGTCGTAGGTGCGCTCTCCGCGGGAAGAACGCTCGATCACATATGGTGCGTAAATCGACATGACTAGCCCTCGTTCACGATGTCGTTTCTTTCTGCCAACCACTTGAACACTTTGTCTTCCGTAATGGTCCGCTCCATGTCCTTCAAGCGACCACCCTTTTCGAGCGCGGCATACAGCTGGCCCGGCTCGACGCCGCGTTCTGCGGCCTGTTCGGCAATCTTGTCATCAAGGTCGCGTTCGGACGCAGCTAGCTTCTCCTGCTCCGCAAGCGCTTCAACAATAAGATCCCGCTTGATCTGCCGCTCGGCTACCTGAGCGAACTCGGTATCGAACTGCGCCCGCTGATCCACCGGCACCTGATAAGTCTCAGCGTAATTATCCACCAACTGTCCTACCCAACTGCGTGGAACGTCGAACGGATTGGCGCTTACGATCTCATCAACCAGCCGCTGGCGAACGTGCGTCTCGGACTCTCGCTCCGCGAACTTCTGCATGTCCTCGCGAACTGCAGCGCGCAATGCATCGGCCGAGTCGAAGTCACCGACCTCGCCCGCGAATGCGTCGTCAAGAGCGGGTAGAGATTTGCGTTTTACCTCATGCACAGTAGCGCGGACGGTCTTGGTCTGACCGCGCTGTTCCTCCTCAGGGAAGTCGTCCGGCCAGTGAACGGGGTGCTCGACGGTGATGCCAGGAGCCGCTTCCATGATCAATTCCTCGATCCCCGCAATCGCCTTGCCGTCGCCGAGAACCAGGGAAACGTCCTTCGGCTCTGCAAGCTTTCCGTCTGCGTCGGCAACCGACAGGCCGACGCTAACCATGTCGCCCTCGATCGGTTTGTCCTCGACAGGCGCCCACGCGGCGCGCTCGTCGCGCAGACGATCTATCTGTTCCTGGACCTGCTCGTCGGTGACTGTTGCTGGCTCGCGGCGAATGCTGAAACCGTTGGTGCGGGTCAGCTCGACCGTCGGACGGACTTCGTAGTGGAATTCGAACGTGAGCGGCGACCCCTCCTCGAACTTGAGGTCGTGGATGTGCGGTTGGGATGCGACCTGGATGTTGTCCTTCTCGACAATTTCCTTATATGCCTCGCGCACTACCGATTCAATGGTCTCGTTGCGGATTGCTTCCGCGAATTTCTTGCGGACAACGGCCGCTGGTGCCTTGCCCGGCCGAAAGCCGGGAAGCCGCGCCTGGGAAGCGTAGCGCTTGGTGGTGCGCTCTTCGGCGGCGGCTACTTCGGCGGCCGGAACGGTCACTTCTACGGCGCGCTCGACGCCGGTGGTGGTCTTGGGGTTTAGTTGGATCTCCATCCCGGCAATTTAACCAGACTACCCGCCGATCACGCGCGCGAGGAACTGAAGGGCTCGACGCCTGAAGACGTGCGTTTCACTGGACCTCGGACGGACTGCTCAGAGCGGTGGAAGGGCTAAGTAATAGACGAATTTGTCAAAGGAATCCTTGACATATCCTCTGGAGTTACGTAGCATGGAGAGGGGCGAGCAATCCTCGGCAACCTCTGCAGCTTGGTGTTGAAAGCGATGCGACTCTCGGTCGCCACAAATCTCAAACCGTATATGGGGCACTGTGACTGCAATGAAAAATGCGACTCAGCTTCGACCGATCCACCTCGAAAGTTCGCCTGCGGACGATGGATTGGAGATGGAGCGCCTGGTACGCCGTGAGCTGGAGCTGCTGGGTGAAGACCCGGATCGCGAGGGCTTGCTGAAGACTCCGGAGAGAATCGCCAAGTCGCTAACGTGGCTCACTCGTGGCTACGACATGGACATCGCCGACATAGTAGGTGACGCGGTATTCGCGGAGCGACAGGAAAACATGGTGATGGTGCGCGACATCGAGATGTACTCGTTGTGTGAGCACCACATGCTCCCATTTTTTGGACACGCACACGTTGCATATATCCCCGACGGGAAGATCGTGGGCCTTTCGAAGCTCGCCCGGATCGTCGACATGTTTGCGAGGCGGCTACAGGTTCAGGAGCGGCTCACGGAGGAGATTGCCGAAGCCATCTGCGACATATTGAAGCCACGAGGAGTTGGTGTGGTAATCGAGGCCTCCCACCTTTGCATGATGATGCGCGGTGTGCAGAAGCAGAATTCGACAACGATCACGAGCGCGTTGCGCGGTAGTTTTCGCGACGATTCCAAGACGCGAGACGAGTTCCTGCGGTTGGTGCAGGGTCGCAATGGTGCGTCGTTCCGCGGTGGGATCTGAAACGAGGGGGCCGCCGGGAACTCTCCGACGTTCTGCCAATGCGAGGAGGGGGACTCGAACCCCCATGGTGTTACCCGCCAGCTCCTAAGGCTGGTGCGTCTACCAATTTCGCCATCCTCGCGGGTGGAGTACAAAAATAAGCGGCCGGGATACGATTCAGGATCCCGGCCGCTTATTACGTGCTCACACCAAACCTGCCGGGGTTACTGTCCCAGCCTGATATTCACGACGCTATTCGCTGCGCCGCCCTGTCCGTCAGGCGCGGCAACGTTCAGGCTGATGTAGTCGCCCGCCTTCATCTTGTCCAATACCACGTTCAGGTCTGCGACCGAATTAATGGACTTTCGTGGAGTCGGATAAAGGACTTCCGTGATGACCATACCCGGCGAGAGTTTTCCTGGCCCGTATGATGGCCCGAGGCTCACAACATCGGTCACCAGGACGCCGTGACTTGGGAAGCCCTTCGGCCGCTGATCAGCGGGCGGTAGCGGGGCCAGCGTCGCCCCGAGCTTGCTGCGCACTACGCCACCGCTGCTCGGGCCAGCAGCCGACGCAACAGCAGCGGTCGAATCCGAAGGCTTCGGCGCCAGTTTCACATCTGCACTCATCTTCTTGCCATATCGCACGAATTCGAGATGTACCGTTTCGCCCGGCGCGTGATTGCGAATTACCCGCTGCAACGAACTCACTCGGTCGGCTGGCTGACCATCGGCACTGATAATCACGTCTCCTTCCTGCAGGCCTGCCTTCCGCGCGGGATTATCGGAATTATCCGGATTGAAGCCCTGAACCAGAACGCCGTAAACGTGGTCGAGCTTGGCGACGGCCGCTGCGTCGGCATCGACGTCGGAAATCGCGACACCGAGAATGCCGAAGCGAACGTGGCCGTGCGCGATCAGATCATCCATGACTTTCTTGGCGAGCGTAATCGGTACTGCGAAGCCGTAACCGGCGTAGTAACCGGTCTCACTTGCTATAGCGTTGTTGATTCCGATCACCTGACCGCTCGTGTTGATGAGCGGTCCGCCGGAGTTGCCCGGATTGATTGCAGCGTCTGTCTGAATCAAGTCCGAAATCGCGTACTTGTCATTGCCCAGCAGGCCCGGAAGCGAGCGATTCTTCGCGCTGACGATTCCGGCAGTAACGGTGAAGTCGAGCACACCGAGCGGATTTCCAATTGCGAGCACCCAGTTGCCAACCTGCTCGCGGGTGTCGTCGCCCAAAGGAATCGTTGGGAAATTGTTGCCGTCGATCTTGAGGACGGCCACGTCGGTACTGGGATCGTGTCCGATGACCTTCGCTTCGAAGACGCGACCATCCATCAGCTTGACCGTGATCTTGTCGGCGACCGTAGTATGGTCCATGCCGGTGATAACGTGGTTATTCGTGAGGATGTATCCGTCTTTTGTGACAATGAACCCCGAACCACTCGCTTCCTGAACGGAGGGGCGCTGCGGCTGTGGCCCGAAGTTGAAAAACTGCTCCATGCCGGGAGGCAATCCCTGAGGAATATTCTGTCGAATTCTGACTGACGGCTTTGTCTTGAGGTCAACCTGAATTGACACGACCGCTGGGGTCGCCTTGTCGGCGATCGCGGCGAAGCCTTCAGCGGGAGCGCCCGGCGGCGCGATGGATACGAGTGACTTGTCCTGAGCGAAGCCGAGCCGTGTCCAGCCTTTGCCGGACGCGAGTAGAACGCCGCCTACGAACGCAATCGCGACCGCGGTTCCCCAGCGAACGCGCGAAGATATGGGAGGCATGTAGTAAATGGTGAAGAGGAATCGTTAGCAGGACCGGCCAACCCTGTCCTTGTGTTTTAAACCCCGCAAGATTCGGTTCGTTTCGGACAAACGGACGGGAGCGCCGATTTGCATCGGACAAGGGAATGGGGGAGCCCGTTGAGGGCCCCCCCATTTTAGTGCGCTAGCGCGCACTTCCTACTTCTTGTTGTCGTCCACGATTTCGTAGTCGGCTTCGACTACGTTGTCGTCTGGCGGCGGCGTGCTGGCGTCCGCCGCCGCTGCTGCAGGCTCCGCCCCCGGCGGCGCCGACTGGTTCTGCGCCTGATAAAACGCCTGGCCAGCCTCGCTGTAGAGCTTGCTGAGCTCTTCGGATGCTGCGGTGATCGCCGAGAGGTCGTCTCCACGGAGTGCTGTGCGGGCCTTCTCGACACCTTCTTCCAGCCGCTTGCGCATGTCCTCGCCGAGCTTGTCGCCCCATTCCTTGGAGTTCTTCTCGACTTCGTACGCGAGCGAATCCAGCCGGTTGCGGGCGTCGATCTGTTCACGGCGAGTTTTATCTTCGGTCGCGTTCTTCTCGGCGTCCTTGACCATGCGATCAACTTCGGCATCGCTCAATCCGCTTGATGCCTCGATACGGATTTTCTGCTCCTTGCCTGTCGCCTTGTCCTTCGCGGTGACGTTGAGAATTCCGTTGGCATCGATGTCAAATGTCACCTCGACCTGTGGCACGCCGCGCGCTGCCGGCGGAATTCCGGTCAACTGGAATTTGCCAATGGTTTTGTTGTATGTCGCGAGCTCGCGCTCGCCCTGCAACACGTGGATCTCAACGGTTGACTGGTTGTCGTCTGCCGTGGAGAACGTTTCCGATTTCTTCGTGGGAATTGTCGTGTTACGAGGAATCAGAACGGTCATCACACCGCCAAGCGTCTCGATACCGAGCGAAAGCGGTGTTACGTCGAGCAGGAGAACATCCTTCTGCTCACCCGTGAGTACAGCGCCCTGAACCGCAGCTCCAATCGCAACTACTTCGTCAGGATTGACACCCTTGTTGGGCTCCTTGCCGAAGAATTTCTTGACCTCTTCCTGGATCTTCGGAATGCGCGTCGAACCACCGACGAGAAGTATCTCGTCGATCTCGTTCGGCTGAATTCCGGCATCCTTCAACGCCTGCTGCATCGGCGGGATCACGCGCTTGACGAGATCATCGACGAGCTGCTCGAATTTGGCGCGAGTCAGCGAGTAGTTGAGGTGCTTGGGTCCTGTCTGATCGGCCGTGATGAACGGAAGGTTGATGTCGGTCGACTGTGTGGTCGACAGCTCCATCTTGGCCTTCTCAGCGGCTTCCTTGAGGCGCTGGAGAGCCATCGGATCCTTGGAGAGATCGATAGCCTGATCGCGCTTGAACTCCGTGACGAGCCAATCGATTACACGCTGATCGAAGTCATCGCCGCCGAGGTGTGTGTCACCGTTGGTGGATTTGACTTCGAACTGGCGCGAGCCATCGACATCATAGAGCTCGAGTACGGAGATATCGTAAGTTCCGCCGCCCAAGTCGAACACTGCGACCTTTTCGTCTTTCTTCTTGTCGAGGCCGTATGCGAGTGCGGCTGCCGTCGGCTCATTGATGATGCGGAGCACATCGAGACCGGCAATCTTGCCGGCATCCTTGGTGGCCTGGCGCTGCGAATCGTTGAAGTAGGCCGGAACTGTGATGACCGCCTTCGTTACCTTCTGGCCAAGATAGTCCTCTGCGGTCTGCTTCATCTTCTGCAGGATCATCGCGGAGATTTCGGGCGGGGAGAATTTCTTGCCCTGAATTTCGACGACAACCATATCGTTGGCGCCGGTTTCGACTTTGTAGGGAACGCGGGTCTTTTCCTCGCTGATCTCATTGAGCTTGCGGCCCATGAAACGCTTGATGGAGAAGACTGTATTTTGTGGGTTGGTTACTGCCTGACGTTTGGCAATCTGACCTACGAGGCGCTCGCCATCCTTCGCGAATGCGACGACGGATGGCGTAGTCCGTCCGCCTTCTGCATTGGGGATTACGACCGGATCTCCGCCTTCCATGACTGCAACGACGGAGTTGGTGGTGCCGAGGTCGATGCCGATGACTTTTTCTGCCATGACTTTATTTTCGGGTTCGGGTAAAGAGAGAACACCCATTTCTAGAGCAACCAGAGTGCCCAACTTTCCTGCCAGAATGGCGCAGTCGCGCTTTTTTGCATGATTCCCATCGGAACGAACCTGCCGACTAGGCGTGCGCCATGGATGACGTACGCGATCATACTGTTGACGCTCGCGGTTTGGGTCGTCGTGCAGGGCGCCGGTGAGGACCCTGTGCTGCTGGCCACCACGGTTTGCAACTTCGGGATGGTGCCCGGGGAGCTCACGCACCTGGCTCCGCTGGGGCAAATGGTCCCGCTAGGCTACGGGATGGGGTGCGCGGTCGATCACAACGCGATCAACCTCGTGACGCCGCTCTTCTCGATTTTTCTTCACGGCAGCTGGATGCACATCCTCGGAAACATGCTTTTCCTTTGGGTATTTGGCCGTGACATCGAGGACACTATGGGTCATTTCAGCTACCTCGGCTTCTACCTGCTATGTGGGGTAGTTGCAGGGATGGCCCAGATCGCCTCAGCTCCGGCATCGCCGGTGCCGACGGTGGGCGCATCCGGAGCAATTTCAGGGATAATGGGGGCCTTCCTCCTGCTCTATCCCAATGTCCGTGTGAAGATGTTCTTCTTCATTATCCTCGTAAACATCCGGGCATGGATCGTCCTCATATACTGGTTTCTACTTCAGCTGTTTGAGGGGATAGCGACCGCTGGGACGATGGGCTCGCAGGTTTCCGGCGGCGTCGCGGTGTGGGCACATGTCGGCGGATTTGTGACCGGGATTCTTTTGATAAGCCGATTTACGTCGCGGCGCGTGCTGGCTGTGCCTGCTGTGAGACGCTAACTTCGTAAGTGTGCGCGGTTCGTCGCCGACGGTGACGGAAAAAGTCTGCGGCAAGTTCTGGAGCTATCCGATTCGGAGATAAGTGTGCGGCTGATTCCCCGCGACGAGCAGTTTTACGACCTCTTTACGCAGCTCGCCGAGCGCCTGAGTCTGGCGGCGAGATTACTGCATCAGCTTTTCAGGGAACCGGAGCGGCATTCCGTACACATTCAGGCAATAAAAGTCGCTGAGCACGAGGCCGACGATATCACGCGAGAGATTATCGACAGGCTGGATCGTACCTTCATTACGCCGTTCGACAGGGAAGATATACACCAGCTGGCATCTGCACTCGACGAAGTGGTCGATCTGCTTGATGGCGCGGCGCGGCGAGTAGAGATCTTCCGGATTACGACGGTGCACGAAGCGGCCGTGACACTTTCGGAGGTGATGGTCCGCGCAGCTGCCGAGGTTGAGGACGCGGTCCGACATATGAAGGATCCCAAGATCGTCAACCTCAAGGCGCAGGAGCTCAAGAGGCTCGAAGAAGAGGGCGACGCCATCTATCACGAATCGATGGGCGCGCTTTTCGATGGTGCACTCGACGCGATCGAAGTGATCAAATGGAAGGAGCTGTACGACAAGGTCGAGGATGCACTCGATCAGGCTGAGGATGTCGCGAACGTCCTGCAGTCGATTGCACTGAAGAACGGGTAGCGGGTGATCGCTTACGTCGTCGCGATTATCATAGTCGCGTTCGTCTTCGATTTCAGCAATGGGTTCCACGATTCCGCCAATTCGATAGCGACCATTGTCGGAACTCGAGTGTTGAGTCCCGTAGCGGCGGTTGTCTGGGCTGCATCGTTCAACTTTCTCGCATTGTTCACGATCGGCACTGCGGTTGCAAAGACCGTTGGCAGCGGGATGATAGACGTCAGCATCGTCAATCCCAACGTGATTCTTGCCGCGTTGCTGGGGGCGGTTGCCTGGAACCTGATCACGTGGGCGTACGGTATTCCGTCGAGTTCATCGCACGCACTGATCGGCGGCTACGCCGGCGCAGCGATCGCGCGATCAGGATGGGCTGCGATTTTGTGGGGTCGCAAATGGATCGAGACGCTTTCGTTCATCGTCATTTCCCCCATCGTCGGGCTTGTAGTTGGGCTCGCGCTGATGACGGCCATTTACTGGATCTTCAGACGAGTATATCCGGGAAAGGTCGACAGACTCTTTCGCGTGATGCAACTCGGCAGCTCCGCGCTGTTGTCGCTGGCGCACGGTGGCAACGATGCGCAGAAGACAATGGGGATCATCGTTGGGTTGCTTGTGTCCGTTCAGTCGGTCACGGCTCACCAGACCGGTCTGCTACGCCATCTCCATGTCAATAACGCCAACGGAGTACCGTTCTGGGTCGAAGTTACGGCGTACACCGCGATGTCGCTCGGAACGCTGTTCGGTGGCTGGCGGATAGTTGCGACTATGGGTCGGAGGATCACGAAGCTGCGTCCCGTGGGCGGATTTGCGGCCGAAACCGCCGGAGCGATCGCAATTCTGGGTGCGACGACACTCGGAATTCCAGTTAGCACGACGCACACGATTGCCGGTGCGATTGTCGGTGTCGGCGCGACTACGCGGCTGTCGGCTGTGCGATGGGGTCTCGCTCGAAGAATCGTCTGGGCGTGGATCGTGACGATTCCGGCGGCTGGCATAATGGCTGCACTGGTTTACTGGCTACTGGCTTCGATCGTCAAAATCTAAATGGCCGTCACACCTGAGCTGTTCATCAATAGGGAGATGAGCTGGTTGGCGTTCAACGCTCGGGTGCTCCACGAAGCGTTTGACGATCGGAATCCCCTGCTCGAACGCCTCAAGTTCCTATCGATTTTCAGTACCAATCTGGACGAGTTCTACATGGTTCGCGTGGCCGGACTGCGACGGCAATTGCTCGCTGGTCTCACGGCGCCGAACGGCCCCGATGGAATGACGCCCATCGAACTTGTCAGCGCCGTTCGCGCGCGCATCGCCGAGCTGTCGGTCATGCAGCAGCACTGCCTCCACGACCTGCTCCTGCCGGCACTCGCCGACAAGGGTATTGGGCTGGTGACGATGTCCCAGCTGGACGCGACTGAGTGGCAGTCGGTGGACGATTTTTTCGAGTCGGATATTTTCCCCGTGCTCACGCCGCTCGGCGTAGATCCGACCCACCCATTTCCATACATCTCCAATCTGTCATTGTCGCTCGCGGTTCAGTTGTATGATCCGGACAACAAGGTGGAGCGGTTTGCGCGGATCAAAGTGCCGAAGAGCCTTCCGCGCTGGGTGCCGACGGGGCGTGTGCATCAATTCATACCGGTCGAGCAGGTAATTGCAGCGAACCTCGGAGCGCTATTTCCGGGTATGGAGATACTTGGGAGCTGGGCGTTTCGCGTCACACGTTATTCGGATCTCGAGGTCAAGGCCTCGGACGAGACTGAAGATCTGTTGACTGCAATCGAAGAACAGGTATTTCAGCGTCGGTTCACCGAGGTCGTGCGTGTCGAAGTGCAGACCGGCGTTCCTGATGAGATTCGCGCGATTCTGGTTGACGAGCTTCGTGAAGAGCAGACACCGGAGTTTGCATTGACGCCGGATGATGTTGTGGATGGTGGCTCGCTACTGGAGCTTGGCGATATGATGTCGCTCGCGACTCTGGACATCCCCGAACTTCGAGATCCGCCGTTTGCACCCGTGACGCCAGTTCGGCTGCGCGACACAACGCGGTCCATTTTTGACGTGATCCGCGAGCGGGATGTTCTGGTACATCATCCGTACGAATCATTCACCGCTAGCGTCGAGCAGTTTGTCCAGGCCGCAGCTGCGGACCCGGATGTACTCGCGATCAAGATGACCCTGTACCGCACCTCGGGCGATACACCGATAGTCCGTGCGCTGACGGATGCTGCCGAACGCGGAAAGCAAGTTGCAGTGCTAGTGGAATTGCAGGCGCGGTTCGATGAAGCGAACAACATCACCTGGGCGCGCATGCTGGAAGATTACGGAGTGCACGTTGCATACGGACTGCCGGGTCTCAAGACGCACGCCAAGACGACGCTCATCGTGCGACGGGATCATGATGGTATTCGTCGGTACGTTCACGTCGGCACCGGGAATTACAATTCCAAGACAGCGCGCCTGTATAGTGATCTCGGATTGTTCACCGCGAGCAGGTCGATCGGGGCTGACATTACTGATCTGTTCAATGCGTTGACGGGTTTCTCAAGGCAGCGATTGTATCGGAGGATACTGGTCGCGCCGACGAACATGCGTGAAAGGTTACTCGAGCTGATAAAGCGCGAGATGGATCTTGCACTGTCGGGGAAGACGGGGCGCATTATTGCGAAGATGAACTCGATAGTCGACGAGGAAATCATCAAGGCACTATACGACGCGTCGCGCGCGGGCGTACAGATCGATCTCATAGTGCGGGGAATATGTTGCCTGAGGCCCGGAGTCGCAGGGGCGAGCGAGAACATTCGTGTGATCAGCGTGATCGGTCGATTTCTCGAACACGCGCGACTTTTCTTCTTTGCGAATGATAACGAACCCGAGTACTACATCGGCTCAGCCGACTGGATGACGCGGAATCTCGATCGACGAGTGGAAGCGATCGTTCCCGTGGACGATGTGTTGTTGCATCAGAAACTGCATTCGCTGCTAGTTACGTCGCTTGATGATAATCGGGAGGCGTGGGATCTGGCCGCAGACGGGACGTATTCGCAGAGAACTCCGGGTGATCAGCCGCCTCGCGCAACACAGGAAGTGTTCCTGCGTGATCCATGGGGCAATGTTCACGAGCCCGTAGATATCCGAGCTCCGCATTCGCACGACGCCAGTATTTTGCACAACTCACGTCGAACTTAGACGCCTGGTCCCGGTTTCAGGCCCCGATCGGATGCCACACAGTCTTGAAGTCAATAAAATTCCGAATCTCGTAAACGCTTTCGTTGAATTCGGAAGACCAGTTGATATCGGGCTGGCGCACCTTGACTCGCTTGACGCTGTCCGCCGCGCCGCGTCGCAGCGCGGTTGCGTCGTCGCCTGTCGCGACGGCATCGATCCCGCGAATGTGGGCATGCGTCGCGAACGTTGGAATCAGTTCCTTCCGGTAGCCAGTGAGGATGTTCACCACACCGCCCGGAAGATCTGACGTCGCAAGCATCTCGCCGAGTGTAATGGCGGGGTAGGGTGCTGACTCCGAAGCGAGCGCGACGACTGTGTTGCCGCTCACGATCGCCGCGGCGGCCTGTGTAAGGAGTCCAAGTAGCGGTGCCGAATCCGAGGCGATGATTCCGACGACACCAATCGGCTCGGTCAGCGTGAAGTTGAAGAATGGTGCCGCAACGGGGTTGGCACTTCCAAGTACCTGTTCGTACTTGTCTGCCCATCCGGCGTAGTGCACGAGTCGATCCACTGTTTCGGCAACTTCCTGCTCAGCGGCAGATGTCCAGGCCGGCGCGAACTGGCGCAGAACCCCCGTCATCTCGTCAGCGCGTGCTTCAAGCATCTCCGCGAGACGGTAGATGATCTGGCCGCGATTGTAGGGGGTCCGCCTGGACCATCCCGGTACTGCCTTTGCTGCAGCTTCGACTGCGTTGCGCAGATCCTTCCGTGTGCACTGCGGGACATTCGCCACGAACTGACCACCGCTATCGTAAACGGGGAATGTGCGCCCGCTCTCGGATCGAATGAATGCGCCGCCGACGTACACCTTTGGCGTCTTGATTACCGGAATGCGCTCGCTCATGAGAGATCCACGTAATCGAGCAGTCCCTGCCGGCCGCCTTCGCGTCCGAAACCTGATTCCTTGTAGCCGCCAAATGGTGACGCGGGGTCGAATTTGTTGAACGTATTGGCCCACACGACGCCCGCCTTCAACTCGGCCGCCATGCGAAGTATTCGCGAACCCTTGTCGGTCCACACGCCGGCTGACAGGCCGTACATCGTGTTATTCGCCTTCTCGATCGCTTCGTCCATCGTGCGAAAGGTGAGTATGCTGAGCACGGGCCCAAAGATCTCCTCGCGTGCGATCCGATGGCTCTGTGTCACTTCCGTGAACAAGGTCGGGCGATAGAAGAAACCGCGCGACGGAAGCGCGCACGATGGCTGATACAACTTCGCGCCTTCAGCGACGCCACTCTCGACCAGCTCGCATATCCTGTCGAGCTGCTCGCGCGAATTGATCGCCCCGATGTCTGTATTCTTGTCGAGCGGATTGCCGACGCGCAAGGTCTCCATCCGCTGCTGCAGTTTGTTGATGAACGATTCTGCGATCGATTCCTGAACCAGGAGCCGACTCCCTGCGCAGCAGACATGTCCCTGATTAAAGAAGATGCCGTGCACGACGCCCTCAACAGCCTGGTCGATCGGTGAATCCTCGAAGACCACATTTGCGGCCTTTCCACCGAGCTCCATCGTCATCCGTGTGCCGCGCTCGGCGAGCTGCCGCATGATGAGCTTGCCGACGTCGGTGGATCCGGTGAAGGCAATCTTGCGCGCAGCAGGGTGTCCCGTGAGTGCGGCGCCCGTCTCACCGCCGCCTGTGACAATATTGACGACACCATCCGGCAGCCCGGCTTCCTGCAGCAGTTCCGCGAACTTCATTGCAGTCGCCGACGTCGTCTCGGCAGGCTTGATAACAACGCAATTCCCGGCGGCAATCGCAGGCGCAATCTTCCACGCAAGCATCAGCAGGGGGAAGTTCCACGGGATGACCTGGCCTACCACCCCAATCGGCTGCACAGTGCGACCAGGCGCGACATAGGCGAGCTTGTCTGCCCATCCGGCGTGATAGAAGAAGTGCGCCGCCGCCATCGGCACGTCAAAGTCGCGTGATTCCTTTATCGGCTTGCCACCATCGATGGATTCCGCGACCGCAAACTCGCGTGCTCGATCCTGGAGGAGACGTGCGATGCGATATACGTACTTCCCTCGCTCGCGACCCGGCATCGTCCGCCACACGGTCTCGTATGCCATCTGTGCCGCGACATACGCAGAATCCACATCGGCAGCGCTCGCAACCGCGATTTCGGTGACGGTTTCTTCGGTCGCCGGATTGATCGACGCAAAGTATTCGCCCGCCTGCGGCGCAACGAAGCGACCACCGATGAAAAGATCGTATCGCGAGCGAATCCGCGGGTCAGCGGTCTCTGGTGCCGGATCGTATTCCCACAGATCGCCAAAGATCAGCTCCGGCACACTCAGTTTGTGGCCGTGCTTCTTCTTCTCGTCTTTCGATCCGGAGTCCTTGTCAGATGGATCAAGTGTGACGGCCATTTCTAATAGCTCCCCGCGGCTTCGGAGAAGTAGTATGGCGCCTGGTACGCGCCACTCTTCTCCTTGTGAATCTGACGAAGCAGATCGTTCAGCAACGAGCTTGCACCAAATCGATAGCGCGATGAATTGAGCCACGCATCACCGAGTGTTTCCTTGACAGCAACCAGATAGTGTAATGCCTGCTTGGCTGTCCTGATTCCGCCAGCTGGTTTCATTCCAATCGGGATGCCAGTGTCCAGGTAGAAATCGCGAATCGCTTCAAGCATTACCTGCGTATTGGCGAGCGTCGCGCTTCCACTTGCCTTTCCAGTGCTGGTCTTGATGAAGTCGCCAGGACGTAGCACCTGCATCGCCATGAACGAAGCGGCGCGGATGTTGTCGTACGTCTCGAGCTCGGACACTTCAAGAATTACCTTGAGCGTAGCATCGCCGGTCGCCTCGACAACTGCCGCGATCTCATCCTGCACTGCATCGTATTCGCCAGCCAGGAACAGTCCGCGATTGATCACCATGTCGATCTCGTCGGCTCCGGCGTTGACCGCGTACTTTACTTCCTGCAGCCGGACCTTGAGCGAAGACTGTCCCGACGGGAAAGCGGTCGCGACAGATGCGATCTTGATCGGTGAATCCGCGAGAAGCTTGCGCGCTTCCTTGATGAGCGATGGATAAATGCAGATCGCCGCAACTGGTGGAATACTGCTGTCATCGCTCGGCTGGCGCGCTTTCTGGCAAAGCGATGCCACCTTGCCGGGAGTATCCTTGCCTTCGAGCGTTGTGAGATCGACCATCGAAACGGCGGTATTCAGGCCCCAGAGCTTGGACTGCTTCTTGATGCTGCGGGTCGTGAACTTGGCCACCCGCTCCTCGATTCCGACTCGGTCAACCGTGCCGAAATCCTCGACTTTAGAATGCTTGGACACAACAGTAATATATGACCTCTCCCAGGCCGAGGTCCTGCGGAACACGGGCCGGGGGGCGCTCTATTCATGCCGCCTCGATGTGCACCGGGACGCCGAGCGTCGCTTCGAGGAGGTCGGCTTTTCGAGACGCTCCCCACAATTCGAGCCGCAAGTCATAAGCGTACGCGGCGGGAGTGGCCTTGATCCGGAGCTCCGACCGCGTGAGTTCGATCGCGATGTCCTCGACGGCGCCGGCGTGGCCACGATCGAGGCCGTCGGCGACGCGAAAGATCGCTGCGAGTCTTTTAATTCGTCGCCGAAGTTGACGATCGAGTGCCGCGTAGCCGCGATGTGACGATCTCGGGACCGATCCGCGGTGGTATCGCGCGACGTTCGCGACCATCACGCGCTCGGTCGGCGTCATACCGAGCAGCTCGGCATGAAGGATCAGGTGATAGGAATGCTTGTGGTGCGCTTCGAAGTTTATGTGATAACCGATGTCATGAAGCAGCGCCGCGTCAGCCAGCACCCTGCGATCGTCTGGTTCTAGCTCGAGTCGTTCAGAAAGCGCGTCAAATATCTTGAGGGCGATGCGCTGCACTTGTTGCGCATGCGGCGCTTCGTAATGACATCGCTCGGCGAGTTGCAACACCGATCGAATCCTCGCCTCGCCAGCATCGGCAACCGCCGGGGTCACGCGTGCGGCTTCCAGGAGCAGGCCTTCGCGGATTCCGAATGCCGATACTACCATCTCTCTCGCCTCAATGCGCGCCAAGACTTCAGCCGCCACGGCGAGGCCCGCCACGATTATGTCTGCACGCGCTGGCGATAGTCCCGGGACCGCCTGTCGCTCCGAAGCAGACATGCCCTGAAGCAAGTCGAGTACAAGCTCCAGCTCTGCGCGAGTAACGAGCGCGCCGTGCACACCCGGCCCGCGAGGCATTCCCTGACGAGCCAGTATTATTCTGGCGAGGTTGGTGAATGTCCCTCCCGATCCAAACAGTCGCGCTCCATGCCAGTCACGCCGCGACACCGATGCGCGGAGTTCCTTGCGCGCGAATTTGCGCAGTGCCTGCAACTCCTTGTGGCCGCGATTCTTTCCAAAGAACCGTTCGGTCATGCGGATTGCACCGAGCGGGAAGGAAAGCAGCCCGTCGAGAAGACCATCTGCGCTGAGGGCGAGCTCGAGCGAGCCACCGCCAATATCCATGACTACTGCTCTACCAGTAGCCAGGTCGAAGTGAGCTAGCGCACTGCGATAGGCCAGCATCGCTTCTTCATCGCCGTCTAGAATGCGGACTGTAATTCCAGCTGTATCGCGCACTGCGGCAATGAACTCGGGCCCGTTCTCTGCGTCCCGGACGGCACTCGTCGCCACGGCTTCGGTCCGCACGGCGCCGAGCTGACGGGTGAGCACCGACATCCTGAGGAGGGCTGCGAGGGCGTTGCGCACTGCCGATTCACTTAGCCGGCCCGTCTCGTCGACTCCCTCGCCGAGGCGCGGGGCTGCTTTCATCTCGTCAAGGACGCGGATACTTCCATCGCGTGAAACGTCGGCGACGATCTGACGGATGGAGTTTGATCCGATGCTGATGGCTGCAATGCGGACCTCGTCATCCCGCGGAGGCGGTCTCCGTGGGTGGAGAGCAGGATCGAATTGGTCGGACTCTTCGGTCATACTCCAAATGTATCCCGCCAGCGGCCGGGCGACCCCGGGCGGCCGCTGGCGGGTCGCGCCGCGTCAGTCCTCGAAGTGGTGCTTGATCTGCTTTCCTTCGGCCAGAAAGACGGCGTCCTCGCCGATGTTGGTCGCGAGATCTGCGACACGCTCGAGGTTTCGGCTGACAAGCAGTAGCTCGAGCGCCGGTGTTATAACTCGCGGGTCTTCCATCATGTGCGTAAGGAGGATACGGAACACGGAATTGTGAAGCGCGTCAACCGCGTCGTCGGCCTTGCAGACATCTCGGCCGAGCCCGCCGTCGCCGCGTAGAAATGCGTCGAGCGCGTCGCCGAGCATCAGGCGTGCGCGTCTCGCCATGTCTTCGATTTCGGGACCCGGAAGGAGCGAGGCGCGCTGTGCGATCAAACGCTGCGCGGATTGCGCGATGTTCACGGCGTGATCGCCGATTCGCTCAAGATTGCTCGATACCTTGATCGCGCCAACGATGAAGCGGAGGTCTCTCGCCATCGGCTGCTGAAGTGCGAGCAAGCCCACGGCCCGCTGCTCAATCTCAACTTCGAGATCGTTCAACTCTCTGTCGCCAGCGATGACCATCTCCGCGATTCCTTCATCGCCGTGAAGCAGTGCGTCGACGCCTTGCTCCACGAGTTCCTCGGCGCGAGTGGACATCGTGAGCAGCCGACTTTTCAGCTCCTCAATCTGATCGTGAAAATGGCGAAACGCGTTCGGTGCGTCGTGGGCGGCGGTCATCCGAATCTCCCGGTGATGTATGCTTCCGTACGGTCCTCTCGCGGGCGCGTGAAGATGCGATCGGTCGTGTCAGCTTCGACCAGCTTTCCGAGGAAGAAGAATGCGGTACGGTCAGAAATCCGCGCCGCCTGTTGCAGATTGTGTGTGACGATCACAATGGTGAGTTGTGATTTCAACTCATACAGGAGTGCTTCGATCTTCTGCGTGGCAATCGGGTCGAGTGCGCTGGCGGGCTCGTCGAGCAATAGTACTTCTGGTTGGTTGGCGAGTGCGCGTGCGATACAGAGTCGCTGCTGTTGGCCTCCGGACAGTCCGAGTGCGCTCGTCCTCAGCCTCCCGCGCACCTCGTCCCACAGTGCCGCTCGACGTAAGGCGTCTTCGGCAATCGCATCGAGCTCGGATCTGGAACGGACGCCGTTGATGCGAGGGCCGTAAACAACGTTGTCATATATCGAAGTCGGGAACGGGTTCCACCGTTGGAATACCATTCCGACACGCTGACGCAGTGCGACAATGTCGGTGCCCTTCGAGTAAACGTCGTCGTTATCCAGCAGAATCTCACCCGAGTGTCGCGTGCCTGGAATTGTATCGTTCAGGCGATTGATCGACCGCAGGAAAGTTGACTTGCCACAGCCCGATGGACCGATGAGGGCGGTCACCGCTCGGGGCTCGATAGCGAGTGACACGTCAAAAAGCGCCTGCTTCTTTCCGTAGAAGAATGAGAAGTCGCACGCTTCGATTGCGCCGGTCGGCAACAGAACGGGTTCGGACGCCGTCGGACGTGACTCAATCGCCGTCATCCGAACCTTCCAGTGATGTATGCTTCGGTGCGCGCATCTTGCGGTGTCGTGAATAGAGCGTTGGTCGGTGCGACTTCGATCAGAGAGCCATTGAGCATGAAAGCGGTGCGATCGGACACGCGAGCGGCCTGTTGCATGTTGTGTGTTACCATGACGATTGTCATCGTGCTGCGCAGGTCATAAACGAGTTCCTCTACCTTCTGAGTGCTTGCCGGGTCCAGCGACGCAGTTGGCTCGTCCAGTAGCAGCACCCTGGGCTTGGTTGCGAGGGCACGCGCAATGCAGAGACGTTGTTGCTGTCCTCCGGATATTGCCACGGCACTCGTGCGAAGCCGGTCCTTTACTTCTGCCCACAAGCCGGCACGCTGCAAGGCATCCTCGACGATGTCATCGGTATCACGTCGTGACGGCATTTTCCCTTCGCGCACGCGAAGTCCCGCGGCGACGTTGTCGCGGATCGACATTGTTGGAAAGGGAGTCGGCCGCTGAAATACCATTCCAATGTGTCTTCGGACTGCTATTGCGCTCGTGCCGTCACCATAGATCGGAATTCCATCGAGCAGGACGCTGCCGGTTACGCGGGCGCCGCTCACGGTTTCGTGCATGCGATTAAAACTTCGAAGCAGCGTGGACTTGCCGCAGCCGGACGGCCCAATGATCGCCGTCACCCGACAAGTTTCCATCGAGAGATCAACATCGCGAACAGCCGCGATGTCGCCGAAGAAAGCGCTAAGCCTCTGTGCGGCCAGACATACAGTCGCAACTGATTCAGCCGCCCTTGTCGCACGGGCCGCGGGCTGGAAAAGCAGGCGTGGAACGACAGTCGCGCGTCTGGCTGCGTCGTCGACAGATTCTGGTTGCAGCGATAGGGAGTCAACAGGCGATTCATTCAGCATCGAGATTTCCATGGTGTCAGTCAACCGCGGAGCCGAACCGCGATCGCGTGGCCAGGCGTGCGGCAATACTTATCACGAGCACGATACCGATCAGAACCAGCGCGCCCGCCCATGCCTGTGAATGCCACGCATCGTACGGGCTGATCGCGTAAGTGAAGATCTGCAGTGGGAGCGCAGCAATCGGGCGCTGGATAGCGGCGGACCAGAACTGGTTTCCAAAGGCGGTGAAGAGGAGTGGTGCCGTCTCGCCGGCCACCCTCGCCACCGCAACAAGCGCCCCGGTAACGATTCCGGGGAGCGCGGTGCGCAGGATGATCGACAGTGATGTGCGCCAACGCTGATACCCCAATGCGAGTGCGGCTTCACGCAAAGAATTTGGGACGATCCGAATCATCTCTTCCGTCGTCCGCGTCACGAGAGGGATCATCATCACGCCGAGTGCAATACCACCTGCAAGTGCGGAGAAGTGCCCAGCCGGTCGAACGAGAAACTGCCACGCAAAGATGCCCATGACGATGGATGGAAGCCCATTCAATACATCCGATAGGAACCGCACTGTGTTTGCCAGTCGCTTCCCCTTGTGTTCGGCCAGGTACAACCCCGCTCCGATTCCAATCGGGAGGCCAACAGTCGCAGCAATGGAAATCAGTATGAGCGTGCCGACAATTGCGTTGGCCATCCCGCCACCCGATTCACCCACCGGTTTGGGCATCTGCATAAAGAACGCCGGATTTATGGACGCTGCTCCGGCCCGTACGAGGTGCACGAGGATAAAGATGAGAGGCAGCGTTGCAAGTGCGGCTGCTATGTACGTCAGCGAGACCATCACATTGCTCATTGCGCGGCGTCGGCGTCGGTTTCCCGTGGAAGCGCGTCGAGTGGTCATAGCGGTCACCCAGCGGCTCCACGTTCAACGGTCCACACGAGCCATCGTGCGATTCCGTTTACGACGATTGTGATGACGAAGAGCACGCCACCGACTGCCATCAATGCAGACAGGTGCAAATCACTTGTCGCTTCGCTGAACTCGTTCGCTATCAGCGAGGCCATTGTATATCCCGGTGCCAGAAGCGAAGCCGATATCTCCGCACGATTACCGATCACCATTGTTACTGCCATGGTCTCGCCGAGGGCGCGACCGAGTCCGAGAATGACGCCGCCGATAATGCCCGAGCGCGCATTTGGTAGCACGGCGTCCCAGATCATCTCCCATCGGGTTGCCCCGAGTGCAAGCGCTGCCTCTCGCTGCGATCTTGGCACGGCGCGCAGTACTTCACGCGAAACGGCCGAGATGTACGGGAGCGACATAATAGCGAGTATCACTCCGGCCGCAAGCATGCTCGGGCCATAGGCCGGACCTGCGAAGAACGGTGTAGCACCCAGATGCAGCGTATCGCGAAGAAAGGGAATTACCGGGTCGCGAAGCAGCGGGATCAACACGAATATCCCCCAGAGTCCGTACACGACGCTCGGAATGGCTGCAAGTAGATCCACGAGGAACGCGACGGGCTGTTGCAACCACGGGGGAGCGAATTCCGACAAAAATATCGCAACGCCGATTGCGAGAGGCGTTGCGAGCACCAGCGCGATTACGGAGGAGACAATCGTTCCGAATATTGCTGGCGCCGCGCCGAACCGTCCGGCCGGTACATTCCACTCACTGGAGGTGATGAAGCCCAACCCGAAGCGCGAGAACGCAGGCCACGCAGCGCGGCCGATTTCAAGCGCCAGAAAAGCAAGTAACAATGGAATGCATAACGCGAAAAACGTCGTCAGTCCCGTGTAGACGCGATCGCCCGCCCCCGATGATGCAATGCTTCTCGAAAGATCGCCGGATTCCGTGGGAGGAGCCGCTTGTCCGGGCACTAACGGCGGGGAAGCATCAGTACTCACGCGCCGCCGAGCGAAATCATCCCGAGGCGCGCTATCAGCCGTTCACGAAGCTTCGCCGGAAGCGGCGCGTAGTCCAGCGCCGCTGCGGATTCGTAGCCCGTTTCGTAGGACCAGCGCAGGAAGTCTACCAGCTCCTTCCCCTTAACGGAGTCACGCTGATTCTTGTAGACGAGCAACCATGTCATGGATGAAATCGGATACGCGTCCTTGCCAGCCGCGTTAGCTACGGATACACGATAGTCCGATGACGCCGAGAGCGTATCCGCGATGCTCGCAGCAGCTGCGGTGACGGATGCAATGGTCGGGACGACGAACGCTCCCGTGGAATTCTGAATTGCCGCGTAGGGAAGCTTGTTCTGATTCGCGTAGGCGAGCTCGATGTAGCCAATCGCGCCTGGAGTCTGCTTCACCTGTCCCGCTACGCCTTCATTGCCCTTGCCGCCAAGTCCTACGGGCCACGCGACTTCCTTGCCGGCGCCTGGGCCGGCCTTCCAGGCAGGACTAGTTGCCGCGAGATAGCTCGTGAAGATGAAGGTTGTCCCGCTCCCATCTGTTCTGTGCACTACGAGAATGTCGCTGTTAGGCAGTTGAACGCCCGGGTTGAGGGTAGCGACAGCCGACGCGTTCCACTTCGTAACGCGCCCGGCAAAAATATCTGCGAGAATGGCGGACGTGAGCCGCAGCGGCGCACTCAGTCCGGGAATGTTGTAGGTAACGACGACGGCGCCAAGAACCGTAGGAAAGTGAAGGATGGGACCGCCCTTCGCGGCAGCGAGCTCGGTGTCGTTCATAGGCGCGTCAGATGCCCCAAAATCGACGGTTTCTTCACTCAGCTGTCGAATCCCACCACCCGAGCCAATAGACTGGTAGTTTATTTTCACGCCAGTTTTCGCGGCGTAGTCGGAAAACCACTTCGAGTAGATCGGATATGGGAACGTCGCTCCCGCTCCCGTCAGGCGTCCCGGAGTCTTGGTGCTGGCGGACCCGCTGGTGTCTGCCGGGGTCTTGCCACTCTCGCTCGTGCAGCCGGCAACGGCAAGGGAAGCGGCAACGGCCAGCAGGAGTCCAAATGCGGGCTTGGGTCGATTCACGTTTGTACCTCGGGTTTCATACATTGCTGTTGCATGAAACCTAGACCGATCAGCGTCTGGTAACGATCAAATGCCTGTAACGGCATTGTCACAACTGAAGCCGGACGGTCTGGCGGGTAATTCCGCCTCGGCGTCAGCTACCCGTCGGGCGCTCGACCAGCTTCTCACGTCGGCTGGTGTGTGGCTCAATGTTGACTGCCGCCTCCACCAGCGGCCCCACGGCCGTACGGAGATCGTTTGAATCGGACGTCGGACCCGCTCGACGAGGTCCGCTCGCGAGCCACGCCAGCCAGAGGAAAATCGGAGGCCCCAGCATCCAGGACCCTCCGACGTCCGAGTTTTTCGGGCGGATTCGCTACTTGCGATTTGACAATAATGGCGGATGCTCATTGCCGCCAGCACAGCTATACCGGCATTACGCGCCGAGTGGGTGCGCGATACTAGCGCACCCACTCGGCCAATGTAGATCACAACTACGGCGAAGCTAACGCGTCGCCATTACTGATTCACACCTACGCGCGTATCAACATATGCTGCCGTTCCACGGTCCCTGGCACGGATCGCCAGAGTGTGTGAGCCACCGTTCGCCGTGGCCGGGAAGGTGAAGCTATCCCGCGTTGCACAATTTTCGTGTGAAACGAAACCGCTGCTCGGGTCATACGTCGGCACGTTCGTCGGCGTCACATTGACGCCGTCCACGAACGCCTGGAAATCGTTGTCGATTGCGATTCCAATTTTGACGCCGCCCGTCCACCACGATGGCAGCGTGAACGACTTCCGGAGCAACATGTAACTGGTGCCGCCCGGATTGTTCTGCCAGGTCGTACCTACGGTCGAGACCAGCGATTGGCATGATCCGCCCAGGTTGGCGCTTCCAAACGCGCCGCTTCCCCTGGCCCACGACGATGCATCGAAGCTCAGCTGTTCAAAGCCGGCCCCAACGGTAGCGTCGCCCGAAAGATAGGAATACCCCGAGGCCTGATACGGAATGATGTCGGTGCTCGTCGCAGTGAATGTCTGCGGATTGCCGGAGATAACCACTGCAGAACCGAGTCCCCTTCCAACCGTTGGGAACCCTGAGATACTCGTTGGTAGCGTGAAGCTTGCATTCGCCGTCACCGAGTTCGCTGGACCTGCGCCGAGTGTCCAGTTAGGAACTGCAGCGAGCCCGGTCGTGCCATCACTGGTAAGCACTGACGTCGTCACACGAGCGGTCGACATCGGACCGATGCTGCCGCCGCCCGACATAACTGTCATCGTGACGGACGCACCGCCGAGTGGGGTGTGGCCGTTCGCGGTCTCGATCAGCACTGAAGGTGCAGCGGCGACATTGGATCCGGCTGGTGCCAGCTGCGGTTGCGCGGGGAAGCCAATTGGGAGCTTCACCACGACTGCGGTGTCGACACCACCGAACGGGCTGAACGATTTTGTTCTGCCACCGATGCCGGCTGCGGATGCGTACACCTGCGTCGGAGCGAAGATGCCGACGATTGATGCACCCAGTCGTTTGAAGGCCTTTCCATATTCACCGCTTCTCGCCAGTTCAAATGCGCTCGGCTGCGGTGCGAGCCCGGTGGCTCCACAAACGAGAAATGGAACCGATTCGGTAGGGAGTATCTCGAGGCTATCGCCGACATTGTGAGCTATGTCAACACTCGATGGTGGTGCGTCACCAGCCGCCGTAGAGATGCATGACGCAGCCAGGACGGGAGTAGTGAACGCCTGCTCAGGGACCACCTTGAATTCAAAGAATGGACCGTATTGATCCAGCTTCGTATTGAGCGGACCGGCAGGGAATGTGAAATTCCCGGTAATTGGTGTTACCGTGATCGTAACAGGCTGCGACAGCGTCCCGCCTGGGATCATGACACCCGCCTGTTGCGTTCCAGTAACGACAGTTTGATCGGTTGGTGACGGGAAGACAACTTTCACTACACTGTTTTGATCCAGAGGCGTTTGATCGAGGGTCAATTGTGAACCATCCAGCCCGACAAGACAGTAAAGGGCCTGTCCGAACGCCAGCGTAAGCTTCTGCGTCTGGGCGGACTGTGCACCCCGAAGATTGCCAGCGTAGTAATTATCGAGCGTGTACTTCCACAGAGTGTACATGTCGTTGACAGCGGCATCGGGTTGGCCCTTGCGCAAGTCGACGTCGATGTGCACGAATTGCGACATCGCTCGTCCGATCAACGGCGCCTTGAAAAGCGCAAGGACCTGGAGCTGCGATGCAATCTGGCACCGCAGAATTCCCTTGATTGCGCCGCGACTCGCGCTAACTGTCGGGTCTACGCCAGTCGGAAGTGCTTGTTGATCATTTGAGCACGCTGTCAGAAGGGTCCCCGCGGACAATAAAGCAGCCAGGACTGTCACACTCCACGTTTTGGTACGCACTGTTTGCATCCGGGTTCTAGGTTCACCAACGATGCCTGGAAGAGAATGTTACTTCCTGGCCGTAACGACGAGCGCTTGAAAGCGCGGATCGTCGTGTATGCTGCGCCACAACCAGCTATGCTCATCATCGAAACCAATTGCTCGAGCGGGGTTGGCGCTTAAATAACGCGCTAATGCCTTGATGGCATTGTCCTTGTCTCCGATCTGAGCGAAGACGATCGCCTTTGCTTGCGTAGCGTCCAGCGTCGGATCGATGTCAGGTCTATCATCAACGCGTGCTAGCACATGTGCGGCGCTATCCTTCAAGCCAGCGCGTCCTATGGCACCGGCTACCAGAGCGAGCGAATTGATGCTGGCGTAGGCGGTATCTCCAGCAGCCGAACGTTTGAGCAACGAGTCCCTGACAGCCCACGCCTGCCGTACGTCCGGCTTCGTAGCGGAAGTACCCAGTAGCCACAGCTTGCATTCCATGAACCGTGGATCCTTCGGGAAGCGTGTCGCTCCAACTTCGCACCAGTGAATGCCATCTGGCAGTTGCTCAAGATCGTAGGAAGAAAGAAACAGGCGCCATACTATTGTGTCTGCGTTACTGAGATAGGCATCCTGTTCGTAAGCACGTTGCGCGGCGATCTTCGCGTCAACGACGTCATTGTACTGATTGTAGAGATGGCTGAGCACCGCCCACGCGCCCGGCTGGCTGGGCGAATTGCGCGTCGCGGCCTCCAGATCCTTGCGCGCCGAGTCGAGCAACTCCTTCGCCTTGACCGGATTGGGCTCGGTTGCCATGAGCCAACTCCAGTATCGAAGCGTTCCTCTAAGCTCCAGCGCATCAGCGTCCTGCGGTGCAAGAGCCAGCGCTTCATTTGCCTGCGTCATGCCACTGTCAACCCACTGCACAACGCGTAACTGATCGCCACTGTAGAAGCGCGAGAGCTGATAGTAGTTCCCGCCACGCAGGATCGGGACCGAGGGCCAGTGTGAATCAAGCGCAGCCGCAGTAACAAGTGTGGAGTCGGATTTCGCGAACGCGCGCAGCATTGCAGCCGTGTCTCCGGCAGTCGCAGCAGCTTCTCCAGCTCGGCTCGACAATTTCGCCTGTTGCAGGAGAGTCCACGCGTTCGCGTTGCTCGTTCCGGCGCGCTCATCCCTCAGGCCGATCTCCTGTCCGAGCCGCTCGCGCAGGAACCGTGTTACCTGCGCTGCGAGCGTATCCCTGAGTGCGAGTGGGTTTGACGCGAGCGCTTCGAATGTCGCGCGCTGAAAGTCTGTTCCTGTCGCGTCCTTCAACCTTACGCTCACACTTACCTTGTCGCCGTCCTGCTCGACGCTCCCATCGACCAGCGTGCCAACGTTCAACTCGCGCGCGACGCTGTCGAGTGGAATGTCCTTGTTCTGGAACTGCGCTGTTCCGTTCTTCGATGTTACCTGCAACTCGGGTATCGCCGAGAGTCGATCTATGAGGCCTTCCGTAAGGCCGCTTGCGAGATAGCCGAGTTTCTTGCCGGTGCTCTGGTCGCTGAAGTACATGACGGCGACTCGGCGCGGATCGGGACCCGTCGCACCGGCGATGCCTGCTGCAGAGTGTCTCGCACGCCAGACGCCGTAGCCACCCAGTGCCACCACCGCCACACCCGCAACTCCGATCAACGCCCGTTTCCACAGAGCCATCGGCTCTTTCGCCACCCGCTTCGGCTGAATTGCACGGAAGGTTTGGGTCTCGGGATGCCTCAGCGCCGCCGTGAATTCTCCCGATGTGGTGTAACGATCGGCGGGCACCTTGGAGAGTGCCTTCATCAGAATCTGTTCGATCTGCGGCGGAACCGTGTTACGCAAAATCGTCAGCGACGGCACCGACTCCAGCATGTGCCGCGCTATCACCGACTGCGCGGTGGGGCCGGTGAATGGTGGTTGGCCACCGATCATTTCGTATGCGACGCAGGCAAGACTGTACACGTCGCTGCGCCCGTCAATCACACGCTCTGCCGCTGCCTGCTCGGGACTCATGTACGTCGGTGTGCCGAGCGATATGCCGGTTTGCGTCAATCGCTGTTCACCGACAGCGGCCATCGCATGTGCAATTCCAAAATCGGCAAGCACGGCCTTGTCGCCGTCGAGCAGTATGTTTTCTGGCTTGATATCCCGATGAACGATTCCGGACTTGTGTGCGAATTCGAGCGCGTCGCCGATTTCTTCCGTGATGCGGAGCGACTCGTCCATCGACAGATTGCGTTCACGGTCGAGTTTGCTGCGGAGCGACTCGCCGGCGACATACGGCATCACGTAATACAGTGAATTTCCGGCTTGACCGGAATCAAGTATTGGGAGAATGTTTGGATGACTCAGCCGCTTGGTCAGCTCGATCTCGCGCTTGAACCGTTCCGCGCCAAGTACGATCGATACGTCGGTATTGAGTACCTTGACTGCAACATCACGATCGTGCGTTATGTCCCGTGCCAGATACACGGTAGCCATGCCACCCTGACCAACCTCGCGGTCGATGAGGTACTGATCACTCATGGCAGTACGAAGTTGGTCTATCTGGATGGACACTGGTCGGAAGCTTTCCTTGGGGAATCAGCCAGTATGCCGATAAACATCCGCGCCCGCTAGCCTTCAGAACGCGTTTTTCGCCCTTTCAAGCGTTCCAGCTGTGACCTTCCGATGTGTAAATCGTCTCGCACTGCCGTAAGAACTTATTAAGCCTGGCGCGTACCTCCGGGTAGCAGCTTCGAAGTCCGGTGATTTGCGCGAAACGCCCGCGTTGGAGACGGAAAAAATTCCGCCAGGACGGGTTCGCGCGGTGGACGCTACGCGGCTCTCAGTAGTGATCTCGGGTGCGGCACATTCCTCAAACGACTTTTCGGACATTTAGCCCAGCGGTCGAAGTCTGTCCTCAGCGACGGGATACGTTGTACTTCTGCAAAATGGCTCTCACGCGGTCCAGCGGAATCGCATCCATGGTATGGCCGCGATAGGTCACGGGTGTGGCCATGAACAGCGAGTTGTAGATCGCTTCTTCCGTTGACTCAATCACAGCCTCAAACAGCGGTGACATGTCGTCATTCCGGAGCTCCGAGGTGTTGAGAAGGACCGGAGTTCGATTTTCCTGTCCATCGTTCGAGACATTCACCTTTCGGCGCACTTGCTCAGCCGTTGAAAACGCGATCACATAGTCTCCGGAACCGTTGGACTCGCTCGAGCCAGTGCGCGCGAGCCCCATCATGGCGCGCGATGCAAGTCGTTCGAGATTGCGGTCGGACAGCGGAGCGTCAGTGGCAACCACAATCATTACAGAGCCATCACCCGGTGCCGGCTCGACGTCGCTCCTGTATGCGTAACGGCCGAGTTCACGACCAACCGGCGCGCCGAGGACCTGTAGCACGCCGCCGAAGTTGGTCTGCACGAGCACTCCGACCGTCCAGCCTCCCAGCTTGGCGGGCAGCACCCTCGATGAAGTGCCGATGCCGCCCTTCCATTGGAATGCGATCGTGCCAGTTCCCGCACCGACGCTTCCTTCCGCCACTGGGCCGCTCGCTGCTGCATTGAGCGCATCATGAACGTCCGCTGGGCTGACAGGCCGCGAGCGAATTGCGTTCAGCGAGCCATCGTTCGTCTCTCCCACAACAGGATTGATCGAACGAACACGTTCCATCCCCGGCATTGCCAGTAATTCCGCCGTCAGCGCATCGGCTGCGCGCCAGACACAAAGAGTGCATGTCAGGAGGATTGGCGTTTCAAGCTCGCCGAGTTCCTTGACCTGTGTGGCGCCCACAAGCTTTCCGAATGCATTGCCGACGAACACAGCAGCAGGTACCCGGTCGAAGAACATGTTGCCAGCGTGCGGAAGGATCGCGGTAATCCCGGTGTGGACCGAGTCACCGATCACTACCGTTTTCTGGCCGACAAGAACACCCGCGACATCAGTAATCGCGTTGTTCGTTCCAGGAGCAAATATCCCGGGGGATACGCCAAGAGCTCGCGCGCGCACGCGGGGCTCCTGAGCGTGAACGGTGACGAGTGTTGCGTTGCCGCATCCGAGCAACGCGGCAGCCCATGCAAGGCGGAGGCGATAGTTCATGACATGAATTTTACTCTTCCAAGGCGCGGATGGGGCCCTGACCCGCGCCTCGATTGCATCCAATTGCTTTTGTCCCCTGGGCAGTTCAAATTTCGGCCAGCAATACAGGTTGCACCCCGTCCGCGGAAAGGGATCATCCCACCTGAACGCTTCGCGTATTACCGAGCGTTAACCTCTCTTCTGCCTGGATCAAGCGGACATCGGGCGTAACGGAAGGAGGAATAATGTCTCGTAGCTTGCCTGCACATCCCGATCTCGAGCATGTACAGAAGCAGGCCAAGAGTCTGCTGCGTCGGTATCTCGACGGCGTCCCCGCGGCGGTCGAGGCGTTCGGTGGAGTCCACACCGGCGGTTCGGTCCGCTTCTGATGGAAAACACGCCGGCGCCTCTGCTGCTCGCGGTGGCCTGCGAAGCCGGGGACGAGGTGGGAGTTGCGCGAATCATCGCTGCAAATCCGGATATCAGTGCGCAGCTTGCTGGCGATCTGCTTGCAAGACTTCCTGAAGTAGCTGAGTTGAACAATGCGCGCGGGGTGAAACTGATGCTCGACGCCGGTTGGGACTCGAGAGCCGCAAATGACGCTGGTGTCACCGCGCTTCACTGGGCTGCGTTTCACGGTAACGCTGGAATGGTTCGTGGTCTGCTGAGCAATGGCGCGGATGTCCACGCAACGGACCGGAACTTTGGCGGCACTCCGCTCGGATGGGCCCAGCACGGCGCGAAAAACAGCTGGCATAGGGAAACTGGCAATTATCCAGTCGTTTTTGATGCAATTTCTGCCGCGGGCGGGTCGTGAAATTGAGTATCTTGTATGGACGCACGATCGAAGCCAACTCCGCGGCGAACAGGGCCGCGGCGGGAGGGTGTCCGCGATGATACGATGGAAGGCAGTAACGGGAATGCTATCTGGACTCTCCGCGGTGATTCTGGCCGTGGGGGCGACCGGTAGTGTCGCGGCCGCGCAGACAGCACGTCCGGCAGGATTCGTTGCGGAGGTCAGCCTTGACGGCGTTATCGGTCCCGCGGCGGCCGAATATTTCGACGATGCGTCCTCGCGCGCTGCCAGGGATGGCGCCGATGCGATTATTCTGCGGCTCGATACACCAGGTGGTCTCTCGGAGTCGATGCGCCGAATAATCAGTACGATCATCGGATCGAAAATTCCGGNNATCCTTTATGCGTGCCAGATCGCAGCAATGGCGCCTGCTACGCATCTTGGTGCAGCGACGCCTGTATCACTTACAGGTTCGACGCCCATGCCACGCCCTGCGACGACGGTTGATTCCACGGGGAAGTCGGCTGCTGCATCACCCGCACCTTCAGCTGCAACATCAAGAGCAGCCACAGGCGATGCGGAAGCGAACAAGGTTCTCAACGACGCAGTGGCATACATTCGCTCGCTAGCGCAATTGCGTGGCAGGAATGCCGATTGGGCAGAGCAGGCTGTTCGCGGTGCATCGACTCTGACCGCGACGGAAGCTGCACAAACTCACGTGATCGACTTCGTTGCGTCAGATGCGGCTGATGTACTCAAGCAGGCGAGCGGGCGCCAGGTTCACGTCGGGGAACAACCGGTAACGCTCGCGCTGGAGAACCAGCCGATCCACAACTATGCTCCCAACTGGCGCACGAATTTTCTCGCGATCATAACCAATCCGACGATTGCGTATGTACTGCTTCTCGCCGGCCTGTATGGGTTGATCCTTGAGGCGTTTCACCCGGGTGCATTGTTTCCGGGGATTGCGGGTGCAATCTGTCTTTTGACAGGGATGTACGCCCTTCAGATGCTGCCAGTCAACTATGCTGGATTGGCACTCATGACTCTCGGGGTCGGGCTGCTTATCGCCGAGATGGTATCGCCCACTATCGGGGTAATCGGTGTCGGGGGAGTCATTGCTTTCGTACTTGGTTCGGTCATGCTCATGAACACGAATGTTCCGGGTTTTTCAGTCAATCTTGGGCTTATAGCAGGAATTGCCTTCGCTGGCATCGGTGTGCTGGCAATGATACTTTGGCTCGTCATGCGAGCGCGGCGCGCGGGGCGAGCGACTAGCGACCCGGGAATGTTGGGTGCAGCTGGTGTGCTCCTGGGGCCCACAAACGCTCGCGGCGAGGGGTGGGCGCGTATAAACGGCGAACAATGGCAGGTGTTTGCGGATTCTCCGCTCGCTGCCGGTAGCCACGTCCGCGTTGTCCGGCGCGACGGCCTGCAGCTCTGGGTAATTCCAGAATCTTTGTCACTCTAGGGAGAAATCATCATGCTGGGATTCACCGGTGCACTGATTGTCATCTTGGCATTCCTGCTCTTCTCGTCAATAAAAATTCTCCCGGAGTTTCAACGCGGCGTCGTTCTGACACTCGGCCGCTATACAGGCACAAAGGGGCCCGGCCTCGTCCTCCTTCTACCGGTTGCGCAGCGCATGATTCGCGTTGACCTACGTGTCAACGTCATGGATGTTCCGCCTCAGGACGTGATCTCCCGCGACAACGTCTCTGTTCGCGTCAACGCCGTCGTTTATTTTCGCGTTGTAGATCCGGATAAGTCCGTACTCGAAGTCGCAGACTTCTATCAGGCCACAAGCCAGCTCGCTCAGACGCGACTACGCTCGGTTCTGGGCCAGCACGAGCTTGACGAAATCCTCTCTCAGAGGGATTCCATCAATCACGTCTTGCAGACGATCCTCGATGAGGCCACCGATCCGTGGGGAATCAAGATCGCGAACGTCGAGATCAAGGACGTTGACATCAATGAGACGATGGTGCGTGCAATTGCACGTCAGGCTGAAGCAGAGCGCGAGCGTCGAGCCAAGGTCATCCATGCGGAAGGAGAAATGCAAGCCGCCGAGAAGCTGCGTGATGCTGCAGCGATGCTGTCACAGCAACCACAGGCAATGCAGCTCAGATATCTGCAGACAATGGCCGACATGGCGAGCAACGGTAAATCGTCGACGATTGTATTCCCGTTGCCGCTGGATCTGATCAAGCCGCTCATGGGTGCGATAGGGCCGAAGAGTGTGTGACGCATGGTGCATGGACCGGACGGAAATGTGAAGTGCAACCCCGCACGAGCATTCCCCTTCACATGACACGACCCCGGCGGGAGTCCCGCCAGGGTCGTGTGTTCGAAAGATGCGTCGCTACAGGAATATCTACGGCAGGTAGTAGCGCACCGAGGTGAAGGCCATGTTGTCGGTCGCCTTCGGCTGGAAGCCCGCACCGGTCCACGGCGTACGTGCCGTGTACGAGTACTGCGCTCCCCACTGGAACGTGCCCGCTGGTCCGCGATAGAAGCGGTACCAGAACCCAAGGTTCCCCTGATAGACTGTACGCGTGTCAGCGTTGCACGTGGCTCCGGGTCCTCCCGCGGAGTACGCGCCCGAGGGAGCGTATTCCGCGTCGCAGCCCGCATTCGTCAGCAGCGGAGAGCCGTACCCCATTCCTTTACCAGTGCTGCTCGTGTCAGACGTACGATCCGCGTACTCGACTCCGCCATACCCGTACAGGTCAAGCTGAGGCGTCGCGTGCACGTCCAGCGTGACAAGTGCCTGCGCTGCCTTGATGGGCGCGAGCGAGCCGTCCGGGTTGATCGTGGCGTCAGGAAGCCCTGACGTTCCGTACCGCCCGATCCCCTTTCCGACTAGCGCGTTGATTCCCAGATCGAACGCCTTGGAGAATGTAAGGAATGCGGAAGCCCCAACGCCGCCGCCGAACGCGGTATTTGTGTGGCTGCCCCCAGCGGTTCCAGCGGGATCCACAAACCTGTCCCTGAATACGCGACCCACGGCCTTCACCTCGAAGTGACCAAAGCCTTTCTGATCGAACGCGATCTTGCCGACGAGATCCGGGGCGAGATCTGTCGAATAGTTGGTGGTACCATTGAGCAGACTGCCGCCGGTATTGCCGATGAAGACGTTCGCCGGCGCGTTACGTGCCGAGTATGTCATCTGCGACTCCTCGAGCGCTGCGGCGACGGATACCACGTCGTTCATCTTTTGCGTGACACGTAGTGCCGCCTGGCGCGCCCAATTGTACCCGACGGCATACTGCGCGTCGATCGTCCCCGGGTTGTACTCGGCGCGTGGCATCACCCCGCTCTTGTCCGGCGTGATCAAGCTCCACATCTGGCCCGCGCTTATTCCGAGACCGCTCGGAAAGAGTGCCTGTCCGAAGAACTGCCGCACGCGGAACGTGTAGCTATTGCTCTCATTGGAGTTCGATGTGATTCCGGAAGAGAGAAAGTCGGATTCCCAGAATCCGCCTATCTTCACGCCGCCGCCCGTCGCACCCTGCACCGCGAGCCCAAGCCTGGACTGGCGAGCTGTGGCGCGGAACTCGCTCAGTTGACCATTGGTCGAATTGTTGAACGGGATTCCGTTGAATGACGAGCCGATATCTGCAGTCTCGTTTCGCTGGCGCCAGAGCGCCTCCATCGCGAAAAAGGCAATCGGTGAAATCGTGACGCCCTTGTACCTGAACGAAGATGGTCCGAGACTGTCCTTGTCTGTCGCGACGCTCGCACGAGCGGCGACCGATATGGAAGCGCCTGTGGAATCCTTCATTGCGCTGGCCAGGCTCGCGTTCGGGGCGAACGCTGGCGCCTGTGCTCCCAGCGCAACGGGGACGATCACAAGAAGTCCGGCCAGCCGGGAAAGTATTGTAGTTGCTTGCATTTCTCAGCGTCCGCCAACGGTCGAGAGACGAGCGTCCAGCCTTTTAATCATGGCTGCCGGCAGCGGCGAGTAATCCAGCGAGCCAGCGACAGACTCGCCGCTGTTGTATGCCCACCGCAGGAAGTTGACCAGCGCCTGGCTTCGTGCTGGATTCTTCGGATGCTGGTACACGAGGATCCATGTGAACGATGAGATCGGATATGCGGCGCGGCCCGGCGCGTTGACGATCGATATGCGGTAGTCGGTGTTCGCCGGGAGCTTTGCAGCTGCGCCGGCGGCGGCGGCCGTTACGGATTCCAGCGTTGGCGCGATCCAGGCCCCCGACTTGTTGCGAACCAGCGCGACTGGAAGACGATTCTCCTTTGCGTAGGAGAGCTCGACATACCCAACTGCGCCAGGAAGCTGCTTGACCTGGCCCATGACGCCTTCGCTTCCCTTTCCACCGAGCCCAACCGGCCAGTCGAGGCTCTGTCCGCGGCCGACCTTGGACAGCCACGTCGGACTCACACTCGAGAGATAGTCGCTGAATATGTACGTCGTGCCACTACCATCGGAGCGGTGGACGACGATGACGTCGGCCGACGGAATCCTGACGCCGGGATTCAGTTGAGCGATCCGAGGATCGCTCCATTTGGTAATCGTCCCCATGAACATGTCTGCGATGACATCGCCGGTAAGCTTCAGCGGTTGAGTCACGCTCGGAAGATTGTACGTCAGGGCGACACCACCGAGCACCGTCGGAAAGTGCAGGATCGGTCCGCCCTTCGCCTTCGCGAGTTGTTCATCGGTCATCGGGCCGTCGGTTGCGCCGAAATCGACGATCTCGTCCGAGAGTTGGCGGATGCCACCGCTGGATCCGATGGACTGATAGTTGACGTGCGCGCCGGTTTTTGCGGCGTACATCGACGCCCACTTGGAATAGATCGGGTATGCGAAACTCGAGCCGGCACCGGTTATGTCTACCCCCTGCGCAGACGCAATCGAGACGATTGCACCCGACATCGCTACCGAGATCGCGAGTCTACGAACTGCTTTAGTCACTGATTTCTCCGTGAAAGGTTTTTACGAACACCGTACGTTCGCATGTCTTCATCACGGAAGTCACCGCGATTCGGTAACGGCTATGTCACACGTCGTCGCTACGGGCCATCACTGCGGGAGGAAACGAAGCGCTGACCGTCGTACCTCGCCCCAGTACGCTTTCGGCGCGCACCTGTCCGCCGTGTGCCTCGACGAGGTGTTTGACGATCGCGAGGCCCAGGCCTGTGCCTCCGCTTGCGCGCGAACGAGCCGAATCGGCTCGGTAAAAGCGCTCGAATATCCGTGGAAGGTGGGCCGGCGCAATTCCGACGCCCGAGTCACGGACTCCGAGCCATGTGTAACCATCATGGTCCCTCCGTGCGAAGACTGTGACGGTTCCATGAAACGTGTGGCGGATCGCATTCTCGACCAGGTTTCCGATCACCTGACGAAGTGCCGTCCGATCCGCGTACACCCAGCGCGCGTCGTTCGCGACATGGGCTTCCGTCGTTACCTCGTTAAGGGTCGCTACCTGCGCGACCGATGCGATGGCTTCGGCTGCCATTGCTGCGACGTCGACATTTTCTGGCCTGGGAACCCATCCGCCAGACTCGATGCGGGACAGATCAAGCAACTCGTCAACAATGCGTTGCATCCTGGCAGTGTTACTTTGAATCAGCGCGGCGAACCGAGTCCGGTTTTCGTCAGAAACCGTCGGCTCGGCGAGCGTTTCTGCGAATCCGCCGATCACAGTGAGTGGTGTGCGCAGCTCGTGCGAGACATTGGCTACGAAATCACGCCGCACCGCCTCCAGTCTGCGTTTCGCGGTGAGATCCGTGAGCGCCAGCACCGCGCCTCCGTCGGGAAGAGGGCGCGCAGCCACCGCGATCATTCGACCGGCTACCTCCACCGAATGGTCATCGGCAGCTTGCCCGCGAAGTGCGGTGTCGAGCGCGTCTTGCAGCACTCGTTCGCGTGGAATGTGGTCGGCGGAGAAAGGAACCGCTTCACGCAGCCCCAACATTGTCCGAGCTGCCGTGTTGATCCGCAATACCGAGCGCCGCGCGCTCACAGCGAGAATGCCCTCATTCAGCGATTCGACCACTGCAGATACAAGCGACTCGTCGGCGGCCAGCCCCTTCAACCTCGCTCCCAGCTGTTCCGACATGGTGTATAGCGCCGCCGCAAGATCTCCTATCTCCCCCGAGGCAGAAATCGGCGGATGACGCGATAGGTCGCCTTCCGCGATGGCACGTGCGGTATCACGCAGCTCGACGACCGGCCGCGAAACAGATCGCGCGAACAAAGCCGCAAGTATCAGTGCGATTGTCGCCGCGACCGCGCCAGCGAAGGCAACGTCGCCGAGCGCGTGGTTAAATATTGCGTCGGCAGAAGCAGTGTTCTGCGAAACTCGCGCAACGCCAAGTGCGGCAGGAACAGCAACATACACTTCGTCGTCACCTTCCGATGGACTCGTTCGGCGCGACGAACCGACTTCGCCACGGAACGCGACCATGACCTCGGGGCGGTGCGAATGATTCTGCAGGCCCGCAACTCCCGCCGAGTCGAATTGTGAATCGCCAACCACAACACCGTCGCGGCGGATAAGTGTCACTCTGTGGCCGAGAGATCGCCCGGCCACGTGCGCGAGCTCCAGCGGCCTCACCGCAGGAGTCCATTCTGCAGCGACGAACTGCGCCTCGCGTGCCAGGTCCGCGACGTTCTCAGTGGCCATTCTCTGGTGTAGCTGGCGATCCAGGATGAGAGCCACTGTGATCGTCAGGGCCACTATCACGGCAAGCGATGAGAGCAACAACCGGTTTGCGAGTTTCATATCACGACCGTCGACGATTGAAGCTGTGCAACAACGCGGGATATGTCAGGCACCTTTCTGCGCTCCTACGTTTATCCGGTAGCCAAAGCCGCGTACAGTCTCGATCATCTCACCCGCCGCGCCAAGCTTTGCGCGGAGCCGCTGGACATGCATGTCCACCGTGCGGGTTTGAATATCCGGTGCCGCTTCCCAGACCGTCTCGAGCAGCAGTGTGCGCGCGAGCACTCGACCCTTACGCTCCGCCAGGGTGAGAAGAAGTTTGTATTCCGTGGGGGTGAGATCAACTACGGCATCATCAATCCGTACTTCGTGCGCAGCACGATTTATCTGCACCGGCCCGATACGGAGTACATCCGGCCGCACGTTCTCGGGCGCGCGCACGCGGCGAAGTATCGCACCTACGCGCAACGTCAGTTCCTGCGGCGAGAATGGTTTGGTGAGATAGTCGTCCGCGCCCAGCGTCAACCCGCGAACCCGGTCGGGTTCCTCACGGCGCGCGGTCAGTGTCAGCACTGCTATGTTGGCCGTCACGGGATCTGCGCGGAGTCGCTCCAAAACATCAAACCCCGACATTCCCGGAAGCATGAGATCGAGAACGACTAGCGACGGGAGCTCAGCGGTAGCCTTGGCCAGCGCCTCGGGTCCGCTGCTTGCTGTCGAGACGCCGTATCCCGCGCGAGCTAGATGGTATGCAACGAGTGCAACAATATCTGGCTCGTCATCGACGACCAGAATTCGCTCAGCGGGACTCCCGGTCTGTTCTCCTGATATCATGATCGTGCAGAAAGTTCACCCGATAGCTCCTCGAGCGGGAGCGCCAGATTGTCACAATCCGGTACCAGACGACAGTGCCAGACCTCCGGCGAAGTGGGTAACTTATTGTGATGTTGGGACTTACCTCAGCGGCACTACTGGTTCTGACGGCAGCGCCGCTTGCTCTGAATTCGCGGCCTTCCGACATTGCACCGTTGCCCGCGGAATGCATCCCGGGCATGGCCGTCAACCTTCGAATCGCGGCTACGACCGATGTCCACGGCCACATATTTCGGTGGCGCAACTCGCGCAGCTATACCCATACGAGAACACCCTTCGTGCGATTCGCATCACAGGTGCCCAGCTCAAGGCGTATCTTGAGTACAGCAACCGGTACTACGAAACGAACAGCGCTGGGAGGCTGGTCCCTGACACGAGCGTGGCCGGCTACAACTTTGACGTCGTCAGCGGCATTCACTACACGGTTGATGTCACCAGACCAGTCGGCCAACGCGTGCTCACGCTTACGTTCCATGACAAGAGCGTAGCGCCAACTGATACGTTAATAATGGCACTGAACAACTACCGGCAGAGCGGCGGCGGTGGGTACGCCATGCTCCGCGACGCGCCAGTAGTTTATGACAAGCAACAGGAAATCCGACAGCTTCTTATCGAGGAGGTACAACGCCTCCACGAGATACACGAGGTGGACTATCGCACCAACAACTGGTCGTTCGTCAAGCCGGGCACGGCGCGATAATCCACTTATCAGATCACAAACCGACTTAAAGTGACACGCGTGACTACTGATGAATTACGCAGCATGCCGAAGGCAGAGCTGCACTGTCACCTCGATGGCTCTTTGCGCCCCGAGACGATGCTCGAGCTCGCTCGCGAGCATGGCATCGCTCTTCCGCGCGAGAACCCGAATGAACTGCGTCATTACATGTGCGCGGATAACGTCGCCGATCTGGCCGACTATCTCCATCGTTTCGATACTACAATCTCCATCCTGCAGACTGAGTCGGCGCTGGAGCGTGTCGCGTACGAACTCGTTCAGGATGCGAGCCTCGATGGCATCCGCTACATCGAGGTCCGGAATGCACCGCATCTCAATACACGATGCGGCCTGACGGTCGATCAAGTGCTCGAAGCGACGATGCGCGGGCTCAACCGCGGCGAAGCCGAGTTCGGTACAATTGCGAGGTTCATAACATGCTCGTTGCGACACTGGGATCCGGCGCGATCGCTCGAAGCGGCCCAGGCAGCGGTGCGACACAAGGCTTCCGGTGTCGTTGGGTTCGACCTCGCGGGAGCCGAGGCGGAGTTTTCCGCCGTTGACCACGCAGCGGCGTTTGCATACGCACGCGAGCACTTTCTGCAGGTTACGTGTCATGCTGGCGAAGCTGCAGGGCCTGAATCAATCGAAACGGCTCTGTTCGATTGTAACGCATCGCGAATCGGGCACGGCGTCCGCGCGGAGGAGGATCCCGCGCTGCTGGAGTACATTCGCGATCTGGGCATCACCCTTGAAATGTGTCCGACCAGCAATGAACAGACGCATGCGGTGGTGAACTACGCTCAGCATCCGCTCAGACGCTACCTCCACTCTGGCGTCCGCGTGACGATCAATACTGACAGCCGGTTGATCAGCGGCGTTACACTCACCGATGAGTACGCACGGGCTGTCAACGAACTTGGTCTCACGATTGCTGATCTGTGTGCCTGCGTGATCAACGCGTGCGAGGCTGCCTTCCTTCCGCTCGACGAGCGCACCAGGCTGGTCGCGGATGTGCGCGCAGAACTCCAGCGTGATTGGGGATATCAGGCATGAGACCGTACGGTGCAGACGCAGCGCGGAAGTCCGCAGACGTAATCCGCCCTCTCATCGGAGACGCGATCCCCGAGATTGCCATCGTGCTCGGCTCCGGTCTCGGCGGTTTGGTCAGCGACGTACAACAACCAGCGACGATCCCATACAACCAGGTTCCCGACTTTCCCGACGTTGCCATCGCCGGTCACGCCGGAAAGCTCGTGGTTGGGACGATTGCTGGAAAGGTCGTCGCAGTCTTTGCAGGCCGTTTTCACGCGTACGAAGGCTATCCCCTGCAACTCACCGCGTTCCCGATTCGTGTTGCTCACGCGCTCGGTGCCAAAACGCTATTCGTTTCAAACGCGGCCGGTGGCGTGAATACCGACTTCAAGGCCGGCGAGCTGATGGTTATTGAAGACCACCTCAACCTGACGTTCGCGTCGCCGCTGACCGGAGCATCCGAGCCTGGTGAAGTTCGGTTCCCTGACATGTCGGATGCATATGATCCGCGCTTGCGAGGCACGCTCCACAAGGCCGCGGGAAAACTGCGACTCACGCTGCGAGGCGGCATTTACGCGATGTTACCAGGCCCGGCGTACGAGACGCCAGCCGAGGTTAAAATGCTGCGTACACTCGGTGCGGACGCAGTTGGAATGTCCACAGTTCCAGAGGTCACGATGGCACGCATGCTTGGCATGCGCGTCGCCGGCATAAGCTGCATCACGAATCTCGCAGCCGGCATCGAGAAGACACCGCTCGATCATTCAGAAGTGCTTGCAATCACTGCAAGTGTGGCGCTGCAGTTTCAAGCGCTCGTTCGCGAGTTTATCAGCCTTGCGTGAAACAACCAGGGGCGGCTGAGCCGCCCCTGGTGATACATTACTGAGTCCGCGTCGGCGGCGGTGCAGGCAGGCTCGCCAGCCGCGACTTGAATGTGTGGAAGTTCCTGGTGTCCTTCGTAAGGCCGGCGAGTTGCGCCGGTGTGAGTGTGTTGATCAAACGCTGAACGTCCGCTATGCGATCCTCCTCAAGCGGGTGCGTTGCGAACCACGCGTCCACGGCACCTGGCGTTGCTTTGCGTTCGTCGATCAATTTCTGGAACATTGTGACGAGTCCTTCAGGGGAAATCCCCGCGCGCACGACGTTCTTGAAGCCTTGTTCATCCGCCTGTGCCTCATCCGTTCGGCTGAATTTCGCAAAGACCGCGGACGTACCAACATTGACCAGAGTGCCCGCTGCCTGATTGTTGCAGATGGAAGTCAGAATGCACGCGAGCGTAATTCCGATATTCGCACCCTGCTGCTGCTGCATCTGGTGTACGCTGTGTCGGAGCACCACGTGACCGATTTCGTGGCCCAGAACTCCGGCCAGCTCGTCCATGCTCGTTGCGCGTTCGATCAAACCTCGGTTTACGTACACGTAACCGCCCGGCACCGCAAACGCGTTGACATCCGAGCTGTTCACAACATAAAAATGCCAGTCCAGATCACGACGGCTCGTAACGTTCGCAACTGAATCGCCGAGCACGTTTATATACCGCACGATTTCAGGGTCATTGATGAGCGGGAGCTGCTGCGATATCTGCGCAGCGTACTGCTGACCCATCTGAACTTCCTGTTGCTGGCTCACGGCGCAGCCGCCGAGCACGAGGGCCGCCACAAGGATCACTATTCGTTTCATCAACGCTCTCGCTGTAGATTACTCGCCTGTCAAAGGCAAAAGCTATTCCATGCGTATACCCCAACAAGCCCCAAAATCTCTCTCGTGAGGTCGCTCACCGTGGCTCGCGATCTCCAGCGCAGGCGCGCGCGCGAGCGTTCGGGACAGTTTCTGGCTGAAGGCGTCCGCTGCGTCGAAGAACTGATGGCCGCGTCACTGAGGCTGCGTGCAGTGATTGTTTCCCCCGGAATCAGTGAAACGGAAAGAGGGAAGGCGCTCCTCGATCTGGTCCGCACCGCCGCACCCGAGCGGCACTTTCAACTTGAGGAAGTTTCGGAATCGGAGCTGGCGTCCATATCCGATACTGAGAGCCCGCAAGGTATTCTGGTGATCGCGGATCAACCCGAACGATCGTTCGGGAATATTTCTCCCGACGGTGTAGTGCTTGTACTGGATGGTGTGCAGGATCCAGGGAATGTCGGCACCATACTCAGGACGGCTCAGGCGTTGGGGGTCAGCGCGACGATCGCGCTTCCGGGAACCGTGGACCTCTGGAACCCCAAAGTCGTTCGCTCCGCGATGGGCGCGCTGTTCACTCACAACGCGTTCCACGCGAGTACAGCAGACACGCTGACTTTTCTCGCCGGAATAGAAATGCCAATCTGGGCGACGAGCGCAGCCGGAGAGCGCATCGGCAAGAAGAGTGGCGATTCAGGCCTCGCGATCGTCGTTGGAAATGAAGCAGCCGGCGTATCGCGCGAACTCGTCGCCGCAGCAGCACGCACGGTCGCGATTCCGATTCTCGGTGTCGAGTCGCTCAACGTCGCAGTCGCCACCGGAATTCTTCTCTATGCGGTCACAGCAGCATGAATGAAGCGGTCACAGGCCTGTTCGCATTTCTTTTTGGTGCGTGTATCGGCTCGTTCCTGAATGTGTGCATCGGAAGGTGGCCCGCAGGAATGTCTGTTGTCAGACCGCCCTCACGCTGCCCGAATTGCGAACGGCCGATCCGAGCCTACGAGAACATCCCGATCCTCGGCTGGGTTGGGCTCCGTGGTCGGTGCGCAGGATGCGCGGCTCCCATATCACCGCAGTATCCACTGGTTGAACTGCTCATTGCACTCGTCTGGTTGTCATCCAGCGTTGTGTTCGGTCCAACATTCCTCGCGCTTCGCGTAGCGGTATTCATCACGTTGATGATAGGAATTGCGATCACCGACGCGAAGCATTATGTGATTCCCGACGGCTTCACGATCTTCGGCTTGATCTGGATCATCATCACAGCGCTGATTGCAGCGTTTACCCGGTCCGGCTCCTCTTTCGCATCTCCGTACGATGCAATGATGGGCGCGCTCGCGGGTGCAGGTGCGATTGCGATCGCGGGGTGGCTGGGCGAGGCGGCGCTCAAGCGTGAGGCGATGGGGTTCGGCGATGTCACTCTCATGGCCGTAGTCGGCGCGGCGCTCGGGCCTCAGCGCGCCCTGCTCACGATATTCATTGGTGCCGCTCTCGGGGTTGTTGTCTTCCTTGGTGTCGTGCTACCTGTCAGCCGAATGCGCGGACACAACCGGTCTCCAGATGATGGTGAGGCCGACTCGTTACCTCTTGTGCCGTTCGGTGTATTTCTGGCACCCGCCGCAGTTCTCACACTGTTTTACGGCAACCCTCTGATCCACTGGTACCTCTCCCGATTCATCGCTTCATGAAATTGAGTCTTCCTGCAACGCGCGCACGTGTGTTGCAAACGTTTGTCCTGTTAGCTGCTGCTCTTTCGGTCGTATCGTGCCGACGCCCGCCAAAAACCACCGGCGGTCCGTACGATGACATTGTTGCCAAGGCTATCCCTGCGGTCGAGAAAGCGGTTGGCCTGCGCTTCAAGACGCCGCCCAAAATTGAAGTCCGCAGCAAGGATCAGGTGCGAGCATACCTGCTCAAGCAGATCACAGACTCGGCAACGAGGCGCGAGATCGATGGACAGTCCACCGCATACAAACTTCTCGGGATGATCCCCGATACGTTGAATCTGCCTGGTTTGATGACGCGCCTGCTGCAGGAGCAGATCGTCGGCTACTTCGATCCGGAAACAAAGGTCCTCTACATTGTCAAGGATTCACCGAAGGACGAAACGCAGGTCATTGTAACGCACGAACTCGTGCACGCGCTGCAAGATCAGTATGTGAGTCTTGACTCGGTCCAGAAGCTGACCGGGAACAATGATCGACAAACCGCGGCGCAGGCGGTGTTCGAGGGTGAGGCAGTGTACGAGCAGATTCAGGCGATGCTCGGGCCGGGAAATATCGCGGTCGGGCTACCCGGAGGCTGGGAGCGCGTGCGTGAGACAATCCGCAACAACGAAGCGGCGATGCCGGTTTACGCCAGCGCTCCGATGGTCATTCAGGAGACACTGATATTTCCGTATCTCAGCGGCGCGGAATTCGTGCGCACATTCAAAGCTCGTGAGCCTAACGCTCAGCCGTTCACTGACCCACCCATATCAACAGCGCAGATCCTTCACACGGATGAGTATTTCGGCAAACGCGTTGAGCCGACTCCCGTGTCGTTCAACGCCGTCAAAGGTGTCACGCCGAGCTACGAGAACAACCTGGGAGAGTTCGAAACGCGCCTCTTTCTGTACCAGCAGCTCAACGACACGGATCAGGCCGCTCAGGGGGCTTCCGGCTGGAACGGCGATCGCTACATGACGTTCGAAACTCGTGGCGGCGCCGCCATCGCCTGGGCCACGGTTTGGCTGACGCCGAGCTCTGCGGCCAATTTCTACGCGCTGGCTCAGCGGGCGGTGACGGCGATGGAGCCTGAGCGGCGAGGTCTGTCCGTCAAGGTCACTACCGCCGAGGTGGCTGGGCGCGCAGTCGTGCTCTTCGTCGCGACGCCTGCGGGTACAGCGTCTCCGATCTCTTTAGGCGACGTGAGACTTGGCGGTCCGGCGTCGCACTAACCAACTTCAAAACGATCAGGAACGCTTCGAGTGCTGGTGCGATGTGGATAACTCGCGGCTTAAGTTGAGCCGTTATGCGAACCTGAGAACGACCGTCAGTCTGTAAGCCTTACATCAGTTTTACGCGGAATCGTGCGATTCAACTCAACATACTGTTGCACGCCCGCCACAATTCTTTCGGCTAGTGCATCTTCGTACGTGGGAGCCAGGTCGAGCACGTCGGCGCCATCGAGGCCCATGGCTTCCATGATGTCGGCGAGCTGAGGCGCGTCCAGTTCGCGCAGCACCTGGCGGAGTGCGTATTCACCCGTTCGCTCATAAAGTGCTATCGGATCCACGCCGGCACGCGCATCTCCCTCCAGTTCGACATCTGTTGCGGGGCCGTCAACGTACGCTTCGGATTGCGTCGCACGTGTGCGCGTCTGCGGGAAAATCGTCGACTGCGTCTGCAGGGCCGTACGCAGGGAGTCAGCCAGGTGCGCATGTGTGATTCCGGCAGCCCAGAATCGGAGGTCGCCGCGCGAGAGCTGTTCAGTCTCCGCGGGCGTCCTTATTGTCTCACCGCGGAGGTTTGGCTGAAATTCAAGCCACGCTTCCCAGAGTCCAGTCGCGAGTTGCTGACCTCGAACCTGAGCCGTGAAGATTCTACCGTCCGCACTTAGCAACGGTTCATCGAATAGAACGAGAGAGACAGCCATCCGTTTGCGCCGATGTGAAGCGTTGAACTCGACTACAAAAATGCACAGGTCCGCGATTCCTTGCAGCGAAGTGCAAGCGTTTTGCCAAAGTGCGCGCTTCCGGCACAACCGGTGTCCAACAGCGGCTGCGAGTCGCGATCGCCCGGTGTTATGCCGCACCGGCGCGGCCACGGGATACTGGATACAATAATTGTGACATGAGAATGGCGCTACCCCGCGTTAAGATTCAGAGGTGACGACCCCCACGCAGCCTCTATCCCCGCCAGCAGGGTCGCGACAACCGACGCCACGCAAGCTGGCCGCCCCTCCAATCGCGGACGAAGCGGTCAAGCGAGAGCGGCTGGTCCGCATGAAGCGATTCGCACTCCTGCTCCTGATCGTTGCGGCCGCTGCGTTCGTGGCCGCCCTCCTTCTCGGGCAGACTCACGATTGGGCGTGGCTCGGATACGCCCGGGCTGCCGCAGAGGCGTCGGTAGTCGGTGGCGTTGCAGACTGGTTCGCGGTAACAGCGCTCTTTCGCCACCCCCTCGGCATACCGATACCGCACACAGCCATAGTGCCGGCACGGAAGGATCGCATCGGCCGTGCGCTTGGCAATTTCGTGCAACAGAATTTTCTCGATCGGACGGTAGTTGCTTACAAACTGGCGTCACTCCGACTCGGTGATCGCGCGGCGCAGTGGCTTTCCGAACCGGAGAACGCACGGAGTGTGACACGAGTAACTGCGCACGCGCTGACGTCTGCTGCGAATGTGCTGAAGGATGAAGACGTGCAGTCCTTCCTGGAGCGGACTGCCGGAGATCGGCTCCGTAATGTGCAGGTCGCGCCGTTACTCGGAAGAGCGCTCCGACTGCTCACCGCCGACGGTAGACACCAGGAGCTACTTGACGAAGCGTTACGCCTTGCAGCGCGTGCAACCGAGGCGAACGATGCGCTTATCCGCGAGAAGGTGCAGGAGCAGACGCCGTGGTGGGTCCCGGGAATCATGGATAAGCGCATCTCCGATCGGGTTGTTACCGGAATTGGTCGCACACTCGCAGAAGTGAGTAAGGATCCGGATCATCCACTCAGGCACCGCTTTGACGACGCTGTGCGCGAGTTCGTCGAGCGGCTGCAGTCATCGCCGGAAGCGATCGCTCACGCAGAGGCCTGGAAGGATGAACTGCTCGAACATGAAGCGATGCGCGAATTTCTCGGCACGATCTGGGCCGATGTGAAGCGGAAGTTGACGGAGTACGCTGGGCGAACAGAACAGGAACAATTTGAAGGCGGCCGCCTCGAAGTTGCACTGGCGGCTCTGGCGCGTAATGCACTGCAGGATCCGGTTCTCTCAGCGAAGCTCAACGGCTGGATAGACGAAGCGGTGCTTGCTGTAGTAGATGCTTCGCGGACAGAAATTGCTCAGCTCATCTCGGGAACTGTCAGCGCTTGGGACCCGCAGGAAACGTCGCGTCGCATCGAGCTGCAGATCGGAAGCGATCTGCAATTCGTGCGGATCAACGGTACGATTGTTGGCGGCCTGGTGGGACTCGCACTCTACGCCCTCACGCGCGCACTGTAGCATCGCTGGCAGGCGCGCGTTCCGCGCTTTAGCCAGCTGCCTCGTTCAACGCTTCTGCGCTGGCCACGTCGGCGAGGCCAGCGACTCCTGACGGTGCCTCCGGTCCATGCAGCGTATCGACTACCGGAGCCTCGGCCGCAGGTAACAGAGCCTCACGCATGACGTCATCCATATTCGCGACGAGTGTGAACTTCATCGCATTACGCACCTCGGCGGGGATGTCTCGCAGATCCTTTTCGTTCGGTTTGGGCATCATCACTTCGCGAAGGCCCGCGCGATATGCGGCAAGTACCTTCTCTTTCACGCCGCCAATCTCCAGAACCTTACCACGTAGTGTTACTTCGCCGGTCATCGCCACATCGCGGCGAACCGGTCGCCGGCTCAGCACGCTCGCGATTGCAAGCGTAACCGCAGCGCCGGCGCTTGGCCCGTCCTTGGGAATTGCACCGGCGGGGAAGTGGATGTGAACGTCGGTATCCTTGAACTCGTCGGCGGCTATACCGAGCATCTTCGCGCGCGCTCTCACGTAAGAGTGCGCCGCGTCAACCGATTCGCGCATCACGTCGCCAAGCTGTCCCGTCACGATCAGTCGTCCGGTGCCGGACATGCGAAGTGCCTCGATCTGCATGAGATCTCCGCCGGTTGCTGTCCACGCGAGCCCCGTAACGGCGCCGATCTCGGGTTCCATCTCGGCCTCTTCAACCGAATATCTGGGAACGCCCAGGACTTCGTTCACCATCGGCAGATCGACAATCCAGGCGCCTTCCTCACCATCTGCCTTTTTCCTTGCACGCTTGCGCATGATCGCAGCGAGATTGCGCTCGAAATTCCGCAGGCCGGCTTCACGTGAATATCTGTTCGCGATGAACGCCAGCGTTTCATCCGTGAACTGGAGATCCTTGCCGCTGATTCCGTGATCTTCCAGCAAGCGTGGAAGCAAGTAGCGCCAAGCGATCTCAACCTTTTCCTCTACAGTGTATCCGGAGATGCGTATGATCTCCATTCTGTCGCGAAGAGCTGGCGGAATGTCAAACAGATTATTTGCGGTACAGATGAACAGAATCGACGAAAGATCGAACGGCAGATTCAGATAGTGATCGACAAATGTCTTGTTCTGCGAAGGATCCAGCACTTCGAGCATCGCCGCTGTCGGATCGCCGGACGAGCCGCCCTGAGTCATCTTGTCGATCTCGTCAATCATCATTACCGGATCGCGCACTGCGACTCGCCGCAACGCCTGAATGATCAGGCCCGGCATGGCGCCAACATACGTTCGACGGTGACCGCGTATCTCTGCCTCGTCGCGCACTCCACCAACGGATATGCGATAGAATTGACGACTGATCGACGTCGCGATCGCCTCGCCGAGCGAGGTTTTTCCGGTTCCCGGAGGTCCGACGAAGCAAAGAATCGGGCCGTGCTGATCGCCTCCGCGCAGCTTCCTCACCGCCAGATACTCGAGAATGCGTTCCTTGGCGTCGCTCAAACCATAGTGACGCGAATCCAGCGCGTGCTCAACAGTCTTCAGTTCGATCTCATCGGCGCCACTGCGTTCGTTCCACGGTAGCGACAGAATCCAGTCGAGGTAGGTACGAATTACCTGGTATTCACTCGATGCCGGTGACAGCATGCGCAGTCGCTCGGTCTCGCGTTTCGCTTCGGCGTATGCTCGCTCTGGAAGTTTCGCTTCGTCAACGCGATGAAGTATTTGCGCAGATTCCTTCTCGCCCGGATCAGTTTCTCCCAGTTCGGTCTGGATCGCTCTCAACTGCTGGCGCAGATAGAACTCGCGCTGATGCTGCTCGATCTTGATCTCTGTCTGACGCTTGACGTCTTCCACGACACGGGCACGCGCAACTTCGCGTTCCAGTCGCGTGAGTATGAATCGGAGACGTTGCCCGATGTCGAGTCGCTGCAGGACCTCGTCCTTGTCCGCGATCCGGAAGTTCATGTTTGTTGCCGCGAGATCGGCAAAACGGCCCGGATCCGAGATGTTCATCTTGAGGATCGCAGGAACCTCATCCGGGATGCGATCGATCAGTTCCGCGAGCGTCTCTGCTGCCGTTGCCACGCGTGAGACGAGATCATCGACCTCGATTGTGTCGGGTTGTACTTCGTGCGCTGGCTTGGCATGCGCTTCGGGATACGGCTCCGTCGCTGTAATGCGGTCAACGACGATTCTGCGAAGTCCTTGAAGCGTGATCTGAACCGTGTCGCCTGGCAGATTGATCCGTTCGTGGATGCGCGCCGCGACACCGACTCTGCCAACGAACCTGGTAAGATCGGAATCCTGGTCATGATCGCCGGTGGCAACGACGAGCGCGACGATCAAGCCCGGTTCTTCGTGCGCCTTGAGTAATGCCAGGTTTTCCGGAGCCCCCATCTGCACAGCGATCGTGCCGAGTGGGTAGACGATGGTCGAACGGAGCGCCATCAGCGGAAGCGTTGGCGGCAGCTCCGATCGGAGGATCTCTTCCTTTCGTTGCGGCTTTGGCATACGGGGAATCTAGGGCGATTACACGCGATTCGTGAGGGATACTTGGCCGCTTGGCAATAGCCGTCACCGCGACCGACGCTCACCGATAGTCATCCCCCGCGAACGCGGGATCCATGTTCGTGGTGCGCTGACGTACAGCTATGCGATAAGCAGATCCGCAGGGATCCCGAGGGCGTCGCGGAGCGAGCGGATCTGCTCGACCGACAACCTTCTCTTTCCAGCGAGGAACTCGGACACTCGTGCCTTTCCGCCCATCAATGGTGCCAGATCGGAGCGCGTCATCTCGCGTTGCTCAAGCATGAACATTACGACGCTTTGCGGCGTCCCGCCACGCTCGGCCTCATCGACGCCGTAGTGATCGTCTTCGTATGCTTCGACCAGTACCGAGAGAAACTTGAGGTGGTCGTACGCGTCCGATCCGCGTGCCGGACCCTCGTCGAGCAGCCGATCGATCTCGGCTACTGCAGCCTTGTATTCGCGCGCATTCCTGAGCACGTGAGGTTTCGCGAAATCAAGAGTTATTGTCGTCGCCATTGTTGTGTCTTGCGTGTAGTGATTGCGTTGATTCACGTCGATCAGAGGTCGCCGCGTTGGCTCAGCCGATCATACTCAGAGTGCGTCAGAACGTGGCGGATGTAAACGCGGCTGAGATCGTAGCGCATGTCCACCACGAGTCGGTACCTGCTTTGGTGAATGTTGAATACGACCTTGCGAGGGCCAATAAAATCAGCCGTTGGGAAGTCCGTTTTGACCTGGCGATGCTGGGTGTACCGTTTGCGCCTCATGATTCGCGCCCACTCCCGGAGATGGGGCGCCGCATCTGCGTGATCGTGTCCAAATGCCGCCAACCTTGCCCGCGTGATGATGTGCATTGTGCGTTTTCCGGCGCGCGGATCATAGTTTCCAATTTGGGAACCGCGGCGCGATCTGTCAACACCGGAAATCTGGATGCCTTTTAGCGGCTGGGGCGAGGCCGACGACGGGTGGGTGTAGCGAATAAGCCTTGGGTCATCGTCTCGTATAACCCGAATAGATGCTCGACGCGCGACCGATTGCTGTCGAAGGGCTGCGCGCGGTAAAGCCGATCCACAGCTGTATCGAGTGCAGCGTGTGCCCTGCGAAGGTCAGGTGGCATCGCGATTGGATCGTACAGATCCGCTAGCGTTGATTGTCCGTGATGTGCGCGAGCGTCGAGTACAGCGTGGGCGAGATCATCGAGACGCCCTCGATTCCGTGTGGTAACTGTCGGCCACGGAAACGGGTTGTACACAATACCGATAGAATAGCGAAATCGACTCTCGAGACGGCCGCCGATGTATTCCAGCCATGCCATGTGCATACGCGAAGTAAGGATAGCGAAGAGCGAAATCGTTGTCTCCAGTATGACTAACGCGGAATCGCCAGGGATTATCGGGGGCTCAAGCCAGCCAATCGGCACATAATCTCGGCGTTCAGACGTGTGGCGAGGGACCATTAGGAATGGAGCCGTAGGGACGACGTTGACGTGATACCGAGTCGGCGTACTTGCCAATTCCCGTGTCGCCGCGCCTCGGCTACGCAACCGCTCTGCCTTAACAGCCGCGATGCGGTCCATTACGCGAGGGAGCGATCGCAGGAAGCCGGGCGTTGCTCCGTCAAAGCAGAGGATATAGCGTGGAGTTCCGGTTAGAAAGTCGTCGGCGCCCACGAATGGGTGTATTAGCAGTTCCGCAGCTGGCTCTTCAGCTATTAGTGATAGCCGCGCCTCGTCATCCAGAATGAAGTGGCCACCGTCAATTGGTTTGGAACCGATGCCCATGCGCGGAATCCCGTCCGGTGGCCGAGACATCTCTCGGACTACCTGGTGTCGATCGGTGAGGCCAGAGGCGTCAAAAAGATACGGAGAGAGCGCCGCGTGCGCAGTTTCGACCGCATGGTCGCTGCCGATATCGTAAGTGTACAAGCGCTTTACGGCCGGTTCATCGTCGCGTCGTGTCAGTCCTAGGATGACCACATGCACATGAGCCTTGCCGCGCGCATCGGATCCCCACGCGAACGTGCGATGCGCGAAGGCGATTTCAAGCCCATACCTGTCGAACAGTACCGGCCAAAGTTGTGCAACCTGTTCGCCCTGAGTGACCGAGTTGGTCGCCACAAACCCGACGTGCGCGTGCGAGTCTTGTAGATATTCGCCGGCCTTAAGGAACCACGCGGCCACGTAGTCGAGCGTCCCGCCCGATCCGCCGAGGTTCGCGATTCTTCGAACCTGTTCCCGCTGCGTCGCGGATTGCAGCTTGGCCCCGACGAACGGTGGGTTCCCCATCACGAAGGAGCACTGATCCGGCGTAAGCACTCCGGTCCAATCGATCTCGAGAGCATCGGCGTGAGTGACGTGCGGTGCAGCCTTCAACGGAATGCGCGCGAATACCCTGCCGAATTGGAGACTCAGACGGTTATTCATGATGTGGTCCATCATCCACATCGCAACCTGTGCAATCAGAGATGGGAATTCGTCGATCTCGATCCCATAGAACTGATCCACATCCACCCGTGAAAGCGACGTGGCGTCAAGATCGATCTGCTCCAAAGAGTGAAGCGTCGTCAGAATTTCCATCTCGAGTTCCCGAAGCTCGCGATACGCAATCACCAGGAAGTTGCCGCAACCGCACGCCGGGTCAATAAACTTCAAATTCGCTAGCCGTGACTGAAATGCCCGCAACGCCGGCGCACGATCACGCTTTAATCGCTTGACACGCGCTAGCTCTGCTCGCAGATCGTCGAGAAACAGCGGCTCAATGACTTTGAGAATGTTCTTTTCAGTCGTGTAGTGCGCACCTTGCGCTCGGCGCTGCTTCGGCGACATCACAGACTGAAACAGCGCACCGAAGATCGCCGGCGAGATGTTCGTCCAGTTGAATGCGCACGCTTCGAGCATGCGCGCGCGAAGGATAGAATTAAACGCTGGGAAGGTGAGTTGCTCAGTAAAAAGATCTCCGTTGATGTACGGAAACCGTGCAAGATCCTCGTCCAGGGTGGCCTGACGCTTTTCGTCAGGCGTGTTCAGCGTCTGAAACAGTTCTGCCAGCGTCGCGCCGAAGTCGGACCCGTCCTCTCTGGTTCTATCTCGCAGGTAGTCTTCGAGAGATCCTCGTTCGAAGATGCCGGTATCATCCGCGAAGAGACAGAAAAGAATGCGTACCAGAAATCGTTCAAGCGCATGTCCAGCAAAGCCGGTTTCCTTCAGTGCATCGTGCAATGCGCCCATCAGTTCGGCGGCATCGATGTTGACCGGGTCCTGATCTCGAAACACTCGCCGCTCGACGCCGAGGATGAATCCGAAATTTTCTACGTGGTGCGGCAGATCTCTCAACGGGAACTGTATTTCTTCATCGGTGTCCAGGTCAATCAGGTGAAACGTCTGGAAATCCGAGAGAAGTACATAGCGCGGCAACTCGGCACCCTTGAGTCCGGGGAAGTAATCCATTGCCTGCTTTCGAGCGCGTTCAAGGCTGAGCCCAGCGCTCTTCTGTTCAACAAGAAGCACGCCTTTCCAGAACAGATCGATGTAGCCGCGGCGATCACCAAGCTGTCTGACCGGTTCCTCAAAGGATGCAACCCGGCGCCTGTTGACACCAAAAACCTGGAAGAACTCATTGTAGAACGTTTGCGTATCGCCACGCTCGTACGACGCGTCCTTCCAGCTCTCGGCGAACGCGCCAGCGCGCGCCCGAATCTCGTTCCAGCTCAGTCGCATACTCTTGTCTCTGTGATTAGTAACACATACCTCGGTCTATCTCCGATCATTCCCGCACCAATCTGAGGTCGAACCGGAAAGGTTGCACGCGAATCACCTCGATGCCTCTCGCGTCCGCATGGCGCGGATTGATCAGCACATTTGTCTCGCCCGGAACAATCGCAGACGGGACGAACAGGGCGACGGTGTCGCCAAGCGCGATCCATTCATCCCCCAACGCGCGGGACGCGGGATGCGATGGTTTGTCCTGCCATCCCGTTGGAAGCGCGCCGCAAGCAACGGCTGAAGTGCGCAGGTCATCCGGAATATCAATCTCGTAGCTCATGAGGTCGGGCGGTACCGTGTCCGGCTCAACATGCACAAGTAGTCCGAGCGCTGCGAGGGACAACCTCTCCGATGCATAAACGACCGCCGCTCCGGGGGAGTTCCACCGACCGCCCCGGCGGCGAGCGCCCTCTCCAGCGAGCGGGGGCCAGATTGATCGCGCGATGCGCCAGATCCGCACGGATTATTCGAAGACGCCGTCGTCGATACGTACAAGCACGCTTTCAACGATGAGTGCACCTTCGCCTGTAACGAGAAGATCAAGTGGCGCACGTTTGCCGAGTGCGCGGTTCGGTTGCCTGAGCCACACTGCCGCCAGTTCGGCGGTTCCAAAAGTGCTTTCCGCCCGGTTCGTGACCCGCGCGACTCGGGCGAGTCGGTCGGACTCGTCCACCGACAGCCGCTGACGATGTTTTCGGCGATAGGCCAACGTACGTCGGGGCAACACTATCCGGTCTGCCTCCTCCGCGGTCAATCTGCCCGTACGAATCGCACTATCAAGTGCGCTGAGGGATAACCCGTTTTCGACGGCGTGAAGTATGTCCGCGTCCGTGAACAGGTACTTCCGAGCCCCTCCAAACCACGCCGTTATTGCCGCTGTGGTCAATTCTCCCCGCTGGCAGTGATGCTGGGAATATACGGCAATGTTGCGGCACCGTCCAGTTTGATCAACCCGCGTAGCGACCGATGCCTCGCGTGGCGATTGCCTCAGTGGCACCGGCAGGTTTTCCTCCTTCGCGCCGATACTTAGCGGCAGGAGATTTCCCTCTACCTATACCTCATGCCCAGACTCCTCAGGTCCGCTACTTTCGGACTCACGGCCCTGCTGTTCACGCCGGCGATTCTCGCTGCGCAGCAGTCCCCGCTGCCGGCCGCAACCGGTTTTGATTTTTATCCGACCGGCGTTTCGCTCATAACGGGATGCAAGGCTGCAATACACCGCGTACGAGGCGAGTTGCACGCGATCGATTCGGTCCAGTCCGACCAGCGCACTTTCGCAAATACGATCGGGCGCGCGGAGCACGCGACGATGATCCTTCTCGACTCCGCGGCCGCGTACGCCAACCTCTATCTGGTGTCTCCAGACGCAGAAGTTCGTCAGGCGTCGCAGATCTGCTCGCAGCAACTGGCCAAGTTCAGCGTCGATGTTGGCGCTGACAGCAGGATGTACGAGGACGCAGTTGCTCTCAGTAAACCCGGCGTATTAAAGGATCCTGCCGAAAGGAAGGTTGCCGAACTGTACGCCGAGCAGGGTAGACACGCCGGCGCCGGTCTTGATTCAGCGAGCCGAGAGCGCGTCAAGGATCTGTTCAATCGATTGAACGATCTACAACGCGAGTACGCCGTGGCACTGGCGGCCGATTCCACAACAATCACGATCACGGCGGCGGAGTCGAAAGGCATCACACCGCAACTCCTGGCCAACCTCAAGCATGCGCCAGATGATGGCTACGTAATCCCGGTCAATGAATCAACGTCCGGTCCCTTCATGCAGACAGATGCGTCGTCCTCCGCTCGCGCGCGTTTCCAGGATGCGAACTTACAACGCGGTGGCGCGGGCAACGTCAAGCGACTCGAAGGCGCACTCGCGATTCGTGACACGCTGGCACATCTCTTTGGATTCCCAAATTGGGCAGCGTATCAGCTCGATACGCACATGGTGAAAGATCCGACTCGGGTCATTGCATTCCTCAACCAGATCGATTCCGAGCTCTACTCCAAGACGAAGACCGAACTCGCTAATCTCGCAGCCGTCAAGCGCGCCGGCGGCGACAACACCCCGCTCCTAAGCAGCGATATCGCGTATTACAACGCGATGCTGCGTCGCACGAGGTACAAAGTCGATAACGAGGAAATCCGGCAATACTTTCCGGTGGACCACGTCATAAGCGGAGTCTTCGGAATCTACGAACAGCTTCTCGGTGTCAAGTTCGATGAGATAACGCCTGCTGACGCGTGGGCGCCCGGGGTGCGCGAGTTTGCGGTGTCCGATGCGGCAACGAAGAAACCGCTCGGCTGGATCTTCCTGGATCTGTTTCCACGTCCCAACAAGTACGATCACTTCGCCACTTTCCCGATGCGGCCAGCCGTGCACTGGGCCGATGGTACTGTCGACATGCCCGTCTCGGCGATTGTCGGCAACTGGCCGACCGCTGCACCCGGTAAGCCGGCGTTGCTGTCGCACCAGGACGTTATCACGTTCTTCCACGAGTTTGGGCACCTGATGGACGCCACAATCGTGGACGTTCCATTCCCGACGCTTGTCGGGCTGCGCCAGGACTTTGTTGAAGCACCATCGCAGATGCTTGAAAACTGGATGTGGCAACCGTCTGTACTCGCTCGCGTCTCGAGCAACGTCACCACCGGCAAGCCGCTGCCCCCCGACCTCATCAAGCGAATGATCGCATTACGCCAACTGGGTGCCGGATACAGCAACTCGGCGCAGGCTTTCTATGCCATGTATGACATGCGCTTGCACACTTCGACAGGTCCGATCGACACCAAGGTGACTTGGGATTCGTTGCAGGCGAGGATGCTGCCGGGCGTCACATTCACCGGAGCCTACCCGGCCGCCAGCTTCGGGCACCTGATGGGCGGATACGATGCCGGCTACTACGGCTACCTCTGGTCCAAGGCCTACGCGCAGGATCTATTCACCCGCTTCGAGAAGGATGGTGTCATGAGCGCGTCGGCCGGCATGGCGTATCGCCACGATATTCTGGAGCCCGGTGGACTACGCGAGCCCGATGTGCTGTTGAGGTCGTTCCTTGGCCGACCACTCAGTTACGACGCGTTCTATCGTGACCTCGGCATCACGACCCACGCCGCAGGGAGAGCAGCGGGGAAGTGATCGCCCGTAGCACCTGACGAAAGCAGTATGAGGCGGGCGGTCGATCCGGATCGTCCGCCCGCTTATCTTTCCGGGATGTTCGAAGAACTATCCGATAAGCTGGAGAACACGTTCGCCAAGCTGCGTGGGCGCGGCGTTCTCACCGAGTCCGACATCAAGGAAGGGTTGCGCGAAGTCCGTCGAGTCCTGCTTGAAGCGGACGTTTCCTTCACGCTGACGCGCGAGTTCCTTGAGCGTGTTGAAGCAAAGGCAGTCGGCATCTCTCAGCTGAAGAGCGTCTCGCCGGCCCAGCAGTTGATAAAGGTCGTTTATGAAGAGCTCACTGGGATGCTCGGCGAGCGTCGCGAGGGACTCAAGCTCTCGTCGATTCCGCCGACCGTTGTCATGCTTGTCGGATTGCAGGGCTCCGGAAAGACCACTACCGCTGGCAAGCTCGCCCTCAAGTTGAAAAAGGAAGGGCGCGCTACCAGACTCATCGCTGCCGACGTGTATCGTCCCGCGGCTATCGACCAGCTCGAAACACTCGGCAAACAGCTGGACATTCCGGTTTATTCCGACCGTTCGACGCAGGACGTCGTGCGGATCGCCAAGGCTGGAATCGAGGCTGCAAAACGCGACCGTGATCGCGTCGTGATCGTTGATACTGCCGGTCGTCTGCAGATCGACGATTCCATGATGCAGGAGCTGCAGCGTCTCAAGAAGGAGATTTCTCCCACCGAGATCCTGCTGGTAGCCGACGGCATGACGGGCCAGGACGCTGTGCGCATCGCCGAGGGATTCGACAAGGCGCTCAATGTGACCGGCGTCATTCTTACCAAGATGGATGGCGACGCGCGCGGCGGTGCGGCGCTATCGATCTACGGAGCCACAAAGAAGCCGATCAAGTACATCGGAGTTGGCGAGAAATCAGACGCTCTTGAGGATTTCTACCCTGACCGCATGGCTGGCCGGATCTTGCAGCAGGGAGACGTGCTCACTCTCGTCGAAAAGGCCCAGGGGGCGTTTGATGCCGCCGAGGCCAAGAAGCTCGAGAAAAAGGTCCGCAAGGAAGGGATGGACCTCGGCGATTTTCTTACGGCCATGAAGCAGATCGAGAAGCTTGGCCCGCTGGAGGGAATCCTGAAGATGCTCCCGGGGGTCAATACGAAGGCTCTCAAGCAGATGAAGTCGGAGCCCAAGCGGCTCAAGCACGTCGAGGCGATGATTCTGTCGATGACTCCGGCGGAGCGGCGCGACCCAGGGCTCCTCAACGGCTCCCGGCGCGCCCGTGTGGCCCGCGGTTCCGGCCGGACCATCCAGGAAGTGAACCGGCTCCTGGAGCAGTTTCGTGAGATGCAGAAGATGATGAAGAAGATGGGTTCCAAGCCCGGAGGCCGGATGCCGGCACTCCCGGGCATGTTCGGAATGCGCTAAATTCAACAGGCTGTACCGGATGCGCCGCGGATTTGCCGCGGTCGCGATGAGTCCGGCGTTCGACCCGCAACCCCGTTTGGAGCAGTCTCATGGTTCGTATTCGTCTCCGCCGCATCGGGCGCAAGAAAGCGCCTGTGTACCGCATCGTCGTCGCCGACTCGCAGAGCCCGCGCGATGGCAAGTTCATAGAGATCATTGGGCAGTATGCTCCGCGCCAGAGCGAGGGCGGTTTGAACATCGAAGAGGAACGCGCGAATTACTGGATGAACGTCGGCGCACAGCCGAGCGACACTGTCCGTTCCTTGCTGCGCCGCGCCGGCATTCTCAAGCGCCGCCACGAAGCGCGTACAGAACGAACCGTCGTGTCGAAGGCTCCTGCGGTCGAGGAACAGCCCGACCTGTCCAACGTAATCCCAATTTCCGAGGACACCGCTGCCGAGGCATAACGCTTCAACAGCGATCGACATCGTTGGGCCGGCCCTGTGCCGGCCTTACTTTTTTAGACGATGCCAGAAAACGCATTCGCGATAATTGGGCGCATTCGGAAGCCACAAGGCATTCGTGGCGACGTGACGGTAGAACTGCTCACCGAGGAACCGGAACGGTTCTTCGCGCCGGGCAGTCGCGTATTCGCCGGAACGATCGATGGCAACATCGCAAATCATCCCGCAGATCGGCGTAATCCGTTGAGTCGACAGGAACTGCGGATCGAGGAAGCCTCCCCGTATCGTGGTGGACTCGTCGTCAAGTTCGACGCGATTCCGGACCGCACGACCGCAGAGATGTGGCGCCAACGATTCCTGCTGGTGCCGTCTGATGAGATCACGCCACCTGGCGACGACGAAGTATTCATGCATGATCTGCTCGGCATGCACGTCCGCGGCGATGACGGACGGGAGATAGGCGAGGTGACAGGTTACTACGAGCTTCCGCAGGGCCTTACGCTCGAAGTAAGGGGTGCCAGTGGCAGCAGTGTGCTCGTGCCGTATCGTCCGTCTGTTGTGCGCGAAGTAGATCTTGATGCGCGAGTTGTGCTGGTGGACATGTCATCCGGACTCTTCGAATGAATCGGCGGGAGGTTACCGCGTGTTGACGATCAACGTGGTTACGATATTCCCCGATTTTTTTACGACGCCACTCGCACTGAGCATCCCGGCGCGTGCTGCAGTGGCGGGTTCGGTGAAGTATCATGTGGTCGACTTGCGCGATTACACTCACGATCGACATCGCACAGTTGATGACTATCCATATGGTGGTGGCCCCGGCATGGTAATGAAGCCGGATCCATTTTTCGAAGCAGTGGAAGGTCTTCGCGCGACGGCGCCGATAGTGCTACTGTCGCCGCGTGGTCGTCGGTTTGAACAGTCTGACGCTATCCGTTTTGCAGGTGGCCCGGAGCTCACCTTGCTGTGCGGCCATTACAAGGATGTAGATCAACGCGTCGCCGATCATCTCGCGACGGAAGAACTCTCGCTCGGCGATTTCGTTGTGAGCGGCGGCGAGGTCGCTGCACTCGCTATCATCGACGCAACCGCGCGATTGCTGCCCGGTGCGATGTCCGATCTCGAAAGTGCGTACGGTGATTCCTTTTATGAGGGCAGGGGAATATCTGCGCCAAGCTATACGCGGCCTCCGGATTATCGGGGCCACGTGGTACCCGAAATTCTGCTTTCAGGAGATCACGCAAGAATTGCACAATGGAAAAAAGATCAGGAACGCTGACCGTGCCCCGCTGACGCTCGTTTGCTCGCTATCTCTGCGACCGATGAAGACCGCCGGGCGGGGGGCTGCTGTTATTCGCGTGCTGGCTCGGCTCGGCTGATCCCTTCGCGCTCGGCGGTGTGCTGCAGAACTGGTTTTCTGCAAGTGTGCTGGGGTCGAGACGCACCGTGGTTACCAGGGATGGCAGGGCCGCGATGTCTCTGGTCCACTGCAGAAATTGGTTGGTGACGAAAGTTTCTGCCTCGACGGTATATGCGCCGGGCGGAACGTTCTCAAATGCAAATTCGCCGTTCTCGTTGGTGTGCGTGGTGTCTCGGCGGAGCGCCATCAGCCGCGTTAGCAGGTTCACGTCGCTCGCCATCTTCGTTCCGGTCCAGTCGCTGTCGGATGGCTTGGCGATCTCCTCTCTCGCCTGCAACCAGGTGGGTTTGTCGGCCAGCCACGCTGTACAGGCGGAGTCGCGCAAAGCCTCGGTCGTTGCGTCAGTTGTCCAGAGAGTCACCATCACGTCGCTGGCTCCGACGGTGTCGCCCGACATTGTGGTAACTGATACGACGCCACGCACGGTGCTGGCTGGTTGTCCCGACTCCTGCGCTCCAGCGGGCTCTGTTTGTGTGGCTGCGGCCAGAAAGAGCCCAGCCACGCAAGCAAGCAGGGCATGCAGATAGTGCCGGAGGATGCTATGCGACATTGATGCTGACATTGCGCACGTCAGCCTGCAATGGCGCGCTTAGTGTCTCCGCCGTCCGCCGCCCCCCGACGGAATTGGCGCGACGTACTCTATCTCGGCTCGAACTGCGTTGCCCTTGACTGTTGGCTTCGAGTAGCGAAGGCTCGAGACAATGGTGCGCGCGGCGTCGGCCGCCACTGACGCTCCGGTCGTTGACTTTACGACTACAGTCGATTGGTCGGGGACTCCGTTGGCGTCGACGACGAAATCAATTGTAACAGTGCCATTCTGCGCATCCGACTGCGACGCGTCTACCCCGCCGCTCAGGATCCTGAGAGGCGCATCCAGGTCGCGGGCGTTGTACACCTGGTCGGATCCAGCGCCTCCCTGAGGACTTGGGCAGTACTGATTTTCCGCGAGAGTGCTGGCGTTCAGATCGACGTGCGTCTTCCTGCCGGGAATTACAGGTACGTCCTTGCTCCACTGAAGGAACTTGTTGTTAGCAAACGTCTCAGCCTCGATCGTGTACGCACCGAACGGAAGAGAGGCAAAGGTGAAATCTCCGTTTGCATCGGACCGAACAGTATCGCGTCTCAGTGCGAGGAGCGAGTTCAACTCGGCAACGTCGTTCCCGAGCGCAGTCCCCGCCAGGTTGACACCGGAAGGCGACTCGGCTTCTGATTTTGCCTGCATCCAGACGGTCTTGTCGGCGATCCACATGGCGCACGCTGAGTCGCGTTTGGCTTCAGTGGTGGCGTCGGTCGTCCAGAGCGAGATCAGTACATTCGCTGCTTTGATTGTCTGCCCATTCGCGCCGACTGCTGTTACGGTGCCGGTAACAGTACTGGCTGGCATCTGCGCTCTCGCGACGGCGGGCGCTGCAGCCAGGACCGCTGCGCAACCGAGGCCGGCTAGGGTGCCTGAAAACGGGCGTGGGACTGGCATCGAGAACGGGTTAAAAGGATGTGTTGAGGAGAAACAAAAAATGTAGAGCGGCCAAATATCCCGCCAGTGGCGTCGGGCCGGTGGTTGGTAGTCATCGGTTTTGGGCTGTTCGACCCCGGGGGCTACCCCGGCGCGGACCGTCCCAGCACCATTGCAGTTCACCCCGGGGCCAGCTATTTTCCAAGACTGTCCCCGAAAACGCCGAGAATATTCCATGCACGCCTTCAGTGAAACCCAGAAAGAGTGGTTACGTAGCGATGTCCCCCCGTTCCGGGCTGGCGACACGGTACGTGTGAACGTCCGGGTCAAAGAGGGTGACAAGGAGCGCGTTCAGGCGTTTGAGGGTGTTTGCCTCGCTCGTCGCGGCGCCGGCGTCTCGGCCAGCTTTACGGTCCGCAAGATCTCAAACGGTATCGGCGTTGAGCGAATATTCCCGCTTCACTCGCCAATGCTCGCAGACATTACCGTCGTGCGTCGTGGTCGAGTACGCCGCGCCAAGCTTTTCTATCTTCGGGCGCTGACCGGCAAGGCTACGCGCATCAAGGAGCGCAAGGCGAAACCGGCGTCCGCACCGGTCGCCAAGGCCTGATGCGCTGGGGCCCTGTGGAGCGTGAGTTACGCTCTGCTGGCGGGCTCCTTCTGGCTGGGGTTGATGAAGTCGGACGGGGCCCTCTAGCGGGCCCCGTCGTCGCATGTGCCGTCGTCATGGACCCGGATGCCGCCACCATCAATGGTGTGGCGGATTCCAAGACTGTAGGCGCCGCCGAACGCCGTGAGCTGGCGGTCAAGATTCTCACGCGGGCGATCTGCGTCGGGCTCGGCGCCGCCTCGGTGCGAGAAATCGATCGGCTCAATATCTATCACGCGAGCACGCTGGCAATTCGGCGCGCGATTGGTAAGCTGCGGATCGTCCCGAATTACGTGCTGCTCGACGGGCTGCCGATCCGGACCCTCGAGATTGAACACCGGGCGATAGTTGGTGGCGATGCGACCTGCTACAGCATCGCGTGTGCTTCAATAATCGCGAAAGTCACCCGGGATCGTCTCATGGTCTCGCTTGCCCGGCGTTATCCGGCGTATCTTTGGGAGCGCAACGTTGGGTATGGCACGTCAGCGCATCTGTCGGCCCTCACTTCCGCCGGGCCGACCGTTCACCATCGCAAGAGCTTCGGCCCGGTGGCCCAGTGCAAGATTCAGTTCCCCTCGTAGGCGTCATCATGGGCTCCCACTCGGATTGGGAGACCATGACCCACGCCGCCGCTACTCTCGAACAACTCGGCGTCCCGTTTGAGAAGCGCGTCGTCAGTGCACACCGGACGCCCGATCTACTGTTCGAGTATGCGTCGGGCGCCGCTGAGCGAGGCCTGGAGGTGATCATAGCGGGCGCCGGTGGTGCCGCTCACCTGCCGGGAATGTGCGCTTCCAAGACTGCGCTTCCGGTACTGGGTGTCCCGATAGAGTCCAAGGCGCTGCACGGGATCGACTCACTTCTCTCGATTGTTCAGATGCCGGCGGGAATTCCAGTTGCAACACTTGCGATTGGCCGGGCTGGCGCCGTGAACGCGGCACTGTTCGCAGCCGCGATAGTCGCCAACCGGCATCCGGAATTTCGTGACGCCGTGTTGCAGTTTCGCGCTGCACAGACGCAGAAAGTGCTGGATTCACCGGATCCGGACGGCGGTGTCTGATGGCCTGGCTACTACGGAGGCTGCTCCGCTGGCTCGTAGGCTGGCTGATTCCATGACGCAGGACTCTTCGGGCGGAGAGACTAGCATGCGTGTGGGCATACTTGGTGCGGGGCAACTTGGCCAGATGCTCGCGCTTGCCGGAATACCACTTGGGATGCGATTCACTTTTTTCTCGCCCACTGCGAACGAATCAGCTGACGCTGTTGGCAATGTCATCGTCGGTGAATACGACGATTTCGACGCGTTGCGGAGATTTGCAGAGCTTGTCGATGTGGTTACCTACGAGTTTGAGAATGTCTCGTCCGAGGCCGTTTCGGAGATCGAAAAGATTCGTCCGGTCTGGCCTCCGCGAGCTGCGCTCTTTACGTCGCAGGATCGCGGCTCGGAAAAGGCGATGTTCACGCAGCTTGGCATTCCGGTCGCTCCGTATCGTCTCGTTGATTCCCTGCAGGATCTGGAAGAGGCAGTACGGGAGGTCGGCCTTCCGGGTATTCTCAAAACGCGGCGTCTGGGTTACGACGGCAAGGGTCAGGCGCGGGTCTACTCACGTTCGGACGCTGAGCCAGCATGGAATGCACTTCGGCCCGGGCCACTCATATACGAAGGTTTCGTGGACTTCGATCGTGAGTTGTCGGTGATCGCGGTGCGATCGGAGGGTGGCGCAACATTCTGCTATCCGGTGGCCGAGAATCATCACCGTGATGGAATCCTGCGAGTGACATACGCTCCAGCAAAGGCTCTTCCAGACTCAAAGCGGCTCCAGGCGGAGGGCTTTGCGCGGGCGCTGCTGGATGCGCTCGGTTATGTCGGCGTCTTCGCGATCGAGATGTTCGACACGGCCGCCGGACTCGTGGTCAACGAGATGGCTCCGCGCGTTCATAACTCCGGTCACTGGACCATTGAAGGCGCCGAGACCAGTCAGTTTGAGAATCACGTTCGTGCAGTTTGCGGCCTGCCACTCGGTGATTGTGGCCCGGTTGGCCATTCGGTGATGTTCAATCTCATTGGTGAACATCCTGACATCAGTCGCGTACTCGCCGTACCGGACGCGCACCTGCACCTGTACGGCAAGACGGAGCGCGCGGGTCGCAAGCTCGGTCACGTGACGATAAGATCCCGTACGAGTGAAGATGCGCAACGTCATGAAGCGTCGCTTCGCGCGATTCCACTGATCGGCTAGCTGGCGCGGCGTGATCAATTCCTCGACCGTCGCCTTCACGACGCTTGCGTTTACGTCGCTGCTGGCCATTGTGAATCCGTTGAGTGCCGTCCCGTTATACGTGACAGCAACGACGGATCTCAACAAGCGTCAACGTGCGTCAACACTTCGTATCGCAGTTGCAACGGGAATAATCGCGCTCGTGGCGTTCGGTTTGGCAGGAACCTACATACTGCGGTTCTTCGGGATTACGACCTACGCATTTCGAATTGCCGGTGGCCTGATCTTTCTCGGTATTGGCAGCGACATGCTCAAGGCGCGCAAGTCTCGCGACCGCACGAGTCGGGTGGAACAGGAAGCCGCAGAGCAGAAGTCTGACGTTGGAATAATCCCACTCGGCATTCCCACGCTTGCCGGACCGGGGTCGATCACTACGGTGATCACGCTCACCGCGCAGGCGGATAACCGCGTGCAGTTGATTGGACTATACGGAGCGATCATCGGCGTCATGGTGCTCTCCTGGATGGTGCTCGCCGTAGCCCCATTCATTGTGAAACGCGTTGGACGCACCGGAATGAACGTGATGACGCGGCTGATGGGCTTGTTGATCATGGTCATCGGGGTTCAGTTCATCATCGAAGGTGTCCGCACGGTCGCGTTGGACATTCTGCGGCAGGCTTGATGTCAGACGATTTCCTGGAGAGCGAAGAATCCAGCGGCCCCGTCTTCCTTGACCGAACGGGGCGACGCTGGCCGAGGGTGCGGCGAGTTGCAACGCTTATCGGCATCATTACCACACTGCTGCTGCTGTCGCTCGCCGCGATCGTTCTGCTTGCTCCACCAGTTCTGCCGGCGTTCAATCCCGCCTCCAGTTCGGTCACACCCAGGTTCGTCGGCAAACGCCAGAACCGCATGCGCCGTTCGAAACGGGGTGAGTTGTACGCCGCACTGCAAGTACAGCGCACCGCGAGATCCATCCGGGACGCCGCCGCGGCAATCGAGCGTCAGTTGTCTGGCGCGCCGAGCACGCGACAGATCCGCGCAGGCTTTTATGTATGGTGGGCGGATAACTCGCTCGCATCGTTCCGCCGCAACTATGATGATCTCGACTGGATAATATCCGAATGGGGATATTTGTCGCCCGCTGGAGACAGCATCGATGTAAGCATGATCCAGAAGGACACCAGCTTCTTTGGTGTGTATGACTCGATCCCGGCGCATCCGAAGGTCTTTCTGCTGATCAACAACATTGACCGGAAGACGCAACTCTTCAATTCGGCTGGCGTCACCGCGTTGCTCGCCACGCCATCGATGCGTCAGAAGGTGCAGAGTCAGATTGTGTCGACGATTCTGCGATACAAGTTTGCGGGTGCGGCTATTGATTTCGAGAACGTGCCTGCCGCGTCAATGTCGCAGTTTGTCGAATTTCAGCGCGAGCTCGGCGCGATGCTGCACTCGCATGGGTTGCTGCTGACGCAGACCGTGTCGATCAATTCCGACCCGCGCGACCTGAAACGGTTTTCCGCTGTCAACGACTATCTCTTCCTCATGCTCTACGATGAGCACTATGGAAAGGGCGACCCGGGGCCTGTCGCGAGTCAGAAGTGGTATGTGGATCGTGCGCGAGAGATGCTGCGAAGCGTTCCGGCCAGCAAGGCGATCTTCGCGCTCGGCGCGTACGGTTACGACTGGAATGATGCTGGGCCTGCGAATTCTGGACAGACGTACACCTTCCAGGAAGTTCTGGCGAAAGGGCGCGATAACCCCGGAAGTTCGCGGATGGGGTTTGATCGCGAAGCGTTGAACCCGTACATGACCTGGACCGACCCCGATTCCACTGATCATCTGGTCTGGTATCTCGACGGCGCGAGCGCGTACAATCAGGTTCGCGTGGAGCGCTCCCTCGGCGCAGCGGGCTACGCAGTCTGGCGCCTGGGTGCAGAAGACCCGGCGCTGTGGAAAGCTGTTGCAGCTACGCGCGTCACCGATGCGGTCAGCGCGCTCGCCGAGATCCCGACGGGTTACGAGACCGAATTCATCGGCGACGGCGAGATACTTCAGATCGTCGCGTCGCCGAGAAGCGGTAACCGGATCGTAACTGCGGATACCGCGCGCGGAGTGATAACCGGAGAACGGATAGTCGCATACCCATCGCCGTACATCGTCCGCAAGTACGGTCAGTCGGAACATGAAGTCGCGCTCACGTTCGACGATGGCCCGGATGGAACCTGGACTCCGCAGATCCTCGATACACTCAAGTCACGCAACGTAACGGGTACGTTCTTCGTGATCGGACGAAATGTCGAAGCGCATATCCCGCTCATGCGCCGAATAGTGCGTGAAGGGCATCTGTTCGGCAATCATACATTCACGCACCCGAATCTCGCGCTTACGTCAAACTTCGTTACACGCCTCGAGATAGACGCGAATCAGCGCTTGCTCGAAGCTGTGCTTAACAAGCGTTCATACTTCTTTCGCCCGCCGTATTTCGGAGACGCCGAGCCGACAACAAACGACGAACTCGTTCCGGTGGATGTGGCAAGCAAGCGCGGGTATGTGACGGTAGGTCTGCACATTGACGCGGAAGATTGGCAGCCGATCTCCGCTCATCAGATCGTGAAAAACGTGCTGGATCAGCGGTATTACGGTGGGACGCTTACTTCTGGCGGTCTGCGCTCCGGCGGCAACGTTGTATTGTTGCACGACGGCGGCGGCAACCGGGCGCAGACAGTTGCTGCGCTCGGCCCAATCATAGATTCGATCAGGGCTCACGGCGATACGCTTGTACCGCTGTCGGAACTCGCTGGTATTTCCAAGGCCGACGCAATTCCAGGTCTTCCACCGCGGAGCGCGCTGACGCGCACGATTGAGCTCGCAACGTTTACGTTTGTAAGTGGATTGGAGTGGACGTTGTACTGGTTGTTCTTCATCGCGGTGGTAGTCGGCGCGATGCGGCTTGTCGTCATAATCATGCTCGCGCTGTACCAGCGGTATCACCGACGCAAACCAGAACCGCACTACACCCCGCCGGTCTCCATCATCGTCCCGGCTTACAATGAAGAGCGCGTCATCGGCGCAACGATTCGAAGCTTGCTCAATCAGTCATACGAGGGCGAACTTGATGTAGTGGTGGTGGATGATGGATCGCCAGATGCAACCTACGAAGTCGTGTCGCGGGAGTTCGGTGACGACCCTCGCGTCACCGTTTTCAGGAAGGAGAACGGCGGAAAGGCAAGTGCACTCAACTTTGGAATTGCCCGCTCACGCGGGGAGATTGTCGTTTGCCTCGATGCTGACACGCAATTTATTCCGTCCACGGTAGCTCGACTTGTTGCTCCTCTCAGTGATCCTGGTGTCGGGGCGGTCGCCGGCAACGCGAAGGTTGGCAATCGGCACAATCTCGTCACGCGCTGGCAGGCGCTTGAGTATGTCACAAGCCAGAACCTCGAGCGTCGTGCGTTCGCCGTGCTGAACGCGATCACGATTGTTCCCGGCGCGGTCGGTGCGTGGCGCAAGTCTTACGTTCAGGCGGTTGGTGGATTCAGCGGTGACACTCTCGCGGAAGATCAGGATTTGACGTGGGCGCTCGGGAAGGAGGGCGTGCGCGTGGTCTATGCTGACGATGCAATCGCGTACACAGAGGCACCTGACACGTTGAAGACGCTCATCCGCCAGCGCTTTCGCTGGTCATTTGGCACGCTGCAGTCGATCTGGAAGCACAGACACATAACCTTCCGGCCGAAGTACGGAGCGCTAGGCATGATCGCGATGCCGAATGTCTGGCTATTCCAGCTGTTCTACACCGCGATATCGCCGCTTGCAGACATCCTTTTTGCATGGAGCCTGTTGTCCGTGCTGCTGGCGCGCTACCAACATGGCGATCGATACGCACTGAGCAATCTTGAGGACGTACTAAAGCTTTATCTGATCTTCCTCGTTGTGGACTGGCTCGCTGCGGTGGTTGCCTTCCTCATGGAGCCCGGAGAAGAAAAGGCACTCACCTGGCTTGTGATCATTCAACGCTTTGTGTTCCGGCAGACCATGTACTGGGTGGTCGTCAAGTCGATCGCGGCCGCGCTCCGTGGGCATGTGGTCGGGTGGGGAAAACTTGAGCGAAAAGGGATGAATTTGCTGCCGACGACGGCGCAAACACCCGTTCACGGGCCGGACTCTTCTCCCCCGGCGGCTCCGGCTTGATGCGATCGGCTCCGCTCGGCTAGCTGGCATGCCGGAGGCGTGGCTAATGCGGTAGCATGGTGGCAATTCGACGCAAGTATGTGCGGCCGCAGAGGGTTACTCGGTGCCCAACACTTTGCTGTGAACAGAAACGTCACAATGTTTACGCTTTTGGACCGTCATGCGTAGATAGGATAGATGGGTAGCAACGAGAGCGGTTAACGCAATCGTGGGGTATACGTCTCATCTTCCGGAAGACACGCAACCATTTTCGCGGATGCGCCGTCTAACTGGCAACCAGACAAACCTACCTGAACTACAGTGACATCATCCATCCGGGAAATCATGCGCGCAGAGCTGGGCGACGCGTATGTCATCGAGCGAGAGCTCGACGGTGGGATGAGTTGCGTTTTTGTAGCAGAGGATCGGGAACTCTCCCGGCGCGTGGTGATCAAGGTTCTCCATCCGCACCTTGCCGCATCGGTATCAATTGAACGGTTTCGCCGAGAGATTCTGACCGTGGCTGCGCTGCAGCATCCGCACATTGTCGGCGTTCTGCGCACGGGAACGGCGAGTGGGCTGCCGTACTTCATCATGCCATACGTCGACGGAGAATCGCTGGCCCAGCGGCTGGCTCAGGGAAGGCTTTCCGTCCGCGATACCGTTGCGATCCTGAAGGACGTCGCCCGGGCACTGGCATTTGCCCACGATCGTGGGGTGGTCCACCGCGATATCAAGCCAGGCAATATTCTGCTCGCCGGCGGATCCGCGATGGTCACGGATTTTGGTGTTGCAAAGGCGCTTTCCTCGGCGCGCCGCACGGGTCCTGACGATCCCGCGCTTGGTTTGACGACTGATGGAAGCTCGATCGGTACGCTCCTTTACATGGCGCCGGAGCAAGTTGCTGCGGACCCGGAAATCGACGGTCGGGCCGACATCTATGCGCTCGGTGCGACTGCGTACGAGATGCTCACCGGCGCCCCACCGTTCGCTGGGCTTCATGCACGCGCCATGCTCGCGGCCAGAATGAGTTCGCTCCCGCCTGCCATCTCATCAGTCAGGAACGATGTACCGGCGGATCTGGACGACCTGATCATGTCCTGCCTTGCGGCCGATCCGGCGCATCGGCCCTCGACCGCTCAGGCGGTTGTTGAAGCGCTCGAACTGCCGGGCGTTGTGAGCGGCGAATTCGTCAGGATCCCGCGCAAGACGACGAGGCGCGGCTTTGCTGCTGTAAGTGCCGCCCTTGCTCTCATAGCGATTGTTGGTGCGGGTGTCGCCACCAGCAAAAGCCACCCCGAAGCGAGTCGCGCAATCAAGGCGGCCGCCATGGCTTCCCCGCTTGGTGAGATTGCTGTCGTTCCGTTCGTTGATCTTGGCTCTGACTCAGCCGATGCAAACGTTGCGATAGGCATTACCAATGCAGTCGCGGACAATCTTACGCGATCGGCAAATCTCAAAGTGATCTCGCCGACCGCATCCGCCGCGCTGGTGAGGGAGCTTCGATCAGGTACCGTCAAGCCAACGAAGTCCGCGCCGCAGCTACTACTTGAAGGCACCGTTCAACGGGAAGGCTCCAGGCTAAGAGTAACCGCGCGCCTCAGCAACGCATCGGACGGGGTCATGCGCTGGGCCGATGTGTACGATCGTGACGGACGCGATCTGTTCAAGGTTACGGACGACATCGCAGCGGCGATCGTTGCTTCCCTGAACCATCCTGCGACCTGAGGCCAACGGTAGCTGAACGAACGTTTTGATCCCGCAATTGAAGGCGGAAAGGTCGTCCTGTCCATTCCTGCGACCCATTTTTTTATTGATGCTTTTTTTAGTGCTGTGATCAGGTTGTAGGAATCGGTGCTGGAGTGCAGCGCGAACGACTGCTCGAACGTACCGAGGATGATGACTTTACCCGCAATATTTTGGCGCGCTCTCGTGGCGATTTCAACGGTCGCTGTCGGCGGCTGCTCTGTTGGGACTCCGACGGTCAACGGAGTAGCCGGGGCGCCCCCTTCTCCCGCGCGAAGCTGGACGCCCCCGAGCAGCGGTCTTGCCCCGGAGCCGCCTCAAGTCGCTGCTCCTATCCCAGCCGATCTGCTTGGGCGCGCCAACCAGCTATCCCTTGGCGACGTAATTGACCTCGCCCTCAGGAACAATCCGGTTACGCGTGTGTCATGGGCGCAAGCTCGCGAGGCAGCAGCCACCTACGGCGCGACGCGTGGTTCATTCTTTCCATCGATTACCGGCAGCGCAGCGGTTTCGCGCACCAAATCCGTTTCGGTGAACGGTGGTGCGTCGATCGAGCGCACGCAAGTGAATCCAGCGCTTACCCTGAACTATCTGCTCCTCGACTTTGGCGGCCGGAGCGGCACCATCGAGCAAGCGCGGCAGAATCTGTTCGCTGCAGATCTCACACACAATGCAACGCTGCAAAACGTTGTTCTGCAGGTTGAATCTGCGTATTTCACATACATGGCGAATTCCGCATTACTTGGTGCGGAGCGGTCTGCGATTGCGGAGGCGCGCGCGAATCTCTCATCAGCCGAGCAGCGGGACAGCGTAGGTCTTGCAACAATCGCCGACGTGCTTCAGGCGCGTACTGCGTTGTCACAGGAACAGTTGAACTTCGAGTCCATTCAGGGAAGCCTGCAGACCGCGCGCGGGAATCTTGCGGCCGCAATGGGGATTCCGGCAAACGTCTCTTACGATCTCGGTCCACTCTCGAGTGCGGTCCCCGTGCGTGCGGTCTCAGTGACGGTCGACAGTCTCATCGCGGACGCGCTTGTCCGCCGACCGGATCTCGCAGCCGCACGCGCAGAGGCAGCCTCTGCGGCTGCGGAGATTCGAGTTGCAAAGTCTGCAATGCTTCCGGCGCTTACGTTCGGGGGTAACGCTGGTCGCACCTACGCCGATCCGACAAAATACGGCGGAGGCTCCTACGGCCTCTCGCTTGGCGTGTCGGTTCCCATCTTTAGCGGCTTCACGCAACAATACGATGTCGCAGCTGCCCGGGCACGGGCAGACGCCGCGACTGCTCAGGCTGATGTGCTTCGCCAGCAGGTGACGACTCAGGTATTCACCTCGTACTATTCGCTCCAGACTTCGGGGCAGAGAGTCACCACGGCGGACGCACTTCTCGCAAGCGCCGAGCAATCCGAGCAGGTTGCTGCCGGACGCTATCGGGAAGGGGTGGGAAGCATCATCGATCTACTCACGGCGCAGTCCGCGCTCGCGAACGCGCGCGCTCAACAAGTTCAGTCACGCTGGCAGTGGTATACAGCGCTCGCACAGCTCGCCCACGATGCCGGTGTACTCGGTACGCGTGGTGAAACTCCATTTCCATTCGTATCGCTCCCCGGCACGAATCCCTCGACACCGAACGTTCCGCATCCATGAGTCATAGACTGTCATTGTTGTCCATTGCGGGCATCGTAGCACTTGCTATCAGCGGTTGCTCCAAGGCGCCGAAACCCCGGCAGCAAAGGATCCCGGTGGTAGTCGCCACCGCATCGCGAACGGAAGTGCCGTACACCTTGAGCATGAACGGGATCGTCGAGCCGCTCCAAACCGCCGCAGTGGAAGCGCAGGTCGGAGGCATCCTGAAGCGTGTCGCGTTTGCGGAAGGCCAGGACGTGAAGGCTGGTGATGTGTTGTTCGAGATCGACGCTCGACCATACGTTGCGGTGCTGGACCAGGCGCGCGGGCAACTGGCGCGTGATCAGGCGCAGGCCACCAGCGCGGCGCGCGACTCAGCGCGGTACTCCGCACTTGTTCAGAAGGACTACGTAACCAGATCACAGGCAGATCAGGTAGCAGCGACTGCTACATCGGCCGCGGCCACAGTCGATGCCGACCGCGCAGCAGTCGAGCGCGCACAGGTCGACGTGTCCAATTGCACCATCCGCGCGCCGATATCTGGTCGTACCGGAGCGCTACTCGTCCGCCAGGGAAATCTTGTGAAGGCGAATGCGTCGACGCCGATGGTTGTGATCAACCAGATCCAGCCCATACTCGTCCGGTTCTCGGTGCCGCAGGGAGATCTGCCTGACATCCAGCGCTACTTTGGTGCTGGCAAGCCGCTGTCGGTGCAGGCGCTCGCATCGGAAGGGCCCGGATCCACGCTTGACGGCACACTTGCATTCGTGGATAACACTGTGGATTCCACTACCGGCACGGTACTCCTCAAAGCCAGGTTTGCGAACACGGCGTCAAGGCTGTGGCCGGGCCAGTTCGTGGATGTATCACTCCGTCTCTACGTCGATCCAAGCGCCCTCACAGTCCCGTCCGAAGCCGTGCTTCCGGGCCAGAATGGTTCCTATGTGTTTCTGATCGATGCGGAAGGGAAGGCACGGCAGCAGCCGGTGCAAGTTGCCAGGACTGCCGACACGCTGGCCGTAATCGGCACTGGCCTCAAACAGGGCGACAGGGTAGTTACCGATGGACAGTCCCGTCTCGTTGCCGGATCGACAGTAGTGATCCGACCTGCCGGACCTGCCGAGGCGACCGGGGGGAACCCTGACTCAGGTGCTTCAGGTGCATCAAATCCCGGAGGTGCTGCCGCCCCTCCGTCGCATGGCCACGGTACTTCAGGAACGAGCGGGCCCCGCAGCGATACCAGCAGTTCGGAGCGATAAAACATGACAGCATTATTCATCCGGCGGCCGATCATGACGACTCTCGTCATGATCTCCATTCTGTTTTTCGGAGTTGTGTCGTACCAGCGCCTGCCTGTGAGCGATCTTCCTTCGGTCGATTTTCCGACGGTCAGCGTAAGTGCGAATCTCCCGGGTGCAAGCCCCGAGACAATGGCCTCGTCGGTTGCGACTCCGCTCGAGAAGCAGTTCTCGACGATTGCTGGCATCGACAACATGACGTCGACGAGTCAACTCGGATCGACCTCGATCACGATTCAGTTCACTCTCGATCGCGACATCGACGCCGCAGCGCAGGACGTGAACGCTGCTATCTCGCAAACGCTGCGCAGTCTTCCGCTGGGGATTCTACCGCCGTCGTACCGCAAGGTGAATCCAGCTGATTCACCGATCCTGTACTTGGCGCTTACGTCCAACACGATGCCGCTGTCGAAGCTGGACGAATACGGCGAGACCGTAATGGCCCAGCAGATTTCAATGACGCCGGGCGTGGCGCAGGTGCAGGTGTATGGCTCGCAGAAATACGCCGTCCGCATCCAGCTGGATCCGACATCGCTAGCCAATCGCGGGATCGGCATCGACGAAGTCGCCACGGCTATCAACGCGCAGAATGTGAACATGCCGACCGGGACGCTGTGGGGTCCCAATCGCGCGTACACGGTCCAGACGAACGGGCAGCTTCAGAACGCTGCGCAGTTTCGTCAGATGGTAGTTGCCTATAAGAATGGAGCTCCCGTCCACCTCAGCGAGTTGGGGCAGGTTCTGGATGACGTCGAGAACAACAAGACTGCGAGCTGGTACGACGGCGAACGCTCCGTAGTGCTTGCGGTGCAGCGACAGCCGGGAACCAACACCGTCGCGGTCGCACAGGGAGTGAAAGACTTGATCGCGTCGCTGCGGACACAGATCCCCGCCAGCGTCCAGATACATACGCTGTACGATCGGTCCCAATCGATTGAAGCGTCCGTTGATGGCGTCAAATCAACGCTCGTGCTGACGCTGTTCCTCGTGATCATGGTGATCTTCCTTTTCCTGCGGAACATTTCGGCCACCATAATCCCCAGCCTCGCGCTTCCGATGTCGCTTGTCGGAACATTCGCGGTGATGTACCTGCTCGGCTACTCGCTCGACAATCTGTCGCTGATGGCGCTGACGCTCGCTGTCGGCTTCGTGGTCGATGACGCGATTGTCATGCTCGAGAACATCGTACGACATATGGAGATGGGAAAGACTCCAATGCAGGCCGCGTTTGACGGGTCTGCCGAGATCGGGTTTACGATCATGTCGATGACATTGTCGCTTACGGCGGTGTTCATTCCTCTGCTGTTCATGGGTGGAATTGTCGGCAGGCTGTTCCACGAGTTCGCGGTGACGATTGGCGCAGCCATACTCGTGTCAGGCTTTGTTTCGTTGACGCTGACACCGATGTTGTCGAGCAGGTTCCTCAAGCCGCCGTCTCATGACCACGGTCGCATGTTCAATGCGACGGAGCGAGCTTACGACCGACTTGCCGGTGGATATGCCCGTAGTCTTGGCTGGGTAATGCGTCACCGTTTCGCTGCACTGATGTTTTCCGTGTTGGTACTCGTCGCAACCGGCGTTCTGGCGAAGATCGTGCCGACGGGCTTCATCCCGACACAGGACACCGGGCAGATCTCTGCTACAACGGAAGCCGCACAGGGAACGTCGTTCCCTGACATGATTACACACGAAAAGCAGATCGCCGACATAGTCGCCAGGGATACCAACGTCGATGGATTCATGTCATCGGTCGGGAATGGCAGGGGGAGCGGCAACCAGGGTCGGATATTGATGAATCTGAAGCCGTTCGGGCACCGGCTCAGTGCAGATGCAATTGTGAATGAGCTGCGTCCAAAGCTTACCGGCGTTCCCGGTATGAATGTCTTTCTGCAGGTGCCGCCGGCAATTCAGATTGGATCTCGCTCATCGAAGAGCCTGTATCAGTACACCATGCAGGGGCCGGACATCACGGCGCTCGATAGTGCCGCTGAGAGGATGGAGACGCGGATGCGCAACCTGCCACAGCTCCAGGATGTCACCAGCGATCTGCAGCTTGCGAATCCGCAGGTCAACGTGAATATCGATCGCGACCGTGCGGCCTCACTTGGTGTTTCCGCACAGGACATAGAGACCGCGCTGTACGATGCATATGGATCACGTCAGGTTTCCAACATCTACACGCCGAACAACGAGTACTTCGTAATCATGGAACTCCTGCCGCAGTTTCAGCAGGATATTCCCGCACTCAAGATGCTTTACGTGCGCTCCGCAGCCACCGGTGCGTTGGTGCCATTGAGCGCAGTCGCGACTCTTTCGCAGAGCATCGGGCCACTCGCGATCAATCACTCGGGTCAGTTGCCATCGGTCACAATTTCGTTCGACACCCGGGCAGGAACGGCACTCGGCGACGCGACTACGGCGATACAGACCGCGGCGGCTGCAACTCTACCGATTGGTATCACGACTAGCTTCTCCGGAACTGCGCAGGCCTTCCAACAGAGCCAGCAGGGCCTGGTCGGATTGTTGATTCTTGCCGTCTTCGTGATCTACATGGTCCTGGGGATACTCTACGAGAGCTTCATTCACCCACTGACGATTCTTACCGGGTTGCCCTTTGCTGCGTTCGGAGCGCTGCTGTCGCTCTACGTATTCCACATGCCGCTTGACGTGTACGGTTTCGTCGGCCTGATCCTGCTGGTTGGCATCGTGAAGAAGAACGCGATCATGATGATTGATTTTGCAATCGAGGCAGAACGGAAAGAACACAAGACTCCAGCAGATGCGATACTGGAGGCGGCTGGTGTCCGATTCCGGCCGATCATGATGACGTCGATGGCTGCACTCATGGCTACGCTGCCAATCGCTCTTGGTACCGGAGCTGGAGCAGATTCCAGGCGTCCACTCGGCATTGCAGTTGTTGGCGGCCTCGCATTCTCGCAACTGGTGACACTCTACGTAACGCCGGTGTTCTACACGTACTTCGACGAAATGCCGGTGAGGGTGCGGAATTTGGTGCTGAGCGTGAGAAACAGGGTTCGCGGTGGCAAGGCAGCGCCCGCTGCTCCACGAACGGCGAGGCCCGAATAGTGATATTATGGTGACAGTCACGGCATCGATCCAACGTGACTGTCACCCTAATTGACACCCATGTCCCGACTGATGCTCTTGGCGTGCGCCGTCGTATTGCCCGCTTTCAACGTTCTGGCGCAATCGACGGCTGCCACGGATACGATCATGCCAACTCCCACGACCGTAGCATGGGGGTACTACGACGCGGCAGCGAAGCCGGTTTTGCACATCAACTCCGGCGATGAGCTGGTGGTCGGTACACTCCTCACATCCAGCCCCAAACGCCTCGAAGCCGCCGGCGTTCCACCGGCTGATGTGGAACAATCACTGCGCGATATTTTCGACAAGGTCACGGACAAGGGGCCCGGTGGCCACATCCTGACCGGTCCGATTTACATAAACGGTGCTGATTCGGGTGACGTGCTTGAGATTCGAATCAAGAAAATCGATCTGGCGATTCCATATGCATACAACGCGTTTGGCGCCAAGAGCGGATTTCTACCAGAAGACTTCGGCTATTCCAGAATGCGCATCATTCCGCTCGACAAGCGCACCATGCTCGCGCACTTCGCGGATGGCATCGAAATTCCACTTCACCCATTCTTCGGCAGCATCGGCGTCGCTCCGCCGGCATCGTTCGGAAGGCTCAGCAGTGCGCCGCCGGGCATCCACGCCGGCAATCTGGACAACAAGGAACTCGTAGCTGGGACGACGCTTTACATCCCCGTCTTCACGCGCGGGGCATTGCTCGAGATCGGAGATGGACACGCAGGCCAGGGGAACGGTGAGGTAGATATCACAGCGCTTGAGACATCGCTGGTTGGTACGTTCCAGGTAATCGTGCGGAAGGACATGCACCTGACATGGCCGCGAGGCGAGACGCCAACCCACTGGATTGCAATGGCGACGGACAAGGATCTGGTGGTGGCCACGAAGACGGCCGTGCGTCAGGCAATCGAATTTCTGATGAGTCGCGGCCTCAGCAAGGACGACGCGTACATGCTGACCAGTGTCGCCTGCGACGTGGATATCACTCAACTTGTGGACGGCAATGTCGGAGTGCATGTGAGNNTGATGATCCCGAAATCCATGTTCGCAAGCCACTCAAGCGAAATGCAGCATTGAGGGATGGAAACTGACACTCGACTGAGGCCCGGGTTTTTTTGCTCGCTGCGGAAATTCGCTTAAATTGCCTCGCTCAGACGGTTTCTCTGACGGGCGGGTAGCTCAGTTGGTTAGAGCNNTAGAGCAGGAGCCTTTTAAGCTTCAGGTCGTGGGTTCGATTCCCACCCCGCTCATTTTATTCCCTTCCGGGAAATCCAATTCGTACCGGTATCCCGAGGCTTGCTTCTGCAGCAACGTCCACGTATCGTGTGTTCGCATGAAAGACACGGGCGGACTCGATTCGGATCTACCGCAGCTCCCTGATCCCGGCTCGTCAGCGGTCACCGAACGCGTGCAGGAGGTCAACGAGCTCGTCCGGCACCTCTGGAACGTTATTCATGGTGTAAACAGCCGGCCCGAAGACCCACTCGCGGGCGATCCGGCCTCGCGCGCCGTAGTCCGGGATCTCAAACGCGACATCATGCAGAGCATCGAGCGCCTCCCAGCGGATTATGCTCGGCTCTACAATTCAGCAGTGATCGCGGTTTATTCGCTTCTGAGATAGCTCTGCGGCCGTAGCGTCGCGACCCATTCTGGACGACAGCGTGCGTCGTCGGCTAATCCGAACGCGCGTTCGATACTTGAAACTGGTTCTACACGCCGCCGGTGCTCATGCCGATCCTTGAATCACATGCCCTCAGCCCCTTTTTTGCACGCCATTTACCTTGATACAAATGAATTGGCTGATTAACGCCGCCGAAAAAGGTGGCTGTGAGGCAAGCACAAAACCCGCGCTGAGCCCTTCCACTCCCCTCGACGAAGCGTGGCGAAGTGTCACTCAAGCTTACGGAGTTTCGGAGGCCAACCTCGCTATCCAGGTCGCGGCGCTGTTTCGGATCGAAGTAGCGCCGCTTGACGAGGTGGAGTCACGGTCCGTGAAGCTCGTCCCGGAAAAGCTTGCGCGAAAGCATCATGTGCTGCCCATCCACGAGACCCAGAACGAGATAGTCATCGCCACCAGCGATCCGACCGATTACAACGCGGAACAGTCCGTCCAGTTCACGTCAGGCCGCCGTGTAGTTCAAAAGGTCGCTGGATACCAGGCATTGCTTGAGGCGATTAATGCGCACTACTCGCCAGAGCGTGCGATGGAAGGGCTGCTCCGTTCAATGGATGTAACATTGAGCGACGTAAAGGTCGTTGAGAGCGAGACAGTGGATCAGGTCGCGGTGAGTGAGGCGGAAGCGGCGCCCGTAATTCAACTCACCAACATGATACTGCATGCCGCTGTCGCGGCGAACGCGAGCGACATCCACCTCGAGCCGGGTCGTCAACAGGGAATCGTGCGCTTCAGAGTCGACGGTGTGATGCGGCAGTACATGCAGTTGCCGCTTGTCGCGCTCACGAGAGTCGTTTCGCGAATCAAGGTCATTGCGAAGCTCGACATTGCAGACCGTTTACGTCCGCAGGACGGCCGTACTCGGGTTTCAATTGGCGGGAAGACATTTGATATGCGTATATCAACTGTCCCGACTCGCGAGGCAGAGAAGGCGGTCATTCGTATTCTCAATCCTGATTCGTCACGCTCGCTCGATGATCTTGGTATCGCCGATCGGGAGCTGCAACGGCTCAAATATTTGCTGTCGTTCCGTGAAGGCATCGTGATTGTCACGGGGCCAACGGGATCGGGGAAGACGACAACGCTCTACGGCGGAGTCCGTGAGCTTGCTGCGCAGGCGATCAACATCATGACGGTCGAAGATCCCGTCGAATACGAACTGCCCGGCGTTACACAGATCCAGATAGATCCCAAGCGCGATGTGACGTTTGCGTCGGCGCTTCGTGCCATCTTGCGGCAGGACCCCGACGTCGTTTTTGTCGGCGAGATTCGCGACGATGAAACTGCAAAGATCGCGTTGCAGGCAGCCTCCACCGGCCATCTGGTGCTGTCGACGCTTCATACCAACGACGCGGTTGGCGCGGTGCAACGACTTCTTGACCTTGGGCTGGATCGTTCTGCGCTTGCTCCGTCGCTGCGCGGAGTGGTCGGTCAGCGATTGATCCGGAAACTCTGCAATGCGTGCTCAATCGCGCAGCCGGAGCAACGGGACTCGGGAACCGTCAGACTGGAACGCGCCTTCGGAGTTCGGCAAGCGCGTCGCGCCGTCGGATGCAGGGAATGCGGGGAAACGGGCTACCTCGGTCGCATTCCTCTCGACGAAGTACTCGTGAACGACTCGGACTTCCAGGAAAAGCTGGCAAAACATGCAACCTCCGTCGAATTGCAACGCACGGCGGAGCGGAACGGCATGCGGCCCATCCGCGCCGTTGCACTGGCTCATGTGGTGGTCGGCAATACCACGCTTGCAGAGGTCGAGCGAGTTCTGGGCGAAGGCGATAACTCGACCGAGCGCATATCGGATCGGCCGCGCATTCTGGTCGTCGATGATGATCCGGTCACGCGTGAACTGGCCACTGGCGTTCTCAAGGCAACTGGATTTTCTGTCGAACAGGCGACGGACGGGCAGGCAGCTATCGACGTACTGGCGGCCGATCCCCGGTATTCTCTCATGACCCTTGATCTCAGCATGCCGAGGCTTGCTGGTCTTGAAGTACTCAGGCATCTGCGGTCAGCGCCTTCTACATCAGGGCTGCCAATCGTAGTGCTCACAAGCACCGACTGTGAAGAGACCGAAATCGAACTGATGAACGCCGGTGCGGATGACTATCTGCGCAAGCCCCTTGATCCGGCGCGGTTCGTCGCGCGCGTGCGCGCAGTGCTAAGGCGCGCCGCGAACTGATCACGGATTCAACTGTCGGTTGACTCCGCGACATAGTCTCCCGACTTTCCGCCGCTCTTTCTCAGCAACCGCACGTCGCCAATAATCATCGACCGATCTGCGCTCTTGGCCATATCGTAGATGGTCGTGAGCCCGATCGTAACCGCAATTATCGCCTCCATCTCGACCCCGGTTGCGCCAGTCGCGACGGCCGTAGCGACGCCGCGAACCCCCGGAAGCGATTCGTCCAGCGTCAGTGCAATATCGACGAGCGACAGCGCGATCGGGTGACACAGCGGTATCAACTCCGACGTGCGCTTCGCGGCCATCATCCCCGCAATCCGGGCAACGCCGAGTACGTCTCCTTTTGCGATTGCGTTATCGCGAATTGCTTCAAATGCGCTTTGCGTCATGCGGATGCTGCCGCTCGCCGTCGCTTCGCGGCGCGTGTCGGGCTTGCTGCTCACGTTGACCATGTGAGCCTGGCCGGCTCCATCGGTATGTGTGAGGCGGATTTCCTTCATGCAGGCACTCCCTGAAGCGCGTCCATCAGTACGGCACTTGTGAGCTGCGGGCTCACATTGCCGTCGGCGCGCGACTGCGCCTCTGTGACAGCGATCGCAGCCTTGGCGGCTGCGTATGCGCCATGCACATCTCCAGCCGCGATCGCAGTCTCCGCGCGCTCCCGCAAAAGTACGTTGAGCTCCGTCAACATATCGCTGAACGCACCGCGTGCGCCTGACGATCCGTGGGAGAGTGCGGTCGCGTATCGCGCGGGTCCGCGCGTCGCCGACGCCTCGAGCAACCTGAGCGCAGCCGCTCGCGCAGCCGAGATCGCGGTGGTAGAGAGCAGATCTCCAGGCGCACCACGAGCGAGTGATACGCGCTCTGAATCACCGCGTGGAAGTGCCAGGGCGTCGAGCGCCGATTTCACTTCGGGGTCACGAATGAAGGCGAGCACTTCTGAGTCGGCGAGCGGCGCGCAGCGGATGCTGATTACACGCGAACGTACCGTGGGGAGCAGTGCACCCGGTTCGCTCGACGTCAGCACAATTGTCGTGTCTGCCGGTGGCTCTTCGAGCAGCTTGAGAAATGCATTTGCTGCCTGGTCCGAGCCCTCCTGCGCGACCATCCGCTCCGCATCTCCAACAATGAACACCTTTCTGCGCCCCATCGCCGGCGACATCGCGGCCTTTCCGACGATGGTGAGCGTCGTTGCGAGGAAAATCGCATCACTACCGGAAGCGCGAGCATAGAGTCCGTGCTTCTCCAGGCGCTCTGCGCTGCCTTCAGCTAGATCATCGATTACATCTTCTGCCGTAGCATTCGGATCGTTCAGCCGTGGACGCGGATACACCCAGAACACGTCCGGATGCCGAAGATCCAGCACGCTGCGGCACGGCATGCAGCCGCCACATGGCTTGTCGTCGCGTTCGCAGACGAGCAATTGCGCCAACCAGAGCGCGAGTCGCTGCTTGCCGATGCCTCGCTGACCCTCAAGGAGGACCGAGCCCGGCAGCGACTTGGCTTCGAACATCCGCCGAAAGCGCCGACGGACGGCTTCGTGGCCATATAGGGGGACAATCGGCATACACCAAATATGGCACGAAGTGTGATGATACAAATCTGAATACATCTGCGTCGAAAAACGTCCATCATCGTGAGGCTGTACACATGACATCCGAAATGCTTTTTGGTCGGCGCATCGCCTTTCTAGCGACTAACGGGGTGGATGAGTCTGAATTTGCGCAGCCATGGGCAGCGATCACGGGCGCTGGTGGCTTTCCTGAGCTTGTATCGCTGCAGCCCGGCGAAATTCAGTCGATTTCAAAGGGTGAAAAGGCGGGCAAGTTCAAGGTCGACCGCCTGATCACCGACGTCTCGGCTCGCGACTACGACGCGCTGGTACTGCCGGGCGGAGTGAAGAACCCTGACACACTCCGAATGAACCCGGCGGCCGTTGCCTTCGTCCGATCCTTCATGGAGTCCGACAAGCCGGTTGGCGCCATCTGCCACGGGCCGTGGTTGCTTGTCGAGGCTGACTGTGTGAGGGGCCGGACGCTGACGTCCTACCCAAGCCTGCAGACGGACATCCGGAACGCAGGTGGAGACTGGGTCGATCGAACGGTGATTTCGGATCAGAAGCTGGTGACGAGTCGGAATCCCGGCGACTTGCCGATTTTTTGCGACACGCTCGTCCGCACGATCGCGGAGGCAATAGCGGAGCGGTCGCTGGATCGGATCATAGAGCAGAGCTTTCCCGCGAGTGACCCCGCGCCCGGTCCGCTATCGCTGTAGGATCGGGGTCAGACTCGGCAGGAGTCCGTTGCGAGGGGGCGATCTCAACGGGCAACGGAATTTCGCATTTACTTTATGCGAAAAAGTACTTGACATATCCCAATCGCGTGACGAGACTTCTTCGCGATGACCAAGATCCTTCCGATACGTGATGAACCGACGGCCGAGCCGCCGGCGCTGCACGCGCGCGCTATGGATAACCTGGCGTTCATCCGGTCCACCATGGAAAACGCCGGTGCGTTCACGGCGGTTTCAGGTTGGGGAATGGTCATTGTCGGCTTCCTCGCGGTTGCGGCCTCCTTCATTGCGGCCGCTCAACCTACGACTGCGAGGTGGTTGGACGTCTGGCTTGCCCTCGCCACGGCTGGCATAGTTGTCCAGCTCTGGGCCATGCTGGCCAAGGCCCGCGCTGCTGGAATACCTCTCCTCTCCGGGCCTGGCCGCAAGTTCGTCCTCGCGGTTTCACCTCCCCTGCTTGCGGGCGCAGTCCTCACAATTGTGCTTCATCGCGCGGGGCTGACGGCGGTGCTGCCCGGTCTCTGGCTTCTACTATACGGTGCAGCCGTCGCCGCCGGTGGTGCGTTCTCGGTTGAGATCGTTCCTGTAATGGGCGTTTGCTTCCTGGCGGCTGGTGCGCTGGCGCTCTTCACGCCACTCGGATGGAGTGACTGGATTCTGGCCATCGCGTTCGGCGGTTTTCACATCGCGTTTGGCATTCCCATCGCGCGGAGATATGGTGGCTAAAGTCAATCGCGCGACCTCGAAGACGCATCCGAACCCGCCGGCTCAGTCTCATGGTCCGTCGCGTCCGCACGCGAACACTCACTCCGACGCCGGTTCGGGAGTCGGCCATATCGCGCCAACTCCGCTTGCGCCCGTCAATGGCCGCGAGACCGATCCGAGACCTGCTGCGTTTGACCGTCTCATTCACGAGCGCCTGCGGCTTGGGATAGTAAGCGCTCTGGCTGTCAACGACGTTTTGAGCTTCAACGAGCTCAAGGCACTCATGCAGACAACCGACGGCAATCTGAGCGTTCACGCGCGAAAACTCGAAGATGCCGCTTACATCACGTGCACGAAGACATTTGAAGGTCGCGTGCCACACACACAATACTCCCTGACCTCAACCGGGCGATCAGCCCTTGCACGATATCTTGACCACATGGAAGCTCTGATCCGCGCTACGCGGGATCGCTGACTCGTGCGCTCCCGAATCAACTCCGACACCGTCAGTTCCGTAGCCAACTCCCTGGCGAGCGTCGATGCTGGCGATCCAGACAGCGGTAAACTCCACGTCGCGATCATCATGGATGGAAACGGCCGCTGGGCGACTTCGCGTGGCCGACCGCGCACATCGGGTCACGTAGTTGGCGCGCGTGTTGTACGTACGATTGTTGAGAATGCTGAAGATGCCGGCATCGGAACTCTCACGCTGTATGCGTTTTCGGCGGATAACTGGAAGCGACCGACGCGTGAAGTGAGCATGTTGATGCGGTTGTTTCGGCGCTACCTCCTGTCCGAAATGGATCGCTGTGTGCAAAACGGTGTCAGGATGCGAATTGTAGGTCGGCGTGACAGGATACCGGCCGAACTGCGGCGCACTGCGGAGACGGCCGAAGCAACAACTCGCGAGGGGAAGCGGCTGGACCTTCGAATTGCGCTGGACTATTCCGCGCGTGATTCCATGGTCCTGGCTGCTGAGAAGTGTGCGGGGCGTCCGGTCACACGTGAGAGCTTCGTTCGTGTTATGAACGAGGTTACGCACTCGGGCCCCGTGCGCGACGTGGACCTTTTGATCCGCACTGGCGGCGAGCAGCGCCTCAGCGACTTTCTCCTGTGGGAATGCGCTTACGCTGAACTTTACTTTACCGATCTGATGTGGCCGGAATTCACGCCCGCGGACATGTTGGCGGCGGTCCGAGAGTACCACGCTCGCGATCGAAGATTCGGTGGTGTACAGGCTACAGTGGCAGCGGCCGGCTAATCCTAACGAAAGCCTCATGAGCGGGATGGTGGCAGGATCGGTTCTGAAGCACTAAGATCACGCTCATGCTCCGAATGCCGCTACGGTCCAGTGTTCTAGCCGCATATCTGTCGGCGATAATTGTGTGCGGCACCGGGTGGCTGGCGTACCGGAGCGTCGCGCAGGCGGCTCTCGGTACGGCCGTGTCCCGACACAACCTGACGCTCATGGAAGAGGTCCGGGCGGTAGGCAACCGGATGAGCGAGGCCAACCTGGCTGAGCGGGACCTCAGCGCCACCGGCGACTCGCATTACGCGGCTACCTATACGGTGGCAGCGGAAGGGGCACTCCGATCGCTCTCCGCCCTTCGCGATGATGCCTCATCGTACTCGGACATTGCCTCGCGCATGGATTCGCTAGGCTACTTCGTGCGATTGCGAATCGCCGAACTCGATGGCCGAGTGAATACGCCACCGTCACAACGAACGAAACCTGGTACTCAGGAAGTCGTCTCGGAACGAGCAAATCAATCCCAACTCAAGATTGATCAGCTGCTCACGGCGATCTCTGCGGCCATTCAGCGTTCGGGTGCAGGGACCGATGCGGCTGCACGCGCCCAGGAAAACGTCTTGAATCTCGTGATTGTGGCCGCTGCCGCGCTTGCCATTCTCCTCGTCATGGTTGTGACCCTCATGCACGCGCGAAGTGTCGTCGCGCAACGGCGCACGGCCACAGAGATGGCGAATCAGGCGCTACAGCTGCAGTTCCAGGCAAACGAATTGACGGCGGCCAATCGCGATCTTGAGAACGCTACACGTGAAATGCATCGGCAGGGTGTTGAAGCTGAGCGAAGTGAAACTCGGCTTGCAGGAATCCTCGGATCTGCAACAGACGCAGTCGTCTCGTTTGGCGACGAGGAATCCATCGTATATCTGAACGCTGCCGCGCGCCGGCTTTTCGGAATGGAAGAGGCAGTGATTCCAGGGGCGCACATTCTGAGTGTTGTGAGTGGCCGCAGCGTGGCGGTGTTCGAAGAGCACATGCTGGCTGCGCGTCAATCCGCACACAATGGCGCCACGATCCCGGAGGTATGGGACACACTTATTGTGCGTCCTGATGGCGACGAGGTACCGGTAGAGATTTCCATGGCATACGCGCGAACCGGCAAGGAGGGACTTTTCACAGCAGTACTTCGAGACGTGACGCGCCAACGCCAGTTTGAAGAGGAATTTCGGCAGGCACAAAAGATGGAAGCCGTGGGACGGCTTGCCGGCGGCATCGCGCATGATTTCAACAATCTGCTCACTGTAATCGGTGCATCGAGCGATTTTCTGCTGCACGATCTACGCGGCCAGCCCACGTCGCTTTTGGCGGATGTGAAGGAGATCAAGGCCGCGACAAACCGTGCGGCTACGCTCACACGTCAGTTGCTGGCGTTCAGCCGACGGCAACTCGTGAAGCCGCAGCTGCTGGACCTGAATGCGGTCGTTCGCGAAATGGAAACGATGCTGCGCCGACTGATCGGCGAGGATACCACCCTGACGACCGAATACACCGACGACATCGGGATAATCAACCTCGATCGCGGACAGCTCGAGCAGGTTGTGCTCAACCTTGTCGTCAACGCGCGTGACGCGATGCCGGGCGGCGGTACGATCAGACTCTGTACGGGGATTGAGCCGCGCGAGTCACATGACACCGCGGCATCTGCGACGGAATCCGTTACACTCACAGTCGCGGATGCCGGTGTTGGGCTCGACGAACAGACTCGTGCGCGCATCTTTGAGCCGTTCTTCACTACAAAGGAGCAGGGTAAGGGGACCGGACTTGGCCTTTCCACCGTGTACGGGATCGTGAAGGCATCCGGTGGCGAAATCATTGTCGAGAGCAAGCTCGGTGTGGGAACTGAGTTCCGGCTCAAATTTCCGCGCCATGAGGAGCCATCGGCGATACCGCCGATTGAGTCAATCGAGCCAGATTCGGCGCGAGGTTACGAAACAGTTCTCGTCGTGGAAGACGAGGAGCCACTACGACGCCTGACGCGGCGTATCCTCGAGAGCCGCGGCTACTTCGTGCTGGACGCCCCCGACGGTGCGGAAGCGATAGCGTTGCTGGCCTCCACGGAGAGTCGTGTGCACCTGGTGCTTACGGACGTAGTGATGCCGGGGATGAGCGGCCGCGAGTTGGCCGAGCGGCTGCTGCCGGTCTATCCATGGCTGCGCGTGTTGTTCATGTCCGGCTATACGGAGGATATGATGCTGCAACATCGTGTATCTGAACTCGGGATCACACTTCTGGAGAAGCCATTCACTGGGGACCAGCTGGCGATGGCCGTGAGAAGCACGCTTGACCGGGTAGCCGAGGCGCCGGTGACGGCTTAAGGCGGAGCCGGGGGTGCTGTGTCCCGAACATCCGGCGTGTTTGCAGCGGAACAACACGGTCTGCCGTACTTTCGTAGGCGGGGTGAAGTGCAGGTCGGCTGGTGAGCCGGTCGAGTGCGCCCTGCAGTAATCCTTCTACCCGAACGGACAATGCATCTCTCGCGATGGCTTCGGATTCTCCCAATCACGGCTGCAGGTCTCGCGGCCCCTCTGGCGGCCCAGGCGCAGTCAGGGGCACCATCGTCAGCTTCGGAGCTCGACGCTGCCTCGGTGGCCGGCTTCAAATGGCGAAATATCGGGCCGGCAAATGTCGACGGCCGGGTAACGGCGATCGCCGGGATCGGTGCGCCATCGCGTACGTATTACGTTGGAGGCGCCGCAGGCGGTGTCTGGAAGACAACGAATGCCGGTACCACATTCGAGGCGCTGTTCCAGAACGAGCCGGTTGCCTCCATAGGTGACATTGCAATCGCGCCATCCGACACGAATGTCGTGTATGTGGGGACGGGTGAGGCAAATTCCCGAAACTCCATCACGCCTGGCGCTGGAATGTTCAAGTCGGCGGACGGCGGACATACCTGGAAGTACATCGGCCTTCGCGAGACAGAAATGATTGGCCGGATCGTCGTCGATCCGCAGAATGCGAACATCGTGTACGTCGCGGCGCTCGGTCATGCCTGGGGACCGAACAAGGAACGCGGCCTGTACAAGACCACGGACGGTGGCGCGACCTGGACGCTCAGCAAGTTCATCAGCGACAAGGCAGGGTTTGTTGACGTCGCGATGGATCCATCGGATCACAACACGCTGTATGCGTCAAGTTGGGAGCGCGTTCGCGGGCCGTACTTCCTGAACAGTGGCGGACCGGGTAGCGCGCTCTGGAAGACAACTGACGCTGGTGCAACGTGGAAGGAAGTGAAGGGCGGTGGTTTCCCGGCGACGATGAAGGGGCGCATCGGGATTGCGATTGCGCATAGCAACCCCAAGATCGTGTACGCGCTGGTGGAAGCCGACTCGCTTCCGAACCCCGTGAAGAGCACAAGCGCCAAGGGACGCCAGAAGCTTGGCAACGGTCTCTACAGATCGGAAGACGCTGGTGCAACGTGGACAAAGATGAACGATACCGATGTGCGTCCATTCTACTATTCACAGGTGCGCGTCGATCCCCAGAATCCAGATCGGGTGTACTGGTCCTCGACTCCGGTCAACTTCTCGGATGACGGTGGAAAGACTGTTCGTAACGCGACTGTCGGTATTCACGTGGATCATCACGCGATGTGGATCGATCCAAATGACGGAGCCCACTTTGTCGTCGGCGACGACGGTGGCATCTCGCAGACGTGGGACCGCGGCGGCAACTACGATTTCATCAATACGTTGCCGATCGCGCAGTTCTACGCAGTGAGCTACGATATGGGAGTACCGTATCGTGTGTGCGGCGGATTGCAGGACAACGGCTCATGGTGTGGCCCGAGCCGTCGCAAGCAGGGTTCAATCACGAACGCGATGTGGTTTGTGGTTGGTGGCGGCGATGGATTCTACACGGCACAGGATCCGACCGATCCAAATACGATTTATGCAGAGTCCCAGGGCGGTGCAGTTGGCCGCTTGAACTACGCTACGGGTACCCGCAGCCAGATTCGCAAGCCATCGTATCGCGAGAATTATCTTGCTTTCGAAGACTCGATGGTCGTCACGCGCGGCGATACTACTCGCCCCGAAACGCCAGCGATGAAGCGCAGGCTCGCCGAGCTTCAAGCGCAGCAGCGCGCAGACTCGATCGAGACTGACATGCGCTTCAATTGGGAAAGCCCGTACTTCATATCGCCGCACGCGTCATCCACGATTTACATGGGCGGCAATCGCGTTCTCAAGTCGCTCGATCGCGGCGATCACATGTTCCCTATCTCGCCAGATCTTTCGACCAGGGACACGACCAAGATCAAGATTAGTACGACAACGACGGGAGGCATCACTACTGACGCCACCGGTGCTGAAACCTATGGCACCATCACGAGTCTGGCGGAGTCTCCGATTCGTGCAGGCCTGCTGTACGCGGGTACCGATGACGGCAACGTCTGGCTGACCCGCAACGACGGCGCAACGTGGGAAAATCTTACTGGTCGTTTCACCGGAGTTCCGAAAGGTACGGAAGTCAGCCGCATAGAGCCGTCAGCATTCGACTCGGCGACATTCTATATCACGTTCGATAATCACGAGCGGAACGACTTCACGCCGTATGTCTATGTGACTACTGATTACGGCAAGACATTCCGCTCGATCGCGAACAACATCCCTACCGATGCGCCGAACTGGGTGCGCGTTATCCGCGAGGATCCCGTCAACCGCGACCTGCTGTTCCTCGGAACGGACGTTGCAGCGTACGTATCGATGGATCGTGGTGCACACTGGCAGCGATTCATGACCGGGATGCCAACGGTGCCTGTTTATGATCTCAAGATTCAACCGCGCGATCACGAGCTGATTGCAGGTACGCACGGGCGAAGTGTCTGGATCGTGGACATCGCCCCGCTTGAGCAGATGAAGGACGCAGACGCCCGTGGTACTGGCACACACTTCTTTGCGCCGTCGACCGCTTTCCAGTGGGGAGAGCCGCCGGTTGAAGGACAGGAGACAGGGCACAAGCTCTTCGAGGGGACGAGCGTTCCTTACGGTGCGCAGTTCACGTATCGTCTGGCGCCCGGCACGCGCGACACGGTCAAGTTCACAGTAACGAATGCGGCGGGTGACACTCTCGCAACTGTGGACGGCGCACGTGCATCTCGCACGGCTATCAACCGTGTGTACTGGGATTTCCGCACACGTTCCGCTCCAGTGCCGCTATCACCAGCGCAACGGCGTGATAGCGTTCGTTACGTCGCCCGCGTCGACTTTGTAATCGACTCGATGACGAAGGCGGGCGGCAATGCAGCGTCGCTTGCACGGATCAAGGAGCAGCTGCTCGGAGCCGGTGGCGGCCGCGGCGGGTTTGGGTTCGGTCGGCCGGCGTCGACGGGTGAATTTATGGCGCGGCCTGGTGAGTCGCCGCTGCCCCGTGGTGCTGGAGCAGCGGGTGGTGCGGCCGGAGTTGGTCGCGCTGGCGGGCGAGGCGCCGGCGGCGCCGCGGGTGGCGCTGGCGCGGCAGGTCCGATTGATCAGACGCTGTTGCGCGAGATCTCGCAGCTTGTCCGTATCCCGGGTAGCAGCTACCCATCGTTTGGTCGGGGGGGCGGCGGCGGTGGTCGTGGTGCCGCAGCACTGGCCGGTACGGGCGACTACCTGGTAACAATGACGGTAGGCAGCCACGTCGAGCGACAGACCGTGCACGTACAGCGGATGCCGGGCCTGGACGACGATACCAACGGCGGCTTCTTCAGCGAGGAGAAGGACGACGACGGCAATCCCTAGGACTCGCGGTTAGGGTCCGCACGGACTACGAGAGGGAGGGGCCGGCCCCGGGCCGGAGCCCCTCCCTCGATTCCGGATATTGGGTCTTGCGCATTCCAGCCAGGCGCATAAATTATTAAGTGCGACGCGTGCATTCGTGTACGACAAGTTCCCATACATCTTGGAGCCTGGTATTGCAGGCTCCTTTTTGGTGTCCGGCGTTGCAATCAGACGAAAGTCTGATCCGGGCAAGGATTCCCCTCGTGAGGGCGCATTTCACGAACACTACTCATGGTCGATTGGCATACCCTTCCCGACCAAAACAAGCAAAGGAAAACGCATGCGTACGACCGGTACTGTAAAGTGGTTCAACGACGCGAAGGGCTTCGGTTTCATCACGCCCGAGAATGGTACGAAGGACTGCTTCGTTCATCATTCAGCGATTGGTGGATCCGGCTTCAAGACTCTCGCTGAAGGCGAGCGCGTCGAGTTCGAGATCGTGCAGGGTCAGAAGGGCCCCGCGGCCGAGAACGTAACGAAGATCGGCTAGTAGTTCGAGCCACTTTTCGATAGAAAGGCCAGATCGCATTGCGGTCTGGCCTTTCTTGTTTCTGTGCGATTACTATCGGCATCCCGCCGAAAGTCGTTGCACCGCCGGGCGATCCATTCGGGATCGACCCGCAGTGAACGGAACTACCAATAACGGATTAATCAAACATGTCCAATTCCAGACTACTGATAGCGCTTGCGTCCATTGCTGCGCTAGGCGCGTGTTCGCAATCGGCCAGATCTGCCGATAGCACCGCGACGACTGTTACGACTACTGCGCACGCGATTGTGAACGATTCGACGGGCAAGCAGCTCGCGACGGCTACTTTCACGCAGGATAGCACGGGCAGCGTGCATGTTGAAGTGCATGCTCAGGGCCTTACGCCCGGCGAACACGGCGTGCACTTCCACGCGGTCGGAACTTGCACGGCGCCGACATTTGCGTCCGCCGGCGGTCACTTCAACCCCGATTCCACGAAGCATCACGGTTTGAACAATCCGGCTGGGCCACACGCCGGCGACCTTCCAAACATGCTGGTCGATTCTACGGGTAAGGCAGATTACACAGCTGTGACGAGCACGGTGTCGCTCACGCCGGGCGCGAAGAGTCTCCTTGATACCGATGGCAGTGCGCTTGTCATCCACGCGACAGCAGACGACAACATGAGCGATCCGGCGGGCAACGCCGGCGGACGGATCGGTTGCGGTGTCATCCAGTCGGGACCAGCTTCCGCCTGATACCGAGGTCGTCAGTGATCCGGGCGTGCCGGGTCGAGTAAGGAAGGCGGCGGTGCCAGGTGGCGCAGCCGCCTTCTTCGCATCTGAATCGTTGCGATAGTAGCGGGAGACAAGCAAATCCCTAAGATTGTATAAGAGATCAGAAGTAACCCGTACCATGAACCTATCGACATGAAGATCACACTACTGGCGTCAGCCTCGATCGCCCTGCTGATGTTTGCAGCATCCGCCCCAAGTGCCTCGGCGCAACGCGACAGCGCTCGAGTCTTTACCCACGCGGACACGCTCCGTGGCAGTAACACTCCCGAGCGCGCATGGTGGGACGTGACGTTTTACGACCTTCACGTCACGGTCAATCCGTCGGACAGCAGCATCAGCGGACGCAATGGCATCACGTACCGCGTGCTGCACCCAGCGCGCGAGATGCAGATCGATCTACAGGTGCCGCTCGAAGTTGATAGCATGGTGCAGGATGGGAAAACACTCACATACCGGCGTGATGGCAATGCGTTCTTCACTACACTCCGCACGCCGCAGAAAGTTGGAAGCAGCCGAACGGTGACGGTCTATTACCACGGAAGACCACGCGTTGCAAAACGAGCTCCGTGGGACGGCGGATTCGTATGGGCGCGCGACACCGCTGGAAATGACTGGATTGCGACAGCCGTGGAGGGATTGGGCGCGAGCGCATTCTGGCCGAACAAGGATCTCGAATCCGATGAGCCCGACAGTCAGCGAATCGCCATCACGGTTCCATCGAGCCTGATAGACGTATCAAACGGGAGATTGCGCAGCACAACGCAAAATCCCGACGGCACAACGACTTATGAGTGGTTCGTACAGAATCCGATCAATAACTACGACGTCGAGATCAATGCGGGCAAGTACGCGCACTTCGGCGACACGTACAAGGGTGAGGATGGCATACTCACTCTGGACTTCTGGCCGCTTGCTTACAACCTCGACAAGGCGAAAAAACAGTTCCAGCAAGCCAAGCCGATGCTTGCTTGCTTTGAACACTGGTTCGGGCCGTATCCCTGGTACAAGGATGGGTACAAGCTCATCGAGGCGCCTCACCTCGGCATGGAGCACCAGAGTGGTGTGGCGTACGGCAATCATTATGAGAACGGTTACCTGGGGCGGGACCTGTCCGGGACGGGCTGGGGGTTGAAATGGGACTTCATCATCGTGCACGAAAGCGCGCACGAGTGGTGGGGTAACAGCCTGACTGCCAAGGACCACGCCGACATGTGGATTCACGAGAGCTTCGCGAATTACGCGGAGAATCTTTACACGGAGTGTCAGGACGGAAAGGCGGCTGGCGCTGCGTATGTGATCGGAACGCGCAAGCTGATCCGCAACGACAAGCCCATCGTCGGACACTTCAATGTGAATGACGAGGGTTCTGGCGACATGTACTACAAGGGTGGCAACATGCTCCATACGATTCGGCAGATCGTCAACAACGACGAAAAGTGGCGCGGCATACTGCGCGGCCTTCAGAAGACTTTCCGGCATCAGGTTGTGAGCGGCAAGCAGGTCGAGGACTACATCAGCAGCAAGGCTGGAATCGACCTGAGCAAGGTGTTCCAGGAATATCTCAATACGACGATGGTCCCGACGCTGGAGTATCGCATCAAGGGGAACGCCCTCAGCTATCGCTGGTCCAACGTGGTGCCAGGTTTTGCCATGCCGGTGCGGGTCTCACTGACGGACGGGGCGACGGCGTTCATCAAGCCGACGGAGACGTGGAAGACCGCGCAATTGAAACTCGGTTCCAACGACACGTTTCACGTGGACGAAAATTTCTACGTGAATGCCAGAAACATGGATCAGCCGGTGTCGACGCCGTAATCGGCGATTTGCGGCTTTAATTCACGTCAATAAAAAGCGGGGTTGAGGAGATATCTCTTCAACCCCGCCGGTAGTTTTTACGAGAGCGACGGAATGAAGAATGGTTGAACAATCGCCACAACCGCGCTTGCGGTCAGAGGCTCGTCAAATGCCTCGGTGGCCGCTGCAGTGACGTCAATTCCGGAAGGAAGATTCGGTAGTGCCGTGACGTTGATGCCGCCCTGCATCACGTTGTCCTCGCCAGCGTAAATCAGGCCGAGCGCAGTGACGGCACCTGCTGCTGGATTTGAAACGTTGCCAGCGCCGGCAGCGCCCGCACCACCGCCCGTGATCGTACCACTGTACTTCACAGACGTCGCGCCAGTCATGCGCCGGAGTCTGCGGATCTTCGAAGCGTGGCGCGCTTCTACAGAATGAATGCGAAGGGCCGCTTCAAGTACGGCCGGATTGCTCATGAGGTTCGGTGCCTGTCCCTTGTATGCGCGGACACCTGTGTCTTCGGCGCCTTGTGCAACCAGCAGGAGGAAATTCACATCCAGCGTTGCCTGGGCGAAAGGTCCGGTTCCAGTTCCGCGACCGCCAGTGAAATCGAAGCTGGTTCCATCAAGGCGGAGTGAGTTCACAGCACCATTCGCTGTGAGAAACGCGACGTGCTCGACTTCGTGCTTCTGGATCTGCTGAATCGAGGGGATTGCCGCGGCCGGAACCATTGCGCGAACCGCTGCGAACGCCGCGTTCTGTGCTGGTACTGCGCTTATGCCAAGGACGGCCTTGTAGAATTCATTTTCGAAAATTTCGAGCTTCAGTGCGAAATCGATTACGGCCTGAACGCTCGTTGGAGTGCTCTGGCCGAATGCCTCGCGGCTGAGTGCTGCAAATGCGATGGGAGCCGACATCATCGCAAGTCCGGCCGCGACGGACGATCCTACCGCGGCTCCTTTCAGAATTGCCTCTCGACGTGAGACGAGGCGTTGAGTGATATCGGGCTCTACGTTACCCAATATCGTTTGATTGCGGTCCATTTATCTGTATTCTCCGGTGAACAGCGTTGGATTGAAGTTGTTGTGGCGTATCATGGAGTCGGTGACGGTGGGCCAGCGTCTGGCGTCGCCGTACCTGATGGTGACGCGGAGATGCTGACCATGGTCGTGAGGAGTCCCGTGCTACCAACGCGTGACAACACGCTGCTTGGCTCGAGCTTGACGTCGAGTCCTGCGGTTGCACCTGTTGAGGCAACGACGTCGTCACCCGCGAAGCGAGTTCCGGTTGCATCGCCGCCGCTCACGCCTGCTGCGTCGCGAATGTCGCGGATGGCTGCAGCGTGGCGCGCTTCCACAGACACGATCTTGCCGGCTAGTGTGAGATAGTCAGCGCTCTTCAGGTACTTTCCGGCGCCGTTGTATGCAGACACGCCGAGATCTTCGAATGTCTCCGCGTTCTTCAGGATTACTGCGCCGCTAGTAAGTGTGGAGGCGACGGCTGTCGAGTTGAAGGCAAGGCTACCGATCGCACCCGCGCCTAGCGCCGCCTTGAAGAATTCTCGATGGATGACCTCGTGATTGCGCAAGTCATTCATTACTTCCTGCTGCTCTGCGTTGAGCGAGCCGAAGGCAGCTGAGCCGACGACTGCAGTGTAGAACGCAGCCTCCAGTTGCTCGAGGGCGTACGCGTAATTCAGAATCCCGATGTCGGTACTCAAGTCGAGCGCCGCCGCGCCGCCGGATCCACCGGTGCCGGGTGCCGTGACCGGTGTGTAACTGTCGCACGCTTCAAACAGGGTGGGGGCGAGCACGAGGGTGCCACCTACCCCCAGCAGCTTGAGGAAGCTTCGTCGACTCGACGGCTTCCAGAACTGTTCGGTAGCGCTGACCACGAAAGTCCTGCCTTTATCAGACATACGTCTCTCCAACCGGCCGGTTGCTACACGCGTTCGCGCCGGACAAAAACGCGTGATCGTGGTATCTGCTCCTCCTTCCGACACATCGTCCGGACGACTGACCGATCCGATGGAGCTGGGTAGAGGCCGAATCCTGTTCCCGATAGAAGCCATTTGGATCCTGGCGATTCCCACGACGGCATCTATTGCAGACTCCGAGCCAAACTGCTCATGAATCATGTAACAGACTGTCTGATATTACGCCTTTGCTGCTAGAATCTGATTCAGACTTGCGAAAAATAGTTAGTTTGTTGGAGTTCATTAGACGCCGGGCGAGTCTGACCGGTCTGACGCTAACCCGTTGGAGGCAAGCGTCGCGGAGCTGTTCGACCTGGTCTTGTCCCTCGCAGACCCGTGCTCCCGCCGGAATTGGGTGCCACCTGGCTCCGGGTGCTAGCTTCCTTTGGATTCAGATAGCTCACCCGTCCGGGGACCCGGTTTGCCAGATAGCGTCGAGGAGTTAGTAGAAGTCCTTCGCAGTCGAGTCCTTCGAGGCCTCGAATCTGGAACGCTGGGCGGTGGAGACCGCCTCCCGAGCGGTCGTGAGCTGGCTGCGGAATTCGGAGTGGACCACCGGGTAGTTCTCGCTGCGTACCGCGTTCTTGCCGACGAACGGTTGATCGATATGCGGCAGCGTGGCGGCGTGTACGTCGCCGAGCGACACGGGAGCAATGGCGTTCCACCGATCCCGGAATCGTGGGTTGCAGATGTGCTGTTGGAAGGGCTCGCGAGAGAGATACCCGCGCCCGACCTGCACGAATGGTTGAGGCGCTGTACCGAGACGCTTCGACTACGAGCAGTTGTTGTTGCGTCCACGTCCGATCAGTGCCATGGTCTCTGTCGCGAGCTCACAGATGACTTCGGTCTCGAAGCCGAGGGTTTGCTGGCGTCGGAGATTGTTGGGGATCGGATGCCGCTTCCTCTCAAGCGTGCGGACCTCATTGTAACCACAGAGGCGCACGAAAAGCGTATGCTTGCTGTGGGCGCGGAGCTGAAGAAGCCGGTACAGCTTATTGAGGTTCGTCCGGATCTCATTGTCGGCGAATGGTCGCTGCTGCTTCGGAAGCCGGTCTATGTAGTAGTAGCTTCGGAAGAGTTCGGCGCGATGATCAGGTCATTTTTTGCCGATGTGAAGGGAGTCGAGAATATCAACATCGTAGTGCTTGGACGACACGATGTATCGTCGATTCCGATGGATGCGCCGACATACATAACGCAGAGCGTGCGCGCGAGTCTGGCTGGTGTACGAATCCCTGGACGGATTTTACCGGCGATGCGTACGATCTCGACGCAGTCGGCGCGTCAGATTTTCCGCTTCATCGTAAGCTCGAATGTCGAGGCGATGACGAGGATCGCTCGGTAAGCTGAGCGTGAAGTGAATTGATCAGCTAGTCATGCGGCGCTGTGCCGGACGGCCGGGAGGCGAGCCAGGACGAGATGCAGCGCGAGGTGATTTCAAGAACCGCCAGCTCAGTCTCCGGGAGGATCCTTGGCCGGACGTCGTAGTGGCAGAGGGTTCCGAAAACCCGGCCGTCGGAACTTCGGACAGGGACACCAGCGTATGAAACGACAGCGTCGCGGGCAGGGTGTGCGGCCAGCCGTCGATCGGTCGGCGCGTCCTCGGCGACGAATGGAGCTCGTGTAGCGGCGACGATGCTACAGTACGTGCTGTCGAGTGGAACCGCCTCGCCGCCGAGTGAGAGGGTGGGATTCTCGCGATCGAAGAGGTAGAGATTGCGGAGAGTGGGCGGATCGACGCGGTAGACCCCGGTGAACCTGAAGCGGGTGCGGGAGTTCAGCATCGCGAGGGCTTCGTCCATCCCCGATGAGTCCAGCGTGGTGCGGAACGCGGTCTCGATATCTGCGAGCGTGTCGGCTGACGTGTTGATCTCTGGCAAGGTGGCGTCGGTCGAGGTCATTGAGCGTGGGTCATGGGTACGTACCTAGCAATGGGTGCGCCAGAAATCGAGCGGTGCAGCGATTGCGAGTAGAGTGTTGGCCGTGGTTGGTCTCGGGTCCACGGAAAGACGGGGTGGGAAGCGAGCAACCTGGGTGTGTCGGCTGTATGGGTTCATGATCTCCGTGAGTCGGGGCGGCTGAGCCGGAGGTCAGAGAAACCCGCTGGGCATCATATGTTTGCTCTTGCGGTTTTGTGCCCGGATATTATATCCGTACTTAACGGATATTGTATCCAAAATTAATATTGCCAGCCCGATTGACTGGGGCGGTGGTGGTTCTGACACCTGGAGAAGCCCGTACCGGGCTATGGCAATACCGGCAGCAGTTTGGGCCGACGGCACGTGGTGCAGTCAGCTCAGTGGTAGTTGTAGGCTATGCAAGTCCACGATGTGTACGTCTGTCTGCCCCCATCTGGAGGTCCCATGAAGCGATTGCTAGTTGCTGTTGCTACGCTCGCCGGATCGATGTTCGCACTCCCCGCGCTCTCTCAGGCGCAATCAGCCACCATATCAGGTCGAGTCACGGCTGAAACAGGCGAGGCGATTCCCGCGGTTACCGTATCGGTCCCCACACTCAGCGTGGGAGGGATCACCGACGAGACGGGTCGTTATTCGTTCGTCATTCCCGCTGCCCGACTTACCGGTGGCCAGATTACGGTCGTCGTCCGACGAATCGGATACGGCTCGAAGAGTCTTGCTGTCACCCCTCATGTCGGTGCTACTACCAGCGCCGACTTTGTGCTATCCGCGCTGATCAACCGACTCGAGGGCGTAGTTACTACCGCGCTCGGCGTGCAGCGCGAGAAAAGCCAACTCGGTACGGCGCAGCAGGAAATTTCTGCGAAGGATCTGAACAACGCGCCGGCCCAGAACTTTGTGGATCAGCTTGCCGGCAAGGTCTCCGGCATGAGCGTGACGAGTTCTGGAACACCGGGTGCATCGACGAAGATCACGATTCGTGGATCGAACTCGATCAACGGTGATAACAATCCGTTGTTCGTTGTTGACGGAGTGCCAGTGTCGAGCGACGATCGCGGCGGTTCGTTCAACGTCGGGTCTCTGTCGAACTCCGCGTCAGCCGGCCTCGATCTTGGTAGCGTGATCAACGACATCAACCCGGAAGACATCGCATCCGTATCGGTGCTCAAGGGACCGAATGCCGCAGCGCTCTATGGATCGCGCGCAGCGAACGGCGTCATCGTGATCACTACGAAGCACGGCGCGAACAGTGACTCAAAACTCCGCACATCGCTGACATCGACATACACATGGGACAGTCCATCAATCTACATGGACTGGCAGAACCTTTACGGACAGGGCTCCGGCGGAAACTTCGCATACGTCAATGGCGCCGGCGGCGGCATCAACGACGGTTACGATCAGAGCTACGGTCCACGCATGAACGGTCAGCTCATTCCGCAGTTCGATAGCCCGGTAGTGAATGGAGTACGTCAGGCGACGCCTTTCATTCCTCATCCGAACAACGCCGACAGCTTCTTTCAGACGGGACACAATATTGCCAACACATTCGCTGTCTCAGGTGGAACGGACGCCGCGAACGGTCGGCTATCCATCGGCAACAGCAACGTCCAGGGTGTCATACCCAACAATACATTCCGGACGCTGACGACCGCGCTGGCTGGGAATTTCAGGATTGGAAGCAAGCTCAGCACGTCCGGATCATTCCAGTACGTGCAGGCGACTGCTCACAACAGGCCAGGTCAGGGCTACAACACTGGCATCCTGGAGCAGTTCATCTGGTTCGGTCGCCAGGTTGACATGAGTGAACTCAAGGCTAAGCAGTACGATGCAAACGGCAATCTGTACAACTGGAACACCAACTTTCACAACAATCCATACTGGTTGCAGTACGACAATCCGGAGTACGATATACGCAACCGATTGATCGGTAGTGCCAGTGGCACGTACACGATCAACAACTGGCTCTCGGCGACGCTGCGAGGCGGTCAGGATTACTACAACTGGGACATCAATCGCGACTTTGCGGCTGGGAACATCCAGTACTCGGACCCGAACTTCGCGGGTGCGTTCTCCGCCGCGAATCAGACCAATACAGAAAGCAACGTCGACCTGCTTTTGAACGCCAACAAGTCTTTTACTGACCGCTTGACGTTCAACGGACTGCTGGGCGGTACGCTCCGCCGGAACACCTTTGGCAGCTCCAATATTGCGACCAGTGGAATCTCGGTGCCGGGGATCTACAACGTATCCAACGCCGGCATCACTCCTACGTTGCAGCAGTTCGCGTCCGACCGCCGTGTAAACAGCGTTTACGAATCTGGCGCATTGACGTGGAACAACTGGTGGACAGTCGAAGCGACAGGGCGTACCGACTGGTCTTCGACGCTACCAATCGGCTCCAACTCGTACTTCTATCCTGGCGTCAATACGTCGATGGTTCTTACGAACGCAATGCCGTCGCTCAAATCGAAAGTGCTCTCGTATGCGAAGCTCCGCGGCGCTATTGCGAGAGTAGGTAGCGATGCGTCACCATACCAGCTCCAGACTGTATTCCAGGGGTCGTCCACGAAGTTCGGTTCGTTGCCGCAGTTCTCATTGTCTGACAACCTGGCGAACGCGAATCTCAAGCCCGAGCAGACGACCAGCTCCGAGGTCGGCGCGGAACTCGCATTCTTCGATAGTCGCGTTACACTGGATGCGAGCTACTATGACAAGGAAACCAAGAACCAGATTCTCAATCTTGTGATTCCACCGACCTCAGGCTACTCCACACAGGCGATCAACGCTGGCCAGATTTCGAACAAGGGATTTGAAGCTACGATCGGTGCCAACGTCCTGAAGTCAGAAAAGGGAATTAATTGGACGAGCACTTTCAACTACGCGAAGAACAAGAGCCGAGTCGTATCGCTCACGCCCGGTCTCTCGACGGTCGTCCTCGGAACTCAGCGTAGCGCATCTGTGACCGCGACTGTGGGTCAACCGTATGGTGAGCTGACTGGATATACATTCCTGCGTGATTCGAACGGAAACCTGCTCACTCAGAATGGCATGCCGATTCGTGGACCGCTGGCAGTGCTTGGAAACGTCAACCCCGATTGGGTTGGTGGCTGGAACAACGAATTCAAGCTGGGTCGCGTAACGGCGAGCTTCCTTCTCAGCTTCCATGAGGGCGGCAAGTTCTTCAGCAACACGAACATGATGTGCGATCAGAGCGGAATGTGCGCGAATACGCTCAAAGGTCGTGAAGTGGACTGGAACAACCCCGGTATCGTTGTGAAGGGAATCGACCAGACCACGAAGCAGGCAAATACGATCAACGTGACGTCAGAGCAGTACTTCCAGTCGCTCTGGTTGATCAATCAGGCGTACACGTACGATGACAGCTACGTCAAGCTCCGCGAACTGCGGATCGGCTATGACCTGCCGTCGCGTTTTGCGCAGCGCTTCAACTCGCACTCGATGAACCTCTCCCTGGTCGGCCGGAATCTCTGGACCCACACGAACGTCCCGAATATCGACCCGGAGTTCACGTACAACACTGGAAATGCCCAGGGATTGGAATTTGCACCTATGCCAACGACTCGAAGCATCGGACTCACCCTGCAGGTCACTCCATAAACCCCAACCGCATACCGAGGAGAGATCAATGACAAAGACTTGGCTTCGCGGCCTTACGGGGCTCGCGCTGATGGCAGGCGCAGTGGCGTGCAACACTGACAACATTACGACTGCAAACCGAAATCCGAACAATCCGACCAGCGCACCAGCCGGCGCACTGTTCACGAACGCTACTGCATCTGCAGTCAGGCGCTGGGTCGGCTTCGGTGGAGCTGCAATCATTGCGCAGCAGCTCGCTAACACGACTTACCCGACGGCTGACTCCTACATCAGCCTGCAGGCAGACGGAACATCCGGAACGTTCAACGCTCCGTATACCGGGGATCTGCAGGATCTTCGGCAGGTTATCTCGAAGGGCAGGGCGTCCGGCGATGCTGGTGTGTACGGACCGGCGATGGTACTGCAGACGTGGGATTTCAGTTACCTCACCGACCAGTGGGGCGACGTTCCGTACTCGCAGGCGCTCAAGGCAGATTCCAGTGTTGCGACTCCGCAGTACGACGCGCAGAAGGACATTTATGCTGGATTCTTCGTCACACTCAAGGCTGCCGCGGATGCAATGGCTGCGCAGGCTCCAGGCGCTCCGGGTCTTGGCGGATCCGACCCGATCTACAGTGGTAGCCTCGATAAATGGCGTCGTTTCGACAACTCGCTGCGTGCACGTTACGCGTTGCGCTTGATCAACGTCGATCCGACGACTGCGAATGCACAACTGCAGGCTGCATTCAGCGATGCAGGCGGCGTGTTTCAGTCCAATGCGGACAACGCGAAGCTCGTATGGCCGGGTGACGGCGTCAATGACAATCCGTTCTCTGTTACTTTGAAGACGCGTGACGATGCGCGCCTTGCGCGGACCATGACGTCGCTGATGACCAACGACCCTCGCCTCAAGGTTTATGGTCAGCCTGTCGTCGATTCCTCCGTGTATTCCGGAGGATACGGTGGAATGCCGTCGGCGCTCAATCAGGATTCGGCCAACGTCTGGTACCGCAAGGCGTCGCGACCGGGCGCGATATTCTATCCGGGCGTGACATCGTACGGTACGTTCGGCACGGCGGCAGGCGCCAAGACGCCATCATACCTCATGACGTATGCGGAGTTGCTCTTCATCAAGGCTGAGGCAGCAGAGCGTGGCCTCGGCGGCTTGTCGGCTGGAGAAGCAGCGGCGGACTACAACAACGCCATCCGCGCGTCGATGGATCAGTGGGGAGTTACCGACGCAGCCGCGATCAGTGCATTCCTTGCGAGTCCTGCGGTTGCGTACAAGGGCGGAACTGATGGTCTCAAGCAGATAGCAACGCAGAAATGGATTGCGCTCTTCTCTGATGACGCACAGGCGTGGGCGGAGTGGCGCCGTACATGTCAGCCGAGTAATGTGATTCCTGGTCCCGCCACAATCGTTCCGTACATTCCGCGACGGTACTACTACTCCACAACCGAAGCATCAGTGAATGCCGCCAACCTGAACGCCGCGATTGCGCGTCAGGGACCAGACAATTTCGGTACCCGGATATACTGGGATACCAAGCCGACGGCCGCACCGACGTGCCAGTAGCCGGTACCTGAAGGAACAGGCAAAAGAATAACGCCGGCAGCTCATCGAGCTGCCGGCGTATTCTTTATGCGTATGCCTGGCGTCGGTGCAGGCATTCGCGCGTCAGTGCATTACCGCTGTGCGACTGCGCCAGTACCATCGCAGCCGCTGTTCCGCTGCGACTGCGGTAGTGGGAGCGGCTTCAGCCCGGCGGATCTTAGCGTCGCATTGAGCTCTGGTATCGGTCCCGCCAGCAACCGGTTGAATTCCGAGAATGCTGTGCCCAGATCGCGGCAGCTGAGTTCGGTGGTGCTCAGATTATTCGCCGTCGGTGTGAGGTCACCAAAGTCGGCGTCTTCGAGTTGTCGAGTGAGGTCCCGGTTAGCGATACCAAAACTGCTATCGGCAAGTGTGGTGAGTTGCTTGTCGAGCGCGCGGAGGCTTCCAGGCAAGCCGGCCGTGCTACTTCCGTTCGCGATGTGGGTTGCGTTTTCAGCGATCACGGTGCGCATCGAATCGATCTGAATGAATGCGAGATAACTCGCGTTCATCCCCGCTGTCATCCGTTGCTCGTTCTTCAATTGTGCGGCAAGTCCGCTCGCCGGGACATCGACGCGTGGGTCATTTACGAGTGTAAGTGGCTGCTTGTACGTGTGTCCGTCAACTGTCAGCGAGATTTCGTAGCGGCCCGGAATCGCCATTGGCCCTGGCGGCTGGACGCGTGGCGTATGCCCCTTCACGGCGTGCCAAGTGAGTGTGTATTCCGTGTAGGTGAGCAGTCCACCGTAATACCCATATGGAAGCATCTTCGGATCTGGATAGCGGAGATCCCAGAGTACACGATGCAGTCCAGCTGTGGTTGGCAGTCCTTCTGGCGGGGCGAACCAGTACATCGGCACGTTTGGCATCAGCGCCGGAGGCGGTGCAACGTTGGTGTATTCGCGAACGAGATTCCCGTTGGAGTCGTGAATCGAGAGCGTAATCGCGCCAGTCGTTGCATTCGCAAGATTATAGTAGATGATCGCACCCTCGGGCGCATTCTCGCCGGCTGGTACTTCGGGCGGTCGGGGTGTGTCCTGATCGTTATCCCAGCGAACGCGATAGGTAAGCTCGGGCGGGTAAAGGTGCGCAGCAGGCGCTGCCGCTACGGCGGCGCGTGCGTGACGGAGCGGGGTGACATCATCCATTACCCAGAAGCCGCGGCCGTACGTCGAGATAGCGACATCGTTCTTGTGGATGACGATATCGCTGACAACAGTAGTGGGGAGGTTCAGCTGCAGCGACTGCCAGTGATCCCCCTTATCGAATGAGACCCACGCGCCGTTGACTGTTCCTGCGTAGAGCAAGTCTGGCGAAACGGGGTCTTCCCGCACGACGCGCACGAGCCCATCGTCGGGCAAACCGTCGACGATCTTTGTCCAGTGCTTTCCAAAGTCTGAAGTTCTGTAGATGTAAGGGTGCGAATCGCCTGCTGCATTCACTGCGGCGTATGCCACCGCGGCATTGGAGTGTGATGCATCTATTGCAGCTACCCCGCCGCGAACCGGCAGTCCGGGCGGTGTGACGTTGCTCCAGCTCTTGCCGCCATCACGCGTGAGCTGGATCAGCCCATTGTTTGTGCCGGCCCAGATCTGGCCGTTGCTCACACCGGATACCGATATGGTCTGAATGAATGCGTCGTAGCGCCGGAAAGTCAGCGACGATCGATCCGTCTTTGTCACCTCGCCGCCGGCCGTGAGGTCCGGACTGATGTGGCTCCACGTACGCGCGCCATCGGTCGAAGCCATAAGGTATTGCGCGGCCATGTACATCAGATGCGGATGCTGCGGGGAGAAAGCCAGCGGCGGGAGACCGCCAAACCGATCCTTTGCCGTGGGCGTGTACAGCACGGCGACCTGACCGGTTGTTCGGTCGTACCGTCGGAGAACGTGATACCAGCCCTGCGTCCAGATCCACCGTGGATTGACGGGATCCGTGACGATCGCGCCGCGCTCGAATCCGCCGACGGCATACCAATCATTCTCGCGAATGCGGCCGTAATCACTCTGGGTCAGTACGCACGCAGTGCCACTGTCCTGCTGCGATCCGCACACGCGATATGGGAAATCGCCGTCGATCGACACGTTGTAGAACTGTCCGTTGGGAAGATTGAACCACGGCGTCCATGTCTTGCCGGAATCCACGCTGATCGTCGGGCCCTGGTCCGCACCGATGATCATGCGTGCGGGGTTTTCGGGATCTATCCACATGTGACGCTCGTCGTCGCCGCCGGGACCTCCCTTGAACGACGCGAAAGTGTGTGCGCCATCAACTGAGCGATACACGGAAGTTCCCATGAGATACACGACATCCGGATTCTTTGGATCTACGTAGATGCTTCCGCCTGCGCTCCCAATCTCCTTGGTGCCGAGGCTCCATGTCGCGCCCCCGTCGTCGGAACGATATATCCCGCCCGCGTCTCGTCCGGCGCCTCGTGACTCGACGTAAACGCGCTGACCGTGAGTTCCCGAGGCGACGGCGATTTCGAAGCCGGATTGGCCGGGTGGAAGTCCGGTGCCGGGGAGAGCTGTCCAGGTCGCACCTTCGTCGCTCGACTTGAAAAGGCCGGATCCGAGTGAAGCGAGTCGGTCAATTTCGGCGCGCGTCACACCGTTGGTGCTGCGCTGGAACGATGCGTAGATGATCGACGGGTTCGTCGCATCGAATGTCATCGCTTTCACCCCGCTGTACGCATCGACGTACAGAACCTTGGTCCACGTGGTCCCTCCATCGCTAGTCCTGTAGACACCCCTGGCAGTGTTGGCGCGGCCACCCGACAGTGCAGCGCCGAATGAGCCCACGAGGACCAAGTCCGCATTCCTGGGGTCCACAATGATAGCGTCGATGTAGCGCGTGTCTTCGAGGCCGATATTTTTCCAGCTTTTTCCGGCGTCGGTCGATTTGTAGACGCCTTTTCCGGCCGTGAACGACCAGCCTGAAGCATCGCCTGTCCCGGCGTATACGACGCTGGGACTGGATGGTGCCACCGCAATCGCCCCGACCGAAGGAACGTGCATTTCATCGAACACAGGTTCCCATACCGTGCCAGCGCTGGAGGTCTTCCAGACGCCGCCTTCGGGGGTCGCCGCGTAATAGGTAGTCGGATCGCCGGGGACTCCTGCGACCGCAGCGATGTAGCCCGATCGATACGGGCCGATTGAACGCCAGCGAAGTCCGGTCAGATAGTCTGGTGCGACGCTCTGTGCCGCCAGCGGCGTGAAGGCGCCGGCCATCAGCGCTCCAGCAACAATGAGAAGACGCGGCGTGCAAGTCGAACGGTGACGCCCGAAACAGCGCCCAAAGCCACTCATGAGAACCTCCGGGCGCAAAATGCGCCACGCGTATATGGTGTCCAGCATTCTGGTCGTCCGTGCGCCACCCGCCCCGTGGGGTCACCACGGGAGAAACTCGCCAGCGGGGCCTTCCGGCCGCGTGTATCAGGTCGTATTGTATACAGTATACGAAGATATGGTAAGATGCCGCGACGCGAATTGCCGCGGCCGCGATGTTGGATCGGCCCCCCATGACTTGAGGAGCAACCCGCCATGGAACGCGCTCGTGCCACAGCCAGACTCCTTTTCGCCGGATTGATCGCCATCGGGTTGGGTTGCTCAACGTCGAGTGATTCGCGTAATGTCGCGCCCGGAGCGCGCAGTGGACGGTACGCCGATCTGGTATCGCTATTCAACGACTGGCGCCTGTTCGAGCAGCCCAGGATGGTGGATGGCGTGCCGGACTACTCGGTTGCCGCGATGGCGATGCAGCATGCACGGCTGGCTGATTACCGAAATCGCCTTACTGCTCTGGATACCACTGGCTGGACGACGCCGCAACAGGTGGATTACAACATCGTCCGCGCGGAGATGAACGGGCTCGACTTCAATCACCGCGTGCTCAAGCCTTGGGCGCGGAATCCCGCATTCTACGTCTCGTTCTATCCGAGCCGCAGCGATCAGCCAGCGCGCGAGGGGACGGTTCCCGCTGGCGCGATCGAGTTGTGGGAGTGGAGCTTTCCTCTTACACCGGACAGGGCGAACGAACTCGCCGCAAGGCTACGCACGATTCCTGGTTTCCTGACGCAAGCGCGTCGCAACCTCACAGGGAACGCCGGAGACCTCTGGAATTACGGGATTGGAAGCGTCGCCGATCAAAGCGCAGCACTCGCGGCGCTTTCGGCCCGGGTGGCGGCGACGAATCCGAACGTCGATTCCGCAGCGCAGCAGGCGCGTATCGCGACTGATCAGTTTCGGCAATGGTTGGAGCAGCAGGCTCCGTCGCGCACCGGCCCGTCGGGAATTGGTGTAGAGAATTACAACTGGTATTTGCGCAATGTGCAATTGGTACCCTACACGTGGGCGAATGAGGAAGTGCTGATGCGTCGCGAACTGGATCGTTCGCGCGCGGCACTCAAGCTCGAGGAAGATCGAAACCGCAATCTGCCGCAACAGGTTCCGATCGCGGACGCCAACGACTACACCAAGCGGTTCAACAACGCAGTAACGGAATACATGGCCTTCCTGCGCGACCATAAAGTGCTCACCGTGCGCGACTACATGGATCCCGCACTTCGTGCCCGGATGGGCAGTTTCAGCCCGCCAACGAAGCCGCGCGAATTCTTTGACGAAGTCAGCTATCGGGATCCAATCATAATGCTGACGCATGATTATCACTGGTTCGATCTTGCGCGAATGGACGCTGAGCCGCATCCAGACCCTATCCGCACCCACGCCCTTCTCTACAACACGTTCGTAACGCGAACGGAGGGGTTCGCGACAGCGATGGAGGAGATGATGATGCACGAGGGTTTCATCGACTCGCATCCACGATCCAGAGAGCTCATCTTCATCCTGATTGCGGAGCGAGCCGCGCGAGCATTGGGCGATCTGCATCTTCAGAGCAACGACTTCACGATGCAGCAGGCGAAGCAGTTCGCGTCTGACTGGACGCCGCGCGGATGGTTGCGTGTGGATGGTGGGACCGTGAGCGGCGAACAGCATCTCTATTTGCAGCAACCAGCGTATGGGACCAGCTACATCATAGGGAAGATCCAGTTTGATGAGCTGCTGAACGAGCGCGCGCGCCAACTTGGGGATTCATACAGTACGCTCGCATTCATGGATCACTTCAACTCCGTCGGACTGATACCGATGTCACTGATTCGCTGGGAAATGACGGGCAACCCGGATCAGATTATCGCCATGACGCGGACCGACTCGTCACGTGTCCATTAACGCTACACCAAAGAGGATAGCATGGTCGCAGCAGGGCGAATAAGGACACTCAGATCACAGTTGCGGTGGGCTGCCGCTGCTACCGTCGTCATAACGCTGGGCGTGTCGTCGTTGGCGACCGCGCAACCAGTGATTGGTCGCGTTTTTACCGCGGCGGAATTCTCGTCGCGCCGGGCGGCGGTCATGAAATCGATCGGGGATGGCGCGGCGATCATTCAGGGCACGACTGAACGTCCAGGTGAGCAGCCGCTTCGCCAGAGCAACGATTTCTACTACCTCACCGGCGTCATCGAACCACGCGCAATTCTCGTGATCGATGGAAAAAGCAGAAAATCGACGTTATTTCTGAGCCCGACGACCGAACGGCGCGAGAAGTCTATGTTTGGTCCATCGCTCACGCCGGGCGATTCGGCGGAGAAGGATACCGGCATCGAGTCGGTGGTTCCTCGTGCTGACTTCGGCGCGGTCCTGTCTACCATCGGCAAGGACGGCCGAACGATTTTCACTCCGTTCAGGGCAGAAGTGCTCGGGAGCGCGTCACCCAGCGATCCAGTCGCACTTGCTCGCGCGACAAGGAATGACCCCTGGGATGGTCGCGAATCGAGAGAGGAGGCGTTTCAGGCAAAGATGAAAGCGGTGGCACCGAACAGCGAGATCAAGCCACTCGAGCCGATCACGGACTCGATGCGCGCAATCAAGAGTCCGCGCGAGATCGAGGTAATTCACCAGGCAACCCGGATCGCGGGTCTCGGAATCATGGAGGCGATGCGCGATGCGCGGCCTGGTATGCAGGAGTACGAGCTCCAGGCGGACGCGGAGTACACGTTCAAGAAATATGGTTCTTACGGAGCCGCATATTTCGCGTTGATAGCGACGGGTAAGAACACCTATTATACGCATTACCACAAAGACACCGCGGTGCTCCAGGACGGTGACCTCATTCAGTTCGACTACGCGCCAGATTACGACTACTACACGTCCGATGTAACGCGCATCTTTCCCGCCAATGCCAAGTTCACTCCACGTCAGCGTGAGATGTATACCATTTACCTCCGGTTGTACCAGGCGGTAATGACGTCGATCAAACCGTACGTGACTCCCGCAGACATCGCGAAGGATGCAGTGGTGAAGATGGAGGCAATCGTGGCCAATTACAAATTCTCTGATGAGAAGATCAGGACTGCAGCCAACTCCTTCATCGATAACTACCGCGGCAAGACCGTCCGGAGCCTGGGCCACACCGTCGGCATGTCGGTTCACGATGTACCGTATGCGGCGGCCACACTCCAACCCGGCGAGATATTCACGATTGAGCCGGAGATGCGTGTCGAGGATGAGCACATCGGTTTCAGGCTTGAGGACATGCTCCTGATCACGAAAACCGGGTATATCAATATGTCGGCCTTCGTTCCGGTTGAGATTGCTGATATCGAGAAGCTCATGGCGCAGCCGGGGCTGAGCAATGCGGCGCTCAAGATGTCGGTTGCCAAATAGCCACGCAGGGTTCGCATCCTTGGAGGAAACTGGGTGATGAAGAGACTTTCCAGGCGGGAGTTCATGATTGCGACGGGCGTAGCCGGCGCTGCGGCCATGCTACCGCGCCAACTATTGGCGATGCACAGCGATCTGGTGCGCAGGATTGGTATTGCCGATCTGCCAGGTGTTGCCAGGCCGTTCGACATTGCGAATGTGCGCTTGCTGGCGGGTCAATTCCTGGATGCCACAGAAGTGAACCGGCGGTATCTGCTCGGGCTGGAAGCTGACCGCCTGTTGCACATGTTTCGAATCACAGCCGGTCTGCCATCAAGTGCCGCGCCGCTCGGCGGTTGGGAAGCTCCCGACAACGAGTTGCGCGGCCATTTTGTTGGACATTATCTCTCTGCGTGCGCGCTGATGGGAGCGAGCCGGGGAGACGCGGAGACAAGAAACCGGGGCATTGCAATCGTCGGCGAACTCGCAAAGTGTCAGAAGGCACTTGGGAGTGGGTACCTGAGTGCCTTCCCGGAAGAAGTGTTTGATCGACTTCGCGCGGGGAAGCCAGCGTGGGCGCCGTTCTACACTGTGCACAAGATCATGGCTGGACTGCTCGACACGTACGAGTTGAGTGGCGATCAGCAGTCGTTGGATGTTCTCAAGGGAATGGCGCGATGGACGTCGGGGTGGACTGGGCCGCTCGGTGATGAGCAGATGGCGCGAATTCTCGAGCGGGAATACGGCGGCATGAACGAGATGCTGTATAATCTTGCCGCCGCTACAGGCGAGAGCTCGTACATGGATCTTGCACACCGGTTCGATCACGAGCGCATATTCGAGCCGCTTTCCCTTGGCCGCGATTCGCTCAAGGGATTGCATGTAAACACGACAATTCCCAAGGTCATCGGAGCAGCTCGTCGTTATGAACTGACCGGTGAGCCGCGGTATCACGAGGTTGCGAACTACTTCTGGACCGAGGTGACCGGTCGGCGGTCGTACTGCACCGGCGGGACGAGCAACGGGGAGAACTGGAACGCAGAGCCGGGCATCATCTCGACCGAGCTGGGGCCAGAAACGGAAGAGTGCTGCCCTACGTACAACATGCTGAAGCTGACTCGACACGTATTTCAATGGACGGCGGATCCGCGTGCGGCCGACTATTACGAGCGTGCACTGTTCAACGGGATTCTCGGAACACAGCATCCAGCTGATGGGGACAAGTTGTACTACGTGCCCCTGGCGTCGGGCTACTGGAAATTGTTCGGTACACCATTGCACGATTTCTGGTGCTGTACTGGAACCGGCGCAGAATCATTCTCGAAGCTTGGTGACAGCATCTACTTCCACGACGACAATGGTGTGTTCGTGAACCTGTTTATTGCGTCGAAGGTGAACTGGGCCGAGAAAGGAGTGCGGATCACTCAACAGACGCGATTTCCGGAAGAGGATACGACATCGTTGACGGTCGACTGCGATCGGCCGGCCCGGATGGCGTTGCGGATCAGGATTCCGTACTGGGCAACGCGCGGCGGTACCGCATCGTTGAATGGAAAGCGGCTGGAAGCCTTTGCCGCGCCAAGCAGCTATCTCGTCATCGATCGGACGTGGCAGACGGGTGATACCGTGCGGATATCGCTGCCGATGCAGTTACGCGTTGAACCAACACCCGATGATGCGTCGGTGCAGGCTATCATGTACGGGCCTATCGTCCTCGCAGGCCGGCTGGGTACGGAGGGGCTGACTGCGGCAACGCTGCGAGCGCCGCCTACCCAACCGCGGATGGTGCCGGAATTTCCTCCGAATTCAGCAATCGCGGCGCCAACACTCAGCACTCGCGGAATCGCTGGTGACGCATGGGCATCGCGCACTGGCCCACTCGAGTTTCGCACGAAGGGACAGCAGCAGGACGTCGTACTTGTCCCGTTCAACAAGATCATGGACGAGCGGTACGCTGTTTACTGGAAGACCATATAGTATCGCACCGCGCATCACACACGCACCATCACATTCTCAGGACAGGCCGTGAAGAATAAGTCATTGATTTGGAAGATCATCGCGCCGCTTGCAGTTGTTGCATCCGTGGTCGCTGTTACCGTTGCGAGCTGGGACAAGAGTTACGCAGCCGCGCCGCCGGCCGAGGCGGCGCGCGGTGCGATCGTGCATCGGGCGGTCGCGCATGATATGTCTGCGCCGCTGTCTGAGTTGGGCGGTACGAGGTCGACTTCGATGGGGCTACGCGCGACTGACATACCGAGCGGCGCACTTGCTCCTGATCCCGATGACGTCGTGGAACAGGACACCGTTATCCCGGCACCAAAAATCGTCGTGCCGCGCGGAGGTGCAAAAGCCGAACAACAGTCGATGGGGAGGCGACCAGCGCCGACGATTGTCGCAAACTTCGTGGGGCTCGGCGCGGACTTCGTTGGACCGCAAGGCAACACAGTGCTCCGGAATCCGTCTGACAACAGTCTCGCCGTCGGACCCAATCACGTATTCCAGATCGTGAACAGTCGAACCGCGATCTTTACGAAAGAGGGCAAGCCGCTTTACGGGCCGGTAGAGACATCCAATGTGTTCAAGGGATTCGGTGGCGCGTGCGAGACACACAACAATGGTGACGCTGTGGTACGCTATGATCAACTGGCGGACCGCTGGCTGATTGTCATGCCGATCTTCACACGCTTGCCGCGGCGCGCCGACGAACCCGCAGCACCGCGCGCTGGCGAGCCTGCCGCAGTGAGTCAGCGAGGGCAGCCCGGTCAACCTGGCAGTGCGACCGAGCTTTATCAGCCGCCTCATGCTGATCCCACACAGCTGCCGGAGCAGGCAGGCCCGCGTACACGTCCAAGCGGTTCGCGTCCGCCGAGCGATTCGGGTTCGTACGCTATGTGTTACGCGGTCAGCACCGGTCCCAACCCCCTCGGCTCGTACTATCGGTATGAGTTTGTGAGACCGCTGTTTCCGGATTATCCGCGGCCTGCGATCTGGCCGGACGGGTATTACGTACCGACAAGCACCGGTGATGCGGTGATTCAGAAGCATGCCTGTGTCGCAGACCGCGTTCGGATGCTCAAGGGTGAGGATGCGACCGAGCAGTGCGTGATCATTGATGACGTGAATTTCCTGAACAATGCAGATCTTGACGGGAAACAGTTGCCGCCAAAGGGTTCGCCCAACGTCATGCTTGCCGCCGGCGGTACGCAGCTACGCAAGGTGTTGGAAGACGACGGGATCTACGCGTGGAAGTACTATGTGGACTGGGAGGACCCATCCAAAACAAGGGTGGTGGGCCCGGAGAAGATCCAGGTCGCGCCATATCATTATCTGTGCGACGGTCAGTTGACGAACTGCGTACCACAACCTGGCACGGGTCGGCGTCTCGACGCGCAGGGAGACAAGCTCATGTCACGTGTTGTGTATCGCAGGATCGGCAATCAGGAATCGATCGTTGCGTCGCACTCGATCAACACGTCGCGCGGCGGCGGTGGCGTGCGCTGGTATGAGTTCCGGCTGGACCGAAACCGCAACGTCAAGTTGTATCAACAGGGTACGTTCGCACCCGACAGCAACTTTCGCTGGCTCGGTTCTGCCGCGATGGACGGCAACGGTAATATCGGAATCGGCTATTCGTTCGGTGGGGCGTCGATCTTTACTGGCCAACGCTTTACCGGTCGGACGCCAAGTGATCCGAAAGGTGTGATGTCGCTCCGTGAAGCGGTACTTGCTACTGGAGAAGCCGCGCAGGAGAATACGCTGCGTTGGGAGGATTATACAGCGACCGCGATAGATCCGACGGATGATTGCACGATCTGGTACGTCGGCGATTATCTATTGAAGGGTTCTACGAGGTACTCGAGCCGGATAGGAGCGTTCAGACTGCCTGGGTGTGGCGGCACGAAGTAGCTACGCCAGTTGTGACTGAGGTCGTGAAGGCGAAGTCACTGGAGCAGGCGGCGTTGCGAATGCGCTGCCTGCACTGTCCTCGATTCAGGCTATCGATGTCATGGTTTCGGCTTCGACTGCATCGGCCGGTACATTCGTCATGTCGAAAGCTTTATCGGTGCTTCGAAGCAGCGGGAGCGTTACCTCGAAACGTGCCCCTTCACCCGTATCGACGGCGGTGATCGTACCGCCGTGGGTCGCCACGACTTCGGACACCATCCACAGACCGAGCCCGGTGCCCTTGCCAACGGGCTTGGTCGTGAAGAAGCGTTCGAATACGCGTTGCGCCACCCCTGGGGCAAAACCGGGGCCCGTGTCTTGAATTGAGAGCGTCGCCATGTCTGCGTCCGCCGCAATCTGAAGCTTGATGATCCGTGGAGTTGACTGTGATTCCATCGCCTGCGTTGCGTTGATCATGAGATTGATGACAACCCGCTCTAATGCGCTGGCGTCGCCGTTCACCAATACTGCCGCTGAATCCGAGTCCCGTTCGACTGACACGTGGCGTTCGCGAAGCAGTGATCGGAGCGTTCCGACGCTGCGCGTCACTACATCGTTGAGCAGAATTGGGGCGGCTTCCGTCTGGCCTTTGCGAGCGAACGCGAGCAGGTCGTGAAGCGCGGTTGCCGTTCTGCGCGCGTCGTTGGCGATCGCGATGGCCTCGTCCCTGTCCGCCGGAGCTGTGAGGCCGCGGCCGAGCATCTCTGCGGATAGAGCGATGGCGGTGAGTGGGCTGTTGACCTCGTGCGCGACGCAGGCGGCGAGAGTACCGAGGGCTGCGAGTTTGTCGGCTTCCTGCAGTCGAACAGAGAGTTCACGCTCGTCGGCGTTCCGGGAGATCTGGGCCTCGAGCGCACGCCGTAGCACGCGCTCATGCCAGGCGCTGACGTACGTTGCAACGACACCGGCTGCGGCGAGGAGTACGAGCTTCATCCCCTCGTCGAGCAAGGCGATGTTATCCGAACCCGCGGCCGTGATCGGGTCCGCCCAGAGTATAACGCGACCCGACTGCGCGAGTATCGTGACCGCGGCAGCGTATTCAGCGACAATGCACGCCGCAGTAATCCCTGTGGAGCGTGCGGAGCCCATGATGGGTCGCGCAGCGAGAATGGCAAAGTAGGCGAGCGTGATCGGCGCCTTGAGCGCAACTGCAGGGGAGCCGAGTAGCCCGTAACACAGAATGATCGCTGAAACCGCAGTCGCGTCGACAATCGGCGCCGCGGCTGAGACCAACTGTGGGTAGACTCCGTGAGCGCTGCGGCCGAAGGAAACCTGCAGTATAGACCACACGAGCATCGGACCAAGTACGGCGACGTTTGCCTGACGCAGCGAAAGGGGCAACTGCACGGAGTACGCAAGTGCGGCCACGCCCAGGACAACGATGATTACGAGACGAAGCGCGTTTAGCAGTCTCTCCGCATTTGACCGTTCAGCGTGCAGCAGGAATGCCAGCTCTTCTTCTGCTGATCGAGGTGCGGGAACGTCGTTTGCCCGTCCGGTGGTCGGCGTACCCGCACGGCCGACCCGGAATCGGAACGGATTCCACGCCAACGCAGAGCGCAACGGTCTATCTGCGCCGAGCCTCAGAATCGACTGCTCAGAAACCATGAGTTGTTCGCCACCCGTGAAGTCAGAAGCCGGACATGGAATGCGGCGCCAACGATATCGGCGAGCACCAGTCGCTACCCATGGAGCTTCGGCCCGAAGCATACGACACTGTAGGAAAGGTGGCGAGTTCGTATCAGTCTGCTAATAATTCAGTTAATCCGGAGACCTGTCTGGCAACAATGGCTGGGAAGCCGCGGGTTCGCCTAGCCGTTATTGCGTGAAAGTTCGGTCAGAATGGGGCATACAGCGTCCACGCGACGTGCGAATAGGGAGAACTGGTCAGGGTTGGCGAACACAGTCGCGAAATCCTGCGGCGTAAATGCCCGTGCAAGCCGTTCTGCGTAGGATGTTCGCAGCAGACGCTCGTAATAATCGACGTCGTAGTCGCGTGGATCGTTTGCTTCCGCGTCGTCCTCCGCCGATGTGATGGCACCCGCGGTAGCGTTCTGCTTGCGATAGACTCGAATCCGGTCCCCGATACTCCACTCCATCTGACCTGTGCCGAGCAATGCCTCGTACGGAAGTTCCTTGCGTTTGCTTCGGGTAGCCAGGTACTGCTCGGGTGATTTCGTCAGCCGGATGCGCGACGATACCTCGAAGGTCGGTAGCGCGCGAGTGCGCAGGGCACCGATCGTAGCGAGATAGCTGTCGCGTACGCCGACGATGTCACCGACGAGCAACACCTTGATAGCGTGTCTCAGAAATTTGTCGCCGAATGGTTCTGAGCGACTGGAGCGGAATGCGACTCCGCGCAGCAGCAACGAGCCATCGTACCGGAGCAGCGCGTAGTTCTTGGGCTCGTGAGACAGCATTGCCGCATATCTGCCTTCGAATTCCAACTGGACGAGCGGCGGCAGAAGCGTCGCCACCTCCGCAACGACGCGGCGTTCATCATCTTCGTTCCACGACTCGGGCACTGCGAAATAAACGCCGTCCGTGTCGGCCTCGAGGAGTGTCACCCCGCGGGCCGCGAGCTCTCCACACATCAATGCGAGAACCTCTCGGCCGCGCCGCGTAACCTCGTTGGCAGCATGAACGTCGGCGAATCGCGTCAGGCCCCCTGCTCCGAGATATCCGTACGCAGAATTGACGACGATCTTGAGCGCGGCCGACATCGCCTCGTTTTCGTAACGTTCCTCGGACCCCGGAAGGGCAGCTCGTCCTTGCGCCTTTGCTTCGAGTCGCCGCTCCACGAGTCCATCAACAAGACCAAGCAGCACGCCGAGCCTGTCGCGCGCGGGGCCAATCCGGAAGGAACGCATGAGCGACGGATACAGACTGGCGACATCGGCTTTCACGATGCGGTGTGCAACGCCGGACGCAAATAGATGCAAAGCCGCACCGGTGTGTTCTGTCCCGTCGCCATCCTGGTGGGCGGGAAGCGCTACACCGGCGCGGATATACGCGCGAACGATCAGAGGATCTATCACACCGGTTGCGGCACCGGCGTCAGCGAGACGCTCATACCGGCGCGGAACCATCTGTGCGAGCGCGAAGGCCGCACCGCCAAGCATGCGCGACAGGGCAGCGACTTCCTCGACGTCGTCCGTTGCATATCGACGCACACGCTCCGGATCGGAGCGGTACGTCGAATAGATCTGGTCGCCGCGAATGTATTCCCGGTCTGGCGCAGCGATTCCGAGATGCCTGGCAACTGCCTTCAGTCCATGACCGGGCAACTCACGCACGGAGAAATCGTAGCGTCGTACCGCATCCAGAGTATCGATCAATTCGCGACCTGGCGCGACGAAACGTACCCGCCGATGATCGTTCGGGTCGGCTGACCGAGCGCCGCGCCGCGCTGCGCGCTGCTTCAATCCATTCGTGCGAACCCGTCCAAGCGAGAGCGGGACACCAAGCGCGCGTGAGCGTTCGTCAAGAAATGGAAGATCGAAGCCGTGGAGATTGTGATTTTCTATCACGTCCGGGTCGGCTCGCTCAACGCGTTTCATCAGCTCCCGAATCAACTGCGCTTCGGCGGCGTCATCATCACCATTTGCTTCGAGCACCTCCGTGTCGCCGTTGGGATAGCGAATCGAAATCATGAAAACACGGGCGGTTCGGGGGTCGAGCCCTGTCGTTTCGAGATCGAACTGAAGGCGGTGCAGCTGATCGAACGCGAGACCGCGAAAATAAGCCCGACCAGTCGCAACGAGATACTGTTCTTCCGGTGGAAGGGACAGCACCGACCGCTGACCCAACTCGGCGAGGTGAGTGATGTGCTTGCCGAGTCGCGTCGATGCCCCCTTGAGAACAGCAGCGGTCAGAGCGCGCCCATCGACAGCAGAGACAAGATGGCGCAAAGCACCGGATCCATCGAGTTCGCGGTGTCGGACTACTGCACGCGAGTCATCGTTCGCGCCCAGCCTTTCACCGAGGTGAGCCAGATCTTCGATATGCTCAAGCACCAGCCACGCGCGGAATCGTGCGTGTTCTCTGACGAGTGCGCCGGATTCAGGAATACGCCGCCAGACGGTTGCGCGCCCGTCGAGGCTTGCGTGGATTGAGACGATTCCGGGAGTGTAATCCCAGCCGGAGAGCCATTCGTCGCGTGCGCAATGCATACGGGCGAATGGTAACCGATTGCAGGTACCGTTATGCCGTTACGAAACAGTTCCGACTCCATCGTCCGCTGACAGCTACTCAGCCATATGGTCAACGGTCCCCAAACCGTTCCCGAAGCAAAAAGCACGAACGCCTCGACCGGAGCCGAGGCGTTTCGTGATTGACTTACAAGGACTTAGCAAGGCTCCCCAGGTAGGACTTGAACCTACGACCCTTCGATTAACAGTCGAATGCTCTAACCAACTGAGCTACTGGGGAATGTCCCTTCGGATGCAATCCGGGGGAGACCTACCAATTTAGCGAGGGGCGGGGGCAAGCTCAACCGTACGTGGGACCGTTCAACCTGCTTTGAGTTTTCCGCCCCGGGCCCGAGATGTTATGCGCTCTGCGGTCTGAGGCGCTTCTCGGACCGGCGCGCCTCGCGCAAGCATCGGAGCAAGCCACCGGCCGGTGTGGGACTCCGCAACTTTTATAATGTCCTCGGGCCGTCCCATGGCCACGAGTCGACCGCCTCCGTCGCCCCCTTCCGGGCCCATGTCGATGACCCAGTCGGCCAGCTTTATCACGTCCAGATTGTGCTCGATCAGCACCACTGTGTGTCCCGCAGCGACAAGTCGATCCAGGACCAGGACGAGCTTCCGAATGTCATCGAGATGAAGTCCGGTGGTCGGTTCATCCAATATGTAGAGCTTGCGTCCGCTCTTGCGGCCAGCATTCGCGAGTTCTCTTGCGATCTTGATCCGCTGCGCTTCACCACCTGACAGCGTCGTCGCCGGCTGGCCCAGTCGCAAATAGCCGAGTCCGACTTGCTGCAGATGCCAGAGAGCCTGGCCGAGTTTTTCTTCGCGCGCAAAAAAGCGGATCGCCTGATCAACGGTAAGTTGCAACACGTCGTCGATGTTCTTGCCGTTCACGCGTACTTCGAGCACCGCATCCTTGAAGCGCCTGCCGCCACATTCCTCACACGGAACGAATACGTCGGCCATGAATACCATCTCGACTTCTGTGTAACCAGCGCCCTCACACTTGGGGCAGCGTCCGCCCTCGACGTTGAAGCTGAAGGTGCCGGGTGTGTACTTGCGTTGCCGCGCGAGTGGCGCGTCGGCGAAGATCGTGCGGATTTCGTCCATCGCCTTGATGTACGTGACCGGATTGGAGCGGGGTGATTTCCCGATCGGGCTCTGATCAATCATCACGACTTCATCGATTGCTTCGACGCCGCTGATGCTCTCGTACGCGCCGACGCTCTCGCCGAGGTGTCGCTTGGCGGAATGCTCGCCCTGCGTCTGAGTTTCCAGCGCGTGATACAGGACGTCGTGTATGAGCGTGCTCTTTCCCGAGCCCGACACTCCAGTCACGACTGTGAGTGCGCCGATGGGGATCTTCACATCCACGCCGTGCAGATTGTGTTCGCGCGCGCCCTCCAGAGATATCCAGCGAGGACCGACCCGACGACGTTCTTCAGGAAGCGGCACCGACAGTTCGCCACTCAGATACTTGCCCGTAAGCGGGCTCTCGGCGATTCGCGACATGGGGCCAGCAAACATGACTTCACCGCCGTGGACGCCACTCCCCGGTCCCAACTCGACCATGTAATCCGCTACTTCCATGGCAGCCGGATCGTGCTCGACAACAATCACCGTGTTGCCAGCATCGCGAAGTCGGCGCAACAGCGTGAGAAGACGATCCATATCGCGCGGATGCAGCCCGACGGACGGCTCGTCCAGCACGTACAACGTATCTACGAGCCGGGATCCGAGCGAATTGGCCAGCCCGATGCGTTGTGCCTCACCGCCGGAGAGAGTACGTGTCGATCTGTTGAGCGTGAGGTAATCGAGCCCCACATCACGGAGAAAGCGCACACGATTGCGCGATTCGCGAAGAATCATTTCCGCGATTGATATTTCGTAGTCGGAAAGCTCCAGTGTCTCGAGCCAGTCACTCAATCTGTCAATCGGGAGCTCCGCGATTTGCGCGATGTTCCGCCCGCCAAGCAAAACGTTGAGCGATTCAGGCTGCAGCTTGGCGCCGTGGCATTCAGGACATTCCTGCGCCGTCTGGTACTGGCGCAGGAACACGCGAATGTACTGTTTGTAGCGCTTGGCCTCGAGCGCGTGGAGGAATGGATACACGCCCACGTAGCCCCGTTTAGCTTCGGTCGTGAGAAGCATGTCGCGTTGCGCGGAGGACAACTCGATCCAGGGAACGTCCATCGGGATGTCGTTCTTCCTGGCGAACTCCGCCAGAGTGCGACGCTTGTTGTCGTAACGCGGTTTTGTCCACGGGTCGATCGCGCCATCGCGGAGTGAGCGCTCCGGATATGGGATCACAAGCGATTCGTCGTATTCCAGAATTGCGCCGAACCCATTGCAGCGCGGACATGCTCCTTGCGGATTGTTGAAGGAGAATAGCTGCGGTGTGGGCGTCGGCTGACGCGTTCCGTCGGTGGCGCACTCGAAGCGATCGGTGAAACGCAGTCGATCGACCTTCGTGCCATCGAGCGGAGATCGCACGGAGTCGGGGAACAGAATAACAACGTCGCCGTCACCTTCGCGGAACGACGTCGCGACAGACTCAGCCAGCCGACTTGCAGCGTCGGCCTTGACGGAAAGTCTGTCAACAACAACGAACGGATCCTTCGCGCGAGTGAGATTGGCTTTGGGCCCGAGGGCATCGAGTGACTGTATCGCGCCGTCTACGAACACCCTCAGAAAACCCTGTGCGCGGAGATTTTCAATCACGACCGCGTGCGTGACCTTGCTGGACAGCTTGAGCGGGAATGCGACTGCGAATCGAGTGCCTTCGTCGAGTGAAAGCACTGTGTCAGTGACCGAGGATACAGTATCGGGGCGCATCTCACGACCGCACCTGGGACAGAAGGTGCGCCCAATGCGCGCCCACATCAGCCGCAGATAATCGTAGATCTCTGTCGCGGTACCAACTGTGGAGCGCGAAGTCTTGGTCTGGTTCTTCTGTTCTATGGCGACGGCAGGTGAGAGCCCGTCGATCGAATCGAAATCAGGCTTTTCCATCCGTTCGAGGAACTGGCGCGCGTACGCGGATAGGGATTCGACGTACCGGCGCTGGCCTTCGGCGTAGATGGTGTCGAATGCGAGCGACGACTTGCCCGAGCCTGACGGCCCGGTAATGACGGTATAGCTCCGCCTCGGAATTTCGAGATTAAAGCCCTTCAGATTGTGCTGCCGGGCCCCTCGTATGACAAGGAAATCCTTCACCTGTAAAAGATAGCTACGAGGGGCGAAGAAATGCCGTAGGGACGTCCTCGGCCGGCTCGATGGAGCCGGCCGAGGACCGAGTCAGCCGGAGCTTCTCCGCGAGCCCTAGACCGTAGTGCTGCGCCCGCGGGTGCTCATGCGGTAGATCCACAGCAGGATCAGCGCGCCGACGACAGCGAGAATGAGGCTCCAGAGGGAGAATCCGTTCAGTCCCGTGCCGGTAAGCATCCCTCCGATCCAGCCGCCGATGAAAGCGCCAACAATTCCGATGATCATCGTAACGATCAATCCACCGGGGTCCGTGCCGGGGAAAATAGCCTTTGCGATCGCACCTGCGAGCAGGCCGAGGATGATCCAGGCGAGAATGCTCATAGAACCTCCATATAGAGTGGTCGGACTACAGCAGAAAGCATGGCAACCACCGTACCACAATATCGCTCAGTTAGATTGAAGGCCGCATGACCGCCTCAACTGTGTCGTTCCACGAAGAAGAGGCGCTCGGTAAGGCTTATGATAGCCGGCTCATGCGGAGGCTCGTCGCCTTCGCCGCTCCGTACCGGGCGCTGATTGCTATCGCGCTGTTCTTTCTCATGATTGCCGGCGGCCTCCAGCTTGTGGGGCCGTTCCTGACGCAACACGTAATTGACGTCGCGATTCCGCAGCACGACTACGGGGCGATAAGGCTTGCGGTGGTTCTTTACGCGGCCTCGCTCATCCTTGAGCTGGTGATGTCGTACGGCCAGACATGGTTTACGGCGTTGCTGGGCCAGAACGTGATGCGGGATCTCCGACTTCAGCTGTTCAGTCATCTGCAGCGACTGCCGATCGCGTTTTTCGATCGTAATCCAGCCGGCCGGCTGATCACGCGTGTGACGTCCGATGTCGAAACGCTGAACGAGCTGTTTACGGCCGGCGTGGTGAGCGGGATGGGCGATCTGTTTACGCTTCTCGCGATAAGCGTTGCGATGCTGGTGACCGACTGGCGACTATCGCTCGCGTCGTTTGCGGTGATTCCGCTCGTAGTACTGGTCTCATTCGTTTTTCGCATCAAGGTGCGCGAGGCGTACCGCGACATCCGGACACGTCTCGCGCGGATCAACGCGTTTTTACAGGAACGCTTGTCGGGAATGCGGGTCGTTCAACTGTTCGGACGACAGGTTGATGAGGCTCGGCGGTTCGACGCTCTGAACAAGTCGCATCTTGATGCGCACCTGAAGTCGATCACCGTCTATGCGCTCTACTTTCCCGCTATCGAGATCCTGACGTCCGTAGCTCTCGCCAGCCTCATCGTAGCGAGCGCTGGCCGTGTGGAAGCGACTACGCTGACCGTAGGGACTGTGGCTGCGTTTCTACAGCTGGTGAGGCGGTTTTTCCAGCCGCTTCAGGATCTTTCGGACAAGTACAACACTCTGCAGACGGCGATGGCGAGTTCCGAGCGGATTTTCAATCTGCTGGACACGGAGCCGTGGGTGGACGTTTCGGGCGAGGAGCTTCGCAAGGAAGGCCGGCCCAAGTCGGTGCTGGTGGAATTCGAAAACGTCTGGTTTGCATACGACCGGCCTCACGCGGCGAAAGTCCGGCCGCCCGGGGAGCCTGAATGGGTGCTTCGCGATGTGAACTTTTCGGCACGCCCTGGAGAGACGCTGGCGATCGTAGGTCATACAGGCGCTGGCAAGACGACGATCGTAAGTCTCCTGATGCGGTTTTACGATCCGCAGCGCGGCCGGATACTGGTAAACGGACGAGACATTCGCGACATGCCCGTGGAGCAATTGCGGGCACTGATCGGGTACGTGCAGCAGGACATTTTCCTGTTTGCCGGGGATGTAGCATCCAACATCCGGTTATCGGCGCCGCTGACTGATCAGGAGGTGGAAGCGGCGGCGACGCAGGTTGGGGCGGACCGGATCATCCGCCGCCTTGCTCACGGTTATCATCAGGTATTGGGTGAGAGGGGCGCCTCCATCAGCGTGGGGGAGCGCCAGTTATTATCGTTCGCGAGGGCCGTGGCAGCCGATCCAGCGCTTCTGATTCTGGACGAGGCGACCAGTGCGGTGGACAGCGAAGTGGAAGCCGAGATTCAGCAGGCGTTGAAGGTGCTTCTGGCAGGCCGGACCACTATCGCGATCGCTCACCGGTTGAGCACTATTGTGGAGGCGGACAATATCATTGTCATGCACCATGGGGAAGTTGTGGAACATGGCACGCATGATGAGCTTCTTGGGGTCGATGGCCTGTACGCGCGCCTGTGGCGCTTGCAGATTTAGAAATCACTTTTTTGAAACGATCACGCTTGTGAGCCTCTAGTGAGCCTCTAGTGCACTTTGCAGTAGCCGCCGGATCAGATGTCGGTCGTGTGCGGAAAGGGAACGAGGACAGCTTTTTTGCTGACGCCAATGAGTACCGCGGCCTGTTTATGGTGGCGGACGGCATGGGTGGGCACGCCGCCGGTGAGGTGGCGAGCCAGATGGCCGTTGAGGTCGTCTCATCAGATCTGGAGAAGCTGACCGACGTTGAGAGCGCGGACGCGTTCGAAATGGTGGCCCTCTCCCTCCGACACGCTAACAGGGCCGTATTCGAGAGAAGTGCCGCCGAACGCGACAAGATGGGCATGGGCAGCACTGCCTCCGTGCTCGTTCTGGGCGACGCGCGGTTCATCATCGGCCATATAGGCGATTCGCGCATTTATCTGTTTCGCGACGGCGAGATGCGTCAGATCACCCACGATCATTCGATCGTGCAGGAGCAGATCGACGCCGGCCTAATCACTCGTGACGGTGCCAAGAATCACAAGCAGAGCAACGTGATTACGCGCTGTGTCGGGATGGGCTGGGACGTGGAGCCGGACATCACTGACGGCGAGGTTCGGCAGGGTGATGTTTTCCTGCTTGCCAGCGATGGCCTCACCGGAATGGTGGATGACTGGCGTCTGCAGCAGCTGCTTGCTTCCCGCGCGGCTCCGGAGCGACTGGTGGACGCGATGATTTCGGAAGCAAATGCGCGCGGCGGTGTAGACAATATTACGGCTGTCGTCATTCGCGTTCATTCATCATCGGCAATGGCGACAGGAGTTCATCCGACGCCGGCGGGCGGGTCCAACACAATTGGATAAAGAAGAGATCGAACAATTGTTCGAAGAACCGGAAGACGTAGGTCAGCTTGCAAGGCTTTACCTGGGCAACATTCTTTACGCGCTGGAGTTGGCCTCGCTCTCGCTGCAGCAGCAGGGGAAGGAAGAGGACGCGGGTTTCTACAGAGGCATCGCGCGCAAGCTGGCGGAGGCGCACGGAGCATCCAAGCGAGCGTAGCGCGGCACGCACCAAGGGAGGGGGACCAGATGGCAACTGCAACACTGCCCGAGCAGACCGCTACGGGCGACACGTTTCCGATCAACGGAACGGACTACATCGAGTTCTACGTGGGCAACGCGAAACAGGCGGCCCATTTCTACACCAGCGCATTTGGCTTCAACGTGGTGGCGTATCGCGGGCCGGAGACGGGAGTTCGCGACAGGGCCAGCTACCTGCTCCAGCAGGACAAGATCCGGTTCGTTCTGACTACAGCGATCCGACCGGATCTGAGCGCGGATGCCAAGTTGATTGCGGACCATGTATATCGTCATGGCGATGGCGTTCGCGACCTCGCGCTCTGGGTTGACGATGCGCGCGACGCGTATTCGAAGGCGATCGAGCGCGGTGCCGAATCGGTGCATGAGCCACGCGTGATGCGCGACGATGATGGCGAAGTGGTCATTGCCGCGATCAAGACTTACGGGGAGACGATACACTCGCTGGTGGAGCGAAGGAATTACAAGGGTCTGTTCATGCCCGGATATCGCGCCATGAAGCTGCAGTATCAACCTGAGTCAGTCGGTCTCAAGTACGTCGATCACTGCGTCGGTAATGTCGAACTCGGCAAGATGAACGTGTGGGTGGATTTCTATGCGACCGTAATGGGGTTCAGAAATCTTCTCACGTTCGACGACAAGATGATCAGCACGGAATACTCGTCGTTGATGTCCAAGGTGATGGCTAATGGGAATGACAGGATCAAGTTCCCTATCAACGAGCCGGCGGCGGGCAAGAAGAAGTCACAGATCGATGAGTATCTGGAGTTCTACAAGGGGCCCGGCGTGCAGCACATGGCGCTCGCGACTGACGACATCATTGGAACGGTCAAGAAGTTGCGCGACCGCGGCGTTCAGTTCCTGAGCGGAGTTCCGGGAACGTACTACGCCGGCCTGCAGGAGCGCATTGGCAAGATCGACGAACCGATTGAAGAATTGGAAAGGCTTGGCGTCCTCGTAGATCGCGACCCCGATGGTTATCTCCTGCAAATCTTCACGAAGCCGGTCGAGGACCGACCGACGGTCTTCTACGAGGTCATCCAGCGCAAGGGAGCAAAGAGTTTTGGTGCTGGAAACTTCAAGGCGCTGTTCGAGGCGATCGAGAGAGAGCAGGAACTGCGCGGGAACACGTAAGCCATGCCTATTTATCATACGTTGGGCGCGATTCCACGGAAGCGGCACATCGCATTTCGTAAGCCGTCCGGCGAGCTGTACGCTGAAGAATTGATGGGTCACGAAGGATTCACCGGCACTTCGTCGCTCCTGTATCACACGTATCCTCCGACGATGGTCAAGTCGGTGCGGCGAGTGAAGGAGATGAAATTCGAAGAAGACACCGATGTGACTCTCAGGCATCGGCACTTTCGCACATCGCACATAAAGAAGGGTGGCAGTCCCACGATGGATCGCATTCCGCTCCTGTTCAATCAGGATGTTGCGATGCTGTACGTCGAGCCGGACAAGGAGGACGCACACTTCTATCGCAATGGGCAGGCTGACGAATTGGTGTACGTCAGCAAGGGCAAGGGCGTGCTCGAGAGCGTCTTTGGCGACCTGCCGTTTCATGAAGGTGACTATCTGGTCATCCATCGTGGCATCATGCACAAGTATCGCTTCGACAAGGATGGAGAGCAGCCAAAGCTTCTGATCATGGAAAGCCGCGGGCACATTCGCTCGCCAAAGCGGTATCGCAACGAATTTGGACAGATGGTTGAGGGCGCACCGTACTCTGAGCGCGACATTCGGATACCGCAACAGCTTGTTACGCACGACGAAAAAGGTGACTTCCAGGTCTTCGTGAAGCAGTACGACGGGATTAATGAACTGGTGCTGGATCACCATCCATTCGACGTGATTGGCTGGGACGGATATTACTATCCGTGGGCGTTCAACATCATGGATTTCGAGCCGATTGTTGGCCGGGTTCACCAGCCGCCACCAGTGCACCAGACTTTCCAGGGCGATGGATTTGTGGTGTGCTCATTCTGTCCGCGCCCGTACGATTTTCATCCGGAAGCGATCCCGGCGCCGTACAATCACTCCAACGTCGATTCGGACGAGGTGCTGTACTACGCGTCGAGCGAGTTCATGTCGCGCAAGGGAATCGAATTTGGTTCGATAACGCATCACCCGGATGGATTACCGCATGGACCGCATCCGGGCCGAGCTGAAGCGTCGATCGGCGCAAAGTTTACCGACGAGCTAGCAGTGATGATGGACACGTTCCGTCCGCTGAAGGTGGCAAAGCAGGCGCTCGATATCGAGGACCCTGGCTACCAGACTTCGTGGATCACGCTGCAGAACGAACAGTCCTCGTTCTCGCCGCCGACTTCGTAATTCCAGCGACCGACGGACGCGTTGCAGCGCGTCCGTCGGTCGGCATCGGTATCATTTAGCCCGCAAGAGTAATGGAGCCAATCTGGCGTCCCTCGCCGGACATGGTGCGGGATTCAAACCTCACCCGATTCGTTCAAACGCTGCGTGCACGTGGCGAGCTCGCTGCGGGCAGTGATGGGGTTCCGCTCCCATACGGAATCCTTCACGAATGGTCCATTCGGAATCGTGAGCGATTCTGGCGCGCGACTGCGGACTTCTGCGGACTCACTGCAGATGGATTCGATTCAAGTACGTGTACAGGGCTCGATCGCATGGCGCCGCCAGATCCGGTCCTCGGGCCGGCCTGGTTCTCGGGAACGCAACTCAATTTCGCGGAAAACCTGCTTCGATTTCGAGATGATGCGACTGCAGTGATTTCGTGGAATGAAAGCGGGCGGCAGCAGCGCCTGACTTTCGCGGAGCTGGCGGGTGAGGTCAGTCGCATCGCGACAGCTCTGCGCGACATGGGCGTCGGAGTCGGTGACAGGGTCGCTGGCTTCATGCCGAACATTCCCGAGACGATCATTGCGATGCTCGCAACGACGACACTCGGCGCGGTGTGGAGTTCGTGCTCTCCGGATTTTGGAGTGCAGGGTCTGCTCGACCGATTTGGACAGATCACGCCAAAGGTGTTGATATGTGCGGATGGCTATCGCTATTCGGGCAAGGCGATCGACTGCCTTGCTCGCGTGCGAGATATCGCGCAGCGGATACCGTCGATCCAGCACGTGATAATTGTGCCTTATCTGGCCGAGCGCCTCGATCCAAGCAGCGTACCGCGCGCTGTGCGGTGGGACTCGCTCCGCCGCTGCGGTGATGCTCCGGTATTTGTGCGAATGCCGTTCGATCATCCGGTTTATATCATGTATTCGTCGGGCACCACCGGTCTGCCAAAGTGCATGGTGCACGGCGCCGGCGGAACGCTCCTGCAGCACTTGAAAGAGCTCGTTCTCCACACGGATTTGAAACGATCGGACAGGATATTCTACTTCACCACGTGCGGCTGGATGATGTGGAACTGGATGGTGAGTTCACTCGCAGTTGCTGCGACGGTTGTGCTGTATGACGGTTCACCGCTGCATCCGGCGCCGGACGTGTTGTGGAATCTGTTGCAGGAGGAACGCGTCACGGTATTTGGGACGAGTGCCAAATATCTTGCTCTGTCGGAGAAGGCGGGCCTCGAGCCGAAAACGAGCCACGATCTGACTTCGCTCCGCGCGATACTCTCTACTGGCAGTCCGCTTGCTGACCACAGCTACGACTACGTTTACGATCAGGTGAAGGGCGATGTGCATCTTGCCAGCATAAGTGGCGGAACTGACATCATCTCGTGTTTTGCACTCGGAAACCCAACCGCGCCAGTGTATCGCGGGGAATTGCAATGTCGCGGGCTTGGTATGCAAGTCCAGGTGTTCGACGCCGCAGCAAACGCCGTGAGCGAGACTCCAGGTGAACTGGTGTGTACCGGTACATTCCCCAGCATGCCCATCTATTTCTGGAACGACGCAGACGGTTCCAGGTATCGCACTGCCTACTTCGATTATTTCCCGGGTGTCTGGCGTCACGGAGACTGGGCTGAGCTGACGGCGCATGACGGAGTCATTATCTACGGCCGAAGCGATGCGACTCTCAACCCAGGCGGCGTTCGAATCGGGACAGCGGAGATCTATCGCCAGGTGGAGCGGCTTCCTGAGGTGATTGAGAGCGTCGCTGTGGGGCAGGAGCTAGGCGAAGGTGCGCATGGCGACGTACGGATAGTTCTATTTGTGCGGTTGCGCGAGGGAGTGACAATGTCGGATGAACTCGTGCAGAAAATCAAGGCGCACATCCGAATTAACACCACGCCGCTGCATGTTCCAAAGGTTGTTGTCCAAATCGCCGATATACCCCGGACGATAAGCGGAAAGATCACGGAAATTGCAGTTCGTGAGGTCATACACGGACGTCCGGTCACCAACATCGAGGCTCTCGCCAATCCCGCATCGCTGGACCTGTTCCGAGGTCTGCCCGAGCTGGAACTACCTGGCTGATTCTGCCCTGACGCGGGTGACCGGACGTGTCAACCGTGAATACGAACTGCGGCTACTGCTTCGTAACCTTGTGCGTGTCCAGATTCAGCGAATACGCAACACCATTGATCGTCATGGGCACATTTACTGTCCCATTGAACGTTACAACTACCTGCCGCGTGGCCGTATGCGTCGTCGTGTCAGAAGCCTGGCGTGTGCGAACTACGGTGTAGTTCTTCACGAACGTACCGCCAAGCGGGTACGGGTTGATATCACGCGGCTGGCGGAAGCGTATTGCGGACGCGGTGTCAACCGACGTGAATACGTAGTCCTTGGTGATCTGACCCGTGCGAGTCGAGTGCACGGAGCCGGTGCCGCTGCCATACCACGTGTGAACGGTATCGCCAAGCAGCGTAGATACAGTGCGATTGTGCAGGCGGTACGTCGTGTCAGTGAAGGTATTGTTGTTGGAGCTGAAGCTCGTCTCGCCGGTATCGGCGACAATGAAGTTGATCGAAGCAGTTGTCGCTTTGTTGAATGCCGATTGCGTCGTACCGTTGATGTCGAATAGAGCGTAGCTTGTGGTGTATGTTTGCTTTCCTCTAAGGAGCGGTGGGCAGTTAAAGCGACCAGTGGCTGAATTAAATACGCATGCGGAGCTGATCCACACCGCAGCGCCTGTCGAGGATGGCGTAATCAAGGCAGCCGAAACGCCAGCGCCGGCGATTGTTGCACCGGCCACGCTTGATGTAAACGCGGCTCCGCTACCCGTCAGGTCTGCCGCGGACATGAAACCGTAGTCCGTCGCCATATCCTCGCCCGCCGATGGGGCAAGATCAGGTGTTACCGACGCTTCGAATGATGCTGCTGCAGACGGCGACGATCCGCTTGGGGCTGTCGCGTCACTGCATGCGACTGCTGCGAAGACAACCAGCGTCGCGGTAAGGGTGGAAAAAAGAGATCGTGTTTGCATCGATGAGCTCCGTGCCAAGTGATACGTTATCGAGGCGTGCACAATGCACGCGCTCGGCGAAAGTACGAATTCGCCAATTTGACGACCGGTGGGACGGGGGCGTTAATTCGATATGCGTCTATCAACTGCTGGGCTGTCGCCGACGTGGCGAAGAAGCCGCGTCAGGCGTCCGCTATCGTACGCATGATATCGATCTTGCCAACATCAACCCTGTGTGCAGTAAACATCCGAAGCCACCGTGCGGACCGGTAGAGCTCATCGGAGAGTCGCGGGAGGTTGATGGTGCCTGAGAGTGCGCGATCGGTCAGGAGCTCGACGGTACCATCGCGGCGTAACACCGGGATATCGACCCCGAGCATGGGAGTTTTCTCAGGATAGTCAAGCAGCAGCTCGCCGGATTTGAGCCCGAGCGAAGCAGCGAGTGAATCTTCGGCAGCGCGGGTACGTCGCCGGTCGTTGGCGATCCATTCTCCGAAGTCACCATCGAGTTCCGAGGCAGGCCAATCGACAGCGCGCTTGTACAGATGTCGCGATCTGAGCGCGTCGAGCAACGGCGACGGCGAACGATCCTGCAGGAAATACAGCAACCCCTCATCGGTGAAGCCTGCGAGCTGCTCCTGTCCGATCAAGCCGGAGAGGCAAGCGTCTTCTACGATGCGTTTGTACATCGCGGTCGCACTTCGCACCGCATGGTGCCAGTACACGTTGCGGTACATCTGGTACTTGGCGAACAGAAGTGATTCCAGCGCAGACAAGCCCTTTTCCGCGACGCCAACCGTTCGTCGTCCGTCGATGGGGTTCGCAACGAGAACCATCGAGTTTATCAGGCGATCGACGTCGATCTCGCCATACGCTACACCGCACATGTGCGCGTCGCGCTTGAGATATTCGATCTTGTCCAGATCAAGCGAGCCGGCGACGAGCCCTTGAAGCGGCGTGTCCGAGGTACCGCGGATCAATGCAGTGATTCGCTCTGGAGCGTTCTCCCCGAGATGGTTGCGGAGGATTGACGCGACGGGTCCCTCGGTGATCAGCGCGGTCGCGACCTCTTCATGATGTGTGGCGCCTATCTCTTCGAGCGCATGCGAGAATGGATAGTGCCCAACGTCGTGGAGCAGCGCCGCAATCGTGGTTATTGCGCATTCCTCGTCGGAAACGTCGGCGATTCCGCGGTCACGGAGCAGCACAATCGCGATGCGGCAGAGGTGGTAAGCGCCGAGGGCGTGCTGGAACCGGGTGTGCGTGGCGCCGGGATACACGAGATGAGTGAGCCCCAGCTGGCGAACATAACGAAGGCGCTGGAAAACCGGTGTGTCCACCAGTTCCAGCGCCAGCGTGTCAACTCGAATGTTGTTCCAGATCGGGTCACGGATGATTTCCATGCCCTGAAAGCTAACGCCACACGAGCAGCGTGGCTTAGCCTTTCGTCACCCCTTGGGTCCGGCCGCTTTCACCGCATCTGACGTGCCGGTGAACTTCGCAAAATTATCCCGGAACATCTTGGCGAGTTTGCGAGCCTGCGCGTCGTACGCGTCCTTGTCGGTCCATGTATTGCGCGCGGTGAGCACTTCGGTTGGGACGTCCGGTACTGCTGTTGGGCTGTTGAGTCCGAAAATCGGATCCGTAGTTGTCGGCACATTGTCGAGTGCACCGCTGAGGATTGCGTTGACCATCGCGCGCGTGTGGCTCAGCTTCATGCGCTTGCCAACTCCGTACGCGCCGCCGCTCCAACCTGTATTCAGAAGCCAGACTTTGGAGCCGTGTTCACGTAGCAGGCGACCGAGCATGTCAGCGTATTTGGCTGCTGGCCATACGAGGAACACCGCGCCGAAAGCGGCGCTGNNAGAGGAAATAGTACATCGCCTGGTCCGGGCTCAACCTTGCTATCGGAGGCAGCACTCCGAACGCGTCTGCGGTGAGCAGGACGACGTTCTTTGGATGACCGCCGCGGCCGCTCGGGACGTGATTGGGGATGTATGACAGTGGGTACGATGCGCGGGTGTTTTCCGTTATCGATTGATCACCGAATTTGACTCGCTTGTCCTCATCGAGCACCACATTCTCGAGGATCGTCCCGAACATCTGTGTTGTGCGATAGATGTCTGGTTCGGTGTCGGCAGAGAGATTGATCACCTTCGCGTAGCAGCCACCTTCGCAATTGAAGACACCGTCGCTCGACCAGCCGTGTTCGTCATCGCCGATCAGATCACGCGATGGATCGGCGGAGAGGGTCGTCTTCCCGGTTCCCGAGAGTCCGAAGAAGAGAGCAGCATCGCCGGCCTTGCCGATGTTCGCGGAGCAGTGCATGCAGAGCACGTCCTGCTTTGGTAGCATGTAGTTCATCACAGTGAACATCGCCTTCTTGAGTTCGCCGGCGTAGCGCGTGCCGCCGATCAGGATCATGCGCTTCGCAAGATTCAGGACGACGAAAGTTCCCGTCCGCGTACCATGGCGGGCAGGGTCGGCCTGCATTTCTGGCGCGTGCAGCACGGTGAAGTTTGGCTCAAAGCCCCCGAGCGTCTTGCGGTCGGGCCGGATGAACATGTTCCGAACGAAAGCCATCTGCCACGCGTTGGGCGAGACATAGCGAACCGACAGTTGGTAGTTCGGGTCAGCGCCGCAAAACAGATCCTGAATGAACAGCTCGGGCTGCGCATTGAGGTACGTCTTGACGTCTGCGAGGAGCGTGTCGAAGTGAGCGGCATCCATCTTGTGGTTGACGTCACCCCAATCGACATCGTTGTCGGTGGATGGATCGCTCACGAGGAACTTGTCTTTTGGCGACCTGCCGGTGTGCGGAGCCGTGACTGCGGCGAACGGACCCATGTCTGCAAACTGGCCCTCCGTCCTGCGAGCTGCCGCGCCGAAGAGTTCAGGTGGAACCATGTTGAAGTGAACAGTCCCGGTAGGATTCAGGCCCTGGTCCTTGAGTGAGTTGGCGGACATCTATGTTCTCGTCAATTAAGTGTGAAAATTATCACAGCTCCGGTTCCCCCCGGGGGCGCTGTTCGCGCTGCTGTGCATCAACCACGGCTACGGCGGCCATGTTGACTATCTCCTGGAGGTCCGCGCCCTGCTCAAGCACGTGCACAGCCCGGTCCATTCCGAGAAGAATGGGTCCAATTGCGGTGGCGCCTCCGAGATGACTAAGCAGCTTGTATGCAATGTTGCCAGCGCTCAGATCCGGAAATATCAGCACGTTCGCTGGCTCCTTCAGCGTGCTGAACGGGTACGTCGACTGCAGGATTTGTTCATCGACTGCGGTATCGGCTTGCATCTCGCCATCCACAATGAGATCCGGATGGCGCTCACGCAGAATCGCGACTGCATCACTGACCTTGCGGGCATCAGGGTGCTTCACCGAACCGAAGTTCGAGAATGAGAGCATCGCAACTCGCGGCTCGATCCCCAGCATACGAACTACCCGCGACGCGGCGTACGCGATCTGCGCGAGCTGTTCGGCATTCGGCGTGATGTTCACCGTGGTATCTGCACAGAACACAACGGTCTTGTCGAATACGAGCATGTACATGCCGCTGACAAGGCCGGCCTTCGGGTGAGCGCCGATGACCTCAAGCGCAGGTCGGATTGTTTCCGGATAGTGCATGTTGACGCCGGCGAGCAGTGCATCTCCATCGCCGCATGCGACCATGCACATGCCGAAGTAGTTCGAGTTGTACAATTGATGGTGCGCTTCGCCGAGGCTCAATCCCTTGCGCTGGCGCCGCTTCCATAGATAGGTCGCGTACTTGTCGCGCAGTGGTGAGGTCGCCGGATCTTCGATTGCGACATCGGTGATCTTGATGCCATGACGGCGAGCGATATCGCGAATGTCCCGTGGATTACCAATCAGGATCGGCTCGGCGATCCCCTCGTCCACGAGTTGCTGCGCTGCGCGGATGACCTTCGGCTCGTAACCTTCGGTGAACACCACACGCTTTGGGTCTCGTTGCGCGCGGTTGATGAGCCCGCGCACTATTCCGCGGGCGCGTCCAAGGCGACCTTCCAGCCTGTCGCGATATTCGTCCAGATCTATGAACTCGCTCGTGGCACCACTCGCCACAGCGGCCCACGCAACTGCGGGTGCGACCCACAAAAGGACGCGCGGATCGAACGGGAAGGGGA
>PMEM01000070.1:0-30154 GCA_003155795.1 Gemmatimonadota bacterium
GCTTCACGAGCGCGCGGGCGATCGCGAGTCTGAGCGCTCCAGCCTGGCCGGACAACCCGCCGCCATCGATATTGGCGGTCACGTCATACTGGCCGAGCATGTCGGTCGCGGCGAACGGCTGCTGGATGGTCGATACGTGAGCTGGGCGNNGGATGGTTCCTTCTACAGGCATGCTTACTTGGTGGTGATGGTCAGCAGCTTGGGCTGCTGTGCCTTGTGCGGGTGTGACGCACCCGGGTAAACGCGGAGCTTCGTCCGCATATGTGTACGCGCGAGCGCAGTCTTCGGAAGCATGCCGTTCACGGCGTGCTCGATTACGCGCTCGGGGTGCTTGCCGAGCATGTCTTCGAAGCTGGTGAAGCGCTCATGACCCATGTAGCCCGTGTGTCTGAAATAGCGCTTCTGCTCCGCCTTGCGACCAGTGACCTTGACCTTCGAGGCATTGATCACAATGACGTGGTCGCCCCCATCCATATGGGGGGTAAAAGTCGGCTTGTGCTTACCACGGATGACTCGTGCCACTTCTGTGGCGAGTCGTCCAAGCACCATGCCTTCCGCATCCACGATGTACCAGTCGTGGTGGATATCAGTCGGTGTGGCGGAGAAAGTCTTCATTGGGGAGATAATCGAATGCGAAATGCGACAGCCTCCTAAGTTATGCACCCCCGGCGCTTTAGTCAATCCAAGCCCGGCATTGAGATTGGAGCTGCCACAGTGGACTGGGGCGTAGTCGGGGAATCCCTGTCTTTACGGTAGGCGATCTCCCGATGGTCCCTCAATTGCCGGAGGCGTATCTTTAATGGTTGCACGCATAGCATAGCTCCAAGCGGCCCGCCGCTGGCGGGATCCGGACCCCAACGCGCCGTACGCGAGGCACTCATGAAGCGTATTCAGTCTTCAGCTATCCGAGGGCTCTGGCTCAGTGCTATAGCCGTCTGTTTACCACTCGGCCCCCTTTCAGCCCAGGGATTCGGGCTCAACGAAGTCGGTACCTGCGCAGTATCCCGAGGCTTCGCCGTAACTGGCTCACCTTGCGCCGACGCTTCCACAATCTTCTGGAATCCAGGCGCTGCAGCGGACCTTACAGGCAAGTCCATCAGCATCGGGGCAAGCGATATCGCCGTCCGAGGCTCGTTTCGGCAGGATTCGACGGGTCGAAGCTACGGCAGCAACATCTCGCCAACTATCGTTCCAGCCGGATTCGCCGCAATGCGCATCGGGAGAGCCTCTGTCGGATTCGGTGTCTACGTCCCTTACGGACTGACCTCCCAGTGGCACGATGACTTTCCGGGCCGCTTTTCGGCTCTCCGAGCGTCGCTGCAAACGATCTACTTTCAGCCCAACATTGCCTTCCAGGCGAATGACCACTGGTCAATTGGAGGGGGGCCGGTATTTGGCCATTCGACGGTTGATCTGAAACAGGCACTGGATTTGTCGCAGCAGTTTGCGGAGCCTGGCGTGACGTTCGGCATGTTGGGTATCGCCTCCGAGACTGAGTTCGGTCGAGTCGACTTTCGCGGAACATCGAACGCAGTCGGATACAACGTGGGAGTCCACGGCAAGTTTGGTGACTGGTCGATGGGTGCACGTTTTCTGTCGCAACTCGTGTTCAATTACCGTGACGCCGAAGCAAAGTTCACGCAGGTACCGACGAATCTCACGCTTCCCGTCAACAACCCGATCAATCCAGCGACACCCGTACCGCTCGACGCAGTGCTGAAGGCGCAATTCGCTCCTGGCGGTGCGCTCGTCAATCAGACCGGTTCTTCGCGCATCGTTCATCCCTGGCAGATGCAGGGCGGATTCGGTTACAACGGATTCACCGGGACCAAGCTGTCGGTTGACCTCGCCCGGTTAGGATGGTCGGCATTCCAGACTCTGCCCGTGACGTTTGACGGGCCAGCCGCCGCCAGCAGTCGCACGCTACTGGAGAACTACGCCGATTCATGGTCGTACAGATTCGGTGCAGAGCATCAATTTCGCTCGTGGATCGGACGTCTCGGTTACAGCTACGCCAACACTCCCGCGCCCGACGTAACGGTCACACCGCTGCTTCCTGACATGAACAGGCGCAACTTCTCGGGAGGGGTCGAGATTCCGGTTGCCAGGATGTACAAGTTCGACATAGGATACCTGCACGTTAACACGCCAGGTCGCCGAGGTCGGATAGTCGAGCGTTCCAGTGCATCGCAGGATGTCTCGCAGCTCAATACCGGAGCCTACGCACTCTCGGCCGACGTGGTTTCGGCCGCTCTCAACATCAAATTCTAACCGCGCGTGAATCCGATGATCAGATCCACCAATACGATCCACGCGATCGCCGCCGCGACGATTGCGATGCTGGCAGCAGCTTGCGCGGACAATGGACCGACCGCTGTCGTACCGCCGCCAGTCCCGGCTAACGTACTCTTCACCAGCTACGTGGCCATCGGCAACAGTCTCACTTCCGGATACCAGTCCGGCGGTATCAACGACAGCACGCAGCGGCTCAGCTACCCATCCCTGCTGGCTCAGACGATGAAGACGCGATACGCATATCCGTCGCTCCTCGACCCGGGCTGTCCACCACCAATCGTGAACTTTCAAACGCAGGCGCGGCTCGCTGGTGGCACTTCCAGCACGTGCGCGCTTCGAACGGCGAGTTCGATAAGCGTTGCTCTAAACAACGTGGCTGTGCCGGGGGCTCTCGCGGCTGATCCGACAAGCGTAAGCACGAGCGCGTCCAACGCTCTCACAACGTTCATACTTGGCGGCAAGACACAGGTCGCGAAGGCCGCAGATGCGAACCCAACTTTTGTTTCGGTATGGATCGGTAACAACGACGTGCTCTCGGCGGCGATCTCTGGATTGCTCGTGCCGACGCCTGGCGTTACGACCGGGGTGACATCTACGGCGAATTTCCAGACGAGCTACGGAGCACTCGTAGCCGCGTTGAAGGCGGTGCCAACGCTGAAAGGCGCGGTATTGATCGGCGTCGCGAATGTTGCTGCTGTCCCAGCCCTTTTCCCAGTCGCTGCGCTGCAGAATCCAGCGTTCAAGGCTGGGTTTGATCAGTTCGCGGGTGGTACGACCACCGTACTGCCCAACTGCCTCGTCGCTCCGGGCAACCAGGCTCTCGTTTCGATTCAGATCCTGGGACAGATGCACTCTGGAGCGCACCCGCGCGTGGTCGGATGCGCGCCCAATTCGATTCCGGGCACTCCGGTGGGTGACATATTCATCCTGGACGCAAACGAACAGGCGAGTCTCGCAGCGACGGTCGCCGCGTACAACACATTCATCCAGAGTCAGGCAAGCGCCAACAACTGGGCGTACTACGATCCCAACGCGTTGCTATCGTCGCTCAAGGCGTCGGGATGCATCGGCACCGTTCCAAATCTCGCGAATGCAACTCAGCCGTTCGGGCCCTGCATTTCGCTTGACGGAATTCATCCGACTGTGGTGGCGAATCGTGCGCTGGTTGGTGATTTGATTGCAGCGATCAATGCGAAGTACGGCACTTCGCTCAGCGCGACACCTTAACGAGCTTGTACTTGCGATTCACAAGGTGCCCGCCAGTGGGATTGGCGGGCACCTGTTTTTTTGTTGCACGGACTCTGCTGATGTCGAAAGCAGCGACCCGCGGGGCCCCGGAGCGTGAGATGTGGCATGCCGAGACAGCGAACGCTACATTCTTACGGATAATCTCGGGATAGCGCCAGACCGGCGCCGCCCCGTTTTTCCTCCGACAGGGTGCATGATGCGCGAGCGGGTACGGAGCGTAATTGCCGCATTGGTGTTCTCCACCGCGACACTCGTGATAGGCGGAACGCGTGCGTCAGCACAGACGAACCCCGAACACACCGAACACGTCACCAACGTCTCCTGGGGCGCAATCGACGGAAGTGTGCGTGATGTGAACGGGGCATCGCTTCGCGGCGTAGAAATCATTTCTGTCGATAACTCCCAGATAGGCACGCGGAGTGGCGCTGGTGGCGCATTTCGCATCGACAGCATTTCCGCAGGTCCGCATTTGATTCGCTTCCGGCGCCTCGGCGTCCTGCCGCTCACCGTCTCGGTAGTTGTCGATCCAAACGCTACAACGTCGATCGATGCGGTTGTCGAGCCGTTTCCAATCACGCTGTCAGGAATAACGATACAGGCTGTGAGCGGAGAGTTGGTGCATCTTCCGCCAGGCGTCGCGGATCGGATGCGCACAGGCATCGGAACCTACGTGACGGCAGAGCAGATCGAGAAGTTCCACGCAGTCAACACGACGGACATATTCCGGCATGTCGCTGGCGTGTCAGTGGTAAAGGTCGGCAATGAGACCGTGGTTCGCAGCGCGCGCGGCGTGCAGACTATCAACGGGAATGCATGTACTTCGGGGATGGCAGTAGCGGTCGATGGCGTGCTGCTGGATGGTGCATTCGCGCCTCCAATGCCGTTCACCGGTGCGCCGGCCAATCTCGCCGCTGCGACGGGCGGCCTGGAGTCGATTTCACCGCAAGACATCGCAGCAATCGAGATTTACAAGGACGGCGCCGAGACGCCTGCGAACCTCACCGATTCGGAATGCGGTGTGATATACGTGTGGACCAGGTAGCGATTCGGCTACTCCAGCTCGATCAAAACCGTCCCCTTCTCGACCGCAGTACCCTGCACCACTCGGACGGTCTTGACCGTCGCTGCAGCAGACGCGCGAAGTTCGTTTTCCATTTTCATCGCTTCCATCACGAGCACGCCCTGGCCGGCTGCAACGGTGTCACCCACGGCAACGTTCACACGGACGATCAAGCCCGGCATCGGTGCAATGACTGGCGCCGGCCCAGCTGGCGGAGCGGACTTCGCGGCCAGTTCCTGAATCGCTCGCGCTCGTTCGCCGAGTGCCTCGACATGGTAACGGTGACCGTCTATGTCGAGCGCGTAGCGACCCCGTCCTTCGCGAGAGTGCACAACTACCCGAACCACGCGATCGCCCATACGGAGCGTCCGCACTGGAATCGAGTCGGCAGGATCAAGCGTAGCACTTTCCCCCAATTCCCCAACGCGTGCGGCGCCACCGTCGGTGACAACAGACTGCCGCGCACCGTTCACATCAACCAGGTATTTCATCAAGCACTCCGAGTAGCGCGTCCATTCAAAGTCAGGACGCAGACCGTTTCAACGTGAGNNTGTCTGCGGGAACATGTCGAACCCGCGGACAGTTTGTATATCATAGGCTGGCAGGCGGGCGACATCCCGTGCCAGAGTCGCCGGGTCGCAGCTCACGTACACGATGGCGCGCACCGAGTGCGAATCTTCCAGGTGCTGTGCGACATCCGCGTGTACGCCACTCCGTGGCGGGTTCAGAACGACAACATCCGCAGCTGCGAGTCGCGGAATGACCTGCTCGACCTTTCCGGCAATTGAGCGTGATGGCGGGGGAAGTCGCTGCTCCGCCCACCGGGCAGCATCCGGATCGAGCTCTATTGCCGTTACGGTCACACCGCACGCGACCAGGTCTGCTGCAAGATCGCCTGCCCCCGAATACGCGTCGATCACGTGGTTCGGCTGAAACGACATCACTGCGTCACGCACAAATTCGCGTACCATGCCGGCAACTGCCGGATTCACCTGCGCGAATGACGCCGCTGGACTCGGAAGGATGCGACGGTCGCCGAGCAGGACGCGCGGTGCTTCATCTGGCTCCCAGTACAGCGCTGCAAGAGTTGGGACCGCTTCGAAAAACTCCGAGTGCGCGCTCCAACGCCGGCCTCCGATAAGTACGAAGGTCGGACCATCTGCCGTCCAGCGCACACTGCCACGAAGCGATGACTCGTTGGGAAAGGATGTCGACGCTGCAAGTATCTCTCGCCACGTCGAAACAACCCTGCGATCGGTGATCGGACAGTCGGCAAGAGCGAACACGCGCCCGGGATCGTCGTACGGGTGCAAACCAGCGACCCAACCCCCTGGTCGTCTGCGCATCGAGAGAGTCAACTTGGTCCGATAACGCCATTCTTCCGCACTTGGCACGACGTCCGGAGCGACAATCTCACGCTTGCCTATCCGCGCCATCGCGTCGACAATGATACGTTGCTTCGCGACGAGCTGAGCAGCGTACTGCATGTGCTGGATCTGACAGCCGCCACAGTTCTCGCGCGTATAGTGCGGACACGCTGGATCAGTGCGATCAGGTGACGGCCGCTGAATCGTTCGCAGTGTACCGCGCGCGAAGTGACCCTTCCCCGCGATGCTGGCGGTGATCAAATCACCGGGAGCGGTACGAGGAACGAACACAACCAGTCCATCGTTGCGCGCCACGCCATCGCCGCCCGCTGCGATAGCGTCTATGGATAGACTTACTGTCCGCGACACTATGTCAGCGATTCAAGCCTTGCTGCGCGCTGCCAGGCCGAAGCAGTGCTTCCTTTCTTCGACGAGACATCCGTCCGTACGCCTGACTCCGAATCCGCCAGCAGCGCGCCCGCGAGTGCCGCAAGTCGCACTCCGTCAGCCGTGCCCGGATCGGTAGTGAGAGAAGCGAGCCTTCGCTCCAACCACTGGATCTCGATTTCACCGGCTCGGAACTCCGCGTCTTCCATCACGCGCAGATGGAACTCCCGGGATGTCTCGACGCCCGTAATGACGAGTTCGGACAGTGCGCGATGCATTCGCTCAATCGCGAGCGGTCGAGTAGGGGCGTGTACGATCAACTTGGCGAGCATCGGATCGTAGTGAAGCGATACCTGGCTACCGATCTCGATTCCGCCATCCCAGCGGACGCCTGGTCCTGAAGGAAGGTGCAGGAACGAGATGCGCCCCGTTGACGGCATGAACTCGTTCGCCGGATCCTCGCTTGTGATGCGGCACTCGATTGCCCATCCGTTCGGCGAGATGTCTGCTTGTGTAAATCCAAGCGGTTCGCCAGATGCAACGCGGAGTTGCCACTGCACGAGATCGATGCCAGATACCAACTCCGTGACGGGATGTTCAACCTGGAGGCGCGTGTTCATCTCCAGGAAGTAGTACTTGCCGTCGCGATCGAGGAGGAACTCACACGTGCCCGCGTTCACGTAACCCGCTGCGCGCGCCGCGCGAACCGCAGTTGCACCCATTTCGGCTCTGAGTGACGGGCTTACCGCTACGCTCGGCGCTTCCTCGATCATCTTCTGATGGCGTCGCTGAACGGAACACTCGCGTTCTCCCAGATGGATCACATTTCCGTGCATATCGGCGATCAACTGGATTTCGACGTGGCGAGGCCCCTCGATGTACTTCTCGAGGTATATGGCACCATCACCAAACGCATTCTTCGCCTCGCGACTCGCGGCAGCGAACGACGTGGCAATCTCCGATGCGTCGCGTACGACGCGCATGCCCTTTCCACCGCCACCAGCTGCGGCCTTCAGCAACACGGGATAGCCGAACTCTGCGGCAATCCCGGCCGCGTGTGCTGCATCCTCGATCGACTCAGTAGTACCCGGTACAACCGGGACACCGTGCGCGACCGCAAGGGTGCGTGCGGCTGTCTTGCTTCCCATTGCTGCAATGGCTTCAGCCGGTGGGCCGATGAAGACCAGTCCCGCGTCGCGCACTGCTCGCGCAAACCACTCACGCTCGGAAAGGAATCCATAGCCTGGGTGAATGGCTTGTGCCCCTTCGCTGATAGCGGCTTGGATGATGCGATCACCGAGCAGGTAGCTCTCGGATGAGGGCGGTGGCCCGATATTCACCGCAACGTCCGCCGCGCGCACGTGCGGCGCGCCTGCGTCCGCATCGCTGTATACGGCCACCGATCGCACACCGAGTTCACGGCATGCACGGATTACACGCAGCGCAATTTCGCCACGATTGGCAATGAGAACTGAATCAAACATCAGAGCGGGATATTCCCGTGCTTCTTGGGGGGATTCTTGTCCCTCTTGCCTTGCAGACTCTCGAGAGCATTGATCAAGGCCGGTCGCGTGTCCCGGGGATCGATGATGTCGTCAATGTATCCTCGGCCCGCTGCGACATAGGGATGGGCGAATTTATCGACGTACTCAGCCATCTTCCTGTCCGTCGAAGCAGCAGGATCATCGCTATCAGCGATATCCTTGCGGAAAAGGATTTCGACGGCCCCCTTGGGGCCCATCACTGCAATCTCAGCTGTAGGCCAGGCCACGTTGAAATCGCCGCGGATATGCTTCGAGCTCATGACGTCGTAAGCACCGCCATACGCTTTTCGCGTTATGACGGTCAGTTTTGGCACCGTCGCCTCGCAATACGCGAACAGCAATTTCGCGCCGTGCTTGATGATTCCACCGTGCTCCTGAGCGACTCCCGGCAGAAATCCAGGTACATCCTCGAAGGTCACGATTGGAATGTTGAACGCATCGCAAAAGCGTATGAACCTCGCCGCCTTCACTGACGCATTGATGTCGAGAACTCCAGCAAGCATCGCTGGCTGATTTGCTACGATGCCAACGCTGAATCCGCCAAGGTGTGCGAATCCGCAGATGATATTTTCTGCGAAGTCACGCTGCACTTCGTAGAAGTCGCCATCGTCGATTACACGATGGAGGATGTCCTTCATGTCGTATGGCTTGTTCGCGTTATCCGGTACGATGTCAAGCAATGCTTCATCGCGCCGATCGCGCGGATCCGTGCCTGCGCCGCGGGGCGGCTCGTCGATATTGTTCGAGGGTATGTACCGCATCAGGTCGCGAATTCTCGCGATGCACTCCGGCTCGCTGTCCGAAGTGAAATGCGATACACCGGACTTCATCTCGTGCGTGTCGGCGCCGCCCAGTTCGTCCATCGTGACGTCTTCGTGCGTCACTGTCTTTACGACATGCGGACCGGTCACGAACATGTACGAGGTGTGGCGCACCATGTAGATGAAGTCGGTGATCGCGGGCGAGTACACGGCTCCACCGGCACACGGGCCGAGAATCGCGGAGATCTGTGGAATGACGCCAGAGGCAAGTGTGTTACGGAGAAAAATCTCGGCGTACCCACCCAGCGAGACGACGCCTTCCTGTATCCGTGCGCCCCCGGAGTCGTTCAGCCCAATTATCGGCGCACCGTTGCGAAGCGCGAGGTCCATGACCTTCACGATCTTTTCTGCAAACGACTCGGAGAGTGACCCGCCGAATATGGTGAAGTCCTGTGAAAAGACGTATACGAGGCGGCCGTTGATGCGCCCCCAGCCAGTAATTACGCCATCACCGTAGTACTTCTGTTCTGCCAGTCCGAAGTCGCTGCTGCGATGAACGACGAATCGATCCAGCTCGGTGAATGAACCTTCGTCCAGCAACAGGTCGATGCGCTCGCGCGCGGACAGTTTTCCCTTCTTGTGCTGCGCCTCTATACGAGCAACGCCGCCACCGAGTTCAGACTCGGCGCGGCGTTGCTCGAGAAGCGCGAGCTTATCGCGCATGCTCATTAATTACTCTTCGTCGTATGTTGCCGGAAGGACCGCCGGTATTTCGGCTGCATAATCCGACACGCTGTACTCTTCGGTTTCCATTGGAATCACCTTGGACGGCTCCGCCGGGCGAGGTGGCTGCTCCTCTGGAATTGCGGTGACTGCGAGCACAATGCGGCGATGGATCGGATCCACCTCCAGCACTCGAAGATCCAGGTTCATTGCCTCGTAGACAATGTCTGCGGGGCTGTTGACCGGATTCCCGAAGTTGAGCTGGCTGTTCGGAACGAAGCCTTCGATATCGTTGCCGATATCAACAACAACGCCCTTGTCCATCAAGCGAACGACGTGTCCACGAAGTTCCGTACCAACCGGATACGTTTCGCCGATACGGAGCCACGGATCCTCGACCGCCTGCTTGAGGCCGAGCGAGATGCGCTTGTTCTCCGGATCGATGTTGAGCACCACCACGTCCACCGTATCGCCCTTCTTGATCACTTCCGACGGATGCTGCACGCGGCGCGTCCAGCTCATATCGGAGACGTGAATCAGACCATCGATGCCAGGCTCGATCTCGACGAATGCACCGAAGCTCGTGAGGTTGCGAACCTTGCCCGTGAGGCGCATTCCGATCGGGTAACGCTGCGGGAGCGTCATCCATGGATCCTCTTCCGTCTGCTTCATGCCGAGCGAAATCTTCTCCTCCGACGGATCGACCTTGAGTACGACTGCCTCGATGGTCTCGCCGATTGAAACGATCTTGCTTGGATGACGCACATTGCGAGTCCAGCTCATCTCGCTGATGTGGACGAGGCCTTCGATGCCGGGCTCCAGCTCGATGAACGCGCCGTAGTTGGTGATCGAAACGACCTTGCCGGAGACGCGGGTGCCGACCGGGTACTTGTCAGCCACGTCCTGCCACGGATAGCTCTGGAGCTGCTTGAGTCCGAGTGAGATGCGCTCGCGCTCCCAATCGATGTCGAGAACCTTGACTTCGACTTCCTGACCAATCGCGACCATCTCGGACGGATGCGTGACGCGGCCGTACGACATGTCGGTGATGTGCAACAGGCCGTCGACTCCGCCGAGATCGATGAACGCACCGAAGTCGGTGATATTCTTGACAACACCCTTTCGGATCTGATCCTTCTGAAGCTCCTTCATCAAGCGCTCGCGCTTGCCTGCACGCTCCTGCTCGAGAATCACGCGGCGCGAAACAACGATGTTGCGGCGGCGCTTGTTGAGCTTGATGATCTTGAAATCGAATGTCTGAGACAGAAGTTCGTCGACGTTCGGAACGCGACGAAGTGCGATCTGTGAGCCAGGAAGGAAAGCGTCAACACCCATGAGATCGACGACAACGCCGCCCTTGATCTTCTTGGTGAGAATGCCGGCAACCGGCTGGTCGTTCTCATACGCGACGCGGATACGCTCCCAGACGCGCATGAAGTCGGCCTTCTTCTTGGAAAGCACGACGGATCCTTCCATATCCTCGAGATGCTCGAGGAGAACTTCGACCTGGTCGCCCGCCTTCAGTTCGGGCATGTCCTTGAACTCTTCGAACGGAATCGTTCCTTCAGACTTGAAGCCGATGTCCAGGATCACCATGTTGTCGCGAATATCGAGGACTTTGGCGCTGACGATCTCGCCTTCCTCGATGGAGGCCATGGTTCCGTTGTACATCGCCATCATCGCCTCGAGCTCGTCGCTCGAGTAGTCGTCTTCGTCGTACAGTTCTGGGCGAAGGTTGGCAAGCGGCCGTAGCTGCGCGCGCTGCATGTCGCGCTTCTCCCGCGCCGTAAGAGCGTGGTCGACGGTCGTGCCGGTTAGGGTTTCGGTGTCGGGCATTTGCTATGTAAAAGGGTGGGTCCAGCTATTCTACGGGAACCTGGAAATATACCGGGGAAACTACTGTTTTGCAACGATTACCGCGAGCTGGCGACCCGCATCGCCGGCCCGGTGCGAATAGAACGAATCGTTGTCGCAACGAGTGCAGGATGCCGACATCGAAATCGAGGTCACGCCCGCCTCACGCGCCTGCTCAGCGATAAGCGAGCGAATGTCCACGTTTCCAGGCCTGTTGGCCGGCTCGCCGGTGAGTCGGGACCGCACGTCGGCAGATACCTCGTAGCACCTGCCACAAATCGCAGGTCCTATGTGAACCCGTAGTTCATCCGGGGATAGACCTGCCCGCCCAAGCAGCCGGATTGCCTGGTCGATGATCCTGGCTTCCGTCCCACGCCACCCGGAGTGCACGATGGCAATTGCGCCAGAGGGATGCGCCAAAAAGACCGGGGCGCAATCGGCCACGGTTACCGCAAGCGCGAGTCCTCGCTCCTGGGTTGCGTGACCATCTGCCGGCTCGGTACGAAGAATCCCGTCCCACGCAGTCACATGGGGCAACACCCTGTCGCCGTGAATCTGCGGAGCGACGCAGATACCGCGTGCGCCTGTATCGGCAAGCAGTGCTGTCCATCGACCCATTACCTCACCAACTGGATCTGTACCGGAGAGGCCGAAAGTGCCGGCTTCGCGCCTCGTTGTAAAGGCAAGCACGCCCATATCATCAAACTCAGTGACTCGCTCGACGGCTGTCTGCAATGCGGTCACTCCGATCTCCGGTCACCCACCCGCGTGATGTTTGCGCCGAGCGAATTAAGGCGCTCGTCGATGCGTTCGTAGCCGCGCTCGATCTGCGCAACATTATTGATCGTACTCCTTCCCTCCGCACACATGGCTGCGAGCAACATCGCCATGCCTGCACGAATATCTGGAGATTCCATCGTCGATCCGCGAAGCGCGCTTCGGCCGCTGACGATGCATCGGTGCGGATCACACAACACAATCGTTGCACCCATGCCAATCAACCTGTCAACAAAAAACAGACGTGATTCGAACATCTTTTCGTGGATGAGGATTACACCGTCACACTGGGTTGCAGCGACGATTGCAATCGACATCGTGTCCGCTGGGAATGCCGGCCATGGCTGATCTTCGAGCTTGGGGATGTGCCCGCCGAAATCCTTCTGGATTCGCATCTCCTGATCGCCAGGTATGATCAGATCCGCGCCCTCGATGCGGCAGCGGATACCCAGTCGTTCGAAACCCATCAGAGTTGATCGCAGATGTTGGACTCCGGCATCAACAATTCGAAGTTCCGAATGCGTCACAGCGGCAAGTCCGATGAATGATCCCACCTCGATGTGATCGGGGCCTATCGCGTGGCTTACTGGCGATTCACCGAGAGAACTGCCGCCGTGTATTGTGAGAGTGTTCGTGCCAATCCCTTCAATGCGAGCGCCGAGTGCGACCAGAAACTCGGCGAGATCCTGAACGTGCGGCTCACTTGCCGCATTGCGAAGGATCGTTGTGCCTTCGGCGGCGGCGGCGAGAATCAAGGCGTTCTCGGTTCCCGTCACACTCGGCTCATCGAGGAAGACGTCGGCTCCGACGAGGCGATCGACTGTCAACCTGTATCCGTCGCCGCCAACGACAGTAACACCCAACTGTGTCATCGCGAGGAAATGGGTGTCCAGCCGCCGCCGGCCAATCACATCACCGCCGGGCGCGGGCAGAGTCGCAGTTCCGCAGCGCGCCAGGAGCGGAGCAGCCAGTAGTATCGAGGCGCGGATGCGCGCGCTCAACACTGGGTCCAGACCCTCCGGACGCAGTGATGAGGCAAAGATGTCGAGCGTATTCGTCCCGGACCAATCCGCGGTTCCACCTACGGAGCGAACCAGCTCGACAAGCGTCTCCAGGTCGCGGATTCTAGGGACGTTCGTCAGCCGAACAGGGCTTCGAGACAGGAGTGCGGCGGCGACGATCGGCAGCGCACCGTTCTTGTTTCCGGAGGGGCGGATGCTACCCCAAAGCTTGTGTCCGCCCTCGACGATGTATTGGACAGCTGTCATGGTATTGGCGACAATATAGGCCCCCGGCGCCGTTATTTGCCCCCCAAGCCCTATCTTTCGGTATACCGGGCTGGCCCTTCACTTGCACCAACAGCGCCCATGTACGAGTTGACGCACGCTACAACGCTGCTTATTCAGGCAGCGCACGTTCTTCCGGACACCCTGGTAGCCAGACTGCTGCCTCCAGACGTGGGCACCTTCGGCAAGGTCATCCAGATAACAATCTGGCTAATGTCGCTGGTGGTGCTTATTGCAGCGGTCGCGCTGGCGCCGGCGGTCTGGAGCCTGCGGAAGACCTACAGAAAGCTCAACGATCTCATAGATCGAGTCGGCGGAGAGGTTACGCCGCTGGTTCGCAGCGCCAAAGTCATGACGGACGACGCGGGAGAGATCGTGACGATGGTGAAAGGGGATGTTCGTCAGATTCAGCAGACGGTAGCCGCCGCGAATGCGCGGCTGCTCAAGGCGGTGAAGGAAGCAGAGGCACGGCTCGACGAGTTCAATGCGCTGATTGAAGTGGTGCAGGAAGAAGCGGAATCCGCTTTCGTTGGCACCGCATCGACAGTTCAGGGCGTCCGAACTGGCCTGGCACAGGTCTTTGACAATACGGAGGAATTCGAGGATGGCGGAGACGAAAGCGGAGCTTCGGCCGGCGCGACCGGCGCGAACGCCACGAAACGGCCGCGGCACTCACCGCGGAGGCGCGGTGACCTCTCATGACGAAGATTTCGACCTCCTGACGGCGGCACTCATCGGTCTCAGCGTTGGCGTCGGCGTTACAATGCTGTTCAGGCGGCGCCCGACAGCCCCCCGCACTGCATTGTCGCGTGGGATGGAGCTGGCCGGACGTGGTGCACGAATGGCGTCAATGGCTGGCGCTACCGGAGTACGCATGGCGGGCAAGGTAGCCGACGACGCGCGCCGTGGGTACAAGCGCGGGACAGAATGGGCGGATGATCTTTCGCTTGATGCTGTCGGTGAACAACTTCACGATTATTTCGATGCTGCAAAAGAGGCCGTCGAAGACACTGTATCTGGGGAATTGCAGGATCTCCGCAAATCGATTCGCCGGCGCCGCCGGCGGCTGGGCATTTAACGCGAGAGGAGCAGCAGTACTAGTTGTGCTGCTGCTCCTCCTGACGCCGAGAACTGCGCACGCCTGGACCCCGGGTACGCACGTATTTCTGGGTGATGCCGTGCTGCGCTCGCTCGCGATGCTGCCAGGCAGCATCGCAGAACTGCTCGAAGCGTTTCCGTACGATTTTCTTTACGGCTCAATCGCCGCGGACACGAGTATGGCCAAGAAATACGCTGAGGCCGGGCGACACTGCCACTCGTGGAAAGTCGGCTTCGAAATTCACGACTTCGCGTCGGGTGGCAGAATGCGCGCCTTCGCGCTTGGCTACCTCGCCCATCTCGCGGCCGATTCGGTTGCGCACAATTACTTCGTCCCGAAGCAACTCACGCTGACGTCGAGCACTTCCGCACTCGGCCACAGTTACTGGGAGAGCCGCATCGAAGCGCACCTTGGCGGCGACTCACCACACCGCGCACGCGAACTGATTCTTCTGGATCACTCCCAGGCTGATGAACACCTGGATCGTATCCTCAGCCCGACTATTTTCAGCACGCACACCAACCGCAGAATCTTCCGCGGAATGGTTTACGTTGCTGATACGGAGTCGTGGCAGCGTGTATTTCAGCTCATCTCGGAGAAGAGTCGTTGGGACCTGGGTGACGATGACGTATCCGCGTATATGACACGGTCGTATGACTTCATCATGGACCTGTTCACACGGATGGATGAATCGGACCCGTACGGTCTCGATCCCTCCGGCGATGTCGCGCTACACAATGCAAAGCGAGTCCGCAGACTCGCGCTTCGGCGTGGCGGCGAACTGGCGATCCGCGAGGAAGCGGATCGCCAGTTCGGACTGCCGGCAACGTCGCTTGAGTTTCACAACAAGCTCGGCGGTCCGATCCTTTCGGCAGAGTAATCTGATGGTTCGCGCGTTGCACTGTTTCAGCTCGAATACTTGCCCAGCAACGCGTTGACCTTCTTCGGATCAGCTCGACCCTTTGACTTCTTCATCACCGCTCCGACGAGGACTCCTGTCAATTTCTTTTCGCCCGCGCGGAAACGACCCGATTCCTCCGGAAGCTCGGCGAAAACCTCTTCGATCCATTGCTCCAGTTGCGAATCGTCGCCTACCTGGGTGACACTCAGCTCGGCCGCAACTACAGGGGCGGTCTTTCCCGTGGTGCGCATCGTACCGAAGACGGTCTTGGCCGCCGTATGGCTCAACTTGCCATCGCGGATCATGTCGAGCAATTCGGCAAGCTGCGTTGAGCGTATCGGGAAATCCTGAATCTTCGTAGCCGATTCGTTCAGTGCAGCCGCGACTTCTCCCATCACCCATTTCGCGGCGTGGGCGCCGTCGCCGTGGGCACGTGCAACGCCTTCGAAATAAGTGGCAATCCTGGGATCTGCAGTCACCGCGTCCAACTCCGCGTCCGTAATACCAAATTCGCTGCTGAAGCGCTCGCGCATCTTCTGCGGAAGCTCCGGTAGAGTCGATTCGATCTTCTTCACGAATTCTGTCGCGAGCAGCAGCGGTGGCAAGTCGGGTTCGGGGAAATACCGATAATCATGACTCTCCTCCTTCGAACGGGCCGGCCGTACTGTGCCTTTGGACGCGTCCCAGATCATCGTTTGCTGGAGTATGTGCTGACCGCGTTCAAGCATTTCGCACTGACGGTCAAACTCGCTCTGCAGGGACCGTTCAACCGCTGAGAAGGAATTGACATTCTTGACTTCTGTTTTCGTCCCGAGTTTGGGCTCGCCATGCAGTCTTGCGCTGACGTTCGCGTCAACTCGAAGGCTGCCCTCCTCCATACTTACGTCGCTTACGTCAGCATACTCCAGAATCTGTTTCAGCGTCCGCAAATACGCACCAGCCTCTGCGGCGGAACGCATGTCGGGCTCGCTTACTATCTCGATCAGCGGAACTCCGGCGCGATTCAGGTCGATCGCTGTCATGTGTGGATACCGATCGTGAACCGACTTTCCTGCGTCCTCCTCCATGTGCAGACGCGTAATCGCGATCGGGTGCGTATCCGCATCGCCCGGAATGCGAGCATGCAACGTTCCGTTGACCGCCAGTGGCTGGTCGTACTGGGAGATCTGGTATCCTTTCGGTAGATCGGGATAGAAGTAGTTCTTCCGCGCAAATACCGACTTAGGATTCACGGTGAAGCCCAGCGCGATCGCAGCACGCACGGCGAGTCGGACAGCTTCAGCGTTCAGGACTGGCAGCGCACCGGGCAGACCAAGGCACACCGGACACGTGTTCACATTAGGCGGCGCACCGAAATCCGCCGAGCAACTACAGAAGGCCTTCGAGCGCGTCTTGAGTTGGACATGCACCTCAAGCCCAACCACCATTTCGTACTTCTTGCTCCAGTCGCTCACTGGTGTGCCCCTTCCCCGAGTGCCGCTTCGAGCGCTTCGGCCGCACGAAACATTCGCGGTTCGTCAAAGTGTTTCGCAAGGAGCTGACCACCTACGGGGAGACCCCGCACACGACCGATGGGCAACGAAATCGCCGGGATACCAGCCAGGTTGGCCGTGACCGTGAATATGTCGCTCATGTACATCTCGTAGGGATCCGTGACGGCCCCAAGTTTGAATGCTGGTGTCGGGGTCGTGGGGGTGAAGAGGATATCCACACCGGACCCGAATACATTCGTGAAGTCACGCGAGATAAGTTCCCTGACTGCTTGCGCCTTCCTGTAGTACGCATCGTAGTAACCGTGCGACAGTACGTACGTGCCAATCAGGATACGCCGTTGAACTTCCGCGCCGAAGCCCTTGCTGCGAGTTGCATCATACATCGTTCGAAGATCAGCGGCGCTCGCTGCGCGGGGCCCAAATCTCACACCATCGAATCGAGCAAGGTTTGATGAGGCCTCGGCTGGCGCGATGATATAGTAAACTGGAATGGCGAGCGCAGTGTGCGGCAGCGACACGTTCACAATCGATGCACCGAGCTCACGCATCTTGTCAATTGCAGAATCGCATTTCGCTCGCACATCCGGTTCAAGCGAGTCCGGAAAGTATTCCGTTGGGATGCCGACCGTGAGGCCCTTCAGAGACTCGGGCCTGGCCGAGCCCGTCATGTCCGGAAGCGGCGGCACGGTGACATCCGCACTTGTCGCATCCAACGGGTCCAGCCCCGACATTACGTACGTCGCGAGTTCGGCTTCACGAACCGACCTGGCGCATACGCCGATCTGGTCCAGCGATGACCCGAACGCAACGAGACCAAACCGACTTACGCGCCCATACGTGGGCTTCACTCCCACGACCCCGCAAAACGCCGCTGGTTGGCGCACGCTTCCGCCCGTCTCGGACCCAAGCGCGATGTTTACGATCCCCGCGGCAACCGCGGCCGCCGAGCCACCAGACGAGCCGCCGGGAGCGCGCTCCGGATCGATCGGATTCCGCGTTGGTCCGTACGCACTGCTTTCGGTCGATGAACCCATCGCGAATTCGTCCATGTTGGTCTTCGCAACGATTACAGCGCCACTGCTTCGCAGCCTGGTAATCGCAGTCGCCTCATACGGACTGGTATAGCCTGCCAGAATTCGTGACGCACAAGTCGTCGGCATGTCGAGCGTCGCAATGTTGTCCTTCACCGCGATCGGTACTCCGGCGAGAGGCATCGCTGTGCCGCTACCGTAAGCCGCCGCCACATCCTCAGCCGCGGCGATCGATGACCTGCGATTAGTCGCGACAATGATGTTGAGGCCGTCCGGTCCGTACCGGAGATCGGTGGCCCGACCTATACTCTCGTTCGTTACATCAATGATGTTCCGCATCAGGCATCCTCGTGCGTTGCGAGGCGCGGCACAAGGATAAATCCGTCGCGGGAGTCCGGCGCGAGCAGCGGCGCCGTCGTATTCATCGGGATCGGTGCGACGCGATCGTCGCGAAGCGTCATCCCCTTTCCTGGCACATTGTCGGTAGCGCCAACCGACGTCGTATCTACCCGAGTCAGCACATCCATGTGCGCAAGAATGCTGTTCATCTGCTCCGTGATCGCTGGCAGATCTGTATCGGCGAGCGACAGACGCGCAAGATCCGCGATTTTCCGCACGTCCTTTCCGCTTACAGGCATTGTGTCACTCCCGCTCCAGCTTGGTATAGGCCAACTTGATTGTCTTGCTGCCGACATCGTCATCGTCAAACGTGATTGTCGCCTTCACATCACGCCCGGTGCCGCCGATCTCGAAAATCGTGCCAGTCCCGAAAGTCGTGTGGCGCACGCGTTCGCCCGGTACGTAGGCTGGCTCGTCCTGCGACTCTGCCGCCCAGTCACGTTTGGCGGATCGCCACTCTGGAACGGCGTGCGTCTTCCGGCTTGATGTATTGGTCCACGAATGTCTGCCACTCGTCTTGGCGCGCATGGTACTGCGCTCCTCAAGCATTCCGGCTGGAATATCTCTCAGGAAGCGCGACGGGATTGCTCCGACAATTTCCCCATTCCGTCGACGGCTTTCCGAATGCGTGAGGTACAGCTTCTGCTCGGCGCGAGTGATGCCGACATAGAATAGCCGTCGCTCTTCCTCGAGCTTGGCCGGGTCGTCGAAAGACTGAGACGTGGGAAACAGGCCATCCTCGATGCCAGTTATGAACACGACGCGGTATTCCAGTCCTTTCGCGTTGTGCATTGTCATGAGTGTGACAGCCTCCGCCGAAGGATCCAGCTGATCGGTACCGGCGACGAGCATCGCAGTTTGGAGGAAGTGATCGAGAGGAGTCAATCCAATCTCACCGCCGTAATCGACGACCGTTTCTACTGCCCCGTCGATCAGCGCACTCACATTCTCGATCCGATCGCGAGCCTGTTCCGGACTGTCGGCACGAAGATAGTCGCCGAACTTGAGCGTATCTACGAGATCGCGCAGCAATTCATCAACGCTTGATTCGCGTGCCATGTCGCGGAATCTGCCTATCAGCTCCGCGAACGCGACCAGGCCGGCGCGTGCTGCCGGCCGGATCGTGGACACAAGGTTCGGGAGCGCGGCCGCCTCCAGCATCGGGATTCCCGCACCACGCGCCGCGCCTGCGAGCGTTTCGATCGTCGTATCGCCCAGTCCACGTTTCGGCACAGCGACGGCTCGCCTGAAAGCTTCATCGTCAGCCGGATTGGCGATGAGCTTCAGGTACGCCATGAGATCACGGATTTCGCGCCGATCATAAAACCGCACTGCGCCAACGAGCCTGTATGGCAGCGCGTGTTTGCGAAGCGCGTCTTCCATGCTCCGGCTTTGCGCATTGGTGCGATACAGGACCGCAAAGTCACGCGCGGAGCGGTTCTCCGATGACATGCGCGACATGATCTCTTCTACAACCCAGTCAGCCTCATCACGATCATCCAGCGTCGCGACTACGGTCGCGCGCTCGCCAGCAGGGCGTGTCGGGCGAAGCGTCTTGCCCTTGCGCCCGACGTTTGCGCTGATCGCAGCATTTGCAACTTCCAGAATATTCGGCGTGGAGCGATAGTTCTCCTCAAGGCGAACTACGCGCGCGTTCGGAAACTCACGCTCGAAGTCAAGGATGTTTCGAATATCTGCGCCTCTCCAACCATAGATCGACTGATCGTCATCCCCGACGACAACAACGTTGGAATGTTCCGCACCCAGCAACTTGATGAATTGATACTGAGCCCGGTTGGTGTCCTGGTACTCATCGACCAGAATGAACTGAAATCGGCTGCCAAGCCGCCGCCGCAACCCTTCGTCACCGGAGAGAAGCTGGACGGGCAACGTGAGCAGGTCATCGAACGTTACAGCGTTGGCATTGCGCAGCGCGACTTCGAGATTGCGATATACCACCGAGGCGTTGCGGGACACCGGGTCGAGTGCGAGCGACGCATATTCGTCAGGAGAGACGAGCGCATTCTTGGCATCCGAGATCAGTGACGCGATCGCCTTTGCCGACCACGCCTTTGTGGATATACCGGACGCCTCCATCACGCGTTTGATGACGGCAATGCTATCGTCCTCGTCATAAATCGTGAAGTTCGGCGCGCGCCCGACTGCTGCTGCGTTGGCGCGGAGGAGTCGCGCTCCAATGGCGTGAAACGTCCCACACCACATCCCTTTCGGTTCATGCCCCAGCAATCGCGATATACGATCGCGCATCTCGCCAGCGGCCTTGTTGGTGAAAGTGACCGCAAGTATGCGTGTTGGATCGACCCCGTGATGCTCAACGAGCCGCGCAATTCGCGTTGTCAGCACTCTCGTCTTTCCCGAGCCAGCACCGGCGAGTACCAGCATCGGTCCTTCAAAGTGTAGTACCGCCTCTCGCTGAGCCGCGTTCAGGCCGGCGAGCGACTCCGTTTCAAACTCTGGATTCATGTCCAAGGATTATGTCAAACGTCGCGCCACGTGTGCCGGATTGCAGTAGCAGTCGTCCGTTATGACCTTCAGTAATGATGCGTCGTGCGAGTGAAAGACCGATCCCCCATCCCTTCTCCTTGGTGGAGAAGCCCGCGTCGAATATCCGTTTCCGGAGCTCTCGCGGAACGCCAGGGCCATTGTCCTTGACGCGAACCCGCACGCGACCTTCGGGAAGTTCCTGGGTCGAGAGCGTCACACGACCGCCCCGTCCGGCAAGCGCGTCGATTGCATTTTTTGCGAGCGACTCGATGGCCCACTCGAGCAAAACCGGATCACCGTCCACGACGAGCGATTCACCACGACGCACTGAACGTATCGTAACAGCTTTGGCAAGCGTTGGCACCCGGGCCCGGAAATATGTCGCGACATTGTCCACTACGTCGCCGAGATTCACCTTCTCTCGTCGCGGCGGGCGCCCGATGCGCTCGAAACGGAACGCAACGCGTCTAAGCCGCTCGAGATCGCCCTCCATGTGCGTGAGGGCATGCGTCAGCACGGGATCAACTGTGTCGTGGTCGCGCAGAACCTCGATCCATCCGCTCATGCTGGATAACGGAGTCCCAAGCTGGTGCGCGGATTCGCGAGCCATACCTGCCCATATCTGTTCGCGATCCGCTCTGCCACGCGTTCGCAAGGCATAGATTCCGGCCGTCAGGAACATTGCGATCAGGAGCGCCTGCAACGCAGGGACGACGCGCAGCCCCTCAACGAGGGTAGTATTACCGAAGTACACGGTGCCGACGCCTCGTTCCACAACGGGTGTGTTCTCGCTTGCAAGTTGCCGGGCGTACTCCCGAATTCTGGCGTTGTTACCGCGAATATTTTCCGGCAGGTTCTGCGATGCGGTGACCACACCGCTTGCATCGGTTACGATTACCGGCACGCCGGATTCCCGTATGAGGCTCGACAGATCCTGCAGCGCTGTCGTTGCCGCGTCCGGATTGGGGTCATTCAGCGCGTCATAGACTCGCGCGTACATCTTGCCCACGCGCGCCGCCTCGACGCGCAGATCGGTCACCACACTCCGCATGTAGAACACGTACCACGTGAGCAGCGCGACAACGCCAAAGACTACTGCCCAGAGCGGCGCGGTGCGGCGCACGCGCTACTTGATTACCGACGCGCCGAAATACGGTTCGAGCGCCGGCGGCACCCGAACAGTCCCGTCGGCGTTCTGATGCTGCTCTAGGAGAGCCGCAATTATTCGCGGGAACGCCAGCCCAGAGGCATTGAGCGTGTGTACAAACCGTGGCTTGCCGCCGGCCGTTGGCCGGAAGCGAATGTTCGCGCGGCGCCCCTGAAAGTCGCGGAAGTTGCTCGACGACGAAACTTCGAGCCATTTGCCAACGCCCGGGGCGAACGCCTCAAGATCATACGTCTTTGCACTCGCGAATCCTGTGTCGCCCGCCGCAAGCAACAGTACTCGATACGGCAGCTCAAGCAACTGCAGAATCCGCTCTGCGTGTTTCGTAATCAACTCATGTTCGCCGATCGAGCTGTCTGGATGCGCGTACCGGACCAGCTCGACCTTGTCGAATTGATGCACCCGGAGCAACCCTCGCGTGTCCTTGCCGTGTGCACCGGCTTCACGACGGAAACACGGCGAATACGCAGTGAAGGTACGCGGAAGATCTGCCTCCGGGATTATCTCGTCCCGATACAGATTGGTAAGCGGTACTTCGGCAGTCGGGATGAGAAACAGATCCTCGTCAACAAGACCGTACTGCTCGTCCTCGAACTTCGGGAACTGCGCAGTGCCGGTCATCGATGCACTATTCACTGCCGCAGGCACCCACGTCTCCTCGTAACCATGATCTCGCGTATGCGTGTCGAGCATGAGGTTCATGAGTGCCCGTACCAGGCGCGCGCCGGCGGATCGATAAACGATGAATCCGGAGCCGCTGATCTTTGCGCCGCGTTCCAGATCAAACAGGCCGAGCTTCGCACCAATGTCCCAGTGCGGCACGACGCCGTCCACAGCGCGGGGAGTGCCCCACGTCCGTACAACAGCGTTGTTCTCCTCGCCGCCCGCCGGAACATCAGGGAGGGTGACATTCGGAATCTGCAGCAGTACCGCTGTCAGTTCTTCTTCTGTTGACGACAGGTGCATCTGCAGCGCATCGATCTCGTCACCCAATGCGCGCCCCTCGGCAATCATCACATCTGCATTTTCGCCTGAGCGCTTGAGCTGTGCGACGCTCTGCGTCAGAGTGTTGCGGCGCGCCTTGATCTCCTCAACGCGTTGAATGATCGACCGGCGTTCCGAGTCCAGCGTCAACGCATGGTCGACTAACGTTACAGTCGACTCCGAAGCATTGCGACGGTTCAGACCGTCGCGGATCGCCTGTGGGTCATCGCGAAGTTGATGTAGGTCGTGCACGGCGTCAGTTGGACGGGAGGCCGGGAACGAATGACCTGTATCCGCAGTTTGGATCCGAGACCATTCTCAGGTAAATCGCACGCGTTGTATTCGGCGCGGTGCTGTCAATCACCATCTTTGCGTAGATCGTCGGACTCGGATCGTACACGCACGCATCGCTTGCCGTCGGCCGATTGGTAAGCAACACAAAGGGTTGGCCGGGAGTGACGACAATTGCCGTATCGGGGCGATAGTAACCACCCGGCGCCGATGTGATGTTGTCGAACGGGGTCGTGAACTCCGTCTTGATGCCGACCGCCGGCGCACCCGATAACTGATTCACCAGCACTCGAACCGGGCTGACAACGACCCTGCCCAGGCTGTCAAAGTCGAATGCTACGTCGAAAGTGCCAGACCCATCTACCCGAACACTTGATCGAAAGATGACCGAAACCCCGCTTGGTAGGCTTGGAGGCGTGCCCGTGAGGGCATACACCATGAGCGTATCCGTGGCAACGGGTAGCGACGCCTGCAAAATACTGGTGTCCTTACAGCCGGTAGCGAGAACGAGGCCGGCAAGGGCCGCGACCGCAGCGGCGGGATAGCGTGAATGCATTCGCAGAGCGGAGCGGGGTGAAATTGATAATACGAGCCACGAGACATAATTCCCCGCAGCGTAGCCTCGTAGAATAGCCCACGGGACGGTACTTTTCAACGCATGCCGACACTACGCGAGTTGACCGAAGCCATCCAGCGCCGATCAGGAGTCCGGGCAGTCGTGATCCTGGGGGCCGATGGGCTGTTGATAGAGACCCATGACTCCGAACAAAGCCACGCTGAGGCCCTTGCCGCACGGGTTCCAGCCGTTGCAACAGCCGCGGGCCAGTTGGGCGCTGCAGCTTCGGCCGGCGAGGCGGGGATGATCGTACTGGAGTTTCAGGACGGCTATGGCGTCGTTCAACGGCTGTCCGATCAAGTGCTCCTGTTCGTATCCGCGAGCTCCGACGTAGCGTTGGCAGATCTTCTATACGACCTGCGACGCCACAGATTCGCCATGGCCGCTCTCGTCTAGGAAGCGAATCCCGTGGCAGCAGCAGGGGTCGAGCGCCAGCGACGTGTGCTCGTGGCGGATGACGAACCGCACATTGGACGCATCATCAAGATGAAGCTTGAAGCGGGTCCGTTCGAGGTCACACTTGCGTTCAATGGGCGCGAAGCCAGTGATGCTCTGACCGCGGGCGACAAACCGTACGACCTCGTCCTTCTGGACCTGATGATGCCTGAGATGAGCGGACTGGATGTGCTTCGTGCACTTCGCGTCGATCTTCATAGCGACATCCCTGCGATCATACTCACGGCTGCAGGCCAGGATGAACAGGAACGCGCTGCACTCGACACCGGGGCCAATGCCTTCGTCACCAAACCGTTCAGTCCCAAGAAATTGTATGCACTTGTCGCACGGCTCACCGGCGTTGCCGATGGCGGGATTGAATGAGCAGTAGCCCGTGGGCGGTCGTGCTCGCCGGAGGCGTCGGCTCGCGCTTCTGGCCACTGAGTACGCCCACGCGACCAAAGCAGCTGCTACCGCTCGTCGACACTCGACCTCTTCTCGTCGCAACGCTGCAGCGAATGTCAGCGCTCGTTCCGCAAGAGCGAACGTTGATTCTCACAAACGCGTCACTGGTCCAGCCGATCTCAGCAGTCGTTCCGGAAATGCCGCGCGAGAACATCGTACCGGAGCCGCGACCGGCTGGTACCGCCGCTGCGCTGGCGTTCGCTGCTGCAGAAATAGAGCGGCGTACAGGCCGCGACACCGTGATGGTCTGCGTTCACGCTGACTGGGCAATCGCCAACGAGCCGGAGTACCGAGCAACTCTCGAGCGCGCCATCAAGGTTGCGCAGGACCAGCATGGGCTCGTGACGGTCGGCATCGTACCGACGCGACCTGACCCTGGTTTTGGGTACATCGAGCCCGGCGAGGCCACCGCCTCTCCTGATGCTCGGCGCGTTCAAAGATTTATTGAAAAACCAACGCGCGAAAGAGCGGCAGAACTTTGCGCGAAATCCTGCCTCTGGAATTCAGGGATCTTTGTCTGGCGCGTCGGCGATTTCCTGGACGAAATTCGGGCGCACACACCAGAAGTCGCACCTGGTCTTACTCACGTTGACGGCCAACCGGACTCTCTCGAACGCTTTTTTGGTGCTGTCCGCTCAGTCTCCGTGGACGTCGGAGTGCTTGAGAGGAGCGACCGTGTGTATGTCGTACCCGGTGACTTCGGATGGGACGATGTCGGGACCTGGGCTTCGCTCAGCAGAGTTCAAACGCCTGACGCGCACGGGAACGTGACCAGTGGGACAGTGATCGCGTCTGATGCCGCAAATAATGTGGTGCACGCCGAGGGTAATTCCGTTGTGCTGTTTGGAGTTTCTGATCTGGTAGTTGTAACACGCGCCGGACTTACCCTGGTTACTACGTTGGAACGCTCGGTAGATCTCAAGACGTTGATCGATTCCCTTCCGAGCGATTTGCAGGCGTTACCATGACCATGCTGTATCTGTACGACGACAGCGTCGCGCGGGGCTTTGAGCCGTTCGCGCTTACCCGTCCCGTCTCCGAGCTACGTGCCGGCACCGAAATTCTCCGGAAGCGCTGGGAGCGTGTCTCCGGCCGCGACGCTGCCGGCTTTGCGAGTGCTGCCCATCTGACCGACTTTGACGAACGAGGTGCTCCGGCAGCGGTCACTCCGGACGCGGTTATACCGGCAGGCGCAATTCTCGCCAACTCCCGCTGCGTTGTCGCGCTCGATGCCGTTCTCGCTGATTCCGAAATGGCGTGGCGATGCGGCGGCCAAATTTGCGCGGTCCGGCTTGCAACGCCTCTCGCGTCTTCGTCACTGTCGGATGGCTCGTTTGATCTCGCGAGCATCGCCGGTGACAGTGCCGCAACATTAAACGGGCGCTGGCTGGGCGCGGTCTGGGACTTCATTGCGCAATTGTCACTTCAGCTCGCGGATGATATTGCGGCGCTCGCACCATCGATCACCGCTGTGGCGGATCCCGGCGCAATTCTCGGTGGCCATTCCGTTACAGTCGAGACTGGCGCGTCCATCGATCCGTATGTCATCTTCGATGCTTCCGCCGGCCCGATTCTCGTTCGCGCAGGGGCAAGTGTGGCAGCCTTCACACGGCTGGTCGGCCCCTGCTTCATCGGCGCTGACGCGGTTATCGTCGGCGACCGCATCGCGAACTGTTCGATTGGCGAGAAATCCAAGATCCGTGGTGAAATAAGCTCCAGCATCGTGCTCGGCCACTCCAACAAGGGACACACCGGATTCGTCGGCCATTCGTATCTCGGTCGCTGGGTTAATCTTGGCGCGGGTACCACCACCAGCAATCTCAAGAATACCTACGGATCAGTCCACCTCTGGACGCGGGGCGGGTTGGTCGATACGCAGCAGCAGTTTCTAGGTACAGTGTTCGGTGACCACGTAAAGACTGGAATTGGTACGATGCTCAACACCGGCACCGTAATCGGCGCAGCGGCGAATATCTTCGGCGGCGCATTGCATCCCAAGCACGTGCCAGCGTTTGCGTGGGGCGACGGCGATCCATACGCGACTTACAAGCTCGACAAGTTTCTTGACGTTGCTCGACGCGTCATGCAACGCCGCGGAGTCACGCTCGCTGAGACGACCCAACGCCAGCTCGCGAGCGCATACGCCCGCGCCACAAAAGCGTAGCCTCAGGTGGCGTTGAGCAGGAACTCGCATGCATCTGCATCAGTAAGTCAGCCACAGTGACTATGAGCATGTGGGTCCTGGGCTCCGGTAGCCGGGGCAATGCTGTGGTACTCGAATCCGGTGGCACCCGGTTACTCATCGATGCTGGATTCGCGGCGTCCACTCTCGTCGAGCGCTTGAGACTTGCTGCAATAGCACCCGAGTCGATTCAGGCGGTCGTCGTCACGCACGAACACACGGATCACGTTCGTGGAGTACGCGTGTTGTGCCAGCGATTCGCGTGGGAATCCTATGCGACATCCGGCACAATAGCAGCCTGTCGTGACCTCGCCAACGTTGGCACGATTGCATTTCGAGCGGGGGACGGCCTCACAATTGGAGATATGGACCTGCTTTCGGTGCGAGCATCCCATGATGCGGCCGAGCCGGTCATCCTGGTTGCGACGTCGCGATCGAGTGGAGCGCGCACGGGCATCGCGTATGACCTTGGGATCGCCACGCAGAGCGTCAGCGACGCACTCCGTGATCTCGACATGCTCCTCCTCGAAGCAAATCACGACGAATCGATGCTGCACGCGGGGCCATATCCCGCATCTGTGCGAGCGCGCATAGCCAGCCGGAGCGGTCACCTCAGCAATGGATGCGCCGGTCAGTTGGCGCGCGAAGTCGCGCACCGCGACCTGAGGCACGTCGTTCTTGCGCACCTGAGCGAGAAGTGCAATACACCGCATGCGGCTCTCGCGGATGTGCATGCAGCAGTATCACACACCCGATTCACCGGAAGACTGACCGCTGCGCATCAGGATCGGGTTGTGGGGCCGTTCGAACCATCAGCTCGGAGCGCCGTTGCAGTGCAACTGGCGCTGTCGCTCTGATCCTGCGGCTCAGGAACCGCAAGCGGAGCGAATTATCTGGGGACACCGTCCGGCATCGCGACGGCTGCACTGTACATCGTAGCGACCATGCAGGCATAAGGTCGTAACGGCGGCAGGCCCATCGTCGCCCTTCGCTCGTCCACATGAAGTGGTGCTTCAATAGGGAAAAACTGCAACACATCAGAGTGGCTGGAGTCAAGCTGCGAGCCGTAAACCTGCGGATGGCCAGCGCTTGTTCGCTGCCGGTCAATCACCAGCGCGAGATCGGCCGGTGACACTTCGCCAGGCTTCGCAGCTTGCATGAGCGATAGTCCTCGCGGCCCCAGCGCCGCACTATGTTGTACGAGCAAGAATGCGGCAGCCGCGCCGGCTACTCCTACCATACTCTTGCCTGGCCATCCATACCGATCGAGAATCGCATTCATTCGCACGCTTCTCAGGGAGTCGCCAAGCATAAGCCGGCGCCCGAAAGTCGTGTCTTTAAGCTTCCCCGGAGTAATGCCTTCCCGGGCATCCTGATCGGCCTTCCCAAGCGCGAGCAACTCATTGCGAAGAGAATCGTTGGACCACGCACCCGGCGCTTCCGCCCTCCAATCCATCGCAACGCGCACCCATGCCTCGGCAGTGTCTGGCCGTTCCAGTGCCGCGGTCGAGCACCGACCAGGTCGAACCGTGTCCGCACGAATCGCAGTTCCGGGAGCATCATCGCTGCCCGTGACACGCACATCGGCAGGGGCGACCGGCGGCGTATGGGACGGCGCGCTCATGAGAGCCATCAAAAGAACGATCACGCTCGTACTCGTGCGCATCACGGAAACCTATCTCTCTATGCCCGCAGTGAATAGGCGCGCGTCACCGCGAATTCCACAGCACGGCGGCGAACATGCCAGGAAAGAATCGTGAAGTGGAACCATGATCGCAACCTATGCAAAAGCGGTCCGGAGCAATTGCTCCGGACCACTTTTGCTTTCTGTTACGAGCCTTCAGTACTGTCCTAGTACATTCCGCCCATGCCGCCGCCTGGCGGGCCACCTGCTGGTGGATTCGCTTCCTTCTTCTCGACGATCAACGCTTCGGTGGTCAGAAGCAGGCCGGCAATGCTGGCTGCATTCTGGAGCGCGGTGCGCGTAACCTTCGTTGGGTCGATGACGCCGGCCTGTACGAGATCCTCGTAAGTGTCGGTGAGTGCGTTGTAGCCGAAGGTATTGTCCTTCGCGCTACGCACCTTCTCGACGACCATCGAACCTTCGCCGCCCGCATTCTGAACAATCATGCGGATTGGCTCCTCGATGGCACGACGGATGATGTCGATGCCGACCTGCTCATCGCGATCCGTGAGCTTGAGGTCCTTGAGGGCCTTCTGGGCACGGATGAGTGCAACTCCGCCGCCCGGGACGATTCCCTCTTCAACTGCCGCACGCGTTGCGTGCAGCGCGTCTTCGACGCGAGCCTTCTTCTCCTTCATCTCGCTCTCGGTCGCTGCGCCGACGTTGATCACGGCGACTCCGCCTGCAATCTTCGCGAGACGCTCCTGCAACTTCTCACGATCGTAATCGGACGTGGTCTTCTCGACCGCGGCCTTGATCTCCTTCACACGGCCCTGAATGGCGTCATCCGTACCGCCGCCATCGATGATCGTGGTGTTGTCCTTGTCGACAACGATGCGCTTCGCGTGACCGAGCTGCTCGACTGTCGCGTTCTCAAGCTTGAATCCAACTTCCTCTGAGATAACGCGGCCGCCGGTGAGCACTGCCACGTCTTCCAGCATCGCCTTGCGACGATCGCCGAATCCTGGCGCCTTGACCGCGCAAACGCGGAGAGTGCCGCGAAGCTTGTTCACCACAAGTGTCGCAAGGGCCTCGCCCTCGATGTCCTCTGCGATGATGAGCAACGGCTTGCTGAGCTGCGCAACCTTCTCGAGAATAGGAAGCAGATCCTTCATCGACGAGATCTTCTTGTCGTGGATGAGAATCATGCCGTCTTCGAGAACGGCTTCCATCTTGTCAGGATCAGTGACGAAGTACGGTGATACATAACCGCGATCGAACTGCATGCCCTCGACTGTCTCGAGGTTGGTCTCGAGGCCCTTCGCCTCTTCAACCGTGATCACGCCGTCCTTGCCAACCTTTTCCATCGCTTCGGCAATGAGATCACCGATCTCCTTGTCGTTGTTCGCCGAGATCGTGCCAACCTGTGCAATTTCCTTCTTGCCCGTCGTTGGAACCGAGATCGCGTGAAGCTCGTCGACAACTGCCTGGACCGCCTTGTCGATGCCGCGGCGAAGTGCCATCGGGTTCGCACCTGCAGTGACGTTCTTGAGTCCTTCGCGGAAGATCGCCTGAGCAAGAACGGTCGCAGTGGTGGTGCCGTCACCGGCAAGATCGGACGTCTTCGTCGCGACTTCCTTCACCATCTGTGCGCCCATGTTC